>JAYRRR010000045.1:0-20439 GCA_041910015.1 Steroidobacteraceae bacterium
CCCCCCCCCCCCCAACACCGGCACCTGACCGAAACTGGGCATCTCGAGCCGATATCCGCATTCAGTCGTCGATCCCTTTGCGCCAAGGTTCCGCCACGGCCGCGCGACAGCGTGCGCCAGGAACCGAGGGACTCGACCATGCTCACGCTTGCACGGATGCACGCCGCTGTCGCACGCGGCCGTACCTGCTTCGTCACGCTGCTGACCGCGGCGTTCACGTTCTGGTCCGGCGCCGGGCCGATCGCCGCAGAGGCATCGGCTGACGCCGCACTGGGAACGGCCGACGGGCGAGACGCGCCATACACGCTCGACGCGCTCACCGGCGCCGCAGTCACGGTCGCGGCCGGGCGCACGCCGGGAGAATTCGGTGTCACGCACTCGGGCGCCGCCACCTACCGCATCCCCTTGTGGACACCGCCCGGCATCGGCGACGTCGATCTCGACCTCGCTCTCGTCTACAACAGCCGCGGCGGCAATGGCACGCTCGGCATGGGCTGGTCACTCACCGGGCTTTCGTCGATCTCGCGCTGCAATCGCACCGTCGCGCAGGACGGTGCGGCGGACGGCGTGACCGGAATGCCGGCCGACCGGTTCTGCCTCGACGGCATGCAGCTCAAGCTGGCCAGCGGCACTTACGGCGCGGCCGGCTCGGTCTATGCCACGGAAACGGAAACCTATGCCCGCATCGTCGCGAGCGGCGCGGCCGGCTACGGTCCGCTGTCGTTCACGGTCACCACGCGCAACGGTCTCGTCTACGAATACGGCGGCACGGCCGACTCGCGGGTCTACCTCGGCAACACCGCGACCGTACGGACCTGGGCCGTCTCGCGCATCCGCGACCGCGCCTCGGTCAGCAACGGCAACAGCATCGCCCTCACCTACCAGAACGATGGCGCGGCCGGGGCCTATGGCAACGGCAGCCAGCGCATCGCGACGATCGCGTATCCGACGCCGGCAACCGGCGGCACGCCATACTACACGGTCAGCTTCGAGTATTCCGCGCGCCCCGCGGGCGACGTCCCCATCGGCTATCTCGCCGGCAGCGTCATCCGCGAGCCAAACCAGCTCGACGCGATCACGGTCGCGGCCACGGGCAGCAGCACGCCCATCAAGCGCTACCAGCTCGCCTACGCCACCGCGCCCACGACGGGCCGGCTGCGTCTCGCCACTGTCCAGGAATGTTCGGCGTCGAGCTGCCTGCGCCCGACCACGATCGGTTATCAGGACGGCGCGAGTGGCTGGCAGGACATGGCCGAAGCGGGCGTGTCCGCCTCGGCGACCCGCGCGCCGCTGCCGCTCGATCTGAACGGCGATGGACGGACAGACCTGCTCTACCCGGTCGACGCGAGCGGTGGCACGTTGGCGTGGCGGATCCTGCTGGCGAACGGCTCCGGCTACGGCACGCCGATCGACACGGGTCTCGTCACCAACACCAGCCGGATCATCCCCGGGCAATTCTCGGGCAATGGACGCATGCAGTTCCTGGTGCAGCAGAACGGCTACTGGTACGTCGCGGGCTACGGCCGCCAGGGCTTCACGGTGACCAATACCGGCCTCGTGCCATCCGGCGAATACGGCGCGGCCGACCTGGACGGCGACGGCCTCGACGACCTCGTGGCGCAGAGCGGCGGCCTGACGCCGACGATCGTCGCACGACGCAACGTCACGGTGCCTTCCGGCGGCGCCGTGGCGGCGCAGTTCGCGTCGACGACGCAGTTCATCTGGTCCGTTCCCGCACTGCGCAAGTCGATGCCGTGGGACAACGTGCGCGTCGCCGATTTCAATGGCGACGGTCGGGCAGACGTCCTGGCACTGTCGTTCACCGAGTCCGAGCGCAACCCGAGGTTCTTCGCGACGCCGCTGCTGTCGAACGGCTTCGGCACGGCTTTCACGCCCGGTGTCGAGCGGCAGATCCTGCAGACGTCGATGGTCGCGCTCGGCGACTGGAATGCCGACGGTTGCTCCGACATCATCCAGCTCCGCAGCGTGTACATTTCCAATTGCGCCGGCGCATTCGCCGAAGTCGGCGCGGCGACGGGGCCCGCCACAGGGGCCGAGCTCTACACCGTCCTGCCGGCCGACTGGAACGGGGACGGTCGCACGGACCTGCTGTACGTCGACGCCTCGACCGAGGACTGGATGGTCGTGCCCTCGACAGGCGCGGGCGCGGGCCCCGCCGTGGCCACCGGCATCGACGCGGCGAAGACGACGCTCTGGTTCACCCACGATCCGGACGGTGACGGGCTTGCGGATCTGGGCTACCGCGACGGCAAGAACGGCCAGAAGCTGCGGTTTCGCCTCCACGCGGCGGCCGCGGTGCCGCCCGACCTCGCGACACGCTTCACGGACGGGTTCGGCATGACCCAGAGCCCTGCGTATGCGTCGATCGCGCGCAGCCATCACGATCTGCAGGCCGACGCGGTGTTTCCGGAGGCTGACTTCCCGGGTCCGCTGTACGTCGTCAGCCAGTTCGACGCCGCCGACGGCACCGGTGGCAGTTATCGCAACGAGCTCCGGTATGCGGGCGCACGCGTTCACCTGCAGGGGCGCGGCTTCGAAGGCTTCCGCTCACAGCGCATCCGCGACAGCCGCACGGGCTTCGTCACCTACGATTACGTCGAGCGCACGTTCCCATACACCGGCATGCACGTGCAGCGCACGGTCTATCAGGGCGATGGCACCACGCCGATCCTGCACTGGCAGGCGCAGCCGTCGAGCCGCGTGGCCGGCGGCAGCGGCTTCGAGCAGCGCTGGTTCCGCTTCGTCGCGTCCGCACTCGAACGGCGGTTCGAGTTCGGCGGCACACTGAACGGAACGCCGACGAGCGAGACGAACACCTCCTACGTCTACGGCGATGGCTTCGGCAATCCGACCCAGGTGCAGACGTCCGTCACGGACAGGGACCCGCAATCGCCCTTCCTCGATTCGAGCTGGCAGAGCACCGCCACGTACGCCTGGTCGAACGACAGCTCGGCCAACTGGTGCCTGGGCCTGCCGACTTCGTCGAGCGTCACGCGCAGCGCGCCGGAGCAGACCGCCGTGACCCGTACGGCCTCCTACACCGTCGACAGCCAGGCCTGTCGCCTGACGCAGCGCGTGCTCGAGCCCGGCACGCCAGCACTCAAGGTGACCGCGACCTACGGCTACGATGCCTGCGGCAACCTCGACTCCCTCGCCGTCGTCGGCTCGAAGCCGAGCGGCAGCGCCATGCCCGCGCGCACGGCGCGCTTTCACCACGGCAGCCGCTGTCAACTGCCGGAGACTGTGACGAACGCGCTCGGCCAGGCCACGACCTACGCGTGGCGCTATGACTTCGGCGTGCCCACGCGGACGACTGACGCGAACGGCCTGTCCACGCTCTGGTCGTACGACGACTTCGGCCGCCGCATCCAGGAAACGCTGCCCGACGGGACGGGTACGGCCTGGAGCTTCGAATCCTGCAGTGCCGGTCCCTGCTGGGGCGTCGCCGACCTCCGCTTCCTCGTCTACGAAAGCCGGCTTGCCGGCGATGGCACCGTCATCCGGTCGCGCTATCGCTTCTACGACGGTCATGAACGGTTGCGCGACGACGAATACCACCTCGCCTTCGGCACGTGGACCATCGTCGACTATCGATACGACTCGCTCGGCCGCCCGGTCCACATCTATCGCCCCTACTCCACGGTGTCCAACGGCGCCACGCGGCGCAGCTTCGACGCGCTCGGCCGACTCACCTCGCGACAAGACCTCGACGTCGCCGGCAACGTGGTCGGCGGCCATGCCCTGTCCTACGCGGGACGCAGGACGACCGTCACGGACGCGCTCGGCCGCCAGCGTGCACTCGTTCACGACGTCGCGGGCAAGCTGCGGCGCGTGGACGACCCGTCGCCCGGCGGCTCGACCCGCTACGACTACGACGGCTGGGGGAACCTGGTCCGCGTCCAGGATGCGATCGGAGCGACGTCATCGGCCACCTACAACGCCCGCGGTTTCCGCACACGCTGGGTCGACGCCGATGCCGGCACATGGAACTTCACCGGCAACTCGCTGAACGAGCGGGCAGTGTGGACGGACGCCAGGGGGAAATCATTCTCGGCGGCCTATGACACGCTCGGCCGGCTCGTCTCGCGAACCGATCCCGAGGGCAAGAGCACGTGGGTGTGGGGCACGAGCGCCGCGCAGCACAACATCGGGCGCCTGCAGTCCAGGTCGGGATTGGGATACAGCGAAGCGCTGGAATACGACGTCGCCGGCCGGGTCAGCGGACGCACCATCACCTCCGACCAGTCCTATCGCTACGATTTCACGTACAACACCCTCGGCAAACTCGACACGCTGACGTATCCGGCGAGCCCGGTGCCGAGCGGCCAGACCGGCACACGCATGGCCATCCGGTTCGGCTACAGTCATGGCGCCCTCGCGCGCATCGAGGACGTCACCGGCGCGCAACCGCGCCCGCTGTGGACGCTCGGCGCCATCAGCGACGATGGCGTCCCGACACTGGAGTCGCTGGGCGGCGGCGTGGCCACGGCGACTACAGTGTTCGACCGGCCCACGGGGCGCGTAGCTGCGCGACAGGCCGGTGCCGGCGGTCGCCTCGCGGATCGTCAGGATCTCGCGTATCAGTGGGACACCGCCGGCAATCTCACGCAGCGTCGCGACGGCAATCGCGGCCTGACCGAGACGTTCGCCTACGATGCGCTCGACCGTATCACCGGCTCGAGCCTGAATGGCGTGACGAACCTGTCGGTCACCTACGATGCCGCCGGCAACATCCGTCAGAAGTCCGACGTCGGCGCGTACACCTATGGCAACGCGGCCAAGCCGCACGCCGTGACAGCCGCCGGCAGCGAGAAGCTCGCCTACGACGCCAACGGCAACGTCGCCACGCGCAACGGCCAGTCGCAGACATGGGCGTCGTTCAACCTGCCCACGCTCGTACGCAAGGCCGGGCAGCAGAGCAGGTTCAACTACGGGCCCGACCGCCAGCGGTGGCGTCAGGTTGCAACCTACGCCAACGGCACGGAGACGACGCACTACATCGGCGGGCTGCTCGAGAAGGAGGCCACGACCTCCACCGGGCTGAAGTACTGGCGACATTACGTGCCGACGCCCGGCGCTGCGACGATCGTCGTCTCGCGTAACTCCGACGGCAGCACGTCGACACGCTACCTGCTGGCCGATCACGCCGGCAGCACGGACACCGTCCTGGACGAAGCAGGTGGCACGGTGGTCAGCGAAAGCTATGGAGCGTTCGGCGCCCGGCGCGGCAGCAACTGGTCCAGCGCCACGGCGCCCGACTGGGCCGGCATCGCGAACTCGACACGCCAGGGCTACACCGGCCACGAAATGCTCGACAACCTCGGGCTCGTGCACATGGGCGGGCGCGTCTACGACCCCGGCCTCGGGCGCTTCCTCTCCGTGGACCCGATCGTCGGCGACCTCGCCGATTCGCAGTCGGTCAACCCGTATGCCTACGTGGGCAACCGCCCGCTGCGCGACGTCGACCCCTCCGGCTACGACGCCGTGTGCGGCGGCGTCTGCACCGCGGTCGCCGTCTCGGTGATGCGGACCGCCTTCAATTACCTGGGGCTGGGCCATGACCACGTCCTGCGTCCGCCCGCGACGGCCATTCCAGGCCCGTCGGCGCAGAGCGGCACGAGCATGTGCGGCGCGGGGACGTTCTCCGCGGTGTGCGGCGGCACGGTGCTCTACGCGAGCGCTCCACCGGCCAACGCCGGTCCCGGTCCCGGCACGTCCACGTGGGCGAACGAACCCGTCGACGACCCTCATGCAGTCGAAAACCTGCTGCGCCTGTTCGTCGATCTCGGCGTGAATGCGGCGGATGTGCTCATCCTCCAGCCCTACAACGACGGCCGCGACGCCATCGAGGCAGCCAAGCGGGGCGAGTATCTGGAGGCCGCCATCCTGGCCGGCACGACGATCTGCACCGTCGCGAAGCCATGCAAGGGCGCCGCTGACACGGCCAAGAACATGAAGCGTCTTGCGAAGGTGGTCACAAAGAACGGCAACGAAGCCATGGAGGTCGTGCAGAGGGCGATGTCACGGGCAGAACTGAAAGCCACACTGGAAACGGGACTGCTGCGCGGAGGTCGGAGCGGCTCACACTATGTGAGCGACGCCGTCAATTCGACGGCGACTCGTGCGCAAAACAGGCTGGCATTGCCTACGACACCAGAAATTCGCGCTACCATAGAAGTCCCGACAGGTGTCTTCTCTCCGTCGAATAAGGTCGCACCGTATCGCCTGCCGAACGGTGAAGTCTTGCCGGGTGGAGGCACCGAACGCATCGGGACGGGCGATGTGCCCGCACGCGTCATCAAGGTGGATGAGTACTGACCATGCAAGGCCTAATCGAGATCTCGGATCCTTGGGATTTCCCGCAACTCGGCAAGATACCGGTCACCATCCTCGCGGGCACGCGACGCGAATGCCTCGTTCGCTTCGAAACACCGATTGCGTATCGCGGCCACACGTATGCCGCCGCCCGTCTGAACCCGCGGCACGAAGGCGGCGAGTTTGCACCCGCAACCTCGCCACTGCCCGTGAATGTTGCATTGCTGCATGACCCGATCGACGCGTGGAATCAGTCAGAGGACCCGGACCACGTGTTCGTGATCGGAGTGTTCCGGTTCGAGCCGACGGATTGCAGCGCAATCTGAATTCGATGGCCAGGGTGTTCCAAATTCCGCGTCCTAACCTGATCCAGAGCGATGCAGGCTTTTCCGTCGAAGTGCTGGGTCGCACGAGCCTGCTTCATACGGAAGACGTACGGAAGATGAAGATCGATTCGGAGGTTCTGCAGGGGCCCAATGGCTTGATCGCCTATGTGGATTCCATCATCCGGTGGCTGCCACCCCATGAGGCCGACGAAGTCGACGATGCGTGCCGGAACAGGATCGTGCAGAACCTCGAGGACGCGTTCCGATTCCGGACCTCCTCGGCTGACGCTTCCGGAACCTGTCCAATCGCCGAGCCCGCCCTACCGCGGAACTTCCCGTAACCCAAACGGTTGCATGCTGTCACCTATTAGGTTACGCTACGCCAGATGATCAAGAGTTTCCGGCATAAGGGACTCGCGGCGCTGTTCGAGGCAGGGGATGCCCGCAAAGTACAGCCGAAGCACACAAAGCGCCTGAATCTGATCCTCACCGCCCTCAATGCCGCCACCCAGGCGGCGCAGATGGCGATGCCCGGAATGCGGTTCCGTCCATTGCATGGCAATCGCTATTCCGTCTGGGTCGATGAGAATTACCGCGTGACGTTCCGTTTCGATGGCGGGCACGCGTACGAGGTCAATTATGAAGACTACCATTGAGAGCTCGGGCCGGATGCACAACCCCGCCCACCCCGGGGAGATCCTCAAGGAAATGTACATGGGACCGCTCGGCGTAACGATCACGCAGACGGCCGATGCCCTTGGAGTGAGTCGCAAGCACGTATCTGCAATCGTGAACGGTCGGGTACCCGTGTCGCCGGACATGGCGGCGCGTCTGGCAGGTGTCTTCGGCACTGAGCCGGACATCTGGATCAACCTTCAGGCTCAGTACGATCTATGGCAGGTGCGGCAGCACGGGCGTCCGAGGGTCAAACGCTTGGCAGCTTGATGGCTGATCGAGCTGAGATCGATAGCACGCTGGCGGAAATCAATTCGGAACGGAGGGATATGGCTTTGCTTCGCAACTGATGACCGCCCAACTCCAGTCACGCCAGGCGTTTATGGTGCGGCTGGTATGTGGGGAGACTGACTTGCAGCGAGTACACCGAAACGTCGTCTCCTTCGGGCGCCTTGAGAAAGAAGCGAACAAGCAGCAGCGCTGCCCCTACTCCGATAACGATTAAGACATTGCTATCCATCGCCGCCTAACTATTGAGCTGAGCGGCGCGCTCACCGACCCGTTGAGGCATTTGCACTTTATCGTTCGCGCGCCCGCTCCAGCGATTGGTTAGCCGGCATGCCTACGGGCCTTTGGTGAATACTTCTTCAGCAATTCCGCCATGCGTGTCTGCCAACCAGAGCCACTGGCCTTCCAGGCCGCAATCACCTCTGGCTGAACACGCAGAGACAGGAGCTGCTTCGGATTCTCAAGCTTGGGTCGACCGCGACGGACGACTTTGTCGCCCTTCATCAAATCAGCCTCCTGCAACCATGCCTCCGTGATCTCCGGAGGGTCATCCTGGTTCAGCAAGGTACGGACGGGCTTTCTTCGCTTCGCGCTCATGGCAGCGCCTCAAACCAATAACTCGGCGGGCCAAGCCACGTGGCGTCCAGACAAACACCACCAGTCTCGAATCAAGCCGTGCACAGGGTGTGACCGACGTGATGGTTCGTCGATCCAGGGGGCGGCTCAGCTTGCAGGCTGTACGGCCGCCGTCCGCGCCCGCACGCTGTCCGGGTGCTCCGCGCCCAGCGTCTCGACGAGCTGCGTCGCGGCGTCCTTGGCCGCGGTGCGCGCGGCCGCACCGTCGCCGCGGCGATCGTCCACGCGCGAAAACAGCAGCAGTGACTGCCCGGTGAGGCTGGAGCTCGGCTTGTCGCCCTGGAGGCCGCGGGATACCTCGAGCGCGCGCTCGGCGTCCTTTCTCGCGGCGAGCACGTCGCCGGCCGCGAGTTCGGCCTCGCCGCGCGCGATCAGCACGCGCGCGAGCGGAGCGACGGTCATCTTGCGCCCGTCGAAGAACTCGACGATCTTCGTGAAGCCCGCGATCGCCTCCGGCAGCCGGCCGCGCGCGCCCGCGACGCGCGCCTCCGCCATGTAGTACGCCATCGCCGGCACGCTGTCCGCAGGCACGGCCTTCCCGATCTCCGGCGCGATCGCGGCTAGCTCGCGCTCGGCCCGCGCGACGTCGCCCATCACGGCGTAGGTGTTCGCGCGGTATGCGAAGCTCCCGATGCGCACCGTCGCATTGCCGGACTTCACCGCCGCGTCGAGCGCAAGCTGATACGCGGGAAGCGCTTCGTCGTAGCGCGCGAGCGCGGACAGCGCGGAGGCGCGGTTGAGCAGCAGGTAGGGCGGCGCCTCGCCGCCGATCGAGCGCGTAGACGCGATGCGGATGGCCTCGTCGTACTGTTCGAGCGCGCGCCGGGGATCCCCGGCGGAGTTGCTCGCGAGTCCCCAGTTGTTGCGCAGGAAGAATGCGCCCGGGCTGTCGGCGCGGCCTTGCGCCTTCAGGATGTCCATCGCCTTCGCATAGTTCCGTTCCGCGTCGCCATTCCGGCCCGCGAGGTAGTGCGCGGCCGCGATGTCGGCGAGTATCTGCGCCTCCATGACCGGGTTCGGCACCGGGTAGTCCTTGAGCCGGGCCTGCGCCGCGGTCGCGTATTCGAGCGCGCCTTTCGGGTCGTTGGTGTTCTGGGAGATGAAGCTGCGGTTGCGCAGGCAGCGGACTGCGGCGGAGGGGCTGTTGCCGCTCAACGCGAGGCCCTCGTCGATCATCTTCCTGGCGTCGTCGAGCCGACCGGCGAGCGAGGCGGCGTAGCCGCTCTCGCAGAGAATCTTGGCGCGCAGGTCGAGGTCCGTGGTCTTCTCCGTCAGCTCGCGCGAGCGCTTCAGGAGCTCGTCGGCCTGCTCCGGCCGGCCCGAGCTCAGGTAGTAGCCGCCGAGAACGCTGAGGATCGCGGCCCGGTGCTCGGGAATGTCCTCTTCGCCGAGCAGGACTTCTTTGCTCCGCTCCAGGAGGTCGGGAACGAGCACAGGCACGTCCGTCGGCGCAACCTCCGTCAGCGTATCGGTGAAGAAACCGATGACGGCGTCGTTGCGCTGGGCGAGGGCGAGCGCGCGGTCGCGCTGCGCCGTCGCCTCGATCGCCTGTCGCACGGCGAAGACCGACGCGGCAACGATGGTCGCGAGCACGATTGTCGCCGCGCCGACGGCGAGGCGGTTCCGCGCCACGAACTTCGACGCGCGGTACATTAATGAGTCGGCGCGGGCGCTGACGGGCTCGTGCGCGAGATGGCGGCGGAGATCCTCCGCGAACGCCTCGACGGACTCGTAGCGCTCGCCCGGCGATTTCCTGAGCGCCTTGAGCAGGATGTTATCGAGGTCGCCGCGCAGCGCCCGCGCGGCCGCGCTCGGCCGCGCCGGCTCCGACTCGACGGTCGAGCGCAGCCGCTCGAGCGGCGTCATCTGTCCGCTCGCCGTCGGGTGGCGGCCGGTCAGGAGCACGTAGAGCAGCACGCCGAGCGCGTAAACGTCCGTCGCAACGCTTACCTCGCCGGCCTGCACCTGCTCCGGCGCGGCATAGTCCGGCGTGAATGCGTGCCCCGCCATCTGCGTGAGGCCGGCCGGCGCCGCGGCGGTCGTGCCGTCGTCGAGGAGCTTCGCGATGCCGAAGTCGACGAGCTTCACCTGGCCGTCGGTCGCGACGAGGATGTTCGAGGGCTTGAGGTCGCGGTGCAGGATCAGCTTCGCGTGCGCGTGCGTCACGGCCGCGAGCACCGACAGGAAGAGCCGCACGCGCGCCGGCACGTCGAGTGCGCGCTTCTCGCACCACGCGGCGATCGTCTCCCCCTCGACGTATTCGAGCACGAGGTAGGGCTGCCCCGTGGCCGTGACACCGGCGTCGATGAGGCGCGCGATGTTCGGGTGCGTGAGCCGCCCGAGCGCGCGGCCCTCGCGACGGAATCGCTCGATGCCGCCCGGGCCGAGCAGCGCCGGGTTCAGGAGCTTGATCGCAACGCGCGCCTCGTAGAGGCCGTCGCTTCGGTGCGCGAGCCACACCGCGCCCATCCCGCCCTCGCCGAGGAGGCGGTCGAGCGTGTAGCTGCCGATGACCTGGCCCTCGAGCGACGGCGCGGCCGGCCGCACGAGGCCGCCCTCCAGGAATCCCTCGCGCTCGGCGGCGGCATGCTGGTCGAGGAGGCCGGCGAGGTCGGCGGCGAGATCGGGCTGCTCGCGGGCGAGCGCCGCGAGCCGCGCGGCGCGGGCGGGACCCTCGAGCGCGAGGATCTCGTCGAGCAACGGCGAAAGCGCCGCCCAGCGCGTCTTGTCGAAGCGTCCCTTCATGAGTCGAGCAGCGCGTCGTGCAGGAAGAGGCGCGCCTTGTTCCAGTCGCGCTGCACGGTGCGCTCGGAAATCCCGCGGAGCGCGGCGATCTCGGCGAACGAGAAGCCGCAGAAGAACTTGAGGTCCACGAGTTCGGCGAGCGATGCGTCGAGGCCTGCGAGCTCGTCGAGCCCGTCGCTGATGCGCTGCAGCTCGTCGCCGTCGACGACGGGTTCCCCGGAGTCCGTCGGCATCGCGGTGATCTCGAAAGCCGCGCCGCGCTTCAGCGCGCGGCGCTCGCGCACGAAGTCGATGACGAGCCTGCGCATCGCGCGCGAGGCGTAGGCCATGAAGCGGAGCTGGTCAGGGAACTGCGCCGCGTCCCGCGCCGAGATCTTGAGGTAGGCCTCGTGGAGGAGGGTGGTGGGGCTCACCGTGAGCTGCGGTCCCGCGCGGCGGAGCGCGCTCTGGGCGATCTGCCGCAGCTGGGCATACAGGGTCGTGAACAGGTCTTCGGACGCCACCGGGGCCACCTGCCGGCCGACCGGCCGTGCCGGCTGGCAGTGTGCCCCAGCCGGCGACGGCAGGGAATGGGGCCCGTGTCGGGTTCTTCCGCGGGAATCCGTTTTATACGGTGAGACCTGAAAACGGGAGAAACGAAGATGAACCGCCTGTATCTGATCGCCATCGCCGTGACGGCGCTTGCCGTTGCCAGTCCTGCGGGTCATGCCGACGAGCGCCCGGCGACCGCACGAGGGGAATCCGCGCCCGAGGGCATGCGGTCATCGCTGCCAGCCACGTTGGCGCTCGCCGAAGACCCGATACGCGCGAGTTTCGAGCGCATGCTGACTCACGAGCCCAACTGGGTCACGCCGCCGCTACCGGCTGGCTTCGAGCAGGATCCACTGATCGAGGCGATTTTCCGGCCCTTGTGGCGCAATCCCAATGGGGGTCGCAGGGCGCCCGCGTCGCGCTTCGCTGCCGATTCCGTTCCATTCAGTGACACCGGGCGACCGGAGGCGTGCCGATGAACACTGGAATGATCCGCTGCATCGCCGTCCTGCGCGCGATGGGTTCGGATCCGACCGTGCCTTCCCTGGAGTACGACCGGGTCCGCGACCGCACGGGAGGCGACGAGGCACCGCCCGCCGAGACCCGGCGAGCGCCGGGCCTGGCCTTGCCGATCCTGGTGACGGTCGCCTGGATCGCGATCTTCGCGGTCTGCGCCTGGAGCCGCTGACTATCGGCCGCCGCGATATGAATGTCGGACGGTTCATTCAAATGGCCCGACGCGTACGACTACCGCCGGGTCGCGCCTTCACTCCAGCACTGCGATCGACTTTCCCTTGAGGAGCTTCATGTCCTTGCCGTCGAATTTGCCGTTCGCGTCGAAGAGCGCGATGTCCTCGAGCAGGACGGTGACGTAGCGGCAGTCGTTCTTCGTGCCGCGGACAGGACTTTCAAACGCCCTGCCCTGGCGCTGTTTGCCGAGGAGGGCCGCCTGAATTGCCCCCTTCCGGGCCTTCCGGCGCTGTTCGCAAGCTCCAGACTCCCGGCTCCCGATCTGCCCGACACCACCACCCCGCCTGAATCTCCGCACCCGCTGCTGTGCAGCCCGTTCTGGCGCAAGTCGGCCCAAGCCCGCCGCTGGGTCGCCGCAGGTGCTGAGCAATCTCCTCTCCAGGTGTCACATCAGTCGCGCCTGGGTCGGCGGCGCCCGCGCGCCGAGCGGCAGCTCGGCTTGCTGCGGATCCGAGGCCGTCTTCTGCAGATGCGCCAGAATCCTCGCAATCACCTGCGGCTCTTCGATGCTCGCGATCACCTTGAGCGTCCCGCCGCAGCGGACGCAGGTGTCGATCTGGATGCCGAACACGCGCTTCAGGCGCTGCGCCCACGTCATGGCCACGTGGCGCGGGGTGACGGGCTTGCCGGGATCGACTGGAACTGCCTTGCTCCCCACCCACACCGCGATGCGCCGGAGTCACCGCTGCACGCAACTTGCTGTGCGGCGCGAACAATGCTCCATACGCTTCGCCGTCGCCTGCATTCCAAGCCGACTCGAGCTCACCGACTACGCGCAGGAATGCCCTTCGATCTGAGTCTGACGGGGATTCGGACACAGCATGCCTCCTGCAAGTTGCGGCTCAAAGACCTGACCCATGCGGCCTGACGCTCAGGTTCAGCCGCGGCCACGCCGTAGCGCAGCGGAGGCCTGAACGTCGGTTGGAACCTACTGTCAGACCTGTTTTTCACCAGCCACTTTCCAGGAGAGGCAGTAAGCGCGAGTCTTCCAGGGCGGCCGTGCGGTGACCGATACCTGCAAGGTATTCAGCATCGGATGCGAATGCCATGAATGCCGCTGGACTGGATTGCTGTACTAGCATTGCGGCATCCCAGCGCTCGTTGTCGGGGCCAACAAGAAATGAACCACCTCGCCCAAAAAGCAACAGCTTGCCGCCTGACTTCTTTAGGTGCGGCATAGTGTGTTCCATATAGAGACGATAGGCCGCCTCGCCCGTGATCGGCATGGAGGGTGCGAGCCGTGGTGTCGCCGAATAGTCAGCGATTGCGCGGTAGCGAAGTAAATTCAACATGACCACGCTGCTCGTTATCCCTCGCATGAAGAAGGCGCGACCGGACTCCTGTGTTGGTTCGAGATACGTCTGCATATTGGGTCGCCTCATTGACTTGCTACAGGTCTAACGATTGCGCTTACCGGCGCGGCCTCTGCGACCGATGCAAAGGCCGTGACGGTCAGGCGCATCCGTGTACAGCGCGGGGTCAGGCCGCATTGAGTGGCTTAATTCGCGACACATCTTTCTTGATTGCTTCCGCGGTGTCCCACAGGTCCACGGCTCGCTGCGCATTCAACCAGAACTCCGGGGAGTTCCCGAAAAGCCGCGCCAGACGTAGCGCCATGTCGGGACTGACAGCTCGCCGCTCCCGAAGCAACTCGTTGACCGACTGGCGCGAGACACCAATTGCCTCAGCAAGACGCGACACGGTGAGCTCGTAGTCAGGGATGAAATCTTCCCGAAGCATTTCGCCCGGATGGGTCGGTCTGCGATTCAAGCCCGTATTTGCGTAACTCATAAAAGCCTCCGGACTAATGGTAGTCGCAGAACTCGACGTCGTTGGCGTCCCCGTCTACGAATCGAAAGCAAATTCGCCACTGATCATTTACCGATATCGAATGCTGGCCCCTTCGGTCTCCGGCGAGTGCATGCAGCCGATTGCCGGGCGGAACACGAAGGTCGTCAATGCTCGTAGCCAGATCGACGTACTCGAGTTTTCGAGCTGCCCGTTTCGCCACCTCGGACGGCACCCTCCTGGCTCTTCCAGAAGCGTAAAGCTCCTGGGTACGACGGTCAGCGAACGACTTGATCACTCGTGAAGTGTAACGCGTCACGTGACTCGTGGCAAGTGACGCTACTCGCTGCCTGACGTGCCGTTGAGCGGCGCCGGAGCGCGAAGCGCGGAGGCGTCCGCTCCAACGGCTGGTTAGAGCACACGTTCGAGGCTCGCCAAATGGGACGTTTCGACTTGAAGCAGCCGCAGACATCGCCGCGACCGCCGCCTGCCTGCTGCACCAGACATTCGACTCATCCGCCGTTGCGGAAGCAGTGCAATGCGATGATCGCGGGCAGACCGTCTCGGCGACGTTCGCCGTCGGAAGCCTGCTGCTGCGGTTCGTGCGGGAGCGCGGCGAGGACTTCCTCGACGTCGCCAGCGCGCACGAGCCCGAGGCGTATTGCCAGGCCGACGACGTCGCACTGGCGTTCGGCTGGAAGACCCTCGACGCCGTGCTGGAACAGCGCGCGCCCGAGCCGCTTCCCGACGTTCTGGCACGGCTGCACGACCATGGCTCCGAATTGACCGACGCATTTGACGCGCAGCATCGTGCGGCAACGATGCCGCGTCTCGAGCAGGCGCGCCCGCGACGGACGCGCGCATTCGAGGCGCGTCTGCGATAGCGCCGTCCGGCGCGCCGCATGCGAGAATGCGAGGCCGAACCGGCGGCCAATGCCGGCCTGCGACCCAGGAGTCCACCGAATGACAGCCGCCAGCCGCCGCGTCGTGCCCACCCATCCGCCGCGCGACGCCGCGATCGTTCCATGACGCACTCCGTGGGCGCGGCTCCTCCGGCGGCCACCATCGTCCTGCTGCGCGAGGTCGACGGCCGCCTGCAGGCCCTGCTCACCAAGCGCTCCGCCGGTCTCTCGTTCATGGCCGGGCTCTGGGTGTTTCCGGGCGGGCGCATGGAAGCGGACGACGCCGCTGCGGGGCCGGACCACGTCGACCCCGCCGGCCTCGAGCACCTCCGCGGCCGCATGCTCGACCGCGACGGTACGCCGTTGCCGCCGTCGACCGCGCTCGGGCTGTACGTGGCCGGCTGCCGGGAGACCTTCGAGGAATCAGGTGTGCTGCTGGCCCGGCCGCGCGGCGCCACCCCGCAAGGCAGCGTCGCGTGGACTGCGCGCGTCGCCACCGCGCGGGCGCAGACGACGACGGCGGCAGCGTTCCTCGAACTGCTGGAGCGCGAGGATCTGGTGCTCGAACTCGACCGACTCGTCTACTGGGCGCACTGGATCACGCCGTCGGCCGAGCGGAAGCGCTTCGATACGCGTTTTTTCGTGGTGCAGGTGCCGGCGTCGCAGGAAGCGAGCGTGGACCGCGGCGAAGTGACTCAGCACGCCTGGCTCGACGAGCAGGAGATCACGGCGCATCTGCGGACCGGCGAAATGAAGATGGTGCCGCCGACGATCGCGACGCTGCAGGACCTCTGGCGCAGCCATGCGCGCCATGGGCGCCTCGCGGCCATGCTCGAGGCGGAGGCCGCGCGTCCGGTGCCGCCGATCCTGCCAAAGGCAGTCCGGACCGGCGATGCCCTCGAAGTCGTGATGCCGTGGGATGCCGAATACGCCGGTCTGCCCGGCGAAGGCTGCGCGACGTGGCCGGCGTATCCGGAACATCTCGCGACCCTGCCGTCCCGAAGATCGTACCGGCTTTGAGACAGACGACGAACTCGTCCGCCTTCAACGGCGGCAGGGAGTCGTCTTCACCTCCGCGTCGAGCCGGGTCGCCTCCGGGGTGACGGTGCCTCCCGCTCAAGGCGGGAGGCACCCGCGGACTCAGCGCTGCTCGCCCGGCAGCAGGTTGCCGACGGCGCTCTGCACGGTATCGGTGACCTTCGCGGCGAGTTCCTTCGCCTGATCGATCACGGCTGCAGCCTGCTTCTCGGCCGACGCCTGCGCGGCGGCGACCATCGAACCGGCCTGTTCGGCCGTCTTCGTCGCCCTCTTCTTCGCGACGACGATCGCCTTCTCCGCCTTCTTGACGGCCTTCTGCGCCGACGGCGGCAGATTGCGCACGGCGCGCTTCACGGCCGCGCGCGTGCGTGCCGGAGCCTTCTTCGCCGCCGCGCGCACGGCGGCGACGCGCCGCTTCGCGGCCTTCTTGGCCTTGGCGACCTTCGCTGGCCGCTTCGCGGCACGACGGGCCGGCGCCTTCTTCGCGACGACGCGCTTTGCCCGGGCGACGACGCGCCGCTTCTGCGTGCTCTTCGCTTTCGCGGCCTTGCGCCGCGCCTTTTTCTTCGCTGCCATGGGTGGGTCTCCCTCGACTTGGGTTGGGTGCGTTTGCGTCAGCACCGGCAACGCGCGATGGCCGCGCTGCCGAACGGATCGACGCTAAACCTCGCACCGTGCGACGTCAACAAGGGAAAACGCAGCAAGCCGTGACTGGACCAGGCGACGACACGCGCCCGTCGCGCCTCGCACCGTGAGGTTCAGGCGGTGCCCTGCAGGCCGTGCGCAATACCGTTCACGGAGGCGACGAGCGCCCGGAACAGGTGCTGGTCGGGGTCGTCGGCCGGCAAGGATCGGTCGGGTGGCGAGCCGTGTCCACGCCAGCGTCGCAGCAGCTCGACCTGCATCAGGTGGATCGGGTCGACGTACGGGTTGCGCAGCCAGATCGAGCGCTGCAGCGTCGGCTCCGAGTCGAGCAGCCGATGGCAGCCCTTGAGCCGCAGCACCCAGTCCCGCGCCAGATCGAATTCCTGGCGGATGGCCGTCGAATAGCGTTCCCGGTCACCCGCGTAGAGCCGCTCGTAGTGTTGCGCGATGCCCAGGTCCGCCCGGGCGAGACGCATCTCGACGTCGTCCAGCAGGCCCGCAAAGAACGGCCACCGGTGGGCCATCTCATCGGCGAGCGGCTGTCCGAACTGCTCGATCATCGCCGCGAGACCCGTGCCCGCCCCGAACCAGCCGGGCAACATGTGCCGGCTCTGTGACCAGGCAAAGGTCCACGGCACCGCCCGGATGGCTTCGACGCCGCTGCCGCCGTGACGCGCCAGCGGCCGCGACCCGATCTGCATGCGCTCGATGACGTCGATCGGGGTGACCGCCTGGAAGAACTCGAAAAACTTCGGGTCGTCGTGCACGAACTGCCGGTAGCGGATGCGGCTCGCCCGCGCGAGGCATTCCATCGCCTCGTTCCAGCCGTCCAGGACTTCCTCCCGGCGCTCGCCGCCGCAGGCCAGCGCGAGCGTGTTGAGCCCCTGTTCGAAGGTCCTGAGCGCGATCGGCTGCAAGCCGTAGCGGTCGTTGATCGTCTCGCCCTGCTCGGTGACGCGCAGCCGGCCGCTCCTCGCCGCCGCCGGCAGACTGCTCACGACGGCCTCGGTGCGGCTGCCGCCACGGCTCACGCTCCCGCCGCGGCCGTGGAACACCTGCAGTTCGGCGCCGGCCGCCGCGCACGCGGCCAGCATCGCCGCCTGTGCCTTGCGCAGCAGCCAGCGCGACGCGGCGACGCCCGCGTCCTTGTTGCTGTCGGCATAGCCGATCATGACGACCTGGCGCCGGCCGCGGCCTTCGAGGTGGGTGCGGTAGAAGGGGTCGTCCAGCAGCCTGCCCAGGACCTCGCCCGCCGCATCCAGCGCATCGACCGATTCGAACAGCGGCGCGACGTCGAGCGGCAGGCTGTCGGAGGAAGCCTCGGCGAAGCCTGCCCACCGCGCCAGCAGCAGCACCGAGAGCACGTCGTCGACATCGCGGGCCATGCTCACGACGTACGAGCCGACGGCCGCCGTACCGTAGCGGTGACGGCAGTACTTGATCGCCTCGAATACCCAAAGGGCGCGCTTGGCGCCCGCTTCCATCGTCTCCGGCGGCGACTCGTCGCGCTGCAGGGCCTCGCGTAGCCGTTCGGCCCGCCGGTCAGGCGTCCAGCTCGCCCAATCGGGCTCGCCGAGCGCGCGACCGACGATTTCGCGGTGGATACCCGCATTCTGCCGCACGTCGAGCGACGCGAGGTGAAAGCCGAACGTCCGCACCCGTCGCAGGAACCGGCGCACGAGCTTCATGCCCGCCCAGCGGCCGCGGTTCGCCTCGAGACCGCGCAGGATGAGCATCAGGTCGTCGACCAGTTGCTCCGCCCGCTCATACTGCCCCGAGCGGTGGTCGTAGGTCGCGCGCAGGCGCTCGGCGACCTGACCCAGCAGCACGCGGTACGGCATCTCGTCGTGACCGGATGGCGTGCTCGCGCGGGCCGCCGGCACGACGGACTTGTAGTGCTCGATGCGGTCGTGGACGGCGCGCGGGATGCCCGGAGTGCGCCGCTCGCTCTGGCTCAGCTTCTCCGCGAGGCGCTGCGCCTCGAGGAAATAGCGGTTGACGATCAGCGCGTGATGCCGCGCGCAGCTCTCGCGGATCGTCTTGGCGTGGACGTCCGGCAGCCCGTCCATATCGCCGCCGACCCACGAGCCGAAATGCAGGATCTCTGGCACCCACACGTCCTGCGCCGCCTCGCCATAGACCGCCGCGAGCGAATCCTCGATCGCCTCGTAGAACGCCGGGATGATCTCGTAGACCACCTCGACCAGAAAGAAGAGCACGTGCTCGCGCTCGTCGGCGACGGTGAGTTTCTCGCGTGAGTTGTCCGCCGTCTGCCAGCCCGTGCTCAGCTCGGTGCGCAGGCGATCCAGCGTCAGGCGGCGCTCGGCGGGCGGCAGCGACGGATCGAGACGGCTGAGCAGCAGCCGGGCGATGCGCTGCTGCTGCCGCAGCAGTGTGCGACGTGTCGACTCGGTCGGGTGCGCCGTGAAGACCGGCTCGATGCTCAGCCGGCCGAGCAGCTCGACGGTCTGGTCGAGTGTATGGCCGCGCTGCTGCAACCGCTGGAAACAGTCCGTCAGGCCACCGGGCTGCGGCTTGCTGCTGTCGTTGAAATAGGCGCGACGGCGGCGGACGCGATGGACCTTTTCCGCCATGTTGACCATCTGGAACCAGGTCGTGAAGGCGCGGATCAGGTCTTCGGCCTGCTCCGGCGCCCGGGTTTCCGAGCGCACCTTCAGCTCGATGCCGGCGCTGCCGTCGTCGTCGCGACGGCGGATCGCGAGCTGGCGATCCCCTTCAACTTCCGCGAAGAGCTCGTCGCCGCCCTGATCCCGGAGCACCTCGCCGACCAGCGCGCCCAGGGCGTGCACGTCGTCGCGCAACGCCGTGTCCTTGGCGGTGAACGATATGTCTTTGCGTGGCATGACCGCGGGAGCTTCGGATGAAACGGAGATGGCGCTGGAACCGCGGCGTGGATCGGGACCGGGACCCTGCGCGAATCCTACCAGACGGCGACACTGATCGGCCCGCGACTCGGCCGGGCGAGCGGCCCGTGATGATCGGCCTGCCGCAGTCATTCTGTTAGAGTTGCGGCTTGGCCGTAACCCCAGGTGATGCAGACGCTCATGAAACGACTCCTCGCTTCGTGCCTCGCGCTCGCCGTCGCGCTCGTCGCGCCGTCGACCTCGTTCGCCGACGGCAAGACCGACCAGCGGCTCGATGAGTCGCGCAAGGTGTTCGAGGCGTTCTCCGACCTGACGGAGCAGGCCATCCCGAGCTGGCTGCTCGAACGCGCCTACGGCGTCGTCGTGGTGCCGCAGCTCGTGAAGGTGGCGCTGGGCGTCGGCGGGCGCGGTGGCAAGGGCGTCATGGCCGTACGTAATCCCGATGGCACCTGGACCAACCCGGTCTTCGTGACGCTGGGCGGGGTCAACATCGGGTTCCAGTTCGGCGTGCAGGCCACAGACGTCGTCTTCGTGCTGATGTCGCGACAGAGCGTCGAAGGCATCGCCGGCGGCAAGGTCACGCTCGGGGCCGACGCGAGCGTCGCGGCCGGCCCGCTCGGCCGTGCGTCGGCCGCCGCCACCGACGCCACGCTGAAAGCGCAGGTGCTCTCGTACTCGCGCAATGCCGGCCTGTTCGCCGGCGTGGCGCTCGACGGCTCGGTGATCGCCGTGGACGACAAGGCGAACGAGACGGCCTACGGCATCTCCGACGTGCTGGCGTCGCAGATCCTGGAGGGCAAGGTCACGAGCGCCCCGCCCGCCGCCGTGGAATTCCGCACCGCACTGTCACGTGCAACCGGTGGCGCCGGCGCGGCCTCCGCCCCGTCGGCACCC
>JAYRRR010000046.1:0-1726 GCA_041910015.1 Steroidobacteraceae bacterium
AGTTGGAGCTTGAATTTCTCAGCGAGCTACCGGAGGCCGAATGAAACGACCGATCTATGTCGCGCCGTCCAGCGCAGACGTTGAGCGTAGACCCTGCACCTGCCATCCCGACGACAACCCGCCCGTCCCCTGTCCGCGAATGTACGCGCTACAGGACTGCCGCCGTGCAGCGGCCCTCGCCGCCGAGATTGAGTCGCTGCGGGCGCGGCTGGAGCAGATGAGCCATGACTGACCCGATTCGATTCAAGCTCGGACTCGCGGGCGGACTCGTCACGGATGCCGAGGGCGATTGGATCACCTATCGCACGCATGTCGCCGCGATCGCCCGCCTCACCCACGAGCGCGACGCGCTGTTTGGGAAGCTCGCCGAGGCACGCGTGGGCCGCGACGTGGGTGATTTCGATTACCCGCCCGGTTCGGCCCCCTGCATGTGTTTCTTCTCGACCGCGGAGGACCGCGGACCTGATCCGCTGGGTGAGTGTGACTATCACAAAGCGTTGCGCTCGCGGCTGGCCGAGGCCCGATGCGTCTGCGACGAACAGGCAACGGATGCCGGATTATGGTTTGTGGCCGAGATGGTGACGGAGGCGTATCTGCAAGCCGCGCTCCGGCGGCTGCACGCTGCCGTAGAGGGAACAGCGGACAGCGCATCCAATCGGGAGGACGAACGTGTGTGAACATGACTTGAGTGACAGAGAAACAGCCTGTGCGGACGGCATGTGTCCGCTCTGCCTCGCCGCCGAGAACGCGGCGCTGCGCGAAGAGAACGAACGACTCACGGCGGCAAACAAGGCTCGCGCCGAGTACCTAACGAACCGCCGTGCAGGTAACGACCTAGATAGCTACGTCAATCTGGCCGAGACGAAAATAGAGGAGTTGCGGGCGCAGTTGGCCGAGGCGCAGGAAGAGCTGGCGCAGTGGCGAGCGACCGGGGAGAGCGTAACGCGCAACGAACATGATCTATCGGCGCGGCTGGCCGCCCTTGAAGCAGAGCGCGCCCTGATCGTGGCGCGGGCTGAGAACGCCGAGCGGGGGTTAGTTGAAGCCGAGCAAATACTTAGCGCCTGCTATTCGCCTGTTCGTCTTATCGCTGAGGGTGGCTCGCGAACTCGGGCTGACTTGGATCTTGCTGCCGAAACCTTCGCCGCGCTCAAGCGATATCTGAAACCGGAGGCGGCCCGCCTCGACGCCCACCTGTCGCGCAAGCCATGAAACGCCCGACGACGATCAGCGGCTGGATCGGGGTGGCGGTCGCGATTGCGGGGTGCGCGGCGGCGGTTTACTTCTTTGGCTGGGTACTGAGCGCCTGATTCCAGCCCTGCAACGCTCGCAATCTGGCCGCTACTTCGTCGGCTTCGCGGGCGAGGTCAAATATGGGCTGAGTATCGAACTCAATCGGTCCTGAAATGATGCCACCGGGGGCGGCGGTTCCATCAGTTCCGGCGGCGGTGCCGGGAACACGCACGTCACCTGGATCGGGGCACACCCGAATAACCCGGCGCACAGGGGGGCGATTGCGAATGTCCGCCAGTTCTTGCTCATAGACTGCGATTGCCTCTCTGGTGGCTTGTTCCTGACGCGCTACGAGGGCCGCCACGCGGTCCGCACACTGCGACCCCTCCTCGCATGCCTCCTCGCGCGCGAGCGCGTCCCGGAGGCCCGGCAGGGCCGCGTAGGCGTCGTGCCAGCGCGTGACGCGCCAGCCCATGAGCGCCACCACAGCCAC
>JAYRRR010000047.1:0-2403 GCA_041910015.1 Steroidobacteraceae bacterium
GTCACGACCGAGACCTTCGACCTGATGCCCAATCGCAGCCTCGTGCGCTACATGACCGCCCGCGGCTTCAAGGTCTATCTCATCTGCTGGGGCAAGCCGGGACGGCGCCACGCCAGGCTCAACATCAAGGACTACGCGGACCGCATGATGGGGGAGGCGCTGGCTTCCGTTCGTGCGCACAGTGGTGTCGACGAGGTTTCGTTGATGGGGTGGTGCATGGGCGGCCTGCTTTCCCTGATTCACGCCGGACTGCAGGGTAACGCGGGCATCCGCAACATCGTCACCGTCGCCAGTCCCATCGACATGCGCGGTGGCGGCATCGTGGCCGGCGTGGCCCAGGCCCTCAATACACCGGCAACGTTGATCCGCAAGTACACCGACTTTCGCCTGCTCGCGATGAACCCGGAAAAGTTGCACACGCCTGGCTGGGTGACGACGCTGGCTTTCAAGCTCACCGACCCCATTGGCAGCGTGACGACCTACTGGGATCTGATCACCAACCTTTGGGACCGCGAGTTCGTCGAGTCGCACAGCACGACGTCGAACTACCTGAACAACATGCTCTCCTACCCTGCAGGGGTGCTGCAGGATTTCGTGGTCAAGGTCGCTCTCGACAACAGACTCGCCGCCGGCGAGATCGACGTGGGCCGGAAGATCTCGCGTTTCCGCAGGATTCGCTCCGCAATGCTGGTGTTTGCCGGTGAAAGCGACGTCCTGGTGCCGGCGTCGACCGCGCGCGGCATCCTCGACCTCGTGAACGCGAAGGACAAGACCTTCGAGCTTGCTCCAGGCGGGCACATGGGAGTCATCCTCGGCAGCGGAGCGCAGGCGGCGGTATGGGAGAGATCGGCGGATTGGCTGGTGTCGCGTTCGCTGGCGCAACCACGGACGCATGCCGGTCGCGTGACGCAGGCAAGGTTGCGCGCACGCCCCTAGCTGGCGCTTCCGGGCCGCATGAAGGCTCCGGGGGCCATGTTCGCGGTCGTCGGCGGCAACGGAGACGCGAACCGGACATGCCATGAACATCTCGTGCCGGACTCCGGGGTGATCAGATCGTGCGCGACAGGCTTTTCCCGTTTCGCAACCCGGACGCTTGACGGCGGCGCACTGGCTTACTATGGTGACCGTGGATTTCCTTTCCTGCCAACCCCCGACGCGGATGCTCGCCCTTGCCGGCCGCATGACGTGACGGGATCGAGAAACGATGATGAAGACGTACGCCATGTCGGCCGCCGATGCGGCCTGGTTCCACATTGACGGCCCGGCGAACCTGGCCATCACGATGGGTGTCGTGCTGACCAGGAAGCCGCTCGATTTCGACCGGGTGCGCAAGCTCTACAGCGAGCGCATAACGAGCTTCGACCGTTTCCGCCAGCGCGTCGTCGAGGCCGGCTTTCCGATGGCCACGCCGCATTGGCAAGACATCCCGCACTTCGACATCGACCAGCACCTGCACCACATCGCGCTGCCCGCGCCGCACGACGAGGCGGCACTGATGCGCCTGGTCAGCGACATCGCCAGCATGCCCCTGGACCATGCGCTGCCGCTGTGGCAGGTGCATGTGGTTGACGACGTCGAGGGCGGCAGCGCCCTGATCACGCGTTGCCACCACTGCATGGCCGACGGCACCGCAATGATGACGGTGATCCAGCGGCTCTTCGACCCCGCACCGGGGGCAAAGCCGCCGCCACCCCCGCGTGCCCGTGGAGCGAGCATCGGTGCCCGAGCCGGCAATGGACTGTTCGCACCCGCGATCGACTTGATCACCGAGCTGGCCCGCGACGCGACGGCATTCGCCGCCGGGGCGGGCATGCTGGTGACCGAGCTGTTGCGTGCCGACGATCCCCCTTCGCCGCTGAAGGGCGACTTCGCGCCGGGCAAGCGTGTGTCCTGGTCGAAGCCATTTCCCCTTGGCGACATCAAGGGGATCGGCAGGCGCTACGACGCCAAGGTCAACGACGTTCTGGTGGCCGTGGTGACCGGTGCGCTGCGCACCTACCTCAAAGGGCGCGGCGTCGACGTCGACCACACGACGCTGCGGGCGATGGTGCCGGTCGACCTGCGTCCGCCCGAGCGCATCGGCCAGTTGGGCAACGAGTTCGGGCTGGTGCTGCTCGATCTGGCCGTGACCAGGGCGCGCGCCGACCATCGCCTCGCGCTGACCAAGGCACGCATGGACGAGCTCAAGCGCTCGCCCGAGCCGCTGGCCACCAAGGCCTTGCTCAGCCTGCTCGGGCGCGGCCCCAAGCTGCTGGAGGACTTCTCCAACGACCTGTTCGGCCGCAAGGCCAGCATCGTGATGACCAACGTCGCCGGACCGCACGAGGTTCTCCACCTTGCAGGCGTCCCGATCGAGCGGATCCTCGCCTGGGCGCCGCACCCGGGCCGGCAGCTCGGCATGAC
>JAYRRR010000048.1:0-7363 GCA_041910015.1 Steroidobacteraceae bacterium
GCAAGCCGCCGCGGGCACGGAAGAGGCTGCGCCGGTGGCTCAGCCCGCGCGTGCGGTGGCGGCCGAGCCGTCGCTGCAGGCCGCTCCGGCGCCTGCCATGCCGCCGGTCTCCGCGCGGGCACCAGGCACGCCGTCCGGATCCGCACCGGCAACCGGGGCGCTGATCGACGAGCCCGGCTTCTCGCGCGCCCACGCGAGCCCGTCGATTCGCAAGCTCGCGCGCGAGCTGGGTGTCGACCTCGCCAGGGTGCAGGGCACGGGCGACAAGGGCCGCATCACCGACGCGGACGTGAAAGGCTGGGTCAAGCGCGCGCTGGCGACCGGGGGCGGCACCGCACCGGCGGGCGGCGGCGCGCTGCCGAGGGTCGCCGCCGTCGACTTCGGCTCGTTCGGGCCCGTCGAGCGCCGGCCGCTCTCGCGCATCCAGAAGATCTCCGGTCCACGCCTGCACGCGAGCTGGGTCAACGTGCCGCACGTCACCCAGTTCGACGAAGCCGACATCACCGACATGGAGCAGGCGCGCGCGAACCTCAAGGGCCAGGCCAGCGAGCGTGGCCTCAAGCTCACGCCGCTCGCGTTCGTCATGCGCGCGTGCGTGCAGGCTCTGCAGAAGTTCCCGCTTTTCTGCGCGGCGCTCGATGCCGAAGCGGGCGAACTCGTGTACCGGAAATACGTGCACGTGGGTTTCGCCGCGGACACGCCGCACGGCCTGGTCGTGCCGGTCGTGCGCGATGCGGACCGCAAGGACGTGTTCGAGCTCGCGCGCGATCTCGCCGAGCTCAGCGAAAAGGCCCGCGCCGGCAAGCTGTCGGCGGCCGAGATGCAGGGCGGCTGCTTCACGATCTCGAGCCTGGGCGGCATCGGCGGCACGGCGTTCACGCCGATCATCAACGCGCCCGAGGTGGCGATCCTCGGCGTGTCCCGGTCGGCGCACAGGCCCGTCTACCGGGACGGCGGCTTCGTGCCGCGCCTGATGCTGCCGCTGTCGCTGTCGTACGACCACCGCGTCATCGACGGCGCGGCGGCCGTGCGCTTCACGTCGTTCCTGGCCGAGGCGCTCGCGAACGTCGACGGCCTGCTGAGGGCGATCCCGTGAGCACCGTGGGCCGCGGCGCGAAGCCGCCGGGCACACCCACGCGCGAGATCCGGCTGCCAGACCTCGGCACCACGGCGGAAGTGTCGGTCGTCGAGCTGCTGGTGCGCGTGGGCGACACGGTCGAAAAGGACACGCCGCTTGTGACGCTCGAGAGCGACAAGGCGACGATGGAGGTGCCGTCGCCCATGCGGGGCGTCATCGCGAAGATCCTGATCCAGCCGGGCGACAAGGTGGCGACCGGCACGATGGTCATGGAACTCGCCGGTGCGCCGCAGATCGAGGCCGAGGAGGTGCCGGCGCCGGCTGCCCCGCACCCGCGTCAGGCAGAGCCGTATGGCGGCGAGCCCTATCTGTCGACGATTCCCGTCGAGCCGCTGAAGATCGGCCAGCGACCGGGCACCACCGCGTCGGCGTCGTCGAGCCCGACGTACGACCACGACGTGGTCGTCATCGGCGCGGGCCCGGGCGGGTACACGGCGGCGTTTCGTGCGTCCGACCTCGGCCTGAAGGTCGCGCTCGTCGAGCGCGGACCGACGCTCGGCGGCGTCTGCCTCAATGTCGGCTGCATCCCGTCCAAGGCCTTGCTGCATGCCGCGAAGGTCATCGAGGACGCGCGGGCGATGGAAAAGCACGGCGTTTCCTTCGGGCCGCCACGGATCGACACGGCGAAGCTGCGCGGCTGGAAGGACGAGGTGGTCGGTCGGATGACGCACAGCCTCGCGTCGCTGGCGAAGCAGCGCAAGGTGACGGTGCTGCGGGGCGTCGCGACCTTCGCCGACGATCACGCGCTGCGGGTCGCGGCCGACGACGGTTCCACGCGCGACGTGACGTTCGGCCACTGCATCATCGCGGCCGGCTCGGAGTCGCTGCGCCTGCCGGGCCTGCCCGACGATCCGCGCATCATCGACTCCACGGGTGCGCTGGAGCTCGAGTTGCCCAGGCGCATGCTCGTGATCGGCGGCGGCATCATCGGCCTGGAGATGGCCACGGTGTACGCGACGCTCGGCGTCAGCGTCACCGTCGTCGAGCTGACCGACGGCCTGATGCCGGGCTGCGACCGGGACCTCGTCCGGCCGCTCGAAAAGCGCATCGCAAGACAGTATGAATCGATTCTGCTGCGCACCCGGGTGACGAAGGTCGAGGCGCTCGCCGAGGGGTTGGGGGTCACGTTCGAAGGCGAGAAGGCGCCCGGGCCGCAGGTGTACGACAAGGTGCTGGTCGCGGTCGGGCGGACGCCGAACGGCAGGCGTCTCGGCTGCGAGGCCGCCGGTGTTGCCGTCGACGAGCGCGGCTGCGTCATCGTCGACCGGCAGCAGCGCACCAACGTGCCGCACATCTTCGCGATCGGCGACATCGTCGGCCAGCCGATGCTCGCGCACAAGGCGACGCACGAGGCGAAGGTGGCGGCCGAGGTGATCGCGGGTCACAGGCGTCATTTCGACGCCCGCGCGATTCCCGCGGTCGCCTATACGGACCCGGAGATCGCCTGGGCCGGTCTCACCGAGACCGATGCGAAGCAGCGGGGCACGCCGTACGAAAAGGCCACGTTCCACTGGGCCGCGAGCGGCCGCTCTCTCGCCATCGGCCGCGACGAAGGCCTCACGAAGCTGCTGTTCGACCCGCAGACCCATCGCGTCGTCGGTGGCGGCATCGTCGGCACGGGCGCGGGCGAGCTGATTTCCGAGGTCGTGCTGGCGATCGAGATGGGCGCGGACGCCGCGGACGTCGGCCTCACGATCCATCCGCACCCGACGCTGTCCGAAACCGTCGCCATGGCGGCAGAGGTGTTCGACGGATCGATCACGGACCTCTACGTTTCGCGTCGGGCCGCGCCCAGGAAGGATGCCGGCCGCTGACGACGCGGGCGAACGGAAAGCGAACGAGATGCACGCGACGCTGACCCGGACGCTGCGGTGGCTCGGCCTGCTCGAGACCGGCCGCCGCATCGAGCTGCAGTGGCGTTTGCGCGACGAGCGTGCGCTGCCTGGCGCGCTGATCATCGGCGGGATGAAGTGCGGCACGAGCTCGCTGCACGGCTACCTCACGCAGCACCCGCAGGTGATCGCGCCGCTGCGCAAGGAAGTGCACTACTTCGACGTGAATCACGACCGCGGCGAGTTGTGGTACCGGGCCAACTTCGGCAAGACGGGCGAGCCGGGGCTCAACGTCGACAGCAGCCCGTATTACCTGCTTCACCCCTGCGCACCGGCGCGTGCGCACGCGCTGCTGTCGCAGGCGAAACTCATCGCACTGCTGCGCGATCCGGTGCGCCGCGCCTATTCGCACTACTGGCACGAGCACGACAAGCGGCGCGAGTGGCTGTCGTTCGAGGACGCGATCGCGGCGGAACCCGACCGGCTCGGCGACGCCGAGCAGAGGCTCGCGCGCGGCGAAATCGGGCAGAGCGCCGCCCACCAGCACTTCAGCTATCTCGCGCGGGGACGTTACGCGGTGCAATTGCGACGCTGGCTGCAGTTCTATCCGCGCGCCAGCCTGCTGGTGCTGCGCTTCGAAGACCTCGCGGCGGACCCCATGGCCGCGCTGAACCGCACGCTCGCGTTCCTCGACCTGCCGCCGCTGCCGCACGTCCGGCTCGAGCCGCGCAATGCGCGCCGGTACCCGCCGATGTCCGCCGCGACCGCAGTGCGCCTGCGCGAGCATTTTGCGGCCGACAACGCGGACCTCGAGGCCCTCGTCGGGCAGCCCATGGACTGGTGACGCTTGAGGCGCGTCACGTGCGCGGCGTCGCGGCGCGTCGTCGCAGGGCTTCGAGATAGGCGGCCTCGTCCGGCGCGCGACCCGAGCGTTGCGCCTGCCACAGCGCCTCGCCGAGGCACTCGATCATCGCGTGCTCGGCTTGGTGCGGGTCGCCGAGCCGCGTGAGCAGCGCGCAGTGCGCGTCGACGATGCCCGCAGGCCGGTTCGTGGCCACCTGCTCGCGCACGGCGAGGTGCAGGCCCATGTGCAGGAATGGATTGGTCTGCCCGCCCTCGGGCGTGTAATCGCGATCGAGCGCCTCGTCACCCGCTTCGAGCAGGCCGGCGTATTCCGGATGCAGCGCGACGACCCGGATGATCTGGTCCTCGACCGGTTCGACCGGCAGCGACTCGCGGTGCTTGCGCCATGCCTCGACGTACATGCGTCGCAGCGAGCGGCGGCTCTGGTCGTGGAAGAACGGCATCAGTGCGGGGCCCGGGCCCGTCGCAGCGGCAGCGTCGACGGCGGTGGCAGCGTCTTGTCCGGGTAGGCACACAGGTCGACGACGGGACAGCGCGGGCACTCCGGAACGCGCGCCTTGCAGATATAGCGGCCGTGCAGCAGCAGCCAGTGGTGGGCATTGCGCAGGTATTCCGGCGGCACGCGCCGCAGCAACTGGTCCTCGATTTCGCGCACGTTCGTGCCGGTCGCGAGTCCGAGACGGTTGGCGACGCGGAAGATGTGCGTGTCGACCGGCATCGTCGGCTCGCCGAACGCGCTGTTGAGGACCACGTTGGCGGTCTTGCGGCCGACGCCGGGCAGTTCCTCGAGCGCGGCGCGGTCGCGCGGCACCTCGCCGCCGTGACGCTCCACCAGGATGCGGCAGGTCGCGAGGATGTTCTTCACCTTGGTCGGATACAGGCCGATGGTCTTCACGTGTTCCGCGAGGCCTGCCGGCCCGAGCGCGAGGATTGCCTGCGGAGTGTTCGCGACCCGGAACAGGCGGTGCGTGGCGAGGTTGACGCCCTTGTCGGTCGCCTGCGCCGACAGGATCACGGCGACGAGCAGCTCGAACGGCGAGCCGTGCTCGAGTTCCGTCACCGGTTCGGGATCGAGCGCCGCGAAGCGCTCGAACAGCTCGCGGATCTGCGTCTTGTTCATGCCCGCGCTGCCCCGGGCGTCGTGGCCGGCGCCGGTTCGCTCGTCGTGGCCGCGCGACGTGCACGATGCCACTGGCGCAGCGCGAGCAGCAGTCCCAGCAGGATGAAGGCGCCGGGCGGCAGGATGGCGAGCAGCAGGCCGTGCCGTCCGTCGAACACGGTCACGCCGACCGGTGCCGGCCAGCCGAGCAGCGAGTGGATGTCGCCGCCCACGCTGCCGTGCCCCAGCAGTTCGCGCACGCTGCCCAGCGTGACCAGCACGAGCAGGAAGCCGGCGCCCATCGCGAATCCGTCGAGCGCCGCGAGATGTGGCGGCTGCCGCGACGCGAACCCCTCGGCGCGCGCGAGCAGCAGGCAGTTCGTGACGATCAGCGGCAGGAAGATGCCGAGTGCCGCATGCAGTCCGGGAACCCACGCGGCCAGTGCAAGTTCGACCGCGGTGACGAGCGAGGCGACCAGCAGCACGAACACCGCGATGCGGATCTCGGCCGGCAGGAAGCGGCCGACGACCGCCACGGCCGCGTTGCTGGCGACGAGCACGGCGAGCGTCGCGAGCCCCAGCCCGAGCCCGCTGCCGAGCGACGTGCTGACGGCCAGCAGCGGGCAGAGCCCGAGCAACTGCACGAGGCCCGGATTCTGCGTGACGAGGCCGTTGCGGAGGATGGCGCCCGGTGTCATGGCGGCACGATTGTAGCGGGCGGTGCGAGCAGTTCGGCGCGGTGCCGCGTGAAACAGGCGAGGGCGTTCGACACGGCGCCGACGACGGCGCGCGGCGTGATCGTCGCACCGGTGAACTGGTCGAAGTCGCCGCCGTCCTTGCGAACTTTCCAGCGCGCGGGCGGTGGGTCGCCGAGCGACCTGCCCCGGAAGCGCTCGATCCAGTTGGACCTGTGCGTCTCGATTGCATCGCCGAGTCCGGGCGTCTCGTGGTGTCCGGTGACGCGTACGCCGATCAGCTTGCCGTCGGGTGCAATCGCGACGAGCAGCTCGATGGGGCCGGAGTAGCCCCCCGGCGCGACCGCCTCGAGCACGACGGCGACGGGTCGGCCCGCCAGGCGCGCGCGCCAGGCGTGCGCGGGGGCAGTCGTGCCGAGCAGTTCTGGATCCCGCAACTCGACGACGTCGGCCAGCATGTCGTTGTCGAACCGCGTGGCGGCCAGCACCTCGCGGAAGCGTGCGAGCTGGCGGGCGTGGGCCGCTGCGGCGATGTCGTCGCGTGTCGCCTCGTGCACGAGTGCCACGAGACCGAACCCGGCAACGGCGACCGCGGCCAGGAGGATGGCCGCGCGTGCCGCGCGCCACAGCGACCGTTCATCCGCGCGGTCGGCCATGGATCCTCGGCATGGTGTAACGGTCGAGCAGTGGCGCCGCCAGGTTCATGAGCAGCACGGCGAACGCGAATCCGTCGGGGTAGCCGCCCCAGCTGCGGATTGTCCAGACCAGCACGCCGATGCCGGCGCCGTACCACAGTCGCCCCAGGTCGCTCGTCGCCGCGGAGACCGGGTCGGTCGCGATGAAGAATGCGCCGAGCATGGTCGCGCCGGAGAATGCGTGCGCGAGCGGGCCCAGGCCGGCGCCGGGGTCGAGCGCATGCGCCACCAGGGCCGGGAGCAGCAGTCCGCCGAGCACGGCGGCCGGGATGTGCCAGCGGACGATGCCGCGCGCCAGCAGATAGAGGCCGCCCGCGAGCGCCGCGACGTTGATCCACTCGAAGCCGCGCGCGCCGAGCAGGCCCACCGTGTCGCCGCGGGCCAGCAGTTCTCCCATCGTGTACCGCAGTTCGAGGCCGTTGCGGATCGAATCGAGCGCCGTGGCGCCGGTGTAGACGTCCCACTCGCCCGCTGGCACGGGGCCACCGTAGAAGCACCGCAGGGTCAGGCGAGCGAGCGAGTTCCAGTCGCCGGCGCCGGTGGCATCGAGCGGCACGGGCCAGCGCGTCATCTCGACCGGAAACGACACGAGCAGCACGGCGTAACCGACCATGGCGGGATTGAAGGGGTTCTGCCCCAGTCCGCCGAAGACGTGCTTGCCCAGCAGGACCGCGAAGGCTGTGCCCAGCGCCGTGAGCCACCACGGCAACAGCGGTGTCACTGAAAAGGCCAGCAGGAACGCCGTGACGAGCACGCTGCCGTCGCGCAGCGCGGGCAGGGCGTCCCGCTGGCGCATCGCGAGCGCTGCCGCTTCGCAGGCCAGCGCCGCGACGCAGGCCACGGCGAGCTGCAACAGCAGGCCGGGGCCGAACAGCGCGACCTGCACGATGCCGACCGGGAGCAGCGCCAGCAGCACCTGAAACATCACGCGCGGCACCGTGTAGCCGGCGATGACGTGCGGCGCGGGCGACGTATCGAACCTCATGGGCGTTCGCCGGACGACGATCCGCCAGGCTCGCGGGCGCCATCGCCGCTGCCGC
>JAYRRR010000049.1:0-17029 GCA_041910015.1 Steroidobacteraceae bacterium
ATCGCCGCCCGCGAGGTCGTGCGGCGAGCAGCGCGCCAGCCCGTGGTCGAGCGGGTCGCGCTGGCTGCGCTCGACGCGGCCGGGCCGCACGTCGTAGAGCTCGAACCTGCCGCAAGGCGTCGGCTCGTCCCAGCCGGGCTCGCCGTGCACGACGAACACGCGCTCGATCGGCATGCCGGCGAGCGTCTCTGCCATCAACCGCGCCGCATCGCGGCTGTAGGCACCGATCAGCCCGAACGGCGGCGCCGCGGGATTCGTCAGCGGGCCGAGCAGGTTGAACACCGTACGCACGCCGAGCGCGCGGCGCACCGGTGCGACTTCCTTCATCGCCGGGTGATAGTGCGGTGCGAACAGGAACGTGAACCCGGTCGCGGCCAGACAGGCGCCCGCGCGCTGCTCGTCGAGCGGCAGCGGCAGACCGAGACACTCGAGCAGGTCGGCGCTGCCCGAGCGGCTCGACACCGAACGGTTGCCGTGCTTGACGACGCGCACGCCCATGGCCGCCACGAGCAGCGACGAGCCCGTCGACAGGTTGAAGCTGCCGGACGCATCACCGCCGGTACCGACGATGTCGATCGCGGGCGGGCCGGATGGTAGCGACGGATGTCGCGCGAGCTGCCGCATCGCCGACGCAAAGCCGCGGACCTCGTCGGCCGTGAGACCCTTGGAACGCAGCGCCGCGAGCAGCGCACCGGCCATGGCCGGGGCCAGCGACGCGTCGGTCAACGCGACGAGCAGCGCGGCCGCCTCGGCCTCGGCCAGGTTCTGCCGCTCGAGCAGCCGTTCGAGCGTGTCGCGGAGTCCGGTCATCGGCGCGCCCTCGTCAGGCCGTGCGGCCGCCGCCGCAAAACCGCAGGAAGTTGCCCATGAGCCGCGGCCCGTCGGGCGTCAGCACGCTCTCGGGATGGAACTGCACGCCCTCGACGGCGAGCTCGCGGTGACGCACGCCCATGATCTCGCCTTCGGTCGTACGCGCCGTCACCTCGAGTGTCGCCGGCAGCGATCCGGGCCGCGCGATCAGCGAGTGGTAGCGACCGACCTGCAGCGGCTGCGGCGCGTCGACGAACACACCGCGGCCGTCATGGTGCACCGGCGAGGTCTTGCCGTGCATGAGCCGGCCGGCCCGCACGACCTCGCCGCCGAACACCTCGACGATCGACTGGTGCCCGAGACAGACGCCGAGTACCGGGATCCGGCCCGCGAAAGCGCGGATCATGGCCATCGACACGCCGGCATCGCGCGGCGTGCCGGGACCCGGCGAGATACAGAGGTGTGTCGGCTCGAGCGCGAGCGCCGCCTCGACCGTGATTGCGTCGTTGCGGTGCACGAGCACGTCCGCGCCGAGCACGAGGAACGCCTGCACGAGGTTGTAGGTGAAGCTGTCGTAGTTGTCGACCAGCAGCAGCCGCGGCTTCGAGACAGTCGCCGTCATCACAGTCCCTCCCGCGCCATCTCGAGCGCCCGGCGCAGCGCGGCGCTCTTCGCGAACACCTCGCGGTACTCGTTGGCGGCCACGCTGTCGGCCACGATGCCGGCGCCGGCCTGGAAGCTGTAGGTGTCGCCGTGGAACACCATGGTGCGGATCGCGATCGCGTGATCCATGTCGCCGCCGTGACCGAAATAGCCGACGGTGCCGCCGTAGAAGCCGCGCCGCACGGGCTCGAGCTCGTCGATGATCTCCATCGCGCGGACCTTCGGCGCGCCGACCAGCGTGCCCGCCGGAAATGCGGCGGCGAACAGGTCGAACGCGTCCCTGCCGGGTGCGAGCCGGCCGTTGACGCCGCTCACGATGTGCATGACGTGGCTGTAGCGCTCGATCGACCGGTATGGCGCGACGTGCACGCTGCCGGCCTGCGCGACGCGGCCGAGGTCGTTGCGCGCGAGGTCGACGAGCATGACGTGCTCGGCGTTCTCCTTCGGGTCCGCGAGCAGCCGCGCCTCGTTCTCGCGGTCCTCGCCCTCGTCGACGCCGCGCGGCAGCGTGCCGGCGATCGGCCGCATCTGCGCCTCGCCACCGTGCAGCTTGACCAGCGCCTCGGGCGAGGAGCCGACGACCGTGCGCTCGCCCAGCTCGCAGTAGTACATGTACGGCGACGGGTTGAGCAGGCGCAGGGCGCGATAGGCCTCGAACGGGTCGATGTCGCAACGGCCCGCGAACCGCACCGAGAGCACCAGCTGGTAGACGTCCCCGGCGGCGATGTACTCCTGCGTGCGCGCCACGTTCTGCAGGAACTCGGTCTCCGACAGGCTCGCTTGCGGCGGGCTGAATTTCGGCTGCCAGGCCGGGCCCGACAGGCCGCCGCGCAGCGCGCGGATGACCTCGCGTCGCAGCGACAGGCGCTCCGGCTCCGATCCCGCATGGAGCAACGCCGCCCGCCGCGTGAGGTGGTCGAACACGAGCAGCGATCGCGGCGCGACGTAATGCGCGTCGGGCGCGTCGTCGTCGCGGCGTGCCTGCGCCGGCAGCCGCTCGAAATACCGCACGAGGTCGTAGCTCGCGACGCCGACCAGCCCGCCGTGCAGCGGGAACCCGTCACATTCCGTCGCGGGCTTGGGCGCACGCGACAGGGCCTCGCGCAGGCTCGCGAGCAGCGCGGCCTGGCCGGCCGGACGCGGCCCGTGCTGGCCGTTGACGACCAGCCCGTCGGCGTCGAGCCGGTACTCGAGGCAGTCGCCGATACCGATGAACGAATAGCGCGCGAGACGCTCGCCGCCCTCGACGCTTTCCAGCAGAAAGCGCGGCCGGAACGGCTTGAGCTTCAGGTAGGCCGACACCGGGGTGTCGAGATCGGCGGCGATGTCGAATGAAGTCGTCGTCACTCACGGCTCCTCGGTCGCGGAGATCCGGGGGACAGACGACAAAAGACCCATCCCCCGGTGGCTCGCGGAGATGGGTCCTGGAATCCTGCGAACGAATCTACTGACGAACGCGCCCGGCCCACTCCTGGGAGTGGCGCCACCACCCGCGGCCATCGAGGCCAGATGCGGCATGCGAGCTCATCGTGCATCAAAGTATCCACGGGGCTGCGCGAAGCGTCAACCGCGCCGCTGTGCGAAGATGCCGCGGTGAGCGCTTCGATTCCGCCGTGGAACCCGTTGTCCGACGCTCTGCGAGCCGATCCGCGGCGGAGCTACGACCGCCAGCGGGCCGCGTGCCCCCTCGCCCGTTCGGCGGGTGGCGTCACGCTGTTCCGGCACGCCGACGTGGTCGCGACGGCCATGGATCCGGAGACGTTCTCCTCGGCGGCCTCGATGCATCGCCAGGTGCCCAACAGCCTCGACCCGCCCGAACACACCGCGTGGCGGGCCGTCATCGACCCGTTCTTCACGGCCGCGCGCATGCAGGCGCTCGAGCGGCGCCTCGAGGCCGTCGCCCGTGACGCCGTGGCCGTACTGCCGCGCGGCGTCCCCGTCGATGCCGTCACCGGTTTCGGGTTTCCCTACGCCGTGCGCGCCCAGGTCGAGTGGCTGGGCTGGCACGGCCTGGAGAAGGATCTGCTCGCGTGGATGAACGAGAATCGCGCGGCCGTGCGCTCGGCGGATCGCACGCGGACGGCCGCCGTGGCCACCGCCTTCGACGCCCTGGTCGCGACGCAGAGCGGGCGTCGTCGCACGCTGGACAAGGCGGCGCCGCAGGATCCGACGACGGAACTGCTGCAGGCCGTCGTCGACGGCCAACGCCTGTCGGATACCGACGTCGTATCGATCCTGCGCAACTGGACGGCCGGCGACCTCGGCTCGATCGCGGCCGCGCTCGGCGTCGCCGTCCACTTCCTGGCGACGCGTCCCGAGGTGCAGACGACGCTGCGGGCGCATCCCGAGGAGCTGCCGGCGGCCATCGACGAGATGCTGCGGATCGACGACCCGTTCCTCGCCAACCGGCGGGTGTCGACCCGGGCGGCCCGCGTCGCCGGATTTGCAATCGAGCCCGGCACGAGGCTCTACCTGAACTGGACCTCGGCCAATCGCGACGAGGCCGTATTTGGCGATCCGGACGCGTACCGGCCACGCGAAAACGCGCCACGCAACCTGGTCTACGGCATCGGCATCCACGCCTGCCCGGGCCGGCCGCTCGCCACGCTCGAACTGGTCGTCGCCGTGCGCACGCTGCTGCGGTCGACGACGCGCGTGACGTTCGCGCCGGACGCCGAACCCGTGCGGGAGACCTATCCGCTCGGCGGCTGGAGCCGGCTGCCGGTGCGCCTGGGCTGACGCCACGCGACATCCGTGGGACGCTGCGACAGACTCCGACGCAACCCCGACGCGTGAATCGATCCATGCAGGACCGCACCCTGGGCGGCATCTCGCCCGCGCGCATCGCCCGCCTGTTCGAGGCGGAGACGGAACGCTACGTCGCCGCGCACCCGCGCTCGTTCGCGCTCGCCGGGTCTGGCATCGCGGGCTTCTACGACGGCGTGCCCATGCACTGGATGCGCGACTGGCCGATGCCCTGGCCGTTCGTGGTCGAATCCGCGCAGGGTGCCGTGCTGCGCGACGTCGATGGCCACGACTACGCCGACTTCTGTCTCGGTGACACCGGCGCGATGTTCGGCCATTCGCCCGCGCCCGTGGCCGAGGCGATCGCGCGGCAGGTGCGGCGCGGTCTCACCTGCATGCTGCCGACCGAGGACGCGATCGCGGTCGGGCGGCTGCTCGTCGAACGCTTCGGCCTGCCGCAATGGCAGGTGACGACGACGGCGACCGACGCCAACCGGTTCGCGTTGCGCGTGGCCCGGGCCGTGACGGGGCGAGCGAAGATCCTGGTCTTCAACGGCGGCTACCACGGCACCGTCGACGAGACCTTCGTGCGGCTCGGCGACGGGCGGCCGGTGCATCGCCCTGGCCTGCTCGGGCAGGCCGCGGACCTCACGCAGCTCGCGCGCGTCGTGGAATTCAACGACGTCGACGCGCTGCGCGGGGAACTCGCCCACGGCGACGTCGCCTGCGTGATCAGCGAGCCCGTGATGACGAACTCTTGCATGGTGCTGCCCGAGCCCGGCTTCCACGCCGCGCTGCGCCGGCTGACGCGGGCGGCGGGGACGCTGCTGCTGATCGACGAGACGCACACGATCTCGACCGGTCCCGGCGGCTACACGCGCGCCCACGATCTCGAACCTGACCTGTTCGTGCTCGGCAAGCCGGTGGCCGGCGGCGTGGCGGCCGCCGTCTGGGGATTCACGGACGAGGTGGCGCATCGACTCGACCTCGTGCGGGCGCAGTCGGCACCGGGCCACTCGGGCATGGGCACCACGCTCTCGGCCAACGCGCTGGCGCTCGCCGCGCTGCGGGCGACGCTCGAACAGGTCATGACCGAAGATGCGTACGCGCACATGGAACGGCTGGCCGCGCAGCTCGCATCGGGGCTGCAGACCGTCGTGGAATCACGCCGGCTGCCGTGGCACGTCGTGCGCGCCGGTGCGCGGGTCGAATTCGTCTGCGCGCCGGGGCCGTTGCGTAACGGCGCCGAAGCGGGGCGCGCCCATGCGCCCGCGCTCGAGCGGGCGATTCACCTGGCGTTGCTCAACCGCGGTTGCCTGATCGCGCCGTTCCACAACATGATGCTCGTCTGCCCGACGACGACGACACGTCAGGTCGCAAGTCTGTGCGGAGCCTTCGACGCGGTGGCCGCGCGGCTGACACAACCCGGGACGCCACGCTGACGACACCGTGACGCCCCGCCGACCGCCCAGGAGCGAATCCGCCATGCCGCTCGAACGACTCGCCGCCATCGTGGGTCCCGACAACGTCCTCACCGGGGCCGCCGTCGCCGCGCGCGCCACGAGCTGGGCGAACCACCAGCCCTGCCGTGCGCGCGCCATCGTGCGGCCCGGCACCACGGACGAAGTCTCGCGCGTGCTCGCCACGTGCTGTGCCGCCGGGCAACCGGTCGTCACGTTCGGCGGTCTGACCGGCCTCGTGCGCGGCTGCGAGGCGGGCCCCGACGAGATCGCGCTGTCGCTCGAGCGCATGCACCGTATCGTGTCGATCGATCCGGTCGGTCGCACCATGACCGTCGAGGCCGGCGTGCCGCTGCAGCGCGTCCAGGAGGAGGCAGCCCGGCACGGGTTGCTCTACCCCGTCGATTTCGGCGCGCGCGGCTCGGCCCAGATCGGCGGCAGCGTCGCAACGAACGCCGGCGGCAACGGCGTGATCCGCTACGGCATGACGCGCGACTCGGTGCTCGGTCTCGAGGCGGTGCTCGCCGACGGCACTGTCATCCCCGCGCTGAACCGCATGATCAAGAACAACGCCGCCGGTGACGTGAAGCAGCTCTTCATCGGCACCGAGGGCACGCTCGGCGTGGTCACGCGCCTGGTCCTGCGCCTGCGCGAGCTGCCGCGCAGCACCCAGACGGCGCTGGTCGCCTGCCCGTCGTTCACCGACGTCACACGTTTCCTGAAGCACATCGATGGCGCGCTCGGCGGTGCGCTGAGCGCGTTCGAGCTCATGTGGAAGGAGTTCTACCTGTTCGTGACGACACCGCCGGCCCGGGGCACGCCACCACTGTCACAGAATCACGACTACTACGTGCTCGTCGAAGCGTCGGGCGGTCACCCCGAGAGCGACCAGGCCCGGTTCGAGGAAGCGGTGGGCGCCGCCATCGAGACCGGTCTCGTGAGCGACGCGATCGTCGCGAGCTCCGAGGCACAGCGTGACGCACTCTGGGCGCTGCGCGACGACGTCGAGAGCTTCTTCCGTCTCGGCCCGCTGGTGACGTTCGACGTCAGTCTGCCGATCCCCGAAATGGAGGCCTATGTCGACGCGGTCGTGACGCGGCTCGGGCACGAATGGCCCGCCTGTCGCCGCTTCGTGTTCGGCCATCTGGGTGACGGCAACCTGCACATCGTCGTCACCGGCCTGCCGGACCCGCAGGCGCGTCACGGCATCGAGCGCTGCGTCTACGAACCGCTGGTGGCACGCGGCGGCTCGGTCTCGGCCGAGCACGGCATCGGTCTCGAAAAGCAGCCGTGGCTGTCGCAGTGCCGCTCGCCCGCCGAAATCGCGTTGCTGCGCCGGCTGAAACAGGCGCTCGACCCGCAGGATCTGCTGAACCGCGGCCGCGTCCTGCCGCCGGGCCGGCCGCCGGGGTCAGACCCCACCGGCCCCACCGGAGATGGGGTCTGACCCCGGCCGGGTGGTTGGCCCCGGCCAGGTGGTCACAGGGGTCAGACCTCGCCGTGCTCGAGCACCTGGCCCGTCGCGGGATGGGTGCGGATCAGCGGCAGGCCCTGGTTCTTCCAGGCGTTGATGCCGCCGTCGAGGTTGTGCACTGCGCCCACCTCGAGCGCAACGAGGGCTTGCGCGGCGCGCATCGAGCGGCCGCCCGCCGCGCACTGCATCACCAGCTTCTTGCCGGGCACCACCGGCACGGCCGCCGGGTCGAACGTCGACAGCGGATACAGCAGCGCGCCGGGGATGCGCTCGGCGGCGTATTCATGCGTCTCGCGCACGTCGATCAGCACGATCTCGCCGCGGGCGAGGCCGTCACGGAGTTCGGCGGGAGTGGTCTGGAGAATCATGGTCATCGCTGGTCTCGGCGGCCGGGCGTCGGAGCATATTAGTTCTTGCTAATTTAGTCTACGCCGGTACACTGGCGCGGACCCGTCCCCGACCGTGCCCATGGCCAAGCCAGCGACCGCGCGCGCCCCCGACCCCGCAGCCATCGGCGAGATGCAGGAGCACGCCGCGGCCGCGGCACAGTTGCTGAAGACGCTCGGCAACGAGCAGCGTCTGCTGATCCTGTGCCACCTCCTCGGCGGCGAACTGGCGGTTGGCGAACTGCACGAGCGTCTGCAGCTCAGCCAGTCGGCGCTGTCACAGCATCTTGGCGTCCTGCGGGAGTTCGGGCTGGTCGAGACCCGGCGCGAGTCGCAATCGATCTTCTATTCGCTGCCGCGCGGCCCCGTCACGCGCGTCATGGCGCTGCTGCAGCAGATCTATTGCGCCAACGACGCGCCTGCGGCCCGCCGGGCGCCTCGCCGCACCCGATCCCCACGATGAGTGGCCGGCGGGTCGTTCCGGCCGGACATTCGCCGGCTCGCTGAACAACCGCTCAGGAAGCCGGGACGGCGCCTGAGGCGGGCTCCTCGAGCTGCGCGAGCCGTCGCTCCAGCGCGCCGAGTTTTTCGCGCGTGCGCTGCAGCACGGCCGCCTGCACGTCGAATTCCTCACGCGTGACCAGATCGAGACGCGCGAGCTGCGACTGCAGCACGCCCTTGAAATTCTGCTCGAGGTCGCGGCGCAGTGCGACGAGGTTTTCGGGGACGGCGCCGGCGAGGCGGCGCGCGAGGTCGTCGATCAGCCGGGGGTCGAAAGCCATGGGCAAGGGGCCGTGATGAGGTTCGGGCGGCTAGTGTAACGGCCGCCGGCACCCGTCGAGTCGCGGCTGTTGCCGTGGACGACGTGTATCGGTGCAGGGACCGCTCGACCCGCCCCAAGGCGGTGCAGTGACGCGATGCCCGTGTCACGAATGGCCGCGTCGGCGTCGAGCCGGACCGTGGCATGGTTTCTGCATCGAGGGTCCCGGGCACGGCGTCACGCGTGCCGCCCGATCATCCGTTGCCCACCGACGCCGCCCACGCGCGGACCCATCGACAGGAGAACGCCAGTGAAGACTTCGACCGCCGCGACACGCCGCGCCTGGGCCAGCGTCGTGCCCGCCCTGGGCGCAGTGCTCGCACCCGCCCTGGCCGGCGCCCAGGACACACCCGTCCCCGACAAGGGCGACACCGCGTGGATGATGACGTCGACCGTGCTGGTCATCCTCATGACGCTGCCCGGACTGGCCCTGTTCTACGGCGGCATGGCGCGCTCGAAGAACGTGCTGTCTTTGCTGATGCAGGTTTTCATGACGTTCTGCCTGGTCGCGTTGCTGTGGGCGCTCTACGGATACAGCCTCGCGTTCACGCAGGGCCCGACCGCCTTCCTCGGCGGCCTGGACCGGCTGTTCATGGGTGGCCTCACGACGAGTTCCGTCGCAGCGACGTTCAGCAAGGGCGTCTACATCCCCGAATACACCTGGTTCATTTTCCAGCTCACCTTCGCCTGCATCACGCCGTGTCTGATCGTCGGCGCATTCGCCGAGCGCATCCGGTTCGGCGCCGTGCTCGCCTTCATGGTGTTCTGGTTCACCGCGGCCTACCTGCCGATGGCGCACATGGTCTGGTGGTGGGCGGGTCCCGACGCGTACACCGACGCCGCGGCCGCCGAGGCCGCCACGGCCACTGCGGGCTTCCTGTTCAAGAAGGGCGCGCTCGACTTTGCCGGCGGCACGGTCGTGCACATCAACGCGGGCATCGCGGGGCTCGTCGGTGCGCTGATGGTCGGCAGGCGCATCGGCTACGGCTCGACCGCGATGCCGCCGCACAACCTGCCGATGGTGATGATCGGCACCTCGCTGCTGTGGGTCGGCTGGTTCGGGTTCAACGTCGGTTCCGGTCTCGAGGCGAACGGCTTCACCAGCATGGTGTTCGCCAACACGATCCTCGCGACGGCGGCCGCGGCACTGGCATGGTCGTTCGCCGAGTGGATCCACCGCGGCACGCCGACCATGCTCGGCGGCGCATCGGGCGCGGTGGCCGGCCTCGTCGCCGTCACGCCGGCCTGCGGCTGGGTCGGGCCGATGGGCGCGATCGCCATCGGCGTCGTCGCGGGCCTCGTCTGCCTGGTCGCCGTGGCCTGGCTCAAGATGAAGCTCGGCTACGACGATTCGCTGGACGTGTTCGGCGTGCACTGCGTCGGGGGCATCGTCGGCGCGCTGCTGACCGCGGTGTTCTGCGACCCCGCGCTCGGCGGCACGGGCGTCTACGACTACGTCGCCGACGCCGTCGCCCCCTACGACATGGGCGCGCAGTTCGTCGCGCAGCTCTGGGGGGTGCTGACCGCGCTGGTGTGGTCGGGCGTCGTGGCCGCGGCCGGTTTCAAGCTCGTCGACGTGGTCATCGGCCTGCGGGTCACCGAGGAATCCGAGCGGGAAGGCCTCGACACGGTCTCGCACGGCGAGCGCGCGTACAACTGATCGGCGTGAGTGCTTGCGTCGTTGCGGCTGGTGGCGCCGGTCAGGCTCCGGGCATCAGCGGCGCCAGCGTTGAGCGTGGTGACGTCCCGGTTCCGGGGGATCAGATGCGCCAGAGCGTCACGGGCCATGGATGGCCCGTGCCGAGCCCGCAGGGATGCGTCTTGCCGGCGTCTCTGGCGCATCGGATCCCCCGGAACCGGGACGTCACCACCAGCCGGAACGACGGGAGTGCGGTGCGTCACGCTTTTTCGGACCGTGACGCACCCCGCAACTGAACTTTGGCCGCGACCGGCCGACAACCTCATCGGGAACCGCATCCGTCCGGACGCGGAGGGAGCCGCTGAGCACGCACATGGCCAGACGGGATGAAGCTTTGCACGCCGCAACGGAGTGGCAGCCCGCGACGCGGCCGCCCGAGCCGGCGAAACCGACCCTGGTCGCTGAAACCTCGAGCGGCTTCGAGGAATCGTTCGCGTTCGTCCAGTCGCTGGCCGCGGAACTGTCCAGGGGCCACGTCGAGTTGCCGGCGTACCCGGAGGTGGCGATGCGGGTGCGGCAGGTGCTCGGTGACGAGGGTGTCACCAACGCCCGCATCGCCCAGGTCCTGGGCTCCGACGCCGGCCTGACGCTGCGCGTGCTCGCGCTCGCGAACTCGGCGGCACTGTCCGCCGGCGGGCGGCCGATCACCGATCTCGCCTTCGCAGTCACGCGCATCGGCCACGATCACGTGCGCAGCGCGGCGCTCGCCTATGCCCTCGCCCAGCTCCGCGCCGCGGACTCGCTGCAGCACATCCGCGACCATCTCGCGCAGTTGTGGCAGGACAGCACTCTGGTGGCGGCCCATGCGCGCCATCTCGCCCTGCGCACCCGCGGGGCTGGCGCGGACGAGGCGATGCTTGCCGGCCTGCTGCACAACGTCGGCTGCGTCTACATTCTCTCACGCGCCCAACGCCACTCGGCACTGTTCACCGACAGCACGACCCGCGACGGGCTCATGCGGCAATGGCAGGCGCACATCGGCAAGGCCATCGCCGAAAACTGGGACCTGCCCGAGCCCGTCTGCGAGGCCGTGGGCGAGCAGGACGCGACGGACCGCTGCAAGCTTGGCCACGCCGACCTGCCCGACCTGCTGATCGTCGCCGTGCTCGCGGCCCGCCACCACGGGCAGCCCGAGGCGCTCGAGCAGGCACTCGGCAACACCCCCGTGTATCGCCGGCTCGGGCTCGACGGCGCCGCGTTGCGCGAGACCTCCGCGCAGGTCGACGAGGAACTCGCGCACCTGCGGGCCGCGCTCGGCGACTGACGCGGCCGGGCCGCGCCCGCGACCGGTCCGGCCACGTTGCACAATCCTTGACGTGGCTCCGGTTTCCAGAGACCCGACAGGGCGCATAATCGATCGTCCCGTGACCCGAGGGGGCAGGAGGTGGGGAGTCGGACTCTGGCCGGGCCGTGCCCGTCACGCACCGCGTGGCTCCCGGGCTGCCGAACAGGCCGACCCCCCACCCCTGTCTCCTCTCCCTGAACGGAGCACTGCATGCGCCGCATCGCCCTGACGCTCGTCGCCGCCACGCTCGCCTGCGCCTCGACCCACGCCGCCGATGTCTTCGTGACCCGCGATTCGCAGGGCCGCCCGATCTATACGGACCGCCCGGAGAGCCTGCCGGCACAGAAGGTCCGCGTCGCGAACCAGGCGACCGACGACGCCGCGGTCGCGCAGCGCTACCAGGAGCAGATGAAGTCCTATGCCGAAGACGACAAGGCGGCCGAGGATGCCGCGAAGGCCACCGCCGACCAGAAGCAGGCCAGGCAACTGACGGCCGACGACAAGGCCAGGCGCTGCACCGAGGCGCGCGAGCGCTACCAGAAGATGATGGATGCGCGCCGGCTCTACGAGCCCGGCAGCACACCCGACGAGCGCCGCTACCTGGACGCCGCCGAGACCGATGCGGCGCGCGCCAATGCCCGCAAGGTGATGGACGACTTCTGCGCCGGGCGGTGACGCGCCGGTCCCGCACGCGGGTCCGGGACGATTGATGCGAGAATGCGCGTCTCCGGTCGCACGATCGTCTTTCCAGTGAGCCTCCGGTGACGCAACTCCAGGCTGGATTCGTGGGTCTCGGCGCCATGGGCCGCGGCATGGCGCGCAAGCTCGGCGAAGCGGGGTGGCTGCACGCCGTCTGGAACCGCACACCCGGGCGCGCCGCGGAACTCGCCACCGCGCTCGGCGTCGTCGCGAGCCCGGATCTCGCGAGTCTCGCGCGGGTCTGCGACGTGGTCGTGCTCTGCGTGTCGGCCGACGCCGACGTGCTCGAAGTCGTCGACGGCCTGCTGCCCGGCCTGCGCGCCGGCGCGCTCGTCGTCGACTGCTCCACCGTCAGCTCGAACACGGCCCGCGAGGCGGCGCGGCGTCTGGCGACGCGCGAGGTCGAATTCCTCGACGCGCCCGTGAGCGGCGGCGTCGAAGGCGCGCGCGACGGCACGCTCGCCATCATGGTCGGCGGGCCGGCGGCCGCGTTTGCGCGCGCCCGCCCCGTGCTCGAGGCCATGGGCCACACGGTCACGCACTTCGGCCCACACGGTGCCGGCCAGGCCGCCAAGGCGACCAACCAGATCATGTGCGCCGGAATCATCCAGGCCGTCGCCGAGGCGATGGCTTTCGCCAAGGCCCAGGGCCTGCCACTGCCCGAGCTCATCGAGACGCTCGGCAAGGGCGCGGGCTCGAGCTGGTATTTCGTGCACCGCGCGCCGAACATCGTGCGCGACGCATACCCGCCGGGGTTCCGCGTGCGCCTGCACCGGAAAGACCTGGGCATCTGCCACGACATGGCCGCGCGCTGCGGCGTCGAGTTGCCGATCGTCGAGTCGACGCTCGAGCAATACGAGCGGCTGATCGCGCAGGGACACGGCGACGAGGACATCTCCGTGCTGTTCCGCCTCAAGGACGCGCTGTTCGCCGCGGCCACGCCGCCGCCCGCCGGGAACGCGACCGCCGCGCCATGAACAGCGCCGCGCCCGAGTCCGGCCACGGCCCGGTGCACGACCCCTTCCTGCTGCCCGATTTCTGCGCCGCGCCCACGGTGCTCGCGATCGTGCTGATCGCCGCGCTCGTCAGCTTCGTGCTGACGCTGGCGCGCACGGCGGGGGGCGGCGAGTTCTGGATCGACCTCGCGCGCACCTCGGCGTTCCTGCTGTGGGCGGGTCTGCTGTGCGCGGCCCTGCTGTGCCGCGCGCGCCCCTGGCTCGCACGCCGGTCGCCGCGCCAGGTGGCCGGCGGGTCGCTCGGCCTCATGGTGGGCACGGTTGCCGTGCTGTCGGAACTGGTCTATCGGCTCGGCCGCTGGTGGGACGGGTTCTTCGGCGCGCCCTCGGGGATCTTCCCGGAGACGCACGCGCTGTTCGTGCTGCCGAACGTCCTGATCGCCGCCATCGTCGGCTCGGTCGCGCTGCGGTATTTCTACGTGACGCAGCAATGGCGCCGCACGGTCGAGCTCGAGGCGCGTGCCCGCATCCACGCGCTGCAGGCGCGCATCCGGCCGCATTTCCTGTTCAACAGCATGAACACGATCGCGGCGCTGACGCGCAGCCAGCCGGCGCTCGCGGAGGAGGCCATCGAGGACCTCGCCGACCTGTTCCGCATCAGCCTGACCGAATCGCGTGCGCAGGTCACGCTGGGTGAGGAGATCGAGATCGCGCAGACCTACCAGCGCATCGAGCAACTGCGGCTCGGCGACCGGCTGCACGTGCGCTGGGACATCGACGCGCTGCCGGCGCAGACGATCGTGCCGAGCCTGCTGCTGCAGCCGCTGCTCGAGAACGCCATCGGCCACGGCATCGAGCCGCTGCCCGAAGGTGGCACGGTGGTCGTACGCGGCTGGCTCGACGGCGACGCGGTCGCACTCGAGGTGACCAATCCGGTCGGGCCGTCCGGCACGGGCTCGCCGCGCAAGGGGCACCGCATGGCGATGGACAACATCCGCCAGCGTCTCGAGCTGGCCTGGCCGCGCCGCTCCTCGATCGAGGTCCGCGAGGAGTCCGCGACGTATGCCGTGCGGCTGCGCTTCCCGCAGGCCGGCGGCGGCGCCACCGCGAGGGCGGCCGGCCCCGACGACGCGACGCGGGCGCCGTGACAGCCGGCCGCGACCGTCGGACAATGCGGCCCCGCGCATGGAACAAGCTGCCCCCCCCGGCCCCGACAAGCTCAGGGCGCTGATCGTCGACGACGAGGCGCCCGCCCGCGAGCGCCTGCGCCGACTGCTCGAGGAACTCGACGACGTCGCGGTGATCGGCGAGGCCGTCACCGGCGCCGAAGCGCTCGAGCGCTGCGCGTCGCTCGGCCCCGACGTCGTGCTGCTCGACGTGCGCATGCCGGGGATGGACGGCATCGAGGCGGCCCGCCACCTGGGTACGCTGGCGGAGCCACCGGCCGTCATCTTCACCACGGCCTACGACGAATACGCCCTCGCCGCGTTCGAGACGCAGGCGGTCGGCTACCTGCTGAAACCCGTGCGGCGCGAGAAGCTCGCCAGCGCGCTGCGGCAGGCCGCGCGCGTGGCGGCACCGCAGCTCGTCCGCGTGGCCGAGCAGGCGCAGCTCGGCAAGCGCCGCAGCCAGATCTGCGCAAGGCTCGGCGAGCAACTGCGGCTCGTGCCGGTCGACGACGTGTACTACTTCAGCGCCGACCAGAAATACGTGACCGTGCGTCATCGCGGCGGCCGCGAGCTGATCGACGAGACGCTGCGCGCGCTCGAGGACGAGTTCGCACCCGACTTCGTGCGCGTGCACCGCAATTCGCTCGTCGCGCGGCGTCACGTCGGCGCCGTCGAGCGCAACACGGATGGCCAGCTCGTCGTGCGTCTCAAGGAATGCGACGACGTGCTGCAGGTGAGCCGGAGGCACGCGGCCGAGGCCTTGCGGCAGATCCGGACCGGACACTGAACCATGACGGAAGCCCCCGGCAGCGAGACACGCGAACCGGCGCCCCTGCCCGGGGCCGCCGATCCGGCACGCGAACAGCGCTTTTTCGCGCGCGGCGGCGCCGTGGTGCTGCTCGCGGTGCTGGTCTACCTCGTCTGGCGCATCGTGGCGCCGCTGTGGCAGCCATTGGCATGGGCCGCGCTGCTCGGCGCGCTGCTGGCGCCGTGGAATGCGCGGCTCGCCCGTCGGCTCGGCGGCCGGCGCAGGCTCGCCAGCGGACTGACGACACTCGGGGTCGTGGTGCTGCTGCTGCTGCCGTTCGTCGCGATCGGCGGCGCGGTCGCGGCGCAGGCCGCGCAGCTGCTGAAGCGCTTCGACACGCAGTCGCTCAGCCCGTCGAACCTCGACCTGTCGCACGTGCCGCTGCTCGCGCGGCCCCTGCAATGGGCGCAGGAGACGGTCGGCGTTTCGCTCGCGCAGATCGAAGGCTGGATCATCACCGGCGCCAAGCGCCTGCTCGAGACGCTCGCCTCGTCGGGCGGCGCCGTGATGCTCGGCGCGATCGGTACGCTGGTGAGCTTCGTGCTGATGCTTTTCGTGCTGTTCTTCGTACTGCGCGACGGGCCGCAGTTCGCCACGCGCGTCGTGCACATGCTGCCGATCGAGACGCGGCTGCGACACAGACTCTGGCGTCACCTCGTCGACGTGACCCGCGCCGTCTTCATGGGCATCGGCCTCACCGCGCTCGTGCAGGGCATCCTGCTCGGCATCGGCTTCGCCATCGCCGGCCTGCCGTCGCCGCTGGTCTTCGGCGTCCTCGGCGCCCTGTTCGCGCTGGTCCCCGTGGTCGGCACGACCATCGTCTGGGTGCCGGCCGTGCTCTGGCTGCTGTCCCGCGGCGAATCGGGCCTCGCGCTGTTCATGCTGGCCTGGGGCGTCGTCGCCGTCGGCTCGGTCGATAATTTCCTGCGGCCAATCCTGATTTCCGGCCGCGTCGAAGTGCCTACCCTTGCCGTCTTCATCGGCGTCATGGGCGGGCTGTCGGCCTTCGGGTTCGTCGGGCTGTTCCTCGGGCCGATCGTGCTCGGACTGGTCGTGGCGCTGTTCCGCTTCCTGGCCGAGGAAGCCGCCGTCACCGGCGGCCACTGAACACGCACGTCGTCGCAGCGCAGGAGCCGGACCTTGTCGAACACGCCCATCCGCATCGCCACCCGCCGCAGCAGGCTCGCGCTGTGGCAGGCCGAGCACGTCCAGGCGCTGCTGCGCACAGCGCACCCCGGCCTGCCCGTCGAACTCGTCCCGATGACCACGCAGGGCGACCGTGTGCTCGACCGCGCACTCGCCGACGTCGGCGGCAAGGGCCTGTTCGTCAAGGAACTCGAGGTCGCGATGCGGGACGGCCGGGCCGACATCGCGGTGCATTCGATGAAGGACGTGCCGAGCGAGCTGCCGCCCGGGTTCGCGATCGGGGCGGTGCTGCCGCGCGCCAACCCGCTCGACGCGTTCATCTCCCGGCGGTACGCGAGGTTCGCCGACCTGCCGCGGGGCGCACGCGTCGGCACCTCGAGCCCACGCCGCCAGTCGCAGCTGCGTCATGCCCGGCCCGACCTGCGGCTGGAGCTGCTGCGCGGCAACGTCGACACGCGTCTGCGCCGCCTCGACGAGAGCGAACTCGACGCCATCCTGCTCGCCTGCGCGGGGCTCGAGCGGCTCGGCATCGCGCAGCAGGTCACCGAGCAGTTGAGTCTGGACCTGTCGCTGCCAGCGGTCGGCCAGGGCGTGATCGGCATCGAATGCCGCGAGGACGATACGCGCAGCCGCAAGGCGCTGCAGGTGCTGCATCACGCGGAGTCCTGCACCCGCCTGAACGCCGAGCGCGCGTTCGCCGCGACGCTGGGCGGCAGTTGCCATTCGCCGATCGCTGCGCATGCGACGCTCGACGGCGCGACACTGACGTTGCGCGGGTTCATCGGCGCGCCCGACGGCAGCGAGACCTGGCGCGACCACGCAAGCGGCCCCGCGACGCGGCCAGAAGCGCTCGGCCGCGATCTCGCCGGGCGCATGCAGACCGCCGGCGCCGGGGCGCTGCTGGCGCGG
>JAYRRR010000050.1:0-62544 GCA_041910015.1 Steroidobacteraceae bacterium
GATGGATCTCGCCGAAGGTCCGCATCAGTTCGTCGCGGTCCGGGCGCTCGAGCTGTTCGAGCAGTGCAGGCCCCAGCACGCCCGGCCGCACGTCCTCCTGGAAGTACTCGGGCACGATACGTCGACCCGCCAGCAGGTTTGGCTGAGCGAAGTGCTCGGCTTTCATGAGTCCCAGGTCCCGCAACAGCCAGCTCGTGAGCGGCGCCACCTTGTAAGCCACGACCATCGGCCGCTTGACCAGTGCAGTCTCCAGCGTGGCCGTGCCCGAGGCAACGAGAACCGCATCCGCAGCGGCGATGGCCTGCGCCGCGCCGCCGTCGACGAGATGCACGGCTACGCCCGGCGCCTGGCTTGCCAGTGCCATGACGAACGCGGCCCGTGCCGCGGCGTTCGCCATTGGCGCGACGAACTGCAGATTCGGGCGCCGTGCCTGCAGCCAGGCGATCGTCGCCGCGAACGGCCCGCCGAGCTTGCCGACCTCGGTGCGCCGGCTGCCGGGCAGCACGGCCACGGTCGGTGCCGACAGGTCGAGCCCGAGCGCGGCGCGGGCCGGTCCCGGCGGCGAGTCGAAGGGAATCCGGTCGGCGAGCGGATGACCGACGAACGTCGCCCGCACGTCGTGCCGATCGTAGAAGGCCTGCTCGAACGGCAGCACGCAGAGCACCAGGTCGACCGCCTGCCCGATCGTCCTGACCCTGCCCTGCCGCCAGGCCCACACCTGCGGGCTGACGTACTGCACCGTCGGAATGCCCTGCGCCTTCAGCCGCGCCGCGACGCGCAGATTGAATTCGGGCGAGTCGATGCCGACGAACACGTCGGGACGCGCCGCGGCCATCCGCGCGACGAGGTCGCGACGCAGGCTCAGCAGTCGCGGCAGGTGGCGCAGCACCTCCGCCAGCCCCATGACCGCCAGCTCGTCCGCGGAATGCCAGGCCTCGCAGCCCGCCTCGACCATGCGCGGACCGGCGACGCCGAAGCAACGCCCGTCGGCAACGTGTGCGCCGAGCGCCCGCACCAGTGCGCCACCGAGGTTGTCGCCGGAAGCCTCGCCCGCGACCAGCCCGATCTTCACCGGCGTCAGCGCACGAGACTGCGGGTGGACGTCGGGATGAAGTCGACCAGTGCCTGGACCTCGGGCTGATCGCGGGCCGCGACGCGCAACTGCTCGAGCGCGTCCTCGAGACGCAGCCCGGAGCGATACAGCACGCGGTATGCCGTGCGCAGGTTGCGGATCTGCTGCGGCGTGAAGCCCCGGCGCTTGAGCCCTTCGGAGTTGATGCTGTGCGGCTTCGCCGGCCCGCCCACGGCCATCACGTACGGCGGCACGTCGCGCGTGACCGCGGCGTTGTTCGCGAGGAACGCGTGCGCACCCACCCTGCAGAACTGGTGGATCGCGGCGAAGCCGCCCATGATCACCCAGTCGCCGAGGTACACGTGCCCGCCGAGCGTGGCGCTGTTGGCCAGCACGCACTGGCTGCCGACCACGCAATCGTGCGCGACGTGCGAGTACGACATGAACAGGTTGTCGTCGCCGATGGTCGTGACGCCGCGGTCCTTGGCGGTGCCGCGGTTCAGCGTGACGAACTCGCGTATCACGTTGCGGTCGCCGATTTCGAGCCGCGTCGGCTCGCCGCGGTATTTCTTGTCCTGCGGCGCGTCGCCGACGGACGCGAACGAGTGCACGACGTTGTCGGCCCCGAGCCGCGTTTGGCGATGCACCATCGCGTGGGCGCCGATCCGGGTGCGCGGCCCGATCTCCACGCCGGGACCGATCACGGCGTACGCGCCGACGTCGACGCCCTCGCCGAGCACGGCGTCGGGCGCCACGATCGCGGTCGCGTGCACGGTGGCTGTCATGATCGTCTCTCCCTCGTTGCTTGCGGCGGCCGCGGGGTCAACCCGGCATCACCATCATCCCGGCGGAGCAGACCTCGACGCCGTCGACCTCCGCCACGGTCGAGAATTTCCAGATGGTCCGTATCCTGCGCTCGAGGACCACTCTGAGCATCAACTGGTCGCCCGGCACGACGGGGCGGCGGAAACGCGCCTTGTCGATGCCCGCGAAATAGAAGTTCACGTCGGTCATTTCGCCGGGATAGATGTCCGCCGTGACGAAGCAGAGGATGCCGCAGGTCTGCGCCAGCGCCTCCACGATCAGCACGCCGGGCATGACCGGGTGCCCCGGGAAGTGACCCGCGAAGAACTCCTCGTTCGCGCTCACGTTCTTGATCGCCACGATGCGTTCGCCCGCCACGCACTCGAGCACGCGGTCGACCAGCAGCATCGGGTAACGGTGCGGCAGCCGCCGTCGGATCTCGTCGATGCCGAAACCGCCCAGGCCGTCTGTCGTCGTGGTGTTCATCGTCGTCACTCACTTCCGTTCATGCGTTCATGCGTTCATTCGTCCGTGGCGTCGCCGGCACCGGACGCCGCGCCCGTGGCCGGCGCCGCGCGCTCGAGCCGTGCGACGCGCCGCGCGAGTTCGTCGAGCTTCTGGAACCGCGCGCTGTTGCGCCGGAACCGGCGTGCCTCGTCGAGCGGGAGCTGGCCCGAGTAGAGGCCGGGCCGGGTGATCGAATGCGACACCATGGTCTTGCCGGTGAGGTACACGTCGTCGCAGATCTCGAGGTGCCCGACGACGCCGACCATGCCACCGAGCATGCAGCGCCTGCCGATGGTCACGCTGCCCGAGATGCCGACGCAGCCGGCGATCACCGTGTGCTCGCCGACGCGGCAGTTGTGCCCGATCTGCACCTGGTTGTCGATCTTCACGCCGCGCCCGATCACCGTGTCGCCGATCGTGCCGCGGTCGATCGTCGTGTTCGCGCCGATCTCGACGTCGTCGCCGAGCACCACGGCGCCGAGCTGCGGCACTTTGACGTAACCGTCCCGGTCCGGCGCCTGGCCAAAGCCATCGGCGCCGATCACGACGCCCGGATGCAGCAGACAGCGCGCGCCGACGCGCACGCGCGCGCACAGCGTGACGTTGGCGACGAGACGGGAATCCGCGCCCAGCACGACGTCGTCGAACAGCACGCAGCCCGGGCCCACCCAGGCCCCCGCCTCGACGCGCCCCCCCCGCCCGACGAACGCGTGCGGGCCGATCCAGGCGTCGGGGTCGATGTCGGCCCCGTCCGCCACGACGGCCGTCGGGTGACGGCCGCCCGTGAACGCCGGCTCCGGATTGAGGTGCTGCGCGATGCGCGCGTAGGTCGCGTACGGATTGGCGGCCACGAGCGAGTTGGTCGGACAGTCGTCGACGCTGCCCGCCTCGAGCACGACGGCCGAGGCGCGCGTCGCCGCGAGATGCCGCCGGTATCGCGGATTCGCGAGGAACGACAGCGACCCGGGGCCGGCCTCCTGCAGCGTGGCCACGCGGTCCACGGCGACATCGGGATCGCCGCGCAACTCGCAGCCGAAACGCACCGCCAGCTCGCCCAGGCTCACCGGCATGCGGGACGTCCTTCGCGTGCTTGCAGCCTGCCGCGGGGACCGGCGGCCTTACGGCTTGGCCGGTGCGGCAGCCTTGCCCTTCGCCTGCAGCGCGGCGAGCACCTGCGGCGTGATGTCGACCGAAGCGCTCGCATACAGCGCGTCGGCGACGACGACGTCGAGACCGGACGTCTTGGCGAAAGTCTGCACCTCCTGCAGCACCGTGCGCTGCAGCTGGCCGAGCGCCTCGTTGCGGCGGACGTTGAGGTCCTCCATGAACTCGTTCTGCTTGCGCGCGAACTCGCGCTGACCGTCGCGCAGCGCCTTTTCCTGGTTGCGGCGCTCGGCCTCGGGCATGGTCGCGCCGTCCTTCTGCAGCTTGTCCTCCTTCGCCTTGAGGTCGCGCTCGGTGTTCTGCAGGTCGCGCTTGCGGTTGGCGAACTCGGTCTCCAGGGCCTGCGAGGCGGCCTGCGCCTGCGGCGCCTCCTGCAGCAGCCGCGCGACGTTGACGACGCCGATCTTCGCCTGCGCCTGGGCCGCGCCGAGCGGCAGGGCGCTGGCGGCGATCGTCACGAGGGCAAGCATCGCAGTCTTGATTCGCATGGAACGGGATACCTCAGAAAGCCTGGCCGATGGAGAACTGGAAACCTTCGGTTTCGTCCTTGTATTCGACGTCGTTGCCCTTGGACGCGTTGAGGGGCACGGCGTAGCTGAACCGGAAGACGCCGAGCGGGGCCATCCACTGCACGGCGATGCCGGTCGAATAACGCAGTCTATCAAAGGCGAAATCGTATTCCACCGGCGTCACGCCGTCCTTGCCGACGAACTGCACGCCGTCGGTGGAGAACACGTTGCCGATGTCGAAGAAGGCGCTGAAACGCGCGCTGTTGCGCCACTTCTCGGGCATCGGCAGCAGCAGCTCGAGCTGGTTCGTGAACTTCAGGTTGCCGCCGTAGGGGTTGCCGAAGGAATCCTTCGGGCCGAGCCGGCTCTCCCGGTAGCCGCGCACCGTCTCCGGCCCGCCCGCGAAGTAGCGTCGGTAGGGCGGCAGCGAGGTGGTGTCGCCGAGCGCATCGCCGTAGTTCAGCTCGCTATTCAGCATGAACGTGAGCCATTTGCCGAGCGGCACGAACTGCAGGTAGTCGTAGTTGGCGCTGTAGTACTCGACGTCGCTGCCGGGCAGCGTGTAGCCCACACTCAGGCGGTGCCGCGCGCCGCGGTCGGCGAAGATCGCGCGGTTGCGCGAATCGTACGACCAGCCGGCCGAGATCTCGAAGGTGTCGAACTTGGTACCGTAGTAGGTCAGCGAGATCGGCGGCACGCCGACCTGGCTCGTCTCCGTGTACGGGTTGCCGTTGTTCTGCACCCAGTAGAGCGCTTCCTGCGCGCTGTAGTTCGGGTCGGTGAACAGGTCGGAGCGCTGGGCCGCCAGGCCGACGCGCAACGACTGGAACTCGGAGATCGGCCAGCCGTAGTCGACGCCGAGCGTGCCGGTTTCGGTCTCGAAGTCGGATGACGCGGTCGTGTACTGCTCGATGCGGCGGTAGGTCGCGGACACGGTGCGCGCCACGCCGTCGATGGTCGTGTACGGGTCGGTGTGCGCCAGGCTGAACACCTTGCTGTACTGGCCGGCGTTGATCTCCGCCGCGACCCGGTTGCCCGTGCCCATGAAGTTGCTGTGCACGAAGCTGCCGTTCAGCAGCAGGGACTGCGACTCGGAGTAGCCGATGCCGCCGCTGAACTGGCCGGGCAGGCCCTCCTTGATCTCGTAGTTGACGTCGACCAGGTCCGGCGTGCCGGGCACCGGGTTGGTCTCGACCTCGACCTTCTCGATGTACGGCAGACGCTGCAGACGCTGCTTCGAGCGCTCGACCGCCGCGTTGGACAGGTAGCCGCCCTCCATCTGACGCATCTCGCGCCGCAGCACGTCGTCGTTGATGCCGGTTGTGCCGCTGAAGCTGATGTTGCGCACGTAGGCGCGGTTGCCCGGGTCGACGAGGAAGGTGAGCTCGATCTCCTTTGTCTCCGGATTGGCCTTCGGCACGGGATCGATCTTGGCGAAGGCGTAGCCGTCCTGCCCCAGCCGCAGCTGCATCAGCTCGGTCGTCGTCGTGATCTGCTTGCGCGAGAAGATGTCGCCGCGGCGCACCGCGAGCAGCGCGCGCAGCTGCTCCTCGGGCACGACCATCTCGCCCGCGATCTTGACGTCGGAGACGCGGTAGACCTCGCCTTCCTTGACGTTGAGAGTGATGTAGATGTCCTGCCGCTCCGGCGAGATCGCGACCTGCGTGGACTCCACGTCCATGTTCGCGTAGCCGCGGTCGAGGTAGTGCGAACGCAGCTTCTCGATGTCGCCCGACAGCTCCTCGCGCGAATAGCGGTCGTCCTGGCGGTACCACGACAGCCAGTTCGGCGTGCGCAGCTTGAACTCCTCGAGCAGGTCCTCGTCGCTGAACGCCTCGTTGCCGACGATGTTGATCTGCCGGATCCTGGAGCGTTTGCCCTCGACGATGTCGACCGCGATCTTGACGCGGTTGCCGGGCACTTCCTCGACCTTGGTGTCGACCTTCACGGCGTACTTGCCGCGCGAGTAGTACTGGTCGGTCAGGTAGCGCGTGACCTCGTCGAGCGTCGACTGGTTGAAGGTCTTGCCGCGCGCGAGGCCGACGTTGCGCAGCGATTTCTCGAGGTCTTCGGTCTTGATGTCCTTGTTGCCCGTGATCGTGAAGCTCTCGATCGAAGGCCGCTCGAGCACGGCGATGACGAGCGTGCCGCCGTCGCGGCGCAACTCGACGTCGCGGAAGAAGCCGGTCGCGTACAGGGCACGCAGCGCCTCGTCGACGCGGCGCTGGTCCATGCGGTCGCCGATGTTCACGGGCAGGTAGTTGTAGACCGTGCCCTCGGTGATGCGCTGCAGGCCCTCGATGCGGATGTCGCCGACCGTGAAGTCCGGCCCGGCTTCGGTCTGGGCCAGGACGGCGGGTACGACGACGAGGAGGGCCGGCAGGACGGCCGCGTGCTTCAGGCGCATGTTCTTGTGGATTGGCTCAGCTGAACAACCGCGAGAGGTCGTTGTAGAACGCGAAACTCATCAGCACGAGCAGCAGCAGGATGCCGATCTGCTGCCCGACGGCCTGCGCCCGCTCGGAGAGCGGACTGCCCTTGACGAGTTCGGCGACCTGGTAGACGACCTGGCCGCCGTCGAGGATCGGGATGGGCAGCAGATTCAGCACGAACAGGCTCACGCTCACGATGGCGAGGAACGAAAGGAACGACAGTATGCCCTGCCGCGCGGAGAAACCGGCGTACTCCGCGATGTTGATCGGGCCACTCAGGTTCTTGACCGAGACGTCGCCGGTCGCGACGTTCCAGATCATGCGAACCGTCAGCACCGACATGTCCCAGGTCTTGTCGACTGCGCGCCCGGCGGCGTCGGCGATACCATAACGCTCGAGCGCCTGCATCCGCTCCGGCACGGCCAGCCCGGCGACCGGCTGGATGCCGATGCGGCCGACCAGGCGATCGCCTTCGCGCTGCGCCTCGACCTCGATCGTGACGTCGATGGTCTCGCCCTGACGCGCGACGGTGAAGCGCAGAGCCTGCCCAGGGCTCGGCTGGACGATCTTGACCAGCGCCGGGAAGTCGGCGACCGGCGCGCCGTCCACGGCGACGATGCGGTCGCCGACCCGCAGGCCCGCCCGGTCCGCCGGACTGCCGGGCACGATCTTGCCGACTTCCGTCGGCACCGTCGGGTACCAGAACTCGAATCCGAGGCCGGGCAGCAGCGCACCGGGTTCGGTCAGCGCGCGGCGGTCGCCCGCGACGACCAGGTCGAGCGTACGGGCGTCGCCCGCGCCCTCCTGCGCGCGCACCGCGATCTCGATCGGCTCGCCCCCCATGAGCCGGTCGAGGATCGCCAGCACGGCGGCCTCGCGCGTGGCCACCGGCTGGCCGGCCACCGCGACGATCGAGTCGCCGGGGCGCAGCCCGGCGCGGGCAGCCACCGAATCGGCCACGACGTCGCCGACGACCGGCTGCAGCGCCGGGATGCCGACCACGAACAGGATCCAGTACGCGACCGCCGCGAACAGGAAATTCGCGAACGGTCCCGCCAGCAGCACGAGGACACGCCGCCAGACCGGCTTGCGGTTGTAGGCCTGGGCCAGCAGGCCGGGCGCGACCGGAGCCTCGCGCTCATCGAGGAGTTTGACGTAACCGCCTAAAGGAATTGCAGAAAATGCATATTCGCATCCGTCGGCACCGCGTTTCGACCAGAGCACCTTGCCGAAGCCGATCGAAAAACGCAGGACCTTGATGCCCATGCGCCGCGCCATCCAGAAGTGGCCGTATTCGTGCACGGCGACGAGCACGCCGATGGCCACCAGGAACGCGAGTACGTAGCTCAATATCGTCATGCTTCCCTCAGCCGGGCGCGGTCAGCTTCGCCAGCGCGAGCGACCGGGCCCGGCGATCCGCCTCCAGCACGTCCCCGAGTTCGCGGGCCGGCGCGTCGACGTGCGCCGACATCACGCCCTCGATCAACGTCGGGATGCCCAGGAAATCGAGGCGACCATCCAGGAACGCCGCGACAGCAACCTCATTTGCCGCATTGAGCGCCGCGGGAGCCGTCCCGCCCGCCTCCGCTGCGGCCCTCGCCAGGCCGAGCGAGGGAAAGCGCACGAGGTCGGGAGCCTCGAAGTCGAGCCGGGCCGCCGCCACCAGGTCGAGCGATTCTACACCGGACCCGATCCGGTCCGGCCAACCGAGGGCGTGGGCGATCGGGGTGCGCATGTCCGGGTTGCCGAGTTGCGCGAGGATCGAGCCGTCCACGTACTCCACCATCGAATGCACCAGACTCTGCGGATGTACGACCACGCTGACAGCGGCCGGTTCCACACCGAACAGCACGCAGGCCTCGATCAGCTCGAGTCCCTTGTTCATCAGCGTGGCCGAATCGACCGAGATTTTCCGACCCATGCGCCAACGCGGGTGGGCACAGGCCTGGGCGGGAGTCACACCGGCCATCTCGGCGCGCGACGCGCGCAGGAACGGGCCGCCGGAGGCCGTCAGCAGAATGCGGCGCACGCCCGGCGGCGCGACGCCCGTCGCGAGCGGCGCCGGCAGGCACTGGAAGATGGCGTTGTGTTCGCTGTCGATCGGCACGAGCGTCGCCCCGCTGCGCCGTGCCGCCGCCACCAACAGGGCGCCGGCGACGACCAGCGATTCCTTGTTCGCCACCAGCACCTGCTTGCCCGCCGTCGCCGCCGCGAACGTGGACGGCAGACCTGCGGCGCCGACGATGGCGGCCATGACGACGTCGACTTCGGCGTCGGCCGCGACGGCCGCGAGCGCCTCGGGGCCACAGCGCACTTCGGTGGGACAACCCGCCCCGCGCAGTTCGATCTCGAGTTCGCGTGCCTGCGCAGCGTCCTGCAGCACCGCGACGCGGGGCTGGAACTCAAGACACTGCTCGCGCAGCGCCTGCCGGCTGCTCGCGGCCGCGAGCGCCGCAACGACGAACCGGTCGGGATGGCGCGACAGCACGTCCAGGGTGCTGACGCCGATGCTGCCGGTGCTGCCGAGCACCGCGACCCGTCTCACGGCTCGAGCCCCAGCGCCATCAGGCCGAGCAGAAAGGTCGGGGCCGCGGCCGTCAGGCTGTCGATGCGGTCGAGCACGCCGCCGTGGCCGGGCAGCAGCGACCCGCTGTCCTTCAGGCCGACGTGGCGCTTGAACATGCTCTCCGTGAGGTCGCCCACGACCGAGACCAGCGCAACCAGCACGCACAGGAAAAGCCAGGGCCAGAACGGCACGTCGAACAGCAGCACGCCGAGCGCACCGACCGCCGCCGCCGCGAGCATGCCGCAGGCGAAACCTTCCCAGGTCTTGCCCGGGCTCACGTGCGGCGCGAGCTTGCGCCGGCCGTAGCTGCGTCCGCCGAAATACGCACCGACGTCGGCGGCCGCGATCAGCACCAGCAGATACAGCAACAGCAACTGCCCGTGCGGCCGCCATTCGACGATGTGCTCGAGGCCGAGCCCCGCCGGCACCAGCACGAGGAAACCGGCGACGCCCGCCGCCACGCGATGGCCGGCCTGCGCCCGCGTCGCGATCCACACAAACGCGACGAGCCACCACAGGGCCGTCGCGCGCAGCATGAGCTCGAGCCAGCGCGGATCGCGCGCGAGCGCTTCGGTGAACGAGTGGACCAGCGCGACCGCAGCCGCGTAAGCGAGCCGCGCGGCCGCGGATTCGAGCTTCGCGAACCCGGCCCACTCCCAGCCGCCGGCGAAGATGGCGACCGCAATGAGCGCCGTCGCCACGGCCGGCGGCAGCCAGACCAGCACGACGACGACCACCGCCGCGAGCAGCAGCGCAGTACCGATGCGCGCCCGCAACGCGCTATTCATGGCTCGACGCCTGTGTCACGGTGAGGCCGAACCGGCGCTGCCGGCGCGCGAAGTGGTCGAGCGCCGCGTCGAGCGCCGCCTCGTCGAAATCCGGCCAGAGCGTGTCGCAGAAATAGAGCTCCGTATAGGCGAGATTCCACAAGAGGAAGTTGCTGATTCGGCGCTCGCCACCCGTGCGGATGAACAGGTCGGGCTCCGGCGCGCCCGCGAGCTGCAGGTGCGCGGCGAACGTCGGCTCGTCGATCGCGTCCGGCGCCAGCGTGCCCGCGGCCACGCGCTCGGCCAGGCGCCGCGCGGCCTCGACGATATCCCAGCGCCCGCCATACGAGACGGCCACGTAGAACGTCATGCGCCGGTTGTGCGCGGTGCGCGCCTCCGCGGCGGCGATCTTGCCGGGCAACCCGCCGCGCAGCCGCGAGAAGTCGCCGATGAAGCGCACGCGGATGCCATTGCGGTCGAGATCGTCGATCTCCTTGTCGATCGACTCGACGAAGAGTTCCATCAGCCGGTCGACCTCGTCGTCGGGGCGCCCCCAGTTCTCGCTCGAGAAGGCGAAGACGGTCAGCGCCTCGATGCCGCGCCGCGCGCAGCCTGCCACCGTCGCGCGAACGGCCTTCGCGCCGGCGCGGTGGCCGAAATGACGTGGCAGGGCCCGGCGCTGGGCCCAGCGCCCGTTGCCGTCCATGATGACCGCGACGTGGCGTGGCATGCCCCGCGCGTCCGCATGAGGTTGCGCCACCGGGTCAGACCTGCATCAGTTCCTTTTCCTTTTCGTGCATCGCCGCGTCGACGTCGGCGACGTGCCGATCGGTGAGCTTCTGCACTTCCTCGTGCGCCTTGCGCTCGACGTCCTCGGAGATCATCTTTTCCTTGAGCATTTCCTTGAGATCCTGCAGCACGTCGCGACGCACGTTGCGGATGGCGACGCGGGCGTTCTCGGCCTCGTGCTTGACGACCTTGGTCAGGTCGCGGCGGCGCTCCTCGGTGAGCGGCGGCAGCGGGATCCGGATCACGCTGCCGGCCGTCGTCGGCGTCACGCCGAGGTCCGACTTCATCAGCGCCTTCTCGATCGTCGAGACCATCTGCTTGTCGTAGGGCACGATCGTGATCGTGCGCGCGTCCTCGACGGCGACGTTGGCCACCTGGTTGAGGGGCGACTCCGCGCCGTAGTAATCCACGCGGATGTGATCCACGAGCGAGGTGCTGGCGCGGCCCGTGCGCAGGCGCTTCAGCTCCTGCCGGAACGCGGCGACGCACTTGTCCATGCGCCCGGTCGCGTCCTGCTTGATGTCTTCGAGCATCTCGACAACTCCCGTTGGAACGGCGACGGCCGTCTCAGATCGTGACCAGCGTGCCCACGTCCTCGCCGCGGGCAGCGCGCACGAGGGCTTCCGGATCGTTCAGGTTGAACACGCGCAGCGGCAGACGATGATCGCGGCAGAGCACGATCGACGTCGCGTCCATGACGTTCAGCCGCTGGTCGAGCACCTGGTCGTACGTGAGCCGGTCGTAACGCCGGGCGCCCGGGTGGGTGACCGGATCGGCGTCGTAGATGCCGTCGACCTTGGTGGCCTTGAGCAGCAGGTCGGCCTCGATCTCGATGGCGCGCAGGCTCGCCGCGGTGTCGGTCGTGAAGAACGGACTGCCGGTTCCCGCGGCGAAGATCGTCACGCGGCCCTTCTCCAGGTGACGCACCGCGCGGCGGCGGATGTAGTCCTCGCAGACCTGGTTGATGCGCACGGCGGACATCACGCGCGTCGCCACGCCGATCGACTCGAGCGCATCCTGCATCGCCAGCGAATTCATGACCGTGGCGAGCATGCCCATCTGGTCCCCGGTGACCCGGTCCATGCCCGCGCGGGCAAGACCCGCCCCGCGAAAGAGATTGCCGCCGCCGACGACCAGCGCGATCTCCACGCCGAGTTCGCGGACGCCGCGGACCTCACCGGCCAGGCGACGCAGGAAACCGGGGTCGATGCCATAGTCCGCGTCGCCCATGAGCGCCTCGCCGGACAGCTTGACGAGGATGCGGCGGTTGCGTGAGTGCGGGTCTGCGGGTGGTTCCATCGTGGGCCAGCCAGTTTCGCTGCGTCATTATAAGGAACCCCGCTCGCGCGGGGTTCCAAGCACGGACCTTCGTCGCGCCGGGCAGGGACTAGGCTCCCCGCACCTGCGCCATGACCTCGGCCGCGAAGTTCTCCTGCTTCTTCTCGATGCCCGCACCCACTTCGTAACGGACATAGCGCAGGACCCGGGCGCCGGCCTTCCTGAGCACCTGCTCGACCGTCTGCTTGTCGTCCTTCACGAAAGGCTGACCGAGCAGCGTGATCTCGCCGAGGAACTTGCGGATCTTGCCATCGACCATCTTCGCCACGATCTCGGCCGGCTTGCCGGCGGCCTTCGGATCCTGGGCGACCTGGGCGACGAAGATCTCCTTCTCCCGCGCGACCTGCTCCGCCGGCACGTCGGCGGCCGACAGGTACTGCGGATTGATCGCCGCGACGTGCATCGCGAGGTCGTGGCCGAGCGTCGCGTCACCGCCCTCGATCGCCAGCACCACGCCGATGCGCGTTCCGTGCCGGTAGGTGGCCAGCGCGGCCTCCGTGCCAAGGAGTTCGAAGCGACGGACGCCGAGGTTTTCGCCGATGCGGGCGATCAGCTCGCGGCGCGTTTCCTCGACGGTCTTGCCGGAGGCGAGCTTCGCATCGAGCAGGCCCGCCAGGTCGGCCGGCTGCTGCGCGAGCGCCGCCCGCGCCACTTCCGCCGCGAACGCCTGGAACTCGTCCTGGCGCGCGACGAAGTCCGTCTCGGAGTTCACTTCGACGACCGCAGCCCGCTTGCCGTCGGCCGACCGCTCGATGACGATCACGCCCTCGGCGGCCACGCGGCCAGCCTTCTTGTCGGCCTTGGCGAGGCCCGACTTGCGCATGATCTCGGCGGCGGCCTCGAGGTCGCCGTTGGTCTCGACGAGTGCCTTCTTGCACTCCATCATGCCGGCGCCCGTACGCTCGCGCAGTGCCTTCACTGCCTCCGCGGTGACGGCCATGGTCAGGTCCCCTCGCCGGTCGTCGTCGGGGCGGCCGCGGGCACATCGGCCGCAGCGGCCGCTGCGGCCGGCAGGTCGACCGTGGCGGCCGGCTTCTTGCGGGAAGCCTCGCGTCGGGCCATGAACGCCTCGGCGCTCTCTTCCGGATCGGCCTCGACGAGCTCCTCGGCGCGCAGCTGCGCCGTGGCGGCATCGTCGGCCACGGCCGGCTTGCGCCGCGGCGTACCCGGAGTCTTCTTGCGGGCCGGGCCCGCACCACGCCCGCCCCTGGCCGGCCGGACCGCACCGGTACGGGCGCGCGGCTTGCCTTCCTCGTCGAGCTCGACGAACTCGTCCTCCCCGACCGGGACCTCGACGATCGTCGAGCGGCCTTCGATCACGGCGTCGGCGATGCCCGCGGCATAGAGCTGGATCGCGCGCATGGCGTCGTCATTGCCCGGGATCACGTAGCCGATGCCGTCCGGCGAGCAGTTCGTATCGACTACCGCCACGACCGGGATGCCGAGCTTCTGCGCCTCGTGGATCGCAATGTTCTCGTGGCCCACGTCGATGACGAACATCACGTCGGGCAGTCCTTCCATGTCCTTGATGCCGCCGAGGCTGCGCTCGAGCTTCTCGCGCTCGCGGCGCAGCGTCTGCGCCTCGCGCTTGCTGCGGCTGTCGAGCAGGCCGCTCGCCTGCATCTCGTCGATCTCGCCGAGACGGCGGATCGACTGCCGGATGGTCTTGAAGTTGGTGAGCATGCCGCCGAGCCAGCGGTGGCTCACGTGGGGCATGCCGCAGCGCTGGGCTTCGGCGGCGATCGCGTCGCGAGCCGAGCGCTTCGTGCCCACGAACAGCACCTTGCCGCCGTCGGCGACGACGTTGCGGATGAACGTGGTCGCCTCCAGGAACAGGGGCAGGGACTGCTCGAGGTTGATGATGTGGATTCGGTTGCGCTCGCCGAAAATGTAGGGGGCCATCTTCGGGTTCCAGAAGCGGGTCTGGTGTCCGAAATGAACACCCGCTTCCAGCATCTGTCGCATGGACATGCCGGTCATCGCAGAACTCCTTGCAGGGTTGAACCTCCACGCACCCCATGCGGCAACCCAGCGGGCCTCACGGCTTTCCGGGCACCCAGCCACACGTGACGGTGCGTGTGCGGATTTCGTTGTCAAAAAAGGCCGCGCTTTATACCATCGCCTCCTCGGTTTTTCAAACACTTACGCGGCCCCACCTCGGCGTTCGAGGCTCTACACGGATGCGCCTGATGAACCAACCCCAGCCGACCACCCCGGCGGCCCCGGCCGAAGGCATCGGACGTGTCCTGCTGAAGGGCCCGTCGGAGCAGGCGGCAATGCGTGTGGCCGGCCGGCTGGCCGCGGACGTGCTCGACATGATCGGCACCCAGGTCGTGCCGGGCATCACGACGGACGAACTCGACCGGCTCTGTCACGAGTACATCGTGAACGTGCAGCAGGCGGTGCCCGCGCCGCTCGGCTACCGCGGCTTCCCGAAGTCGATCTGCACCTCGGTCAACCACGTCGTCTGCCACGGCATCCCGGGCGACAAGCGGCTCAAACAGGGCGACATCGTCAATGTCGACATCACCGTCATCAAGGACGGCTATCACGGCGACACGAGCCGCATGTTCCACGTCGGCAAGCCGCTGCCCCACGCGCAGCGGCTGTGCGACCTCACCTACCGGGCGATGTGGCTCGGCATCCGCAAGGTCCGGCCGGGCGCGCAGCTGGGCGACATCGGCGCGACCATCCAGCAGTTCGTCGAGGCAAACCATTGCTCGGTGGTCCGCGAATACTGCGGTCACGGCATCGGCCGCGGCTTTCACGAAGATCCGCAGGTGCTGCACTACGGCACGGCCGGCACGGGCCTCGCCCTCGAGGCAGGCATGACCTTCACGATCGAGCCGATGGTCAATGCCGGGCGACGCGAGGTGCGCCTGCTGCCGGACGGGTGGACCGTCATCACGCGTGACCATTCGCTGTCCGCGCAGTGGGAGCACACGATCCTCGTGACCCGTGACGGATTCGAGGTCCTGACGCTCGGCGCCGCCGAGCAGCCGCCGGCGTGAACGGCCTCGTCACCCCCGACGACGACGCCCAGACGTCCGCCGCGGTGACCCCGACGCCGTGGCCGTTCCTCGACCTGCTGCCCGTCGCGCTGCAGTCGGGCAGCGAACCCGTCGCGGCCTTCCGCCAGGCACTCGCCGACGGCGGCGCGAGCCTGAAACAGCGCTTCGACGATGACGACCCGGTCGAAGCGCTGGTGCGCGACCGCGCGCGGATGGTCGACATCGTACTGCGCGGCGCATGGCGGATCCACGTCGGCGCGCACGCGCGCGACGTCAATCTGATCGCGGTCGGCGGCTATGGCCGCGGCGAACTGCACCCCTGCTCCGACATCGACGTACTGATCCTGCTGCCCAAGAGCGAGGTCGCCGAAGCCGAAGCAGGCATCGAGCGCTTCCTCGCCTTCCTGTGGGACATCGGCCTCGAGGTCGGCCACTCGGTCCGCACCATCGACGACTGCCAGCGCGAGAGCGCGGCGGACGTCAGCGTCGCGACGACGTTCATCGAGGCCCGACTCCTCGCCGGGCCGGACCACCTCTTCCAGTCGATGCGCCGCGCGCTCGCGCAGGACAAGGTCTGGTCGTCGAAGGCGTTCTTCGAGGCGAAGGTGACCGAGCAGCAGGCGCGTCACCACCGCTATCACGACACGGGCTACAACCTCGAGCCGAACGTCAAGGCGAGCCCGGGCGGGTTGCGCGACATCCAGACGATCGGCTGGGTGGCGAAGCGCCACTTCGGTGCCGAGACGCTCGACGAGCTGGTCGGCCACGGCTTCCTGACGGCGGGTGAGCTGCGCAAACTGCGCCAGGCACAGGCCTTTCTGTGGAAGGTGCGCTTCGCGCTGCATGTGCTGACGGGGCGGCGCGAGGACCGGCTGCTGTTCGACCACCAGATCCGCATCGCGCAGATGTTCGGCTACGAGGACGCGAGCTACACGCTCGCGGTCGAGCAGTTCATGCAGCGCTACTACCGCACCGTCATGGACGTGAGCCTGCTGAACGAGATGCTGCTGCAACTCTTCCGCGAGGCGATCCTGAACGGCGAGGGCGAAGGCACGATCGTGCCGCTGAACCCGCGCTTCCAGGTGCGCAACGACTTCCTCGAGGTCGCCGGCGAGGACACGTTCGCGCGCAATCCATCGGCGATCCTCGAGCTCTTCCGGCTGATGCAGGACACCCCCGGCCTTCGCGGCGTCCGTGCAACGACGATCCGCCTGCTCGGGCGCCACCTCTGGCTGATCGACGAGGAGTTCCGTCAGAACCCGCGCCACCACCGGCTGTTCCTCGAACTGCTGCGCGCGCCGGTCGGGGTCACGCACGAGTTGCGGCGCATGAACCTCTATGGCGTGCTCGGCCGCTACATTCCGGCCTTCGGGCGCGTGGTCGGCCGGATGCAGTACGACCTGTTCCACACCTACACGGTCGACGCCCACATCCTGTTCGTGCTGCGCAACCTGCGCCGGCTCGCTCTCCCCCGCTTCGAGCACGAATTGCCCGAGATGTCGCGGCTCATGGCCACGGTGCAGCGGCCCGAAGTGGCCTACCTGGCGGCGCTGTTCCACGACGTCGCGAAAGGTCGTGGCGGCGACCACTCCGAGCTCGGTGCCGTCGACGCCGAGGCGTTCTGCCTGGAACAGGGCATGTCGCGCTACGACGCGAAGCTCGTGGCCTGGCTCGTGCGCCATCACCTGATCTTCTCCGTCACTGCGCAGAAGAAGGACATTTCGGACCCCAAGGTGATCCAGGAGTTCGCACGCACGGTCGGCGACCAGACGCACCTCGACTATCTCTACCTGCTCACCATCGCGGATGTGCGTGGGACGAATCCAAAGCTCTGGAACTCCTGGAAGGCGTCGCTGTTCCACGACTTCTACGAACGCGTGCGACGCATGCTGCGCCGCGGGCTCGAGACGCCGCTCGAGCACGAGGAACTCGTCGCCGAGACCCAGGCCCACGCGCTCGAGCTGCTCGACGTCGAGCACGTGCCGCGCGATCGCGTCCGCCAGGTGTGGCAACGCTTCAACGAACTGTATTTCCTGCGCTATTCGCCGACCGAGGTTGCCTGGCAGACCAGGCTGCTCGCGGCGACGGAGCCCGAGGACCTCTCGCTGCTCGTCGCGGTCCGCACCGAGGTCGAGCGCGGCGGCAACGCCGTCCTCACCGTCGGGCCGCACCGCCAGCAGAATTTCGCGCGCACGACCGCCGTGCTGGACCAGATGGGGCTCAACATCGTCGACGCGCGCATCACGCCGCTCGAGGGCGGTCTCGGCGTCGACACGTACCTCGTACTCGAGGACACCGGCCAGCCCATCGCAGACCGTCACCGGGCCCTGCAGATCGAGCAGCAGTTGCGGCGCGCACTGCAGAGCGCTGCGGACGACCTGCCGGTCGTGACGCGCCGCGCGCCGCGTCAGGTGCGGATGTTCTCCACGCCGACGCAGATCACCTTCAGCGAAGATCCGCTGCAGGACCGCACGGTGCTCGAAATCATCGCCAGCGACCGCCCGGGCCTGCTCTCCGAGATCGGCAAGGTGTTCCTGGCCGAGCAGATCGACGTCGCGACAGCCAAGATCATGACGGTGGGCGAACGCGCCGAGGACGTGTTCTACATCACCGACGGCCAGGGCAGACCGCTCGGCGAACGGGCGCGACAGCAGTTGCAGGAGCGCCTGACCGCCGCGCTCGACCGCCGCGACGCCGCGCAGCGCATCGCCTGAACGGCGCACCCCGACCCACACCTTGAACCCCCGTATCGAACTGCTGCAGCCGTACCCGTTCGAACGGTTGCGTTCCCTGCTCGCCGGCGTCCGCCCGCCCGATGCACTGCCTCACGTGCCGTTGTCGATCGGCGAGCCCAGGCATGCGCCACCCGCATTCATCGCCGCCGCGCTCGTGGAAGGGCTGCGGACGCTCGGCAATTATCCCGTGACGCTCGGTCTGCCGGCACTGCGCGAGTCGATCGCACACTGGCTCGAGCGCCGCTTCGCGCTGCCGGCGGGCGCGGTCGATGCCGAAACCATGGTGCTGCCGGTCAACGGGACGCGCGAGGCACTGTTCTCGTTCGTGCAGGCGGCGGTGGACGGCGACGAGACCTCGCGCCGGGCGGGTGCGCGAGGCCGGCGTCCGCTCGTACTGATGCCGAACCCGTTCTACCAGATCTACGAAGGCGCCGCGCTGCTCGCCGGCGCCGAGCCGCGGTTCATGAACTGTACCGAGGCGAACGGCTTCCTGCCGGACCTCGACGCCATCGACGAGGCCACCTGGAACCGCTGCCAGGTGCTGTTTCTCTGCACGCCCGGCAACCCGACGGGCGCCGTGATGGCGGAGCCATATCTGCGCCGCGCACTGGAACTCTCCGCCCGGCACGGCTTCGTGATTGCCGCGGACGAGTGCTATTCCGAACTGTATTTCGACGAAGCCTCGCCGCCGCCCGGGCTGCTGCAGGCCGCCTCGAACGCGGGCAACACCGGCTTCGAGCGGTGCGTGGTGTTCCACAGCCTGTCGAAGCGCTCGAGCGTGCCCGGGCTGCGTTCCGGCTTCGTCGCCGGAGACCCGGCCCGGCTGGCACGGTACCGCCTGTATCGCACGTACCACGGCTGCGCGATGCCCGAGCACACGCAGCTCGCGAGCATTCCCGCATGGCAGGACGAGGCGCACGTCGTCGTCAACCGCACGCTTTACCGCGAGAAATTCGCCCGCGTGACGCCGATCCTCGCCGCCGCCCTGCGGCAGGACGTGCCGATCCCGGCCGGCGGCTTCTACCTGTGGCTGCAGGTCGGCGACGACGAAGCCTTCACGCGTCGGCTGTTCGAGGCCCAGCACGTGACCGTGCTGCCCGGTTCCTATCTCGCGCGCGACACGGCATCGGGCAACCCGGGGCGTGGACGCGTCCGTCTCTCGCTCGTGGCCACGATCGACGACTGCCTCGTCGCCGCGCAACGCATCGCGGCATTTCTCACGCGTTAGCAGCACCAGCCGCCGGCGCATCCGGCGTACGGCTCCCGGACTTCTTCCCGCCCCGCCGTCTTGCGGTTCCCCCGAACTTCTTCCCGGCGACTTATCGGCTTTTCCCGGAGCCGGGAAGAAGTTCGGGGGAACCGCAAGCCGCGCTGCGTCGCAGCCGACTCGAGGGCGCGCCGCGACTACGCCTCGGGCCCCGTCTTGCGGCCAAGCACGCGCGTGGCCTGGCGCGCCTCGATGAAGCGCAGGAACTGGTACGTGCCCCAGCCCACGAGCGCGGCCCCGGCCATGAAAGCGGCGTAGGCGAGCGGCCACGGCACGCCGACGTCGGCCGCCATCATCGAGTACTCGGACATGCCACCGATGCCCGCCAGGATGTTGATGGGCAGGAACACGATGCTCAGGCCCGTCAGACGCGACACGCGGCGGTTCTGGTTGATGTTGATGAAACCGACGGTCGCATCCATCAGGAAGTTGATCTTGCCGAACAGGAACGTCGTGTGGCCATCGAGCGACTCGATGTCGCGCACGATCTGGCGCGCCTCCTCCTGCTGCCCCGCCGTGAGGAACTTGCCGCGCATCAGGAACGACAGCGCGCGCCGCGTATCGAGCACGTTGCGACGGATGCGTCCGTTCAGGTCCTCGCCCCGCGCGATCTCGGCGAGGATCTGCGCGGCGGCATCGTCGGAGACCTGCGGGTCGAGCACGTGCTTGCCGCTGATCTCGAGTTCCGCGTAGACGTCCTCGAGACGGTCGGCCGAGTACTCGACGTCCGCGGCGTACAGGTCGAGCAGGACGTCCTTGCCCTCGGTCACGTAGCCCGGCTGCGTGCGTGCGCGCAGACGCTGCAGGCGGAAGACCGGCAACTCCTCGGTGCGCACGGAAAAGAGGATGTCCCGGTGCAGCACGAACGCCACTGGCACGTTCTGCGCCTGCCCCTCCGAGTCGAGCAGGAAGTCGGAGTGCAGGTGGACTTCGCCGTTGTCCTCGAGATAGAAGCGCGCGCTCGCCTCGAGGTCGGTGAGGCTCGCCGGGTCTGGCAACTGCAGGCCGAAATGCTCGCCGACCCAGAACCGGACCTCGGCGGACGGGTCGACGAGGTCGACCCAGATCGGCTTCAACTGGGCCAGGTCGCTGCGGCGGGAGACCTTGACCATCCGCAGGCGGCCTTCGTGCAGCTCGAAGGCGTTGACCGCGGCGCGATCGACGTGATGGCTCGGGGCGCCGACCAGCTCCTCGCGCACGTCGTCCGCGAGCAGCATGAGGATGCCCTCGACGCGCTCGCGCCGGACCTGCTCCCACGCCACGAGCCGGTCCTCGGCCGACAGCGCCTCGAGGATGCGCGCCAGTTCCTCGGCATCGATGGCGTCGACGAGCGTCGCGAGCTGGCCGAGGTTCTCCTCGGGCAGCACGGTCTCGGAGACGTGCTGGCGCGGCATTTCCTGCCGGCTCACGAGGCTCTCGACGAGCCGGCGACGGGACAGCAGTCGCTGCACCTGCTCGAGGTGCTGCGTCAGCCTGTCGAATTCGGGCGGTACCGATGCCTGGCTCATGTCGCTGCCTGCCGCGGGCAGGGCCCAATGTTACGCAATCCGGGGCGCGCATTCTGCCGATCCGACATGCGTTTGGCGACGCTCCGGCCCCATGTGGCGCGCGAGGAACTGGCGTATCCTCCGCCCGGCTTCGGTCGCCGCTGTCCCGCCTGGAAGTTCCCATGACGCCTGCCACCCGCAACGAACTGTCGCTCCGCATCGACGCCGCCTTCGAGGAACGCGCCTCGCTCTCCCCCGCCAATGCCCCGGCAGACGTCGTCGAGGCGGTGTCGGCCGCCATCGCGCTGCTCGACTCGGGCGAGGCCCGCGTCGCCGAGCAGGTCGACGGCCAGTGGCGCGTGAACGAGTGGCTGAAGAAAGCGGTGCTGCTCTCGTTCCGGCTGTTCGACAACGTCCCGGTCGACGCCGGTTACACGCGCTTTTACGACAAGGTGCCGCTCAAACATGCCGCTCACGACGCCGAGCGATTCGCCGCCGAAGGGGTGCGGATCGTGCCGCCGGCAATCGTCCGCCGCGGCGCCTACGTGGCCCGCAACGCCGTCCTGATGCCGAGCTACGTCAACATCGGCGCCCACGTCGGCGAAGGCACGATGGTCGACACCTGGGCCACCGTCGGCTCCTGCGCGCAGATCGGCCGCAACGTGCACCTGTCCGGCGGCGTCGGCATCGGCGGAGTGCTCGAGCCGCTGCAGGCCAGCCCGACCATCATCGAGGACGACTGTTTCATCGGTGCGCGTTCCGAAGTCGTCGAAGGCGTCGTCGTCGAGCGCGGCGCCGTGCTGTCGATGGGTGTCTACGTGGGCCAGAGCACGCGGATCTACGACCGCGAGCGCGACGAGGTGACTTACGGGAGGATTCCGGCGGGCGCGGTCGTCGTGCCGGGGTCACTGCCCGCCGCCAACGGCCGGTATGCGCTGTATGCTGCCGTGATCGTGAAACGCGTCGACGCACAGACGCGCGCCAAAGTGGGCATCAATGCCCTGCTGCGCGGGGTCGACTGACGGCCGCCACGGTGCCGTCACCGCCGGCCTCAGCCGTAGCGGCCGGTGATGTAGTCCTCGGTGGCCTTCTTCGACGGATTCGTGAAGATCTTCGAGGTGACGTCGACCTCCACCAGTTCGCCCAGGTACATGAACGCCGTGAAGTCGGACACGCGCGCGGCCTGCTGCATGTTGTGCGTGACGATCAGGATCGTGATCCGCTCGCGCAGATCGTTGATCAGTTCCTCGACGCGGGCGGTCGCGATCGGGTCCAGGGCCGAGGTCGGTTCGTCGAACAGCAGCATTTCCGGCTCGGTGGCCAGCGCGCGGGCGATGCACAGGCGCTGCATCTGCCCGCCGGAGAGCGCGAGCGCCGAGTCGCCGAGACGGTCCTTGACCTCGTCCCAGAGCGCCGCGCGGCGCAGCGCCTGCTCGACGCGCCCGGCCAGTTCCGTCCGGTTGTTCACGCCGCGCAGCCGCAGCCCGTAGGCGACGTTCTCGAAGATCGGCTTCGGGAACGGATTGGGCTTCTGGAACACCATGCCGATCCGCATGCGGACCTCGATCGGATCGACGCCGCGGCCGACGAGGTCCAGGTTCTCCGGCATCAGCGTGATGCTGCCGGAGTAGCGCGTGCCGGGCTGCAGGTCGTGCATGCGGTTGAAGCAGCGCAGGAACGTGCTCTTGCCGCAGCCCGAGGGCCCGATCAGCGCAGTGACCCGGTGCTCGGGAATCGTGAGATCGATGCCCTTGAGCGCGTGCGTCGCGCCGTACCAGAAATCGAGCCTTGCGGCGACGGCCTTGGCCGGCGTGGCCTCGGGCGTCGGGCGTCCGTTCAGCGCGAGGCTGGGTGCCGGCGCGACCGGCCGCACCGTCGTGGCTGTCGTGTCCATGGCCTGCGCACTCACCAGTTGATCCTGCGGCGGAAGCGGTAGCGGATCCAGATCGCGATCGCGTTCATGCCCAGTGTCATCGCGAGCAGGATCGCCGAGGCGGCGGCCGCGTTCGCCTGGAACGCCTGGTCAGGCCGCGAGACCCAGTTGAAGATCTGGATCGGCATCGCGGTGAACTCGCTCCTGAGCCACTCGAGGTTCAGGAACGGGAACTCGCCGGAGACGGGCGCAGGCGGCAGGAAGGCGATGAAGCTCAGCGCGCCGATCGTGATGATGGGCGCGGTCTCGCCGATCGCGCGCGACAGGCCGAGGATCAGCCCCGTGAGGATGCCGCCGGTCGAGTAAGGCAGCACGTGGTCGCGGGTCACCTCCCAGCGTGTCGCGCCCAGGCCATACGCCGCCTCGCGGATCGCCGTGGGCACGGCCCGCAGCGCCTCGCGCGTCGCGACGATCACGATCGGCAGGATCAGCAACGCGAGCGTGAGCCCCGCCGAGAGCACGCTCTGGCCGAAGCCGAACGCGTAGACGAACAGGCCGAGCGCGAGCAGTCCGTAGACGATCGATGGCACGCCCGCGAGGTTGGTCACGTTGATCTCGATGATGCCCGTGAGCCAGTTCTTCGGCGCGTATTCCTCGAGGTAGATCGCCGCCGCAACGCCGATCGGCAGCGCCACGAGCATCGTGACGAGCATGATCAGCGCCGTGCCGACGCCGGCCGAGAGGATACCGGCGCGCTCGGCCTTGCGCGACGGGTAGCTCGTCAGGAAGTCCCAGCCGAAACGCGACGCCCCGTCGCGGATGAGGTCCGCGAACAGCAACGCGAGCAGGCCGAGACAGGCGAGCAGCACCAGCAGCCCGACGACGACGAAGCTCCGGTCGAGAAGCTTGCGCCAGGCGATCCCGGCACGCAGTTCCTCGATACCCGTGACCGGCACCATCAGTACGCCTCCCGGAACCGCCGGGTGAGGAAGAAGCCCAGCACGTTGAAGACCAGCGTCATCAGCATCAGCACGAGACCCGCGGCGAAGATGCTCTGGTAGCCGATGCTGCCGTGCGGCAGGTCACCGAGACTCACCTGCACGATGTAGGCGGTGATCGTCGCGGCGGGTTCGGTGGGGTCGAACGTCAGCGTCGGCTGCATGCCCGCGGCGATCGCGACCACCATCGTCTCGCCGATCGCGCGCGAGATGCCGAGGATGTACGCCGCGGCGATTCCCGACAGCGCGCCCGGCACGACGACCCGCAGCGCCGTCTGCAACCGGGTCGCTCCCATGGCATAGGAGCCCTCGCGCATGTAGCGCGGCACGGCGCGCATCGCGTCCTCGCTGACCGAGGCGACGTACGGGACGATCATCAGGCCGATCACGAGACCCGCGCTCAGCATGTTGAAGCCGGGCAGGCCCGGCATCAGCCTCTGCAGGAACGGCGTGACCATCAGCAGCGCGAAATAACCGTAGACGACCGTGGGCACGGCGCCGAGCAGTTCGAGCACCGGCTTGACCGTCTCGCGCAGCCGGTGCGAGGCGAACTCGGACAGGTAGATCGCGATGATCGTGCCGAACGGGATCGCGATCAGCAGCGCGACGAACGTGACCGTGAGCGTGCCGGAGACGAGCGGCAGGATGCCGTAGCGGGCATCCGCGAACAGCGGTGTCCACAGCGTATCGGTCAGGAAGTCCCGGATCGGCACGTGCTCGAAGAACGAGGACGATTCGCGGACGAGGATCACGACGATCGCGAGCGTGGTGAACACCGCCACGAGCGCGCAGGCGAGCAGCAGCGCCTCGACGAGCCGGTCGCGCATCCTGCGGTAGCGCAGGGACGCGCCGGCACCCCTGCCTGGCGCGATCCGCGGTGAGGTCGACGTGGCCGACATGGGGCGGAGCTTACAGCCTGGCTTCCATCGCGAGCAGTTCTTCGATCGTGATGCCGACCCTGGGCTTGCCCGCGAGGACGCTGCCGAGCCTGCCGTCGTCGAAGTGCTTCTGCGCGACGGCGTACGCCTGCTTCGGCAGCGGCAGGTAGCCGGTTTCGGCGACGAGGTCGCCGCGCGACAGCACGAACCGGATGAACTCGCGCACTTCCGGCCGCTGCGCCGACTGCTCGCGCACGTAGATGAACAACGGGCGCGACAGCGGGCTGTACGAGGCGTTCGTGACGTTCGCGAGGCTCGGCGCGACCGGCCCCTTGCCGCCGTCGATGGCCACCGCGGTCAGCTTGTCCTCGTGCGCCGCATAGTAGGCGAACCCGAAGTACCCGAGCGCGCCGCGGTTGTTCTCCACGCCCTGCACCAGCGTGTTGTCGTCCTCGCTCGCCGTGTAATCGCCGCGGCTCGCCTTGGCCTTGCCGGTCACGGCCTCGGTGAAGTAGTCGAAGGTGCCCGAGTCGGCGCCCGGCCCGAACAGCATCAGCCGTTCCCTGGGGAACTTCGGGTTCACCTGGTTCCAGTTCGTGATGCGACCCTGGGCACCTGGCTCCCAGATCCTGCGCAGGTCGGCCACGGTCAGCGTCTTCGCCCAGGCGTTTTGCGGGTTCACGACCACGGTCAGCGCGTCGAAGGCGATGGGCAGTTCCATGTACTTGACGCCGGACTTGCGACAGGCCTCCATCTCCTCGGCCGAAATCGGGCGCGACGCGTTGGAGATGTCGGTCTCGCCACGGCAGAATTTCTTGAAGCCTCCGCCGGTGCCCGAAACACCCACCGTCACGCGGACCTTGCCGCGCTTCTGGATCTGGAACTCCTCGGCATGGGCCTCCGAGATCGGAAACACGGTGCTGGAGCCGTCGATCCTGATCGCGGCCTGCGCCTGCGCGAGTCGCGGCATGCCGACGGCCATCACGCCGGTCACGAGCGTCGGGACGATGATCTGCTGCCAGGAGAGCTTCATGGATCGGATCCTCCAGTGGATGCGGGGAGTCGTTCCCCTGCGGCTGCCACGCAGTGTGCCGACGCTTCGTGACAGCGATGTGACAGCGGCGTGCTCGCACGGGTGCTTGTTCCGGCGCGCGCCGACGGCTCTAATAGCCGCCCGCCGCCCGTCCCGGACGGCTCGACCCCGCGGCCCCGACCAGAACGATGACACCGACGCTCGCCCTGACCGAAGACCTGTTGCGCCGACCTTCGGTGAGCCCCGAGGACAAGGGCTGCCTCGACGTGATCGCCGCGCGGCTCATGCCGCTCGGCTTTCGCATCGAGCGGCTCGACTTCGGTCCGGTCGCCAACCTGTGGGCGCGTCGTGGCGACGACGGGCCGGTGCTCTGCTTCGCAGGGCACACGGACGTGGTGCCGGCCGGTCCGCGCGAGGAGTGGCGCACCGATCCGTTCGAGCCCGTCGTCACGGATGGCCTCCTCTACGGCCGCGGCGCCGCCGACATGAAAAGCGGCCTCGCCGCCATGGTCACGGCCACCGAGCGCTTCGTGGCGAACCACCCGCGGCATGCGGGTTCGCTCGCGTTCCTGCTGACGAGCGACGAGGAAGGCCCGTCGGTCGACGGCACGAAGAAGGTCGTCGAGGTGCTCGAGGCGCGCGGCGAGAAGATCGACTGGTGCGTCGTCGGCGAGCCCACGAGCACGACCGAGCTCGGCGACACGATCAAGGTGGGCCGTCGCGGCTCGCTGTCGGGCCGGCTCACCGTGCACGGCGTGCAGGGCCACATCGCCTACCCGCATCTCGCCGACAATCCCGTGCACGGCTTTGCGCCGGCGCTCGCCGAGCTGGTCGCCACCCACTGGGACGAAGGCAACGAATTCTTCCAGCCGACGTCGTTCCAGGTCTCCAACATCGCGGCGGGCACGGGCGCTCCGAACGTGATCCCGGGCGAACTCAGGGTGCGCACGAACCTGCGCTTCTCGACCGAGCAGACCGTCGAGCGTCTGCAGCGGCGCATGCTCGAGATCCTCGACCGCCACGGCGTCAAGTACACGATGGAATGGCACGTCTCCGGGCTGCCGTTCCTCACGCGCCCCGGAACGCTGACCGCCGCCGTCGGGCGCGCGGTGCGCGAGACGACGGGACGCACGCCGGAGCACTCGACGACCGGCGGGACCTCGGACGGCCGTTTCATCGCGCCGACGGGCGCGCAGGTCGTCGAGTTCGGTGTCGTCAACGCGACGATCCACAAGGTCGACGAATGCGTGCGCATCGCCGACCTCGAAGCGCTCGGCAAAACCTACGAACGGATCATGGAACTGCTGCTCGTCGAGCTACCGCGGCCCTGAGCCCCGGGGCACTCATCACGCCGATCCGCCGGCCGTCACGACGCGCTCGTCACTTCCTTCGCGCGACGAGGTTTGCGAAGAGCCCCAGCGCCAGCAGCGCCGCGAGATTCGCGAGCACCCAGGCCGGCATGCTCAGGCCGAGCAAGCGCCAGGCCACCTTGGCGCATTCGCCCGATCCGCTCAGCACCTTGCCGAGCACCTCGTGCAGCGGCAGCACGTCCATCATGTAGTCGAGACTCGCCCCGCACTCGGCGACCGAACCGGGCGGCTGGGCGATGATCCAGACGTGGCGCGCGGCGACGCCGATGCCCGTCAGGGTCGTCACGGCGATCAGAGCCGCGTAGATCCGGCCGCCGAGCCGGCCGGCATCGTGCAGCGTCGCGACGAGGAAGACGGCGCCGGTCGCCATCACGGCCACACGCTGCAGGATGCACAGCGGGCACGGCTCCTCGTGCATCCCGTACTGCACGTACAGGGCGTAGGCCATGAGCCCGAGGCACCACAGGAAGCCCAGCAGGTTCGCGCTGCGACGGTGCACCGGGCCGGGGCGCGGATCGAACTTCGAGTCCAAGGCGGGAATCTCCGGCCATCTCCGGCCAGGGATGCGAAGCGTCGCGACCTGCGGGGCAAAAATCAACCTCGAAGGGCTTCCGGCGTCACTCCGGCCCGGTGGAACCCCGCCCGTGGGTTGCCCGATTCACGCGCGCTGGGCCCTGGCTGCCGCCAGCTGCTGCTCCACGTCGTCGAGCGCGAGGTGGCGGATGTCCTTGCCGAGCACCATGTAGACGACGTACTCGCAGATGTTCTTCGCGTGGTCGCCGATGCGTTCGAGCGCCCGCGCGACGGCCATGATGTCCAGCGTGCGGCGGATCGCGCGCGGGTCTTCCATCATGAACGTGATGCACTGGCGCTGGATCGCGTCGTACTCCTCGTCGATGGCGCGGTCGCGACGGGCGACGGCGAGCGCGGCCTCGGTGTCGAGCCGGGCAAAGGCGTCGAGCGCGTCGTGCAGCATCGTGGCGACGAGTTCGCCGACGTGCTTGAGCTCGCGATAGCGGTCGGCCGGACGGTCACTGGCAACGAGGCGCGCGGCGGCACGCCCGAGTTTCTCGGCCTCGTCACCGACGCGTTCCAGGTCGGTGATGGTCTTGATGACCGCGACGATCAGCCGCAGGTCGGATGCCGTCGGACCCCGTGTGGCGAGGATGCGGCTGCAGTCGTCGTCGATCGCGACCTCCATCGCGTTGATCCGGTGGTCGAGCCGGGCCACTTCCTCGCCGAGGCGACTGTCGCCCGTGACCACCGCGCGCACGCCATTCTGCAGTTGCTGCTCGACGAGACCGCCCATCTGCAGCACGCCGGAGCGCACGCCTTCGAGGTCCGCGTTGTAGCGGCTCAGGATGTGGTGCGACAGGTCGGAAGTGTCCATCTCGGTCCGGTGCTCCGATGTTGGCGTGGTTGTACCGCAGGCGTCGTGCGACGGCAAGAAAGCAGGGGGAGATCGGGGACGGGGGGAAATCGGGGACGGGTACCTGTCTCGGGTCGAAGACGGGACAGCGGCGGTATCAGGGGTACCTGTCCCCGATTTTCCCCCTGTCCCCGATCTTCCCCGTGTTCCACATCAGAACTTGTAGTTGAAGTCGACCTGCAGGCGGTCGTAGCCGACACGGTATTCGCGCCCGCCCGGCAGGCACTGGCGGTTGGTCGGCGTCGGATCGGTCGCGCTCGTGACCGGTCCGCAGAGCGTGCGCTCGTTGAGCAGATACGTGCCGTTGATGGTGAAGTTTTTCACCGGCGCATACCCGGCCTTCAGCACCCAGCCCTCGGCGTCGGCGATGCCGTCGCCGAAATCGGAGTCGATGAACTGGGCGAACAGCGCATCGCGGCCGATAGACTGGTACGAGACGCCGATTTCCCAGGTCTTGGCGCTGCCGGCCTTGCCGAGCACCGCGCCGACACCGTAGGCCGTGTCGCCGTCGTCGCCGTCGTCGACGTCACTCGCGACGTTGCGCGCCAGATCGGCCCACAGACTCAACGGCAAGGCGCCCACCGCGAGGCCCATTTCGACGCTCGCCATGACGACGTCATAGTCGTACAGCAGCACCTGCGTCGCGGTGGTCGTGCCTGGCAACGCGGCCGCGACCGTCGTATTGCCGTTCGCGCTGCCGAGCGCAAACGGGTTGAAGCCCTGCGCACCGGTCACGTCGTAGTAGTGCAGCGCCGCGCGCGTCTCGCCGCCGAACAGCGGGAACTTCAGGCCCGCCTGCAGGCCGGCCATGAACGTGTCCTCGGTCACCTGCGCGGGGTTGGAGGGTCCGTTTTCCCACAGCGCGAAGCCGTAGAGCGAGCCGAACAGCCTGCCGCGATCGAGCGTCAGCGCGACGCCTTCCGGGTTGACGTCGCCGTCGTAGAACAGGCTCTGGCCCGGGCGCCAGAACGGATACTTCATCCTGCCGAGCAGCAGGTCGGAGCCCGCCAGCCACGGCATGCGCCAGTCGACGTAGGCCTGGTCGATCCAGATGGATTTCTTGGTGGCGTCGTTGCCGAACGTCTGGTGGGTCGAGCGCGGGTCGGCGTCCGAGCCGGAAGCGAGCTGGAAGCTCGCTTTGACGCCGTCGGTGACCGCTGCATCGAAGCCGAACCGCGCCCGGACGCGGGTGCGATTGCGGTCGGCGGCATCTTCGACGGCGGCCGTCGTCGCGTCGACACGCACGACGCGCTGCTGCGCGATGTTCTCGTTGCGCAGGCGCAGGTCGCCCTTGAACCGGATCCGGGTCGCCCAGTCGGCGCCCTTGACCTTCGCGATCTCGTTCGAGGCGACCGCGCCTTCCTCACGCAGATCGCGTGTCTGCGCCTTGAGGTAGGCCAGTTCGGCCTCGCGGCGTTCGGCAAGCGCCTCCAGTTCGGCGTTCGTCGCCTCGAGCCGCCCCTTGTCCGCCTCCAGCCGGTCGAGTCGTTCGACGAGCGCGCGCATCTGCGCCTCGATCGCCTCCACGTCCGCCTTCGTGGCGGTGCCTCTGGTCTGCGCCGAAACGTCCGCGGCGCCGAGTGTCAACGCGGCGGCGACCGCCGTCGCAAGCATGGTCCTGCTCACTGCCATCTTCCCTCTTCCCGGTGGTGACCTGTCGATCCCGCGATGGCATGGCCACCGCGCATGGCCGCCGTTCTACGCGGCCTTCATGACGGACAGATTGCGGTTCCGGGAAGGTTCGATGACGGTGGGCAGCAGCGGAAATCCCCTCGTGCCGGTTGACACGAGGAGGCCATGTCAGAACCGGTAATTGACGTCGAGTTGCAGGCGCGAGAAATCGAGTTCCGTGCCGACGTCCTTGCTGAGGGTGTTGAGGTAGATCTGCGTCGCGAGCGTGATGTTGCGCACGGGCGCATACCCCGCCTTGAGCATCCAGCCGGCCCCGTCGGTCAGGCCTTTCGCGAATTCGGAGTCGACGACCTGCCCGAACTGCGCGTCCTTGTCGACCGACTGGTACAGCGCACCGATTTCCCAGCTGTGCGGCTCGGCCGCCCGGCCAAGAAAGGCGCCCGCCGACCAGGCGGTGTCGTACTCCACGCCGCTCGCGAGGTTGCGTGCGAAGGTGGCCACGAACGTGAGCGGCAGGCCACCGACCTTCGTGCCCACCTGCGCATCGAGATCGAGCACGTCGTAGTCGTACCGCAGCACGCTGCCCGTGCCCGAGAGGTACGTCGTGTTGCCGTACGCGTTGCCGGCGTAGAACGGTGCGTGGTCGCGACACGCCCCGCAGTCGTAATAGTGCGCCGCGAGCGTCGTCTCCCCACCGAACAGCGGCAGCGTGACACCGGCCTGCAGGCCGAACATGCGGGCGTCGGAATTTTCGCCCGAAGGGTCCGCCGTGTACTGCTCGGTGAGCCAGTAGCCATAGAGGTTCGCGAACACGGCGCCGCGTGCCACACGCAGCGCCGCACCCTCCGGATTGACGTCGGAGTCGAAGAACAGCGTGTTGACCGGCCGCCAGATCGGGTAGGTCTGCTTGCCGAGCACGAGCTCGTGCCCCGGCCGGAACCGCCAGCTCGCATAGGCGAGGTCGAGCCCGATCTGCTTGCGACTGCTCTCGCCACCGAGTGTCTGGTTCGTGCCGCGCGGGTCGTCGCCGCCGGTCGACAGCAGCAGCGTGGTCTTGACCGTCCTGGTGACGGCCGCGTCGAGGCCAAACCGTGCGCGGACGCGGTCCCCCTCGCGATCGGCCGCCTCTTGCGCCTCGCCGTCGACGTCGCGCTCCTGATCGATGCGCTCGTGACGGTACCGCAGGTCGCCGCGGAACCTGACGCGGGACGCCCAGTCGGCACCCGCGAGCTTCCCCAAGTCGTCCGCCGTCGTGGCCACCGCCGTCTTCAGTTCCTGCGACTGCGTCTTGAGGTCGTCGAACTCCGCGCCCCGTCGATCCGCGAGCGTCCTGAGCTCGGCATTCTGGCCGAGCAACTGCGCATTGGCGGCCTCGAGGCGGTCGAGGCGTTCGGCCATCGCCTGCATCTGCGCCTGCAGCGCGGCAACCTCGGCGCGCGTGGCTGTGCCGCCCGCGGCCGCGTGTGCGACACCGGACCACGGGAATGCAAGGAGCGACACGGTCGCGAGCAGCAGCTTGTTCATCGGACCTCCAGCAGCGGGCCGGCGCGGTGCCGGCCGCAGGAACCGGAGATCTTCGGACCTGCGCCGTCGCAGGACAACCTCCACCGGGGCAGGAATCGTCGCGGCGGGGTCGCGGTGCCGCATCGCGCGGCGAGCCGTCAGCCTGACGCGGGATCGGCCGCGAGCGCCGCGCGCTCGGCCACGCGTCGCGGCGGAAAGTGGCACGTGAACACGCTGCCCCGGCCCTCGACGCTCGCGATGTCGAGCCGCCCGCCGTGCCGCTGCAGCGCGTGCTTGACGATCGCGAGGCCGAGACCCGACCCGCCGAGCTTGCGCGAGCGTCCGGCGTCGACGCGGTAGAAGCGCTCGGTGAGACGCGGGATGTGACTCGCCGCGATGCCGATGCCGGAGTCCTCCACTGCCAAGTGCGCGCCCGCTTCGTCTGCCCAGTAGCGCACCTCGATGTGACCGCCGGCCGGTGTATAAGCCACGGCGTTCGCGACGAGATTGCGGAAAATCGAGTGCAGCTCGGATTCCGCACCGAGCAGCCGTGCGTCACTTTCGAGGCGCAGCTCGAACCTCGCGGGCGGCTCCGGCCGCGACAGGGCATCCTGGCGCAACTGCTCCAGCATGCGTCCCACGTCGACGGGCGACACCCCGGCCTCGCCGCTGCCGGCCTCGAGCCGCGACAGCTCGAGCAGGTCGTCGACGATCGCGCGCATGCGTCCGGCCTGCCGCCGCATCTCCCTGACCGGCTCGCGCCAGTCGTCGTCGAGCGACGGATCGTCCACGAGCGTGTCGAGATAGCCGCTCACGACCGTGAGCGGCGAGCGCAGCTCGTGCGAGGCGTTGGCGACGAAGTCGCGGCGCACGCTCTCGAGTCGCGTCTCAGTCGTCACGTCGCGCACGATCATCAGTTGCAGGCCCCATTCGTTGGTCGTGACCAGGTCGAATGCGAACGTCCGGTTGGCGGCCTGCGGCAGGGTGATGTGCGGCCCGCGGCCTTCGCCACCGCCGTCGCGGACATATGCGACGAATTCGGGCTGCCGGATCAGGTTGTCGATGCGCAGCCCGTGGTCGAGCTTGCGACGCAACCCGAGCCACTGCCCGGCGGTGCGGTTGAACCAGAGGATCTCGCGCGTGGGCCCGAGCAGGATCGCGCCGTCCGGCATGGCGGAGGTCATGCGCCGCAACTCGCGCAGCAGCGTCAGGACGCGGCGCTTGTGAAACCGCTTGCGCTGGTAGACACGATGGGCGATGGCGACGACCTCGCCCCACAGACCGCGCAACGACGGTGGCGGCAACGAGCTGCGCAGCCGCAGCCAGCGCTCGAATCGGACGAGATTCGCCGTCTGCCAGGACAGCACTGCGCCGAGATACAGCGCCGCGGCCGCCGCGGGACGATCGACCAGCCGGCCGGCCCCGAGCACCAGGAGCAGCCCGACGACGATGCGCAGGACGTGCAGCCCGGCCGGTCGACTCAGGCGCAGCCCGCGCACATGCTGCCCCGGACGGGTCACGTCACTGCGGCCTCGTCGAAAACCGGTAGCCCGAGCCACGCACGGTCTGCACGAGGGTATCGCAGCCGTTCGGCTCGAGCGCCTTGCGCAGCCTGCGGATGTGGACGTCGACCGTGCGCTCGTCGACGTAGACGTTGCCGCCCCAGACGCGGTCGAGCAACTGGCCGCGCGAATGGACGCGTTCCGGATGCTCCATGAAATACCGCAGCAGCCGATATTCCGTCGGGCCGAGGGCCACCGGCTGGTCGCCCGCGGTGACGCGGTGACTGGCCGGGTCGAGACTGAGCAGGCCCGCCTGCAGCGGCTCGCCGCCGGCCCCGGACGAAGTCCGGCGCAGCACGGCCTGCACGCGTGCCACCAGCTCGCGCGGGCTGAACGGCTTGGTCACGTAGTCGTCGGCGCCGCCCTCCAGACCCGCGACCTTGTCGTGCTCCTCGGCGCGCGCCGTCAGCAGGATCACCGGCAGATCGCACGTGTCCTTGTCGCGTTTCAGGGCGCGGGTCAGTTCGAGCCCGCTCTGGTCCGGCAGCATCCAGTCGACCAGCAGCAGGTCTGGCCGGGAATCGGCGATGCGCGTGCGCGCCTCGCGGCTGTCCTCGGCTTCGCGGACCGTGAAGCCCGCCCGCCGCAGCCCGAAGGCAATCATGTCGCGAATCGGCTTCTCGTCCTCGACGACGAGGATCTGCTTGCCCGTCATGTCCAGTCCGTTGGCGACCCATGCGCCACTCCAGGGCGCATTACAGGGCACGATTATGACATTTGCGTGACGACCGGCCTGCAAAGCCCGGCCTCCCGACGCGGCGGCTTCGCTACGACGGCCGTGCCACGTCGTCGCGCACATACGTCGGCAAGGCTTCCGACGCGGCGACGCCTTCGCCACGGGCCAGCATGGCCGCCCCGATGTGCGCCACGGCGTCGGCGCGAGGCCACACACCCGGATGGAACCGCAGGCCGGCGGCCGCCAGCCGTGCGACGAGTTCCGGATACCGCGCCATGCCGTTGCCTGTGCAATGTCCCGCACCCGCGACGGCGGCCACTGACACCGCCGGGCCGACACGCTCGGGCGACGTCATGACGGGACGGCCGGGGTCGGCAGCGTCGAAGCGGTAACACGCCCAGTAGAGCTCGTTCATGCGTGCGTCGTTGCAGACGAGGATGTCGTCGCCCCAGGCATCCGCCTGCGCGACGAGCCACGCGGTGGCGGCGAGGCTGGACACCGGCGCGACGGGCAATCCGGTGCCATGAGCCAGACCCTGGACGACGCCCGCCGCGATGCGCAGACCGGTGAAGCCGCCCGGCCCACGCCCGAAGGCGATGCCGTCGAGATCACCGAGACCCAGCCCGGCCTCGCCCAGGACGTCGTCGATCATCGGCAATACGAGCTCCGCGTGACCGCGTTCGGTCAGCACGTGACGCAACGCGATCCGGCCGTCCGGCCGCAGCACGGCTGCGGAGCATGCTTCGGTCGACGTGTCGATCGCGAGCATGCGCATCAGGATGTTCCCAGGTGTTCGCGCAGGAACGCCTGGACCTCCTCGAGCGAACGCGTGCGGCGCATCGGCGGCAGGCTCGTGATGAACGCCCGGCCATAGCCCTTGGTCACCACCCGGGTATCGCAGAGCACGACCACGCCGAAATCGGTGTCGTCGCGGATCAGGCGACCGACGCCCTGCTTCAGCGCGATGACAGCCTGCGGCACCTGCTCGTCGAAGAACGGGTTGCCGCCCTGTTCGCGGACCGCCGCGAGACGTGCCTTGAGCAGCGGATCGTCGGGCGCCGCGAACGGCAGCTTGTCGATCACGACGACGCTGAGCGCCTCGCCCTTGACGTCGATGCCTTCCCAGAAGCTGCCTGTGCCGAGCAGCACCGCGTTGCCGGCCTCGCGGAATTCACGCAGCAGCTGGTCGCGGGATGCGCCGCCCTGGATCAGCACGGGAAACGGTGGTCGCGGACCCCAGTGACGAAAGAGCTCCTCGGCACCCTCGCGCAGGCCGCGATGGCTCGTGAACAGAATGAACGTGCGACCGCCGCTCGCCTCGATGACCGGCAGCGCCGCCTGGATCACGGCCTGCGAATGCCCTGGCGCACCGGGATCGCCGAGGCCCTTCGGCAGGTACATCAGCGCCTGCTGCGGAAAGTCGAACGGACTCTCGAAGCGCACCGTGGCCGCACGCGCGAGACCGCTGCGCCGCTTGAAGTGAGCGAAATCCTCGCCCACGGCGAGCGTCGCCGAGGTGAACACCCAGGCGCAGGGCTGGGCTTCCAGCAGCGCAGACAACTGCTTCGCGACGTCGACCGGCGCGTAGTGCACGCTGACGCTGCGGGCGGTCGTCTCCGCCCAGCGCACACCGCCCGGTGCTTCGTCGGCCGTGAGTTCGCGCAGACGTTGCGCGCCTTCCTCGAGCCGCTCCCGCAGTCGCGTGAACGCCGCCTGCCCGTCGGCACCGCCGAGCGGCGCGATGGCCTCGGCCAGCTCGCCCGCACGCGCGCCCAGGCCGTTCAGGGCCTCGAGCAGGTGCTCCGGCCACTGCGCGTGCTCGAGTCGCGTCTCCTGCCCCGCCGCCGCCGACAGCACGGCCGCGATCTGCGCGTCGAAGGCGGTCAGCGCGCCGTCGACGTTGCCGGTCATCTGCTGCGCGAGCAGCAACTCCCCCGCGACATCCTTGGACGTGTTGGCGAGTTGCCGCGTGCTGACGCTGTAGCCGAGGAACTGCGCGGCGACATCGGGCAACTGGTGCGCCTCGTCGATCACGATGGCGTCGGCGCCGGGCAGCAGGTCGCCAAAACCTTCCTCCTTGAGCACGAGGTCGGCCATGAGCAGGTAGTGGTTGACGACGACGATATCCGCCGCCTGCGCCTCGCGGCGCGCGGCGAGGACGAGGCACTCGTCGAAACGCGGACATTCGACACCGAGGCAGTTCTCGCGCGTCGACGTCACCCACGGCCAGACGGGGTCCTGCTCGCCTACGCCCGGCAATTCCGCGACGTCGCCGCGACGCGTCGTGAACGACCAGCCGCGCACCTTCGACAGCGCCGTCACGACCTCGCGCCGCAGTCCCCGCGCATGGGCCTGTTGTTCCGCGAGTTCGAGGCGGTGGCGGCAGAGGTAGTTCGACCGACCCTTGAGCAGCGCGACGCGCACCGGGCGGCCGAGCGCCGAGCAGATGGTCGGCAGGTCGCGGTGGAAGAGCTGATCCTGCAGCGCGCGCGTGCCAGTCGACACGATGACGCGGCGGCCCGACAGCAGCGCCGGGACGAGGTAGGCGAAGGTCTTGCCAGTGCCGGTCCCGGCTTCGACGATGAGCTGCGCACGCTGCTCGAAGGTCGCCACGACGTGCTCGGCCATCTGCACCTGCTGCGGACGCGTCGCGTACCCGGGCAACGCGCGGGCGAGCGGCCCGTCGGGGCCCAGGACGTCGGCGAGCGGCGGCGACATGTCAGGAAAACGTCGCGCGGAAGCGCAGCAGCGCTGTCGCGCCGGGGACGAGCGGCTTGGTCAGCACCCAGCGAACGTGGCTGTAGTCGGCCGTGGCTGGCTTGCGCTGCCCTTGCCGCGTCTTGCCGGTCGCCGTTCGTGCCGCCTGCTCCGGTGCCGCGAAGCTGTGGCCGCCGTCGGCCGAGAACTGGATGTCGCAGGCGGGCCCGGTCGCGGAACCGATCTGGTAGCGGACACCGAACGGCAGTCGTTTGGTCACGACGACGTCGGTGACGGGAATCCTGCCGGGGTTGTGCACGCGCACCGTGTAGTGCACCTCGTCGCCGGCGCTGAGCCGCCGGGCGGGCACCCAGCGCCGCCACTCGTGCTGACCCGGCGCCGCCTCGACGAGGAGTTTCTCGGCGACGATCGCCGTTTCGAGTGGGCCGCTGCCGGTCGCCTCGGCCGCCGCCACCCACGCGTCGTCGGCTGCCTCGACCGGAGAGACGGCGACGATGGCGGTGGCGACGATGGCGGCCGCGAGGCGGATCAGGATGTCGGGCGTGCGCCCCCGGCGCGAGCGCACGATCTGGCCAACCGCGGCCAAACCCGCGGGCGGGATCGAGGATGTGGGCAGAAGCGGCGCGGGGGGCGGCATCGAGGTCGGGACTGTGCGGGACGATCGGCAGGCAGGCAAGTGTCGGTCGGTCGCGACCGACCCTGCAGGCTGTCTTGGTCACCGGAATGCCGAAAAAACCTCGCGATGGGCCAGCCTGCGTGGACATCCGGCCTGCGCTGGGCATTTCCCCTATTTGACAGTAGTTCCCGTCTGGACTATTGTGCAATGCAGCAAATGCTGCAATGCAGCACCTATGGAGATCACCATGATCATCGAGATGAAGGAATACGTCGCCGAGCGCGGCGAACTGCTCCGTGGCCAGGTGGCCAAGCTGCGCACGACGTCCGTCGAGTCCGTCCGCGAGGCCATCAGCGGCTCCGTCGAGACCATCAAGTCGCTGAAGAGCCCGGTACGCGTCATCGCCCGCTCCGGCGTCAAGCTGAGCACGCTGTCGCAGGAAGCGGTGCAGAACCTGATCGAGCTGCAATCGGAAGTCCTCACGTCGGCGCTGACCGATGTCGCCGCGCGGCTCGAACGCGCCACGAAGGCCGACAATCTCGTCGAACTCGTGCGCGAGCAGATCGAGCTGGCCCCGGCCACGCGCGCGCGCATGGTCGAGGACGCCAACCGCGCCGTCACGATCTTCAAGACCGCCGGCCGCGAAATCCGCAACGTCGCCGTGCATGCGTTCGAGACGCTCGCCGAGAAGGGCAAGACCGAAATCGCCGCCGTGGCCAGGCCGGTCCGTCGCAAGACGGCCGCGAAGCGCGCGCGCAAGGCCCCGGCCCGCGCCCGCAAGGCCGCGTAGTTCCGGCGCTGCGCCGACCGGATTCATCGGACCGGCGCGCCCACGAGGTGCCCCGGTCCGGTCGGGTCTCCCCCTGATTGCGCCCTCCTCCGCGGGGGCGCTTCTTTTTGTGCCGTGCGGCCGATCTGCAGCCCGTCTGCCGCAGCGCGGCACACGCCCGGCCCGCGCGGCTATAATCGGCGGATCGAACAAGGAAACCGCTGATGACGACGACGAATACCGCACTGCGCAAGTGGGTCGAGGAAGCCGCGAAACTCACCCAGCCCGACCGGATCCACTGGTGCACGGGCTCCGACGAGGAACGTGACGAGCTGGTCAAGCACATGCTCGCGACGGGCGACCTGATCGAACTCAACCCGGCGACCTTCCCGAACTGCTATCTGCACCGCTCGCACCCGTCGGACGTGGCGCGTGTCGAACATCTCACCTTCATCTGCACCGGGCACGAGGAAGACGCCGGTCCCAACAACATCTGGATGGACCCGCAGCAGGCGCACGCGAAAATCGACGCACTGTTCGCGGGCTGCATGAAAGGCCGCACGCTTTATGTCGTGCCTTACTGCATGGGTCCGATCACCTCCCCGTACGCGCGCTGCGGCGTCGAGATCACCGACAGCCCGTACGTCGTGCTGAACATGCGGATCATGACGCGCATGGGCACCCAGGCCCTGCAGCGCATCGAACACGAAGGCACCTTCGTCAAGGGGCTGCACTCGGTCGGCGACCTCGACCCCGACAAGCGTTTCATCATGCATTTCCCCGAGGAACTCTCGATCAAGAGCATCGGCTCGGGCTACGGCGGCAACGCGCTGCTCGGCAAGAAGTGCCACGCGCTGCGCATCGCGAGCTACCAGGCCCGTGCGGAAGGCTGGCTCGCCGAGCACATGCTGGTCGTGGGTCTCGAGAACCCGCGCGGCGAGGTCCATTACGTCGCGGCGGCGTTCCCGTCGGCCTGCGGCAAGACCAACCTCGGCATGCTGATTCCGCCCGACACCATGCCGGGCTGGAAAGTCTGGACGATCGGCGAGGACATCGCCTGGCTGCACGTCGGGACCGACGGGCGGCTGCGCGCGATCAACCCCGAAGCCGGTTTTTTCGGCGTCGTGCCGGGCACGAGCCCGAAGACCAATCGCAACGCCTACGAGATGATCCACCACGACACGATCTTCACCAACGTGGCGTTGACGGCGGACAACGAGCCGTGGTGGGAGGGCCGCACCTCGGGCACGCCGGTCGTCGACTGGCAGGGTCGCCCCTACGACAAGGCCACGGCAACCGGGCCGGCGGCCCACCCCAATTCACGTTTCACGGTCTCGGCCAAGCAGAACCCGGCCTACTCGCACCTGATGGAGCACCCCGAAGGCGTGCCGGTCTCGGCGATCCTGTTTGGCGGCCGCCGGCGCGAAGTGGCGCCGCTCGTCTACGAGGCCCGTGATTGGGCGCACGGCGTGATGATCGGAGCCGGCATGGCCTCCGAGACGACCGCGGCGGCCGTCGGCGCCGTCGGCGTCGTACGTCGCGACTCGATGGCGATGAAGCCGTTCTGCGGCTACAACTTCGCCGACTACTGGTCGCACTGGCTCAGCTTCGAAGGGCGCCTGAAACAGTTGCCGAAGATGTACCACGTCAACTGGTTCCGGCAGGACAAGGATGGCAAGTTCCTGTGGCCGGGTTTCGGCGACAACCTGCGCGTGCTTTCCTGGGTCATCGACCGCTGCGAGGGCCGTGCACAGGCCAGGGAAACGCCGATCGGCTTCCTGCCGCGCCCCGAGGACATCGACCTGAAAGGCCTCGCCCTCAGCAACGAGGCGCTGCACCAGTTACTCGACCTCGACGCGTCCGCGTGGCACGCCGAGATCGACGACATCGGCCAGTACCTCGAAGGCTACGGCAAGCGCACGCCGCCGGCACTCCGCGAGAAGTACCAGCAGGTCAAACGCGCGCTGGGGTGAGTCGCCGCGGGGCGCTGCGCCGTTGCGCGGAGCGCCCCGGCGATCCGCCGGCTGCGTCCGGCTCAGTCCTCGAGCCGGTAGCGGATCACGTCCGCCGCATTGGGGTCGGGCGTCCGGCCCAGGCCGATGAACCCCGTGCCCTGCAGCACGATCGAGTCGCGGCGCACGAACGACTCCTTGCCTTCCTGATTCGTGACGAACGTGCCGTTGGTGCTCTGGTCGACGAGCAGGAAGCGGTCGCGGAGCGCCTCGATACGCGCGTGCAGGCGCGAGATCAGCGAGCCCTTCTGCACGACGTCGTTCTCCTCGGCGCGCCCCATCGTGATTTCCTTGCGCACGTCGTCGAGCACGATCTCCCGGCCAAGGTAGTCGACCCGCACGCGCGCGTGCCGGCGACGGTGCCCGCCCACCTCGATCGACGGCAGCATGCTGGTGGCGTCCTCCTGCTGCCAGACGACCTCGTAGAGTTCGATCTCCTCCGCGAGACCGCGCAGCGCGGTGACGTCGACCCGCCGCGACACCGCGCCCCATTCAGGCGAACAACGTCGCATCGCCTCGGCCGACAGGATGACCTGCCCCGCCTTCGCCTGGCTCGTCACCCGGTTCGCCGTGTGGACCGAGGCGCCGAAAATGTCCTTGTGCTCGAACACGACCGGCCCGTAATGGCAGCCGATGCGGATCGACACGTGCTGGCCCTGCACGAGCAGGTCCGGCCGCGCCGCGATATCCTGATGCATCTCGCTCGCAGCGTTGACGGCGTCGTCCGGCGTCGGGAAGATCGCGAGGATCTCGTCGCCGATCGTCTTGATCAGCGTGCCGCGGTTGCGCTCGGTCGCCTCGCGCATGACCTCGATGCAGGCGAGGATCAGCGCGCGCGCGTGGTTGTCGCCGAGCAGCTCGTACAGACGCGTGCTGCCTACGACGTCCGCGAAAAGCACGGCCACTTCCGTTTCGCCGCTGGTCACTCGATGCTCCGCTGGTCGGCCCGCTCGCAGACAGGCCGGAGTCGACAGATGCCGGCCATTATAGCGGGGCCCTCCACCCGCGCCGCTGCGCTTTACGCGGCCCGCCGGAACAGCGCGAGCGATTGCCGCAGGACATCGCCGTCCGCGCCGGGCCGCTGGCCCTGCTCGGTCAGGAAACGGCGCCACGCGCGCGCGTTCGCCAGGCCGGCATGGAGCCCGAGCACATGACGCAGCATCAGCGGCAGACGATGGCCGCGAGCGAGCATGACATCCACGTAGTCCGCATAGGCGAGCAGAACCTGCTCGCGCGACGGCGGCGCAGCGCCGGGACGCAGGAACTCCGCATCGAACGTCGCGAGCAGGTACGGTTCCTGACAGGCCTGCCGCCCAAGCATGACGCCGTCGAAGCGTGGCAGACATTCGCGGACCTGTGCCGCCGTTCGCAGCCCGCCGTTGAGGATGACGGTGAGTCCGGGATGCTCCGCCTTGAGCCGCGCGGGCACGTCGTAGCGCAGCGGCGGAATCTCGCGGTTCTCCTTCGGACTCAGCCCCCGCAGGTGGGCCTTGCGCGCGTGGACGATGAAGACGTCGACGCCCGCCTCATGCACCGTGAGCACGAAACCCTCGAAGAAACCGTAGTCGTCGCGGTCGTCGATGCCGATGCGGCACTTCACGGTGACCGGCACACGGACCGCCTCGCGCATCGCCTGCATGCACTCGGCGACCAGCGCGGGTTCCGCCATCAGGCACGCCCCGAAGCGCCCGCTCTGCACCCGGTCGCTCGGGCAGCCGACGTTCAGGTTGATCTCGTCGTAGCCGAACTGCTCGCCAAGCTTCGCCGCACGTGACAGCAGTTCCGGATCCGCGCCGCCGAGCTGCAGCGCGACCGGGTGTTCCTCGGCAGAAAATCCCAGTAGGCGTTCCGCGTCACCGTGCACCAGCGCCTGCACCGTCACCATCTCGGTGTAGAGCAGCGCGCGCGGACTCAGCAGCCGCAGCAGGAAGCGGCAGTGACGGTCCGTGTGGTCCATCATCGGGGCCACACAGAGGCGGCGGTCGAGGATGCGCGGAGCGCTCACCCGTTTCTGCTCCGCACCTCGCAGGTGCCATCGGTGACTGCGACCGCCGGGGTCACCGCGGCCGCCGGCCCCGACGCAGCCGTCTCGGCGATCAGCCAGTCGACGACCGCCTCGAGCGCCTCCTGCTCGGTGGCCCCGTCGCGCAACGCACTCTCGTACAGGCGCAACTGGCGGTGCGCACTGGTGCCGCGCGCGGGAATCTCGCGGATGCGCTGCACGTCGTCGAGGCAGCCGAGTTCGATGGCATCGTCGCGGACGAGATCGACGACCTGCCCGATCAGTTCGGCGAACGTCGCGATGCGCCGGCTGCCGAGGTCGAGCAGCCCGGCATCGTACGAATAGCGCATCGCCCGCCAGCGGTTCTCGCCGATCAGCAGTGACGGATAGGAGCGCCACTGCTGGTTGTCGCAACGCAGGCGCCAGAGCCGGCGCATCAGGCAGAGGTTCAGCGCCGCGAGGCAGACCGAGTCCTCGAGCGTCGTGCAGGAATCCATGATGCGCGTCTCGAGCGTCGGGTAGCGGGCGCTCGGGCGCAGGTCCCACCAGATGCGCGAGATGTCGGCGATCACGCCAGTCTCGATCAGCGTGTCGACGTGGCGGCGGAACTCGCTGTAGCTCGCGAACGTCTCCGGTATTCCCGTGCGCGGGATGCCATTGAAGACCATGAGCCGGAACGCCATCAGCCCCGTGCGTTCACCCTCCCAGAACGGCGAACTGCACGACAGCGCGAGCAGGTGCGGCAGGAAGTACCGCGCCTGGTTCATCAGGTCGATGCGCAGTTCGTCGTCATCGATGCCGACGTGGACGTGCAGCCCGCAGATCATCATGCGGCGGGCGACCCCCTGCATCTCCTCGAGCAGCGCGACGTAACGCTCCTTGTCCGTGCGTTGCTGCTTGGACGAGAGCGAGAACGGGTGCGTGCCCGCCGCGATCGGCGCAAGCCCGAACCGCGCCGCTTCCTCGACGAGCATGCGACGCAGTTCGACGAGCGAGGCACGCGCGTCGGCGACGCTGCGGCAAACCGGCGTCGCGACCTCCACCTGCGAGCGCAGGAACTCGGGGAACGCGCGCCCGTTCGTGCGCTCGTGCAGGGCCGCAAACAGTTCGGGCGGCGGATCGCTCGCGACCGCACGCGTTGCCGGGTCGACGAGCAGGAACTCCTCCTCGATGCCCAGCGTCAGCGATGGCGCGCCCTGCATGGGGTCAGACCCCACTCAAGTTTTTCTTGACTGGGGTCTGACCCCGGATGAGCGGCGCGAGCACCCTCGCGAGCCGCCGCACCCAGCGCTCGACGCCGGCCGGAGATTGCAGCAGATCCTGCCGGACTTCGATGCACACGTGCGGCAAGCCGTTGGCCTTGGCGTGATGGTCGATCGTGTAGTTCGCCGGGTGCTTGCCGCTGTAAGGCTGGTTGTCGCCCACGACGAGACCGGGTTCCGCGCGCAGGGCATCGAGCAGGCGCCGGGCGTTCGCCTCGTCCCGGTCCCACAACACGCCGGCGTGCCACGGTCGATCCTCGTCAGCGTCGCCCAGCCGCGGCGCGAAGCTGTGGACGGCGATGAGCAACGGCGTGACGCCGCGCGAGCGAAAGCCGCGCAGCAGCGCATCGACGCATTGATGGTACGGATCGAAGAACGACGCCAGCCGAAGCCGTCGCTCGTATTCGGTGATGCCCTGGTTGCGCGGAATCCGGCAGCCGTCGCTTTCGACGCGAAACGCTTCGGGATCATCGGGACTCCTGTTGCAGTCGACGACGAGCCGCGAATAACCAGCCAGCACCGCGGGTGCGTCGAGTTCGTGCGCCAGTCCGCGCGACAGCTCGCCGGCGCCGATGTCCCAGGCGACGTGCTGCCAGCTCGGCAGTTCGGGCAGCCCGAGACAGTCGAGGGCACGCGGAACGGCCCGGCTGGCATGGTCGCAGACGATCAGGGCCGACGCCGTGCCATGCTCCTCGAGAACGACGAACGGCGCCGGATCCTCCCGGCCGATCAGAGGTATGGGTGCAAGTGCGGAGGGGGCGGGTGTCGTCACGGGACAGAGAGTGTACACATCGACATCACTCAAGTGCTCTTCCTACAAACGACAGTGAAAGACGGATGTAACTCACTGTTGTCAAAGCTACATCGTGATGACGTTTCAGAGATTTCGCTCGAATACAGGCACCCCGACAACCTCTCAGCGAAGCCTCATCACCGTCGACGTACAGTGCGCGCGCTGCGTTTCGCTATGGTGCCCGGTCCGTTCATAACCACAACGTATTGGTGTCAGCGGTCGCCTACTCCACATAATCTGGTTGCCGACCAACGCTCGACCGGCCTTCAGTGCCGCGTCCATTCAGGCTCACAAGAACCTGATCGGCACCGGGCCCGCCACTCCGCTGTGACTGGCGGCGCAGTCGACGAACCAACGACCCGAGGGTCCACAGAATTGCCAAAGCACGCTCCAGAGCGGGCGGCGCGCGCGTGCGCCCGTCGCTCCGCCTCCCCATTGTTCATGCTCGCCTCGCTCACGGCGAGCGCCCTTCTCGTCACGGGTTGCGTCAAGGACAAGACCGCATCCGCCACCGTCGATACGCCGGACACCCCGCCGGCCGGCGCCGCGCCGCCGCCGTCACCCCCGACACCACCCAGCCGCAGCAAGGTCACGCTGAGCTGGGCGCGTCCGACCAGCAACGAGGATGGCTCGGCGCTGACCAACCTGGGCGGCTACCGCGTGTACTACGGCCAGGTGCCGCACGACTGGAGTACCCGGCTCGAAATCGCACCCGATTCGACCAGCGTCGAGATCGGTGGCCTGACGACCGGCACCTGGTTCTTTGCGGTCACCACGTTCAACTCGGTAGGCGCAGAGAGTGATTTCTCGTCAGTCGCGAGCACGACGATCGGGACCTGAGGTCGCCCGAACCCGGGCCGGACGACTGTCCCGGCCCGGGCGCGTGCCCGCCCCCGGCGGGAAGAGAGGTGTGAGGGCCGTCACAACAGTACAATCCAGTCCGGCCATAACATCCGCGAGAACCCGCCCGAGCGGGCCCAGGGACGTTTTTTTTCGATGAGCCTGCATCCCCTCCTGAAGCAGCAGTTCGAAGAGGCCCGGCAGGAGTCGGGCCAGCTCGACCTGGACAGGCTGCTGCACGCCATCAGCGCCGCGTATGCCGAATGGGAAGAGGAGCGCCGGGGCGTCGTGCGCTCGATGCGCCTGCTGGCCGACGAAACCAATGCCTTCACGCGGGAAGTCCGTGAAAGTGCCGCGATCCAGTTGCAGGTCATCCTCGATCACGTCAAGGACGCGATCCTGACGGTCGACGATGCCGGCCGCATCGAAACGCTCAACACCACCGGCGAACGTGTCTTCGGCTACACCGAGCAGGAAGTGCGGGGCCAGAGGCTCGATCTGCTGATCCCCGCGCTCGCCGGACGCCCGCGCATCGTCGAGTCGCTCGAGGAGTTCGCGACGACCCTCGACAACACCCAGGTGGACCTGGCCCCGCGCGAGACCAGGGGCCGTCATCGGGAGGGCGGACTGTTCGACGCCGAGATCGGCGTCAGCAAGGTCCGGCTCGACAAGCGCGAGGTGTTCATCGTCTGCCTGCGTGACACGACCGATCGCAGGGCCGCGGAGGAGGCGATCCGCGAGAGCGAAGCCCGCTACCGGACGCTGGTCGAGAACGCGCCCGAAGCCATCGTCGTGTTCGACGTCGACCTCGACCGCTTCGTCGAATGCAACGAGAACGCCGTGCGCTTTTTCAAGATGACGCGCGACGAACTGCTCGCCGTGGGCCCCGAGCAGATCAGCGCGCCACTTCAACCCGACGGCAGTCCGTCGTTCAGCGTGGTGCGCGCTTTCATCGAGCGCGCGCTGGCCGGCGAGGCGCCGGCCTTCGAGTGGACGCACCGCGACGCACTCGGGCACAACATCCCCTGCGAAGTGCGCCTCGTACGCCTGCCCTCCACCGGTCGCCGACTGGTCCGCGGCAGCATCACCGACATCACGGAGCGCAAGCGCAACGAGTTGCTGGCCGCAGGCGACCGTCGCGTGTTCGAGCGCATCACCAGCGACGCGGATCTCACCGTGACGCTCGAGGCAATCACGGAGACCGCGGAGCGGGTCACACCCGACGGTTTCTGCACCATCTCGCTCTATGATGCCGAAACGAACGCGCTGACCCACGTGGCCGGCCAGCGCCTGCCGAAACCGTACCTGGACGCGAAGCGGCGCGTGGAGGTCGGCCCGCGCAACGGCTCCTGTGCTGCCGCGGTCTTCCTGCAGCGGCAGGTCATCGTCGCGGAAATCACTCGCGACGCCCTCTGGGAACACGTCCGTGGTCCCGCTGTCCAGGCGGGCATGCGCGCCTGCTGGTCGACACCCGTGCGCGCCTCGGATGGCCGGGTGCTCGGCACGGTCGCATTGTATTTCCGGCAACCGCGCAGTCCGCTGCGGCGGGACTTCGAGCTCATGTCCCGGCTCACGGCGCTGGCGGGCATCGCCATCGAGCGCAAGCGCTCGGAGGACGCCCTGCGTCGCAGCGAGGCGCAGTACCGGAGCCTCTTCGAGAACGTCATCGAGGGCGTGTATCGCTCGACCGTGCAGGGGAAGTTCGAGGCCGTCAACCCGGCACTCGTGCAGATGCTCGGTTACGAGAGCGCGGACGCGCTGCTCGCGATTCCCGATACGGCCTCGCTTTACGCGAATCCCGCCGAGCGTGAACGCCTCCTCGCGGCGCTGCACCGCGACGGCATCGTGCGGGAGGCCGAGAGCCAGCTTCGCCGGCGTGACGGCACGCTGATCACCGCGCAGGAGAACGCACGCGTCATCCGTGCTCCAGGCGGCCGCATCCTGGGCTACGAGGGGACGCTGACGGACACCACCGAACGCAAGCGTGCCGAGTTGCAGCTCTACGAGGAAAAGGAAAAGGCGCAGGTGACGCTGCAGTGCATCGGCGACGCGGTCATCACGACCGATGCCGACGGACGCGTCGAATACCTGAACCCGGTCGCGGAGGAACTCACGGGCTGGAACTCGCACGAAGCACGCGGCCGGCCCGTCGCGGAGGTCTTCAACGTCATCTCCGAAGCGACCCGCGCGCCCGTCGACAGTCCCATCGTGCTTTGCCTGCTGGAAGGGCGCGTGGTCGACATGGAGGAGCCCTCGCTGCTCGTCAGCCGGCGCGGGCAGGAGATCTCGGTGCAGGACTCGGCGGCGCCGATCCGCGACCGCAGCGGGCGTCTCATCGGCGTCGTCATGGTGTTCCACGACGTGAGCCACGAGCGTCGCCTGCAGCGTGCCCTCTCCTATCAGGCGACCCACGACCAGCTCACCGGGCTGATCAACCGGCGCGAGTTCGAGCACCGCCTCAACGAGGCGCTGCTGACGGCGCGCAACGACCCGGGCGTCCGCCACGTCGTCATGTACCTCGACCTCGACCAGTTCAAGGTTGTCAACGACACCTGTGGCCATCAGGCCGGCGACCGGCTGCTCAAGCAGATCACGAGCGTGCTGCAGACGCGCGTGCGCGCCTCCGACCTGCTCGCGCGTCTCGGCGGCGACGAGTTCGGCGTCCTGCTGCATGACTGCGACATGGACATGGCCCAGCGCATCGCCGAGGACCTGCGCCAGGCGATCCAGGACTTCCGCTTCGTCTGGCAGGACCGGGTCATGAACGTCGGCGTCTCGATCGGCCTCGCCGGGATGGACGGCGAAGGCGACACGCTTTCGACGATCATGTCCGCGGCCGACGTCGCGTGCTATTCGGCGAAGGAATCGGGGCGCAACCGCGTCCACAGGTACAGCGACGGCCGGGTTCCCGAACGGCATCGCGAGATGCAATGGGTCTCGCGCATCAACCGCGCCTGCGACGAAGATCGTCTCGAGCTCTTCTGCCAGCCGATCGTGCCGATCCGCAACGACAGCGCTGCGGTACGCCAGTTCGAGCTGCTGCTGCGCATGCGCGACGAGAACGGCGAGCTGGTGCAGCCCAACGAGTTCATCCCGGCGGCGGAGCGCTTCAACCTGATGCCGGCGATCGACCGCTGGGTCGTCCGGCAGGCCTGCCGGAAGCTGGCGCACCGCCGCGGCACGGGTGCGCCGGTCGCGCCCTACAGCCTCGCCATCAACGTCTCGACGACGACGATCAACGACGAGCAGTTTCTCGACTTCGTGCTCGCCGAACTGGCGGCCAGCGACCTGCACCCGGGCGCGCTCTGTTTCGAGCTCACCGAGACGACGGCCATGACCTCGCTCGCCGCAGCCACGCATTTCATCCGCGAGCTGCGCAAGCGCGACGTCCGGTTTTCGCTGGACGACTTCGGCAGCGGACTCTCGTCGTTCATGTTCCTGAAGAACCTGCCTGTCGACTTCATCAAGATCGACGGGCAGTTCGTGCACAACGTCGCGCACGACCCGATCGATCGCAGCATGGTCGATGCGATCACGCAGATCGCCGGCACGATGGGCATCGCCACCCTCGCCGAACGCGTCGACTCGCCCGAGGTGCTCGAGCAGCTCGCCGCGATCGGCGTGCAGTACGCGCAGGGTCGCTTCGTGGCGCCACCCCAGCCCGTCGAAGAGTTCGACGCGCTGCTGGTCTCCTCCCCCCGGCGACCCGGCAAGACCCTCGATCGCCTGGTGGGCTGAGTCTGGCCGGCGGGACGCCTGCCATCGGACGCCGGGTCACTCGTCCTCGGTGGCTCCCCGCCCGGCCCGCTTGCGGTCATGCTCCTTCAGCAGGCGCTTGCGCAGGCGGATCGACGACGGCGTGATCTCGACGAGTTCGTCGTCCTCGATGAACTCCATGGCCTGCTCGAGCGTGTAGCGCACCGGCGTGGTCAGGATGATGTTCTCGTCGCGGCCCGCCGCGCGGATGTTGGTGAGCTTCTTGGCCTTGAGCGGGTTGACGACCAGGTCGTTGTCGCGCGAATGGATGCCGATCACCTGGCCTTCGTAGACTTCGTCGCCGTGGCCGATCATCAGCTTGCCGCGCTCCTGCAGGTTGAAGAGCGCGTAGGCGAGCGCCGTGCCCTGCGCGTTGGAGATCATCACGCCGTTCTGGCGACTGGCGATGCCGCGCTCGGAGACCGGCGCGTAGTGGTCAAAGACGTGGAACAGCAGGCCGAGGCCCGACGTGATGGTGCGGAACTCGGTCTGGAAGCCGATCAGGCCGCGCGCCGGAATCACATAGTCGAGACGCACGCGCCCCTTGCCGTCCGGATGCATGGCCTGCAGTTGCGCGCCACGGCTGCCGAGCGCGGTCATCACGGCACCCTGGCTCGAGTCCTCGATGTCGACGGCGAGGATCTCGAACGGCTCGTTCCTGACGCCGTCGATCTCCTTGATCACCACGCGAGGCCGCGAGACGGCGATCTCGTAGCCCTCGCGGCGCATGTTCTCGAGCAGTACGCCCAGGTGCAGCTCGCCGCGACCGTAGACCTGATACTTGTCGGGGTCGTCGGTCTCCTCGACGCGCAGCGCGACGTTGGTCAACGCTTCGCGCAACAGTCGTTCGCGGATCTGGCGGCTGGTGAGGTACTTGCCCTCGCGCCCCGCGAACGGCGAGGTGTTGACCTCGAAGGTCATGCCGATGGTCGGCTCGTCGACGACGAGCGGCGGCAGCGCCTCCGGCTGCGCCGGGTCGCAGAGCGTGTCGGAAATCGCCGGCTGCTCGATGCCCGCAAACGCGACGATGTCGCCGGCCCCCGCCTCCTCGACCTCCACGCGGTTCAGTCCGTGAAAGCCCAGCACCTGCAGGATCTTCTCGTTGCGTGCATGGCCCGTCCGGTCGACGACCGTGACCTGCTGACCCCGGCGGATGCGGCCGCGCTTGATGCGGCCAATGCCGATCGCGCCGACATAGCTCGAGTAGTCGAGCTGTGACACCTGCAGTTGCAGCGGACCGTCGAGGTTCACGTCGGGCGGCGGGCAATGGCGCAGGATGGTCTCGAACAGCGCGCCCATGTCGCCACCGCGGTGACCCGGATCGAACGTCGCAAAGCCCTGGATGGCCGAGGCATAGACCACGGGAAAGTCGAGCTGCGCCTCGGTCGCGCCCAGCCGGTCGAACAGGTCGAAGGTCTGGTCGAGCACCCAGTTCGGGCGCGCCTCGGGCCGGTCGATCTTGTTGATGACGACGATCGGCCGCAGCCCGTGCGCGAACGCCTTCTGCGTCACGAAGCGCGTCTGCGGCATGGGACCGTCGACGGCGTCGACGAGCAGCAGCACCGAGTCGACCATCGACAGCACGCGCTCGACTTCGCCGCCGAAGTCGGCGTGCCCGGGCGTGTCGACGATGTTGATGCGGTAGTCCTGCAAGCGGATCGCCGTGTTCTTGGCCAGGATAGTGATGCCGCGCTCGCGCTCGAGCGCGTTCGAGTCCATGACGCGCTCGGGCACCACGGTGCGCGCGTCGAAGGTACCGGACTGCTTCAGGAGCTGGTCGACCAGCGTGGTCTTGCCATGGTCGACGTGCGCGATGATCGCGACGTTACGGAGGTTCAGGGTGGGGTTCGCGGACACGGAAAACGCCTGAGCCCGGGAAGCGGACCCGAAAAAAGGGCGCGAAGTATAGCTGATCGCCGCATTGCTGCGGTCGCGTCAGTCGATCCTGACGGCAGGACCGGAAAAGAGAACGCCCCTTGCGGGGCGTTCTCATGCGGACTCTGCCTCGATCGGGTCAGGCCCTGCGACGCAGGTTCCTGACGAGACCGAGCAGCATCAGGCCGAGGACCATGAACGGCCCCGACGCGCCGCCGCCACCACTGCTCGGCGGCTTGCCCGACGACACGACGAGGTTCACGGCCGTGCCGGTGTTCACGCTGCTGCCGGCCGCGGGAGTCTGCGAGATCACGTTGCCCGACGCCACGCTGCTGCTCGACTGCTGCGTGACCGTGCCCACGGCCAGCCCGGCGCCCGTGATTGCCGTGCTCGCCGCGGACTGCGACTGACCGACGACGTTCGGGACCGCAACCTGCGGCGGCCCGCTGGAAACGACCAGGTTGACGGCCGAGTTCTCGTTGACGGTCGTGCCGGCCGCCGGCGACTGCGAGATCACGCTGCCGGCCGCAACGGTCGTGCTGTTCTGCGGCGTGACCGTACCCACCGCGAGATGGGCGTTCGTCAGGGCCGTGGTCGCGGCCGACTGTGTCTGGCCGACGACGTTGGGCACCGTCACCTGCACGGGCCCGAGGGAGACGACGATGTTCACGCTGGAATTCGGCGCGACGGCCGTACCGACGGTCGGCGTCTGCGTGATGACGAGACCGGCCGCCACCACATTGCTGTTGCTCGTGGTCACCGTCCCGAGCCGGAGGCCTTGTGCGGTCAGGATCGTGGTGGCTTCCGCCTGCGTATGGCCGCGCACGTCGGGCGCCAGCACCGGCGTGCAGCGCGTGAACTTCGCGCTTGCCGGCGCCGCCTGGCCCGCCACCGTCACCGTGAGCGTGTGCTCATCGCAGTCCGCGATGGCCGAGACGAACGACAGCAGGTACTCGTTGTTGAGCAACTGCGAAATCGCGACGTAGGCGTCACCGATCTCGGGCGCCGTGGGCGCCGGATAGAAGTCGCCTCCGGTCTGGTCGGCCAGGGCGTTCAGGATCGACTGTGCGTTCGGCGGCGAAAAGTCGCCGACGCCGATCGTGAAGATCGCGATGCCGGCGTCGTTGGCGTCGCCGACGGCTTCGTTGATGTCCGCGGTCGACTCGTTCTCGGCGCCGTCGCTGATGAGGATGATGGCCTTGGGACCCGCCGGCAGCCCAACCGGCGGCGACGTGAACTGCGACGTGGCCGTGATGACCGCGTCGAAGATGTTCGTGCCGGAGCCGGGGTAGTCCGTCGATACGGCGGCGAGCAGCGCCGTGTTGCCCGTGTCGTTGATCGCGGTGAACGGTTGTACGACCGACGCGCCCTTCTTGCCGTTGAACTTCACGATGGCCGCGTAATCGCCGACGGCCATGCTCTCGATGAACTCCGTCACCGCCTGCTCCATCGCGGCACGGGCGGCGGTCTGCACCGAGTAGCTGTAATCCATCGCAAAGACGACGGTGACGTGCTGGCCCGGATCGCTCACGGGCGGCTGCTGCACCGGCGGCGTGGCGATGTTCGTGCCGTCGACGGCAACCGTGAAGTCGGCCGCGCCGAGGCCGCCGACCGGGTTGCCACCCGCATCGGTGACTGTCACGTAGGCGCGGATCGGATCGCCGATCGGACGCGCCTCGACACGCAGGGCCACCTCGGCCTGAGCCTGCCCCGCGAGCATGATCGGGATCATCGCGAGCAGCCCGGCCGCCCGGGCACGCCGGCCGCCGACGCTGTCGGGCTTCCCGAACCGGCGCGTGAGGAACGCGCCGCGCAGGCCCGCGCAGAGCCCCCGGATAGACTTCATGTTGCCACTCCTGCTTGCATTCTGTTGCTGCTTCCAGTCCCTGGGGACTGGCCGCGATGATGCCTGCTTCCGCGCAGCGGGGCTCGGAAATCAGTCGCCGGGGTGTGCAATTGTGAGAGGCCGGTCACGATTTCGGGCCGCGGGACCTGGCCGGTGACCGTCCGCCCGCTGTCTTCGTCGCGTGGCGGTCGTCCGGGGGGCCTATGGGACCGGACCGGGCTTGCCAGGCAGGGGCGCCCCGTGGTTCGGCAGCCGTACGCCGAGCCGCCTCAGCACCGACTTGAGCCACGGCTTGACGCGGAAATACCAGGCGTCGATCAGCGCGGTCCGCAGCGACGGCCGGAACACGAAGACGAGATCGGTCGCGCGCGCCGTGTCCGTCCAGCGCAGCTTGTTGTTGAGGAAGGCGCCGAGGAAGTCGTAGGTCGCATAGCGCCCCTCGCGCATCAGCCCTGCCAGTTCCATCGACTCGAGCAGCGTGCCAGGTGACGCCGCCCTGAAATGCTCATCGTGCACGATCTGCGCCGAGTGGTAGGTGTCCCCGCGCATGACGGCGATCGTCGCGGCGGCCGGCCGGCCACCGCAGGACAGCACGAGAATGCGCGCGCACCCCCGCTCGGCCAGGCTGTCGAGCCAGCCGGCATAGAAGGCCTGGTAGGCTTCGGACTGGCTGTGCTCGACGCGCTCGCGCCGCTTCCAGCTCTTGCGATGCAGCCCCAGCACGATGCCGAATGCCTCGCGGATCTCGGCGGGCGACTGATAGAGCCTGAGTTCCACCTCGCCCAGCGTCTCGAGCCGGCGGCGCGCCGCGCGCAGGTTCTTGCGCAACTTGCTGCCCCGCGAGCGCAGGTAGGCATCGAAATCCTGGCGCAGGTCGAGCCACGGGCAGACGTGCGAGAAAATGGCCCGGTACCAGAGCCCGTGCCGTGCGGCGAACTCGCGCAGCAACGCGACCTCCAAATCGCCCGCGGGCTTTTCGTCGACGCGGATGACGTCCCAGTCGCCGCGCCGCTGCCACAGCGTCTCGAACGCACAGCGGTAGGCCTCGGTGTCGAACGCGCCGAGCCCGAGCCGCGGCCGGTTCACGTCCATGATCATCGCGACGGGCTCGAGCATGCGCACCGGCAGTCCGATCATCTCGAAACGACGTGAGATCTGCAGCGGCAGCGCGAGCACCGGCTCGCCGTCGCGCTCGACGACCAGCAGGCGCAGTTCCTTGCCCTCGCCGAGGTGCCGCCACCAGCGCGACAGGTAGTCCCAGCCCTGCCACGGCGTCGGGTCCCCGGAGCGAGCGAGCAGCTCGTCCCACCAGGCCCGCACGGCCTGCCAGTCGTCGGCACTCGTCAGCACGCGGCAATGGAGCCCCGCATTGCGCGCGGCCGCTGCATGTGCCTCAGCTTCCGAAACTCCACCGGACCTGTCTGTCATCATCGCGATCGTCGTTGGCTGATGCGCGTCACCTGTTCGCACTTTGCGATGTCCTGCACCGCCGGGCGACGGAGGCGGATGGCATACTACGTCGATGTTCGAAGACTGGCGCAAACTGCTGTCGCTCTTTTCGGCGCAGGAGCGGCGCCGGATCGGCCTCCTGCTGGTGGTGTCGACGCTGACAGGGCTCATGCAGGCGGTCGGAATCGCCTCGGTCATGCCGTTCATCGCGGTCGTCGCCGATCCGGCGATGGTCACCGAAAGTCCGTACCTGGCGCAGGTCTACGCCGCCCTCGGGTTCACGGACACGCACCAGTTGCTGCTGGTGCTCGGCGTGTTCGCGCTCGTAACGCTGCTGCTGACCAACGCCCTGGTCGGTGTGAACGCGTGGCTGACGCTGCGCATCTGCCATCTCGGCGAATACGACCTCGCGCGGCGGCTGTTGCAGCGCTACATGACGCTGCCCTTCGCACAGGTCCGGCAGCGCAACTCGTCGGACCTGGTCCGCATGCTCGTCGCGGAGATCGACCGGGTGGTGATCGTCACGCTGATGGCCGGCATCGGCGTGTTCTCCGACGCGATCACGACGCTGTTCATCGTCGGCATGCTGCTGCTGCTGCACCCGTGGGTCACGCTCGCCACGCTGCTGGTCCTCGCGCTCGCGTATGTGGGAATCTACTGGAAGGTCACGCCGTCCGTCGTCCGGCTGGGGGCCGAGTTTCCCGGCCTGAGCGCCGAGATCTTCCGGCACGCGAACGAAGCCCTCGGGGCCGCGCGGGAAATACGCCTGCTCGGACGCGCCGGACATTTCGTCGACCGCTTTGCACGACCGCTGCTGCGCTCGTCGCGCAACGCCATCCGCTACAGCACGCTCAATCTCGTACCGGGGCAGGTCCTGGAACTCGTGGCCTTCGGCGGGCTCATCGCAGTCACGATCTACCTGGTCGGGCGCACGCAGGATGGCGGCGAAATCCTGCCGATGATTGCGATGTTCGGGTTTGCCGCGTACCGGCTGATTCCCGCCATCGAGGGCATCGTCGACGGTGTGGAAGCCATTCGCTACAACATGGCCGCCATCGACCCGCTGTGGCGCGATCTCGGTGGCGGCACGGAACCGACGCCGACGTCCGCCGTGGCGGTGATCCGGCCCCGGGCCGGGATCCGGCTCGAGTCGGTACGCTTCCGACATCCGGGAGCCCGGTGCGACACGTTGCACGGTGTCGACCTGCAGTTCGAGGCCGAACGGTGGACCTGCCTGGTGGGGCCGACCGGCGCCGGCAAGTCGACGGTCATCGACGTGCTGACGGGTCTGCTGGAGCCCACCGTGGGCCGCCTGATCGTCGACGATACCCCGATCACGGCCGGCAATCTGCGCGGCTGGCAGGACAGCATCGGCTACGTGGCGCAGTCGGTGTACCTGATCGACGACACCATCGCCAGCAACATTGCGTTCGGGCTCGCGTCGCACGAAATCGATGCGGAGCGGCTCGCACGGGTCGCGCGGCTCGCCGGGATCCACGACTTCATCACGCAGGACCTGCCGGACGGCTACCAGACCATGGTCGGCGAGCGTGGCGCCCGACTGAGCGGCGGCCAGCGCCAGCGCATCGGTATTGCCCGGGCGCTCTATCACGATCCGCCGGTGCTCGTGCTCGACGAGGCAACCAACGAACTCGACCTGGCGACCGAGGGTCGTATCCTGCATTCGCTGCGCCAGCTCGCGGGCCGGACGATCGTGTTCGTCTCGCACAAGCCCTCGGTCGCCGCGTCATGCGACCGGGTCTACGTGCTGGACCGCGGCCGCGTGATCGCGGGCGGCAGCTACGCGGTCCTCGCCCAATCGGGGTCGCCGCATCGCGAATTGCTCGCCGAGCCGTGACGCGACTCAGTCCTGGCAAAGAACGGCCGCGGGATCGCGTTCGCTGCTGAGGTCGACGAGTTCGCAGCCGGCCGCGACACCGGCCGCCACGGCATCGGCGCCGGGCTGGCCGAGTGAATAGACGCGGAACCGTTCGAGTCCGGGGGTGAGGTAGTTCTGCGCGATGCGCTCGACGTCCCCGACGAGCGGCGCCGGCACACCCCAGGTCATCTTGCCGACGAGACGCCCCCTGCGCCGCACGACCAGCGGACAGCGGCTCAGGAACCCGAGGTTCGCGGCGGTCAGGTCGAAGGGCCGGAAGAACAGCGTATCCCTGCTCCAGCCGTCGTGAATGGCACCGCCCCAGCGCCGCTTGAGCTGCAGCACGCCGTCCGAGAGCGACGGCCGACTGCCGCAGTAGTCCGCCTCGTCGTAACCGTTCTCGAACGCGTACAGGAGCCCGAAGTAATACAGCGCCGGAAACGCGCCTTTGGGCTGCTGCCCCGATTCGACGCCGTGGGTACCCGCCCACAGGAACTGCAGGCGGTTGCGCTCCCCGTACATCACCTGGCCGGCGATCGGCTCGCCGTCCGCCAGCACCTGCATCAACGCACCACGCTCGACGCAGTATTCGATCTTCCACTCGGGCTCCACGTAGGCCGCCCCGCCGAAGCGGTGCCTGACGTGCGGCACGTACATGTCGTGGTAGAAGCGGCTGATCGCCGCGTCGTCCTGCACGATCCGGTATGCGAGCCGGTGACGACGGATCTTGCGGAGGTCCTCGCGCCGCGCGGACCCACGCAACTGCACGAACACGTCATCCCAGCGCGCCGGCAGGCACATGCGCTGGTCGACCCATGCAGGTGCTTCGAGCAGGCCCCGCCCGCGCAGCAGCCAGTGGTACGGCCAGGGCAGGTCCGCGACGAACAGATCGACCTGCCCGCGCGCATCCCGCAGCCAGCGTCGCGCCTGCCACATGGGCAGCGCCTGCCGTTCCTCCTCGGCCCGGTGCTGGTCGTAGAGCAACCCAAGGACGTAGGCGAGATGATCGCCGGACCCGAAATACGACATGCGCAGCGGCGCGCCGGTGCCTTTCTCCGCGCCGACGTAACGATGCATGACGGCAACGCGCGTGCGCGCGGACTCCAGGTACTCCTGTCCGGTGTAATAGCGCCGCACGACGTCCGCACGCAGCCTCGCGATGCCCGCCGGTTCGCCCTGTCGCGGCCTCCGCACGGGTGAGGCGGGTTGTGGCAGGACGACGGACGCCGCTTCGCCGGAAGTGCCGGGACTGTCCGGCCGGACGCGCTGGTTGTGATCCACGTCAGGTTCCGTAGTGCTGTGCATGACACAATTCCGCAAGCCAACCCAATCGACCTGAACGGACCACCGAGTGCAACGATTGCAGGTTAGACGCCTGTCGGCGCTGGACCACACCGCCGTCGTGGCCGTCGAGCGTCGCATATATCCGTCCGGAATGCAGGAGCGTGCCGAACTGATCGCGGCACGACTGCGGTTCGAGGACGAGCGGTATTCATCGCTGAACCTCGGCCTGTTCGACGGCGATGCGCTGGTCGGCTATGTGCTGGCACACCTCGACGACGGCGCGGAATTCCGCGACGCAGGCATCGGCGACAACATATACATCGCCGACCTGGCCGTCCTGTCGCTGCACCGGCGCCAGCTCGTGCAACTGATGACCGCGCTGGCGCGGGAGGCCCGCCTCGAATATCCGGGGCTGCCGCTCGTCGCACACGCCATCGGCACGACGGGCGAGATGTGGCGCCGTCATCCGTCCCTGTTCCGGCGTCTCGGCCTGGTCCTCTCGCGCAAGGTCGATCACATTCCGATGCCGGGAGGGCACGCAGCGTCGCTGATGGTCTGGATGCCCGCGCCCGACGCCCTGCCCGCGACGCGGCCCCGAAGGCCTGCCGAGACGATCCAGACACGGTCGGGCCGTCGGCTGGAGGTGCGTGTCATCAACGACGAAGACGGGCTGCGGGCGCTGGAATCCGCCTGGACAGGTCTCGAATCGGCGGTGCCCGGGCTGACGATGTTCCAGACGTTTGCCTATCAAGCCGCCTGGGTGCGCGCCTTCGGTCTCGGCCAGGAGTTGCTCGTGCTGTGCATCCAGGACGGCCCGGAAGTCGTCGGCATCGCGCCCTTCCAGATCTCTCCCGTCTACATCTACGGCAAGGTGCACCGGCAACTGAGCTTCCTCGGCGCGCCGTGGGAAGTGGACCGGCCGCGGTTCCTCTTTGCCCGGGACGTCGAAGACTGCGCTCGTGCGACCACCCGGACGCTGCTCACGCTTCGAGATCGCTGGGACATGATCTGGTTTCACGAGCAGGACGCCGCCGATCCCGTGCTCGCGGCATTCTGCGACGAACTCGCGGCGGGCGGGCTGCTGCACGGGCGCGCCCCGGGCTCGCATTGCCCCTACCTCACCCTGCACGGCACCTGGCAGCAATTCCTCGCCGGCAGATCGCAGAAGTTCCGCAAGAACCTGCGCGCGTCGCGGCGCAAGCTCGAGAGCCTCGGACGGCTCGAATACGATTGCACTGCTGGCGACTCCGGAAAGCTGCATTCGCTGTTCACCGAGTACGAAGCCCTCGAGGCGCGCAGCTGGAAGGCCAGGGGCGGCGTCGGCGTGACGCAGAGCCTGGAGCATCTGCGCTTTTATCGCCAGCTGATCGGAGCCTTCGGCGACCAGGGCCGATTCGTCGTGCGCACCCTGCGGCTCGACGGCCAGCTCGTGGCCGCCACATTCGGCGTCGTCCACGGCCGCACCTACTATTCGCTGCACATCGCGCATGACGCAGCCTACGCGGCCTGTTCGCCGGGCACGCTGCTCGAGGCCATGGAACTCGAGGAATGCTTCGGCGCCGGTCTCGACGAATACGAATTCCTCGGCGGTTTCCTCAAGAACAAGGTCCGCTGGACGGACCAGATGCGCGACACGGTCTTCGTGCACCTGTACCAACGGCGCCCGCGGCTGCTCGCCGGCTACGCGTACTACTTCCTCGCCAAGCCGCGGCTGAAACGGATGCTCGACCGGCTGGGATTGCGCCGGCTGGTCAAGGCCCGCACCGATCGCGTCGACGCGGCCGCCTGAGCCACCGCGGGGACGAAGTCGCTGAAAGCAGCACCGCGGGTCGACGGGCCACATGGCTTCACGCGGCTCCCGACGCCAGGCTGCGAATCGGCCGCAGCTTGCCATCCGGTCTTGGCAACGGGTCCGGCGTGCAGCTGACCCGCAGCGGCAGTCCCGGGCAAAGCCAGGTCACCGCCTGCTGCGCGCGTGCCGCGAGCGCGGGGCCGTCGTCGCCACCGCAACGCAGCGTCACCTCGACGCTGCGATCGGCCTGCTGCGTCACGCGGTATTCCGCCACGCCGGCGAGTGCCTCGAGCGTCGTGATCAGGCGATACGGCGACAGACGCGTGCCGTCCGTGAGCACGAGCGAGTCGATGCGCCGGCCGAGGAACGCCGTGATCGGATGCTCCGGCCGGGTGAGGTCGCGACGCACCAGGTCGCCGGTATCGAAACGCAGCAGCGGCAACGCCCCGCCTCGCAGGTCGGTCACGACGAGACGCTCGAGATCGTCGCCGCCTTCGGCGAGTGGCAGGAATTCGAGCAGGAAATCCCGGCGCGCGACCCGATAATCTTCCATGCCTGCCGGGCGATAGGCCAGCAGGCCGAGTTCCGTCATGCCGTAGAAATCGGTGACGTCGGTACCGAATGCATCCTGCAGTATGCGGCGCTGCTGCGGCAGCAACTGCTCGCCGGTACTGATGACGCGGCGCGGCAGGTATCGCGTCGCGGCGGCCGGCAGGCGGGCCGCGAGGTCGAGCAGCGCGCTGAGCGGTCCGTAGACCACGTGCGGACGCGTGCGGGCGAAGGATGCGGCGATCGCCGACTCCGGCGAATCGAGGTCGACGTACTGCCAGCCGAGCCGGCTCGCCCAGCGCTGACGCGACTCGATCATCGCCGTGGGCTGGCTGGATACCACGAGGATGCGTCGACCCGGGAAATATCCGTTCGCGAGCAGTGCCGTCAGGAAACGCATGCGACGCGCACGGTGCGCGGACGCGTCGATGCGCATCGTGAAGGCCTGACCCGACGAGCCGCTGGTCGGTTCGGTCGCCAGGTCTGCGCCCGCGAAGCGTCGGTCCAGCAATTCCGTCGGACCGGCCGCGAGCAGGTCGGCCTTGCGCAGCAGCGGCAGTTCGCCAAAGCGGCGCACCACCGCGTCCGGATCGTCAGCCGGGGTCAGACCCCAGTGCCGGCGATAGAGCGGGACGTGCCGGACGGCCGTCGCGACGACACGGGCGAGCGCCGCCTGCCTGCCTGTCTGCGAATGCGCCACCCCGACCGTCGACGTGGCCCATCCGGGCAATCGCGGCAGTCGGCTCAAGCAAGTGCGTCCGGCGCGGGCTCGCCATCGACGATGGCGAGCAGTTCGCTCTCGGTGCGCGCCGCGAGTCGCGCACAGCGCTCGACGACGACGTCGCGGCTCTCGGCCAGCGCATCGCGAACCTGGGCCTCGAAGCGGCTCACGGTGGCCTCCGGTCGACTCAGGTAGTCGTTGAGCCAGGTCAGGCGTTCCGGCACGCCGAGCATCTGGAAGAGGCCGGCGAATTTCTGGTTGTACGCGAGCCCGACGATCGGCACGCCCATGCTGGCGCCGAAGATCATCGGGTGCATGCGCGCGGAGACGAGCAGCCGCAGCCGTCCGGTCACGGCTTTGTAGAGTGCCGGGTCGTCGATGATCACATCGTGGATGGCCAGCCCCGGAACCGCCGCCCGCAGCAGATCGCCCGTCGACTGGTCGGCCTCGTGCGCCACCGTGTATGTCGGCAGCAGCAGGACTTCGGCACCGAGTCCCACCGCGATCCGGCGGACGGCGGCGCCGAGACGGGCGATGAAGCCCGTGAGCTGCGCGTCGGCCTGCGGGGCGCGCAGGCCGAGTTCAGCCCGCACGCGATGCGGCACGAAGCCGCCGAGCGGGTGAAACCAGCGTCGCAACGCGAGCCCGATCAGCGGGCGATCGGTCGGCACGCCGTGCCGTCGCAGACATTCGACCGCCGCCGCGTCGCTCGCCGGCGTGAGCATGAATGCCGCGTCCGGCACCACGCGGACCGGCCGGCCTGTGCACAGTTGCAGGTCGCGCCGCGCCAGCTCGTCACGGACCGAGAATCGATCCATCAGGCGACACGCCCAGCGCGCCGCGATGCGACCTTCGAAATGTTCCAGCGGCCCGGCCCCGATGGCCATGCCGGCTACCCGCGCACCGACGGCGCGCAACAGCGCGAGGCGCAACGCCCAGAACGGCATCTTGACGCGGCTCTCGTCGTCCTGGAACAGCCCACCCCCCGCGACGATGACGCGATCGCTTCGCGCCGCCGCTCGCACCTGCGGCAGCAGGCCACGAAACGCGCGCGGCACGATGGCCCGCACCGTCGGACCCGGCAGCCGACGGCCGGCCACGCCCGAGATGACGATGTCCACGTGGCGACGCTGCGTCGCCAGACGCTCGCACAGTGCGGTCAGGATGGCGTCGTCGCCGAGGTTGTAGTCGGAATCGCCGCCGAGGATCAGCACTTGGCCCATCGCGCGTACTCAAAGCTCCCCTGGCAGCGTGCCTTCGGCCGGCACGGTGCCGACCGTGTGTGGATCTTGCCTGTACGTTTCATTGTATGACCCTTGGCACGCGAGCCGTTACGAAACCGGCGCCTGCGGTCCGCACTTCCGTGGCCCGCGTCACATCCACGCCAAGGGCCTGGATCACCCGGCCGTGGTCGGCCGCGCAGCCGGTATCGACATCGTCCGGCGCAGACGGCGATGATGCGCCCGCGGAGGATGGAACATGGCCGCACGCAGCCATGGCCGCCGCCCGATCATCGAATTCCGCCGCAAGCCGTGGAGGACAGACCGCCGTGACACGCTACGACTACGTCAGGACGCGCCGTGAAGACGTGAAACCGCTGCCAAAGCAGCACATGGGCCTGGTGCGTGCGTTCCTGAAGACCTTCACGCGGATCAACGTCTGGGTGTACGTGGCGACCGGAGGCCGGTTGCTGAACAGGTTTCCGGGCGGCTATCCGATCTGCGTCGTCTCGACCCGCGGCGCGAAGACAGGCAAGCGGCGCGACATCGCCCTGATCCACCTGCCGTATGGCGACGACAAACTCATGGTGGCGTCGCAGGGCGGCGCCGACACCCACCCCACCTGGTACTACAACGTCAAGGCGCACCCCGAGGTCTCGATCAGGGTGGGCGCCGAGCAGCACCGCTATCGCGCGCGACAGGTCAGCGACGACGAGAAGCGCGCCTTATGGCCGCACCTGCTGTCCTTCTATCCGCCGTTCGACGAGTACCAGGCGCGGACAGACCGCAATATTCCCGTGTTCCGCTGTGCGCGGATCGACGACGGACACAAGTGATCCGTCCTGACCGGACGCCCTGAGCCTGCGCTGCCTGCCCTGTCGCTTCAGCCATCTGGCGGAGAGGGTGGGATTCGAACCGCTCTTCAACCAACTGATTCCGCTGGTTTTGGCCAAATTCGCGGATTTCGGTACCGTAAAAAATACCGGAACAACCGCTTGTTGGAGCCCCGCCAGCCTTCAGTCAGGGGTGCCTCCCGGAACCCGCACAGATTGTAGTAATCGCATTTCAGGCCGTCCACTACTGAGAGAAGCATGAGTTCCCGCTAAATTGTCTCGCTCGGAGATCAGACCGCCTGTCCTTTGCGGTTTCCCCCAATCGGCGACGACCGCACGCCTCCAATTGCTAAGTCAGGCCGGTAGCACCACTCTCTTCACCGCTTTCACTGTCCCACCAGCCTATTGCTGCCGGCAATTGGTTGAGAATGTAGTCCACGCCATCATGACTCCCGATGCTCCAATTGAGACGTGCTTGCTTGTGAATCTCCCAGTGCTGGAAGACTCGCTGTATTGGCAAGGTCGGAAACAGCTCTCTGGCTGATTGCCTGAACCGCCCCGGGATTTCCGGAGGACTCCGGGTGTGAGTCACGCCACCATGGCGAGACCGAGATTGTGTTGATGATACGCGCGCTCGAACTCCGCGGGCGGCACGTTGCCGATCGGCTCGAGCAGGCGGCGGTTGTTGAACCAGTCGACCCATTCGAGCGTCGCATACTCGACCGGATCGACGCCGCGCCACGGTCCGCGCTCGTGAATCACCTCGGTCTTGTAGAGGCCGATGATGGTCTCCGCAAGCGCGTTGTCGTAGGAGTCGCCTACGCTGCCCACGGCGGGTTGGATACCCGCTTCGGTCAGGCGCTCGGTGTGGCGGATCGACACGGATTGCACCCCACGGTCGGGGTGGTGAATCAGCCGATCCGGGC
>JAYRRR010000051.1:0-4003 GCA_041910015.1 Steroidobacteraceae bacterium
CGGCATAGGCCACGCCGGCGGCCTCCGGCCGACCCGTCGCCTCGAGGCCCGCGGCGGCCTGCAGATAGCGCGTGAGGTCGGGACGCGCCGGCAGCGCGCCGGGCGGGAGCGCGACGAGAGCCCAGCGGTTCGCGCGCGCCCAGCTCGCGTCGAAGACCTCGGCCCGCAAGCGCAGGCGTCGCGTCGTGCCCGACCGCAACGTGACGCGATCGCTCGCCACGTCGTAACCGACGACGACTGCGTAATGCCAGGCGGGCCACGGGCCGAGACCCTGCTTCTGCAGCACCAGCACAGGCCGCCCCGCCGCGAGTTCCGCGACGATTTCAACGGGGTCTGACCCCAGCTCGTACGGCAACAGGCCGCGCACGCGAATGGCGGCGACGACCTCAGGTTGCAGCGATCCCGCGCGGCCGGGCAGGAAGAGCTCCTCCTCCAGCGCCTCCGGCGTCGTCACGTGACCGGCGGCGCCGAGCAGTGTCGCGACGGCGGCCGGCCCGCATTGCCGATCGGCCTGCGGATAGAACGGGGTGTCGGCGAGCTCGACGACGCGCGGCAGTCCAGCCGGCTCGACGACGCGCGCGAGTCGCGGGGCGCCGCCGGCGCAACCCGACAGCAGCATCGTGGCAAGCCAGGCGACGATGGTCCCGAGGACCCAGCCGCCGCGACGCGGCGCCGGGGGCCGCTGCCGCCGCGCGCTCAAGTCTTCTTGAAGATGTCGATGACGCCGACGAGTTCGAGAATGATCAGCACGACGAACACGATGCCGATGACGGCGAGCGCGTCGCCGCCGGCCGGCATCTGGTCCATGCGCTCGGCCAGCGTACGCAACTCCGCGTCCGTGAGCCTCGCCACACGGGCTTCGATCGCCGCCTGATCCACGCCCAGCGCGGCCATCCGTTCGCGCACCTCGTCGCGCGCGAGCGTCGCGCCGATCGTCGCCAGGTCCTGCGCACGGGTGCCCGCCTCGACCGCCTGCAGCGTTCCGACGAGTTCGGCGTGCGCCATCCGTGGCGCACCGAGATTCAACAGCGCGAGGCACAGGGCGAAGACGAGACCTTTGCTGAACATGGGTGCTCCTGGAATCGTGACACGCCAAGTCTATCGCAGCGCGTCGCCAATGCGCGCCTTCTGCGCGGCGGTCCTGCGACGCTGGTCGCGGTTCTCGTCTTCGCCGCGGACGCCCGGCCTACCCCAGGACGACGCGGGCAAGCGCCGAGTACGCGCCGGGGTCGGTCAGCAGGACGAACAGCAGGCCGAACAAGGCGCCGCCGAGGTGCGCGTCGTGATTGATGTGGCCGCGCGCCTGGCGCGCCGAATACCAGCTGTAGGCGACATAGCCTGCCGCGAAGAGCGGCGCCGGAATCGGCACCGGCAGCGGGAAGATGAACAGGCTCTGCGCCGGGAAGTAGACGATGTTGGCGAACAGCACGGCGCTGATCGCGCCGGAGGCGCCGAGCGATGCATAGCGCGGATCGTGGCGGTGCTTGAAATACGTGCCGGCGTCACTGACGACCAGCGCGACGAGATACAGCACCGCGAAAGCGACGCGGCCGATGCGCGCCTCGAGCGGGAACGCGAAGAACCAGAACGTCATCATGTTGAACAGCAGGTGCGCGAGGTCGCCGTGCACCAGGCCGCTGGTGAGCAGCGTGTCGTACTGGCGCCTGCGCACGAGCCAGTACGGCCTGAACAGACAGCGTTCGAGCACGCGCCCACCGGATGCATGCAACGCGACCAGACTCGCGACGATGGTCGCGCCGAAGATCAGCAACGCGAAGCTCAATCGGTTCTCCTCGGCCGGCACGCGACGCGCACCAGCCAAAACGGGCACCACGACGGCAAGTCGGCGGCGCCCGCATTATCGCCGGCCGGGATGGCGGGGCGACCCTCACGCCGGACCCGCAGGCCGGGTCGTGCCGTCAGGCCGTCACGGTCGTGATACCGACGACGCCCTTGGCGCGCGCTCGTCTAGCGAGCTTGCACACTCTCGCTTGCGCTCTCGCGGAAGCGGATGTCTCCGGCGAGTTCGGGCCAGCGGGCCTGCTTGTCGGCATAGAACCCGCGCAGCGTCGCGAGATCGCGCGCTACGTCGCCGGTCATGCGCATGTACGTATCGATGGCAATGTGCCGCCGGCCGTAGTCGATGTAACCGAGCCCGAGCGGGAGGTCGGCCGCCAGGGCGAGCTGGTAGAAACCCGACTTCAGGTGATCGGTGTGCTTGCGGGTGCCCTCGGGCTCGACGGCGAGCCACAGCCAGTCGCGCCGGCGGTACTCCTCGACCAGCGTGACGATCAGTCCGGTGCGCTCGCGGCGGTTGATTGGCATGCCGCCGATGGCACGCAGCAGGCGCGCGAAGGGCCAGCGGAACATCGTGTCCTTGCCCATCCAGTGCGCCGGCAGGCCGTAGCCGACGCGGAACAGGACGCCGACGATGAAGTCCCAGTTCGACGTGTGCGGATAGACGAGGATCAGTCCGCGCGGCTCCGGCGGCCACACGAGAGCGGAGGACCACCCGGCGAGCCGCAGCAACCCCAGGCAGGCCTTGCGCAACCACCGCATGGCTTCAGCGCGGCGGAGCGGTCGCCGGCGGCGGGCCCGCGGGCACGACGTACGCCGGCATCGGGTCGGTCGGAGCAGGCACGGTCTGGTCCCGCCGCTGCGCTTCGTCCGCCTCGATCAGGCGCAGAACCTTCTGCACGCTCGTCAGGAACGCTTCGAAGCCGAGCCCGATCAGCAGCACCAGCGACAGCGCCGCGGCCAGCGCGAGCGCCTGCTGCAGCGGCCGGCGGGGGCCTTTCTGCCGGTCGCGTTCCGCGGCCCGACGCGCCCGGTCCATGAGCGCGCGCTCGAGCGAGGAGCGCAAGCGATGACGGTCGAAGGCATCGTCGCCGGAGTCCGGCGACCAGCCGGCGGACTGATCGTTCATCCAGTCATTGTAGCGGCCGCCGGCCAGGGCGCGGGCAGCAAGCCCACGCTGGGCCAGGCGATGCTGCCGTCGCAGGAAGGCCCACTTGAGCAGCGCGAGCCTGAGCAGTGCGAAGTCGTTACCGGCGCGGTCGGTCCGGTCGTGGGTCCTTGCACGCCGTGGTCATGCGCCTCCCCGGTTCCCGTCCCCTGGCGGGCCGCAACGGGTTCCTGTCAGATGACGCGCACTGTGTCAGGGCGGCCGGACCGCTCTCCGGTCAACCCGTCGGGCATTGATGCTGCATCGTGGCATCTACTTAAATACGAATAGTTTGCGTTCAACGGCGCCCTGCCCTAGGATTCCGGACCAGCGAGGTGCCCTTGCATGTACGTGTGTCTGTGTCACGGCATTTCCGAGTCCCGGCTGCAGCAGGCCATCCTCGAGGGTGCCCGGTCCTTCGAGCAGTTGCAGTCGTGCACCGGCGTTGCCACCTGTTGCGGTGCCTGCGAGCCCTGCGCACGCGAAATGCTCGACTGCAAGGAGCTTGATTCCCGGCGGCCCGCGCCTCAGGCTGCATGACCTCCGGGCCGCAGTCGCGGCCCACGCCAGCCTGGGAGCCAGCACATGAAGGGCGACGTGGACGTCATCGCTCACCTCAACCGGATCCTGCGCAACGAACTGACCGCCATCAACCAGTACTTCCTGCACTCACGCATGCTGAAGAACTGGGGCCTCGAGCGGCTCGCCGAGCACGAGCACCGCGAGTCGGTCGACGAGATGAAGCATGCCGACGGGCTGATCGAGCGCATTCTGTTCCTCGAGGGCGTCCCGAACCTGCAGAACCTCGGCAAGCTGCTGGTCGGCGAAAACGTCACGGAAATCCTCGAATGCGACCTGCGGCTCGAGCGCCAGGGCCATCCGGAACTCAAGGCCGCGATCGCGCACTGCGAGCAGGTCGGGGACTACGTGAGCCGCGAGCTGCTCGAGGACATCCTCGAATCCGAGGAAGGTCACATCGATTTCCTCGAGACACAACTCGACCTGATCGGGCGCGTCGGGCTGCAGAACTACTGCCAGTCGCAGATGCGCTCGCCGACC
>JAYRRR010000052.1:0-6528 GCA_041910015.1 Steroidobacteraceae bacterium
CCGTCGACGCCGCCGCTGCCGCGGGCGACGCCGCTGCCGGCGCTGCTGCCGACGCCGCTGCTGCCCCGGCCCCGGCCGAGCAGCCGGCTGCACCGGCCACGAACTGATCGCTGACGATCGTTTCGTGACCGCAACCCGCCGGTCGCCGCGCGGCGACCGGCGGACAGCGATGCTAGGGTGGAGCGGGTCCCGGCTGGGGTCCGCTCCATCCTGAATCGGGACTTCCAGCCAGCCCAGCGGGCCGCCCGGCCCGACATCCCGCGGGAGGCGGGTGCAGGTGTCCGTTTCCGTACGCGACGCTCGTAGCTCCCCACAGGACCGCGACTGGATTCGCGCGGTCTACCGCGACTACCTGTCCGAACTCTCCGCCTCCAAGACCGGGCTGTTCCCGGCGCTCGGCGAATGGGATGCGCGCGAGAACGAATTCCTCGCGGGCTGGTTCAACGATCCAGCCGCCCATCCCTTCGTGATCCTGCTCGACGGCCGTCACGCCGGCTTTGCGCTGGTCGCGCGCCCGCCGGTGTTTCCGTGCACGCCAGTCCAGTACCGCATGGCGGAGTTCTTCGTCGCCGAGGATGCGCGCCGCCGGGGCGTCGGCGCGAGCGCCGCGGCGCTGCTGTTCCACCGCTTCGCGGGCGACTGGGAAGTGCTCGAGGACGAGCACAACCGGCCCGCGCTGCAGTTCTGGCGCCGCGTGATCGGCCGGCAGACGAACGGCCGCTTTGCCGAGACGCGCGGCACGGGCGAGGTCCGGCACCGGTTCCGCACCGAGGCACGGCCCGCCGTCCGCGAAGCGGACTGACGTCGGCCGCGCTCAGCCGAGCGCGCGGGCCAGGTACACGCCGGTGTGCGAGCCCGACGACTTCGCCACCTGTTCGGGCGTGCCCTCGGCGACGACCTGGCCGCCACCGTCGCCGCCCTCGGGGCCCATGTCGACGATCCAGTCCGCCGTCTTGATCACGTCGAGGTTGTGCTCGATGACGACGATCGTGTTGCCTTCGTCGCGCAGGCGCTGCAGCACGCCGAGCAACTGCTCGATGTCGTGGAAGTGCAGCCCGGTCGTGGGCTCGTCGAGGATGTACAGCGTGCGTCCCGTCGCGCGCTTCGCCAGCTCGCGCGCGAGCTTGATGCGCTGCGCCTCGCCGCCGGACAGCGTGGTCGCGTTCTGCCCGAGGCGCACGTAGGAGAGCCCGACGTCGAGCAGCGTCTGCAGCTTGCCCTGCAGTGCCGGGACGCTGCGGAAAAACGTGGCCGCCTCCTCGATCGTCATCTCCAGCACTTCGTGGATGTTGCGTCCCTTGTAGCGGATCTCGAGCGTCTCGCGGTTGTAGCGCATGCCGCGGCAGGCGTCGCAGGTGACGTAGGCGTCGGGCAGGAAGTGCATCTCGACGCGGATGACGCCGTCGCCCTCGCAGGCCTCGCAGCGGCCGCCGCGGACGTTGAAGCTGAAGCGGCCGGGGTCGTAGCCACGGGCCCGTGCCTCGGGCACCTCGGCGAAGAGTTCGCGCACGGGGCCAAAGAGGCCCGTGTAGGTCGCCGGATTCGAGCGCGGCGTGCGGCCGATCGGGCTCTGGTCGATGTCGATGACCCGGTCGATCTGCTCGAACCCCTCGACAGCCGCGCACGGCGCAGGCTCGCCGCCGGATTCCTGCAGCGTGCCGGCCGCGTGCCGGTAGAGCGTGTCGATCACGAGCGTCGACTTGCCCGAGCCAGACACTCCGGTCACGCAGGTCATCAGGCCCAGCGGAAACGTGGCCGTGACACCGCGCAGATTGTTGCCCGTCGCCCCCACGATGCGGATGCGCTTGTCGTCGTCGGCGGTGCGTCGCTGCTTCGGCACGGCGATGCGCCGACGACGGCTCAGGAACGCGCCGGTGAGCGAGTCGGGATTCGCGGCGATGGCCTCCGGCGTGCCCTGCGCGACGACCCGCCCGCCGTGGGAACCCGCGCCGGGCCCGAGGTCGACGACGTAGTCGGCCTGCCGGATGGCGTCCTCGTCGTGCTCGACGACGAGCACCGTGTTGCCGAGGTCGCGCAGCCGCATGAGCGTGTCGAGCAGCCGCTGGTTGTCGCGCTGGTGCAGCCCGATCGACGGCTCGTCGAGGATGTACATGACGCCGACCAGCCCCGAGCCGATCTGGCTCGCGAGCCGGATGCGCTGCGCCTCGCCTCCCGAAAGCGTTTCCGCGCTGCGGTCGAGTGACAGGTAGTCGAGGCCCACGTCGCTCAGGAACGTGAGCCGGTCGGCCACTTCGCGCACGAGGCGCGCGGCGATCTCGCCGCGCCAGCCCTCGATGCGCAGGCTGCCGAAGAAGCGGCGCGCTTCGGCGATCGACAGCGCGGCGGTCTGCGGCAAGGTGCGACCGGCGACGAAGACGTTGCGCGCGGCCTGGTTCAGACGGCTGCCACCGCAGTCGACGCAGGGGCGGGTGCCGCGGTACTTGGCGAGTTCCTCGCGTACCGTGGCGGATTCCGTCTCGCGATAGCGCCGCTCGAGGTTCGGCAGGATGCCTTCCCAAGCGTGGGTGCGCCTCGTCGGCGCGCCCTTGGCATCGAAGTAGCGGAACGGAATTTTTTCCTCGCCGCTGCCCCAGAGCAGCGCGTGGCGCACCGCCTCTGGCAGCTCCTGCCAGGGCGCCTCGATGTCGAAGCGGAAGTGCCGCGCGAGCGACTGGATCAACTGGAAGTAGTAGGCGTTGCGCCGGTCCCAGCCGCGGATCGCGCCGCCGGCGAGCGACAGCCCCGGGTTGACGACGACGCGCGCGGGGTCGAAGAACTCCTGCACGCCGAGGCCGCCGCAGGTGCCGCAGGCGCCGTTCGGGTTGTTGAACGAAAACAGGCGCGGCTCGAGCTCGGTGAGGCTGTAGCCGCACACGGTGCAGGCGAAGCGGTTCGAGAACTGCAGCGGCTCGCGGCCGGTCTCGTCGTGGAAGGCGAGCCTCGCCGTGCCCTGCGCCAGCGCGAGCGCCGTCTCGAACGACTCGGCGAGCCGCTGCGCTGCGTCGGGCCGCACCTTGAGCCGGTCGATCACCGCTTCGATGGTGTGGCGGCGACGCGGGTCGAGCGCAGGCCGCTCCTCCAGCTCGACCAGCCTGCCATCGATGCGCGCCCGCACGAACCCCTGGCTGCGCAGGTGATCGAAGATCTCGGCGTGCTCGCCCTTGCGGTCCTGCACGATCGGCGCGAGCAGCAGCACCGCCGTGCCCTCCGGCAGCGCGAGCACCTGGTCGACCATCTGCGTGACCGTCTGCGCGGCGAGGTCCTGACCGTGCGCGGGGCAGCGTGGCACGCCGGCGCGCGCATAGAGCACGCGCAGGTAGTCGTGGATCTCGGTGACGGTGCCGACCGTCGAGCGCGGGTTGTGCGACGTGGCCTTCTGCTCGATCGCGATGGCCGGTGACAGCCCCTCGATGTGGTCGACGTCCGGCTTTTCCATGACCGACAGGAACTGCCGGGCGTAGGTCGACAGCGACTCGACGTAGCGGCGCTGGCCCTCGGCGTAGATCGTGTCGAATGCGAGCGAGGACTTGCCCGACCCCGACAGCCCCGTGATCACGATCAACCGGTCGCGCGGCAGATCGAGGTCGATGCCGCGGAGGTTGTGCGCGCGGGCGCCGCGGATGCGGATCACGTCCATTTCAAACGTCTCGTGGTCGGGTCGCGGGTGGGCAGCCTGCTAATATAGGCAGCGCTCCCGTTTCGAGGCAAAGACCATCCGTCCCCGCGATACTGTCCAGAGGCCGGCGCTGAACCCTGTCGAACGCCGGTCCGTCGGCGCGCTGGCGGCGATCTATGCCTCGCGCATGCTCGGCATGTTCCTGCTGCTGCCCGTGCTGGCGCTCTACGCCCGCGCGCTGCCCGATTACTCGCCCGAACTGCTCGGCATCGCGATGGGCGCCTACGGGCTCACGCAGGCCGCGCTGCAGATCCCGTTCGGCCGCTGGTCCGATCGCTATGGCCGCAAGCCCTTGATCACGCTCGGATTGGTGATCTTCGCGTGCGGTTCGCTGCTCGGCATGCTCGCCCACAACCTGGTGCTGCTCTCGGTTGCCCGCGGCGTGCAGGGAGCCGGGGCCGTGTCCGCGTCGGTGAGCGCGCTGCTGGCCGACCTGACCCGCAACGAGGTCCGCACCCGCGCCATGGCGATGATCGGCATCAGCATCGGGCTGTCGTTCGTCATTGCACTGGTCGTGGCGCCCGCGCTCGACGCGGCGGTCGGCGTGCCGGGCATCTTCGGCGTCATGCTCGCCATGGCGCTGCTCGGCATCGTGCTGCTGCACGTCGCCGTGCCGGCCGAGCCGCCCCGTCGCGGCGGAGCGGAAGGTCGCCGGCTGTCGGGCATGCTGGAGATCCTCGGCCGCCCGCAACTGCGCCCGCTGTACCTCGGCATGTTCGCGCTGCACGCGATCATGACAGCGACCTTCCTCGCGGTGCCGCAGGTGCTCGAGTCCAGCCTGGGAATGCCGGCGGCCGGGCACTGGAAGGTCTACCTGGGTGTCTTCGCGGCCTCGATCGCAGGCACCGTGCCGCTGGTGCTGGGCACTGAGCGCAGTGGGCGCGGCGCTGCGCTGTTGTTGCTGGCCGTGGCGCTCACCGGCGTGGCGCAAGCGATCCTCGGGTTCGATCACGTCCACCTGTGGGTCGTGCTCGGCGCGCTGACGCTGTTCTTCGCGGTGTTCAACTACCTCGAGGCGCGTCTGCCCGCCCTGCTGACCCAGGCGGCGCCGGCCGCCGACCGCGGCGCCGCGCTCGGCGTGTTTGCCACCTCGCAGTTCTTTGGCGCGTTCTGCGGCGGGGCGGTCGGGGGCGTGCTGCTCGGCCGGTTCGGCCTGGCTGGCGTCTTCTGGGGCTGTGCGGCGACGGCGTTCGGTTGGGCCCTCCTGACCGGGCGCGCCGGCGCGGCGGTCACCGAACCCGTTTCCGGCTGAAGCCCCTTGTTTTACGAGGCGACGCGGCGGCGTCAGCTTGCCGTAACATAGCTGACCTTTCCCCGCAAAACCGCTCGCACCGAGGCTCACTCATGGCACGTGGCGTCAACAAAGTCATCCTGATCGGCAACGTCGGGCAGGACCCCGAAACCCGCTACATGCCGAGCGGCAAGGCGGTCACTAACCTGCGCATCGCCACGTCCGAAAGCTGGAAGGACAAGCAGACCGGCGAGCAGCGCGAACAGACCGAGTGGCACACCGTGGTCATGTACGACCGCCTCGCGGAGATCGCCGCGGAGTACCTCAAGAAGGGCTCGCAGGTGTACATCGAGGGCAAGCTGCGCACGCGCAAGTGGCAGGACAAGGAAGGCCGCGACCGCTACACCACCGAGATCAACGCCAACGAGATGCAGATGCTCGGCAGCCGCGCCGGCGGTGGTGGCCAGGGCGCGGGCGGCGACTTTGGCGGGGGCGGCGAGACGCGTGCCCGGTCGGCGCCGTCCGGCGGCAGCCGTGCGCCGGTCAGCGAGACCGGGTCGACCGAATTCGACGACGACATCCCGTTCTAGGCCCTGTCCGTGGCCGACGGTCCTGACGGCGCTGGTGGAGCTGGCGCTGTGGCATGAAGATGCCGGAACCGCGACGGGCGCCTCGTGTGACGTGGATGACGACAAGCTCCTCGCGCTGGCTGTCACCGGTCAGGCCGATGCGATCGTGAGCGGCGACCGTGACCTGCTGGATCTGGTCGCTCATGAAGACATTCCTGTGCTGACGCCAGCGCAGTTCCTGCAGCGTTCGCATGAGTCGGAAGACAGCTGAAACACAGGCTTCTTCGCCTGCGGCGAGCCCATCCAGTCCGCTTGCGGCGGACCCGCCGCGGTTTACAATGACCGCCCCCGGTTCGAGCGGTCAGCTCGATCCCGCCGAGCGAGCGAGTCGATCCGTGCCGCGCGTCCACCTCAAGACCTTCGGTTGCCAGATGAACGAGTACGACTCCGCCCGCATGGCGGACGTGCTGCGCGAGTCCGGCGGTTACGAGCCGACCGAAGACCCCGAGCAGGCGGACCTGCTGCTGCTCAACACCTGCTCGGTGCGCGAGAAGGCGCAGGAAAAGGTGTTTTCGCAGCTCGGCCACTGGCGTGCGCTCAAGGCACGGCGTCCGCACGTGATCATCGGCGTCGGCGGCTGCGTGGCCAGCCAGGAAGGAGAGGGCATCACCGACCGGGCGCCTTTCGTCGACCTCGTGTTCGGCCCGCAGACCATCCACCGGCTGCCGGAGATGATCGCGGAGCTGCGGCGTCACGGCCGCGCCGTCGTCGACGTGAGCTTTCCCGAAATCGAGAAATTCGACCGGCTGCCCGAGCCGCGCGCCGAAGGCGCGACGGCGTACGTCTCGATCATGGAAGGCTGCAGCAAGTACTGCACGTTCTGCGTCGTGCCCTACACGCGCGGCGAGGAAGTCAGCCGCCCGCTCGCGCAGATCGTCGGCGAGGTGCGCGTGCTGGCGGCCCAGGGCGTCAGCGAAGTCAACCTGCTCGGGCAGAACGTCAACGCCTGGCGCGGCACGATGGCCACGGGTGGCCAGGCCGACCTCGCGGCG
>JAYRRR010000053.1:0-16396 GCA_041910015.1 Steroidobacteraceae bacterium
AGCAGCTTCTGGATGATGTTCTCGACGTCCTCGCCGACGTAGCCCGCCTCGGTGAGCGTCGTGGCGTCGGCGATCGTGAACGGCACGTTGAGCAGGCGCGCGAGCGTCTCGGCCAGCAGCGTCTTGCCGGAGCCCGTCGGGCCGATCAGCAGGATGTTGCTCTTGGCGAGTTCGATGTCCTCGCGGGCGCGCTCGCCCTGCTTGTTCTGCAGCCGCTTGTAGTGGTTGTAGACGGCGACCGAGAGGACCTTCTTGGCGCGCTCCTGGCCGATCACGTACTCGTCGAGGACGCGCTTGATCTCCTGCGGCTTGGGCAGCTTTTCGCGCGTCTTCTCGGCCTTTTCCTCGAGCTCCTCGCGGATGATGTCGTTGCAGAGCTCGACGCACTCGTCACAGACGAACACCGAAGGGCCGGCAATGAGCTTGCGGACCTCGTGCTGGCTCTTGCCGCAGAAGGAGCAGTAGAGAAGCTTGCCGTCGTCGTGCTTGGAACGATCGTCCGCCATGTGCCGAAAACCCTGCCCCAGGAAGCCAGAAATCCTGGCTCGGTGGCTTATACCACGCGAGCCACCCGTCCGCAAAAAAGCCCGTCGTTACATGGACTTGCGCCTCATGTCGGCCCGCGATGGCTCACTTGCGCGCCGCCGCACCGGCTTCGGTCCGCTCCTGCAGCACGGCGTCGATCAGGCCGTACGCCGTCGCCTGCTCGCCGGTCATGAAGTTGTCGCGGTCCGTGTCCTGCTTGATCCGCTCGATCGTCTGGCCGGTGTGCCTGGCGAGGATGGTGTTCAGCCGGTGCCGGGCGTCGAGGATCTCGCGCGCATGGATTTCGATGTCCGTCGCCTGACCCTGGAAGCCGCCGAGCGGCTGATGGATCATCACGCGCGAATGTGGCAGGCAGAAACGCTTGCCCTTGGTGCCGCCGGCGAGCAGGACCGCGCCCATGCTGGCTGCCTGTCCGACGCAGATCGTGCTCACGTCCGGCCGGATGAACTGCATGGTGTCGTAGATCGCGAGCCCCGCGCTGACCGAGCCGCCCGGCGAGTTGACGTAGATGGCGATGTCCTTCTCGGGATTCTCCGACTCGAGGAACAGGAGTTGCGCCACGATCAGGTTCGCCATGTAGTCCTCGACCGGGCCCACGCAGAAGATCACGCGCTCCTTGAGCAGGCGCGAGTAAATGTCATAGGCGCGCTCGCCACGGGCCGTCTGCTCGACGACCATCGGGACGAGGTTCAGTGCACGTGGTTCGATCGATGGCATGAGTGGTCAGGCTCCGAAGTTCATCAGTTCCTTGAACGTGGACGGCTGGTCGGTAACCTTCGCCCTTTCGAGCAGATAGTCCACGACCTGATCCTCCAGTACCATGTTTTCGACCTGCCGCATTGCATCGGGGTTCTGGCGGTAGGCGCTGATGATCGCATCCGGATCCGGATAGGTCGCCGCCAGCTCGCTCAGGCGCACATCGACGCGGGCGCGGTCCAGGGAGATCCCCCGGGCCCGCACCAGTTCGCTCACGAGCAGTCCGAGCGCAACGCGCCGTCGGGCCGGCTCGACGAACGGATCGGGCGGCGGTACCTGCGAGGCGTCCTTGGCGCCAATGCGGCGCGCCGTGTCGATCTGCATCTCGCGAACCTGCTGCTCGACCAGCGCCCTGGGCACCTCGACCGGGTTCGCCTCGAGCAGCCGGTCGAACACCTGCTGCTTCAGGCGGGCGCGGACGTTGTCGCCCAACTCGCGTCGCATGTTGTCCGCGACCTCGGACAGCAGCCGCTCGAGACCGCCTTCGTCGACGCCATATTCGCGGCAGAAGGCGTCGTCGAGCGGCGGCAACTGCTTTTCGTCAACCTGTTTCACGTCGACCGCGAATTCCGCGGTCCGGCCGGCGAGGTCCTTGTTGTGGTACTCGTCCGGATAGCGGACGTGGACGACCTTCTGTTCCCCAGCCCGCGAGCCCGTGATGCCCGTCTCAAAGTCCTTGAGCATGCGTCCCGCGCCGAGAATGACCGCGACGTCCTTGCCCGAGCTGCCCTCGAACGACCTGCCGTCGATCCGACCCTCGAAGTCCATGGTCACGCGGTCGCCTTCGTGGCTCGGCCGGTCCACTGGCACGAAGTTCGGCCGCTGCGCGCGCAGGTTCTGGACCATGGCCTCGATGTCCGCTTCGGCGACCTCCGCGACCGGCCGTGCGACGGCGAGGCCATCGACGTGCTGCAGCGACACCTCCGGGTAGACCTCGAAGATTGCCCGGTACTTGAGATCTTCGCCCGGACCGCTCGAGATCGGTTCGATTCGCGGCCCCGCCGCCGGCATCAGCTTCTGCTCGACAACGGCCTGGCTGAAGCTCGACTGCATGAGGTCGCTCAGGACTTCCTGGCGGACCTGGGCGCCGAACTGCTGGCGGACCACCCTGGGCGGCACCTTGCCCGGGCGGAAGCCCTTCAGCTTCGCCGTGCGGCCGACCCGCTTCAGGCGTTCGTCGACCGCCTGCTCGATCTGCTCCTTCGGGACGCTCACTTCCATCCGGCGCTCGAGACTGCCGGTCGACTCCACCGAAACTTGCATAGTCGTCATCGATCCTCAGAGGTCTGCGTGACCCGGGCGCGCCCGGGTGAAGGTAGCCGCGTATTGTGCCACGACCCGGGTGCTCGTCGGTGGTGCGAAAGGAGGGACTCGAACCCTCACGGGGTTACCCGCTGGAACCTAAATCCAGTGCGTCTACCAGTTCCGCCACTTTCGCCCGCCCCAGCCGCGGGTTCGGTCGCGATTCTACCGAATGGCCGTCCGTCCGGCCCCCAGGGGCCGGGCCAGAACCGAGACGGCCCACAGGAGGTGGTCATGAGAGAGTACGCCCATGGCAACCCTGGACCCCTGACGGGCCCAGCAGTGTCTCGACCAGGACCTCGAGCGTATCGACCGAGACCTGGCACGGCGGGACGCCGTGAAGCCGGGGTCACTGCTCCTGCGGCGTCAGCGTGGCACGACTTCGCCTTCGATGATGACGCCGTCCGGTCGGTGCAACAGCCGCCGCGCGGTCTGACCAACGACCCTGCAGACCATGGCATCCATCGTGCCACCGACCAGGCCGCCGATGAACGGCACCAGCCTCGGGAAACTGGCGATGCGGCGCGAGCCGGCGCGCACGAGCAGCCGCGCACCGATCCGCTTGTTGATCTCGACGAGCGCGCGCCCCGGCACCTGGTCGATCGCGCGTTGCGTCAGGCGCGTGCCGAACGTGAGCGGGAGGCCCTCGAGCGCCCCCTTCGCGACGTCGCCCGCCAGGCTCAGCAGGATCGCCGTGCGCGTGCGAGACGCGGTCAGGTCGTGTCCGTAGATGCGCGCGATCGCCGCCGCCATGCGCGCCTGCAGCACCCAGGACGCCGCGAGCGCACCCGGCACCGACACCGGCAACGTGAGCGCCCCGCCGAGCCCGGTGACGAAGCCGGTCGTGAAATTCTTGGCTATCTCGCGACGGATCAGCGCCGCGACGCGCGCGTCGTTGGACGCGTAGGAGACGTCGTCGAGGTAGGTCGCTGCAAGCTCCGCCGCGCCGGACAACGGACCGACGCCGTCGATGCCCTTGTCCAGCAGATAGCTCGCGAGCCGGTGCGCCGCGGTCGGAGCGGTGCCCGCGACGGCGTCGAGGCCGTCCGACAGCGGCTTGCCGGAAACCCGGGATTTGGCCATGGGGTCATTCTAGATAAATCGGTACCCGGTACCGGATTTCCGGACAAATCGGTACCGGGTACCGACGTCAGCCGAGCACGCTGTGCGGCAGGCGACAGATGCCGTGACACAGCGTGAGGTCGACGATGCGCTCCGGACACTCCGGATCGAACCATCGGTCGACGTGGCCCCAGTGCACCGGGTGCATGGTGTAATCGACGAGCAGCGCATCGAGCGTCGCGAACTCCTGCTCCCAGACGTGGGTCCAGGCGCGTTCACCCCGCGAGTCGGCGACGCCGCTCAAGCTCCAGCCGAGCATGCGTTCCAGGTGGACCGGCATGTCGAGCAGGTCCTGCTCGTACTGCCCGGTCACCTCCCGTGTCGCCCAGGGCTCCACCGCGAAGAACGCCACCCGGTAGAGGCCATCCGCGAGCCCCGCGTGGCGCGTACCAGTGCGACCCGGCGTGTAGATTGCCGAGTCGATGCGCGAAACGACGGCACGATCGGACAGCAGCGGTTCGACTTCCAGGCGCCATTGCGCCTGCTCGACGCAGGCCTGCCGGGCCGGCGCGTCGGCGAATTGCAGATGCCAGACGAGATCACCGCCGTTCCAGGACCCCTCGAGCGTGGGCTCGCACAGGAATCTTGACACCATCGGGCTCGCGCGCGATGCGGCATCGAGTCGGCGGCGGATCTCGTCGCTGCGATGGCGATCGGCGAGGTGCAGCAACTGCGTCCACTTGATCATGACGCCACCTCGCCCCGCGGCTGGATCGGAACGTCGCGCAGGAACCGGCGGCTGCGCGAGACGATCAGCGCCGCCGTGTCGCGCCAGAATCCATGCACGGCAGGGTCGCCGAGCGCCGCGAACCGCATGGCCCACCATGCCGGCGGGTCTGCCACGGACCACGTGAACTGCAGCGTGCTGGGCTGACCGTCGAGTTCGAGTGGCGGGCTCATGCGTGCGGACTCGAAGCGCATGCCGCGTGCCTGCGCCCCCGGTGCATAGCGCGTCAGGTAAGCCTCGTGGTATTCGGCCGCCCGCCCCGGCTGGACCACGACCTCGTCGAGCACGTAGATGCGGCTGCCGTCGTGCATCACTGGCCTCCGAGCGTGGCGTCGACTTCGAGCACGATCTTGCCGCGCACGTGTCCCTGCTGGATCCGGCGATGCGCTTCGGCCGCCTCGGCCAGCGGCATCACGATCGTCTCGGGGACGCGAATGCTCCCGGTCGCGAGCGCCGCAGCGAGCGCTCGCAACTGGCGGGGCTGATTCGGGAAGGTCGATGTCGTCGGCTGAACCCGTACGCCGCTCGATTCCGCGACTCGGGGATCGATGCCGGGTTCGTTCGCGATCAGCGTCGAGATCTGCGCAACGGTCCCGCCGGGGCGCGTGATGGATGGCGCGCCGACCAGCGTGCCCTGGCCGACGGTGTCGACCACGAGATCGACGCCTTCCGGTGCCCATTCGCGCACGGCATCGAGCACGTTGCCCGCCCGGTAGTCGATCGCACGCTCCACCCCGAGGCGGGTCACATAGTCGAGATTGGCTGGCCCGCAGGTTGCCGCAACACGTGCACCGGCCATGCGCGCGAGCTGGATGGCGAAGCTGCCGGTCCCGCCGGCACCGCCGTGCACCAGCACGCGGCTGCCGGCCTTCGTGCCACCGACGTCGAAGACCGCCTCCCAGGCGGTCATGCCGGCCGTCGGCAACGTTGCCGCATCGAGCAACGGCACCTCTGGAGCGATCTTCGCCACGCGTTCGACCGCCGTGGCAACGTACTGCGCATAGGCGCCCCGCTCACCGAGCCCCTGGTTGGTCGCTGCGACCACGCGATCGCCCACGCGCAGTTCATCGACGCCTTCGCCGAGCTCGACCACGATGCCCGACGCGTCGAAGCCCAGCACGAACGGAAACCGGCACTGGAAGAACGGCGCGAGCCAGCCTTCGCGCACTTTCCAGTCCGCCGGATTCACGGCGGCACAGGCCACCTGCACGACGACCTCCCCGGGCCTCGGCGCCGGGCGCTCGATCTCGCCGGCCTGCAGGACCTCGGGACCTCCGAAGCGTTCGATGATCATGGCGCGCATGAATCGGTACCCGGTACCGGATTTATCCGCCCGTCAGCTCGAACGCCGCGTGATCGGGACGGGCCATGGCGTCCGCAAACGCCTGGTAGCTCCACGGCCACAGGTTGGGCACACCCTCGCTGTCGAGGTACCAGCTCGAGCAGCCGGAACCGAAGATCGTGTGGCGCGCCGCCGCATCGCGCCGCTCGCCGTAGGCAGCGACAGCGCTGTGCTTCGGGGCGATCGCGCGGCCCTCGCCGCGGTCGAGCTGCTCGATGAGCTGTGCGATGTAACCCCACTGACGCTCGGCGACGTCGATCAGCGAAAAGTTGCCGACAGGTGCGCCGGGGCCGTTGAGCATGAACAGGTTGGGGAAGTCCGGCATGGTGATCGCGTAGTAGGCATGCGGCTTGCGCGCCCAGAACTGCTCGAGCTGCACCCCGCCCTGCCCGACGATCTGCATCGGCCGCATGAAGCGGTCGGCATGGAACCCGGTCGCCAGGATCAGCACGTCGAGCGGATGCAGCACGCCGTCGGCCGTGCGCACACCCTGCGGCTCGACGCGCGTGATCCGCTCCGTCACGACCTCGACGTTCGGGCGCTGCACGGCCGCGTAGTAGTCAGACGAAAACACCAGACGCTTGCAGGCCGCGCGATAGGTGGGACGCAGTTTTTCGCGCAGCACCGGATCCTTGACGCTGTTCTCGAGGTTGTCCTTGACCAGTTGCTCGATGATCCGCATGGCGTCGGCGTCCGGGTCGGCCACCGCGTCGGTGAATCGCTGGACGTTGGCCAGGTACGTCTCGTCGAAACGCACGGCGTCGATGAGCTTCGGGTCGGCGCGAAATGCGGCCTTCTGCTCGTCGGTGTAGCGTGGGTTGTCGAGCGGCATGATCCACTGCGGCGAGCGGCAGAACTGATCGACGTGCGCAGCCACACCCGCGAGCGCCGACACGAGCTGCACGCCCGTCGAGCCCGTGCCGAGCACGCCTACGCGCTTGCCGGCGAGTTCGATGCCATCCTGCCAGCGCGCGCTGTGAAAACACGGCCCCGCGAAGGATTCGAGGCCCTCGATCCCGGGCAGGCGCGGATGATGCAACACGCCGGTCGCCGCGATCACGACGTCGGCTTCGTAGTGCGTGCCGGTCTTCGTCTCCACGCGCCAGTGCCCGTCGACCCAGCGACAAAGCGTGACTTCCTCATTGAAGCGCATGATGTCGTGGAGACCGTAGCGACGTGCGACATCCTCGAAATAGCGCTGGATCTCCGGGCCGGGCGCGAGATAGCTGCTCCAGTCGGGATTCGGGGCGAAGGAATAGGTGTAGGCATGGGCCGGCACGTCGCAGTACAGGCCGGCGTAGCGGTTTTCGCGCCAGGTGCCACCCAGCGTGGCGGCCTTCTCCAGGATCGTCACCTGGTCATAGCCCGCCTCGCGCAGCCGTATGGCGGCGAGAATCCCGGACATGCCGGCCCCCAGCACCACGAATCTCAGGTCACGGTTGGCCATCTGCGCTGGGTCTCCTCATGCATGCACACTGCATTATAAACAAACCGAACACTTGTTTTGTTTTAAATCAAGTCTAGCACGAGGATCCCGTGGTCGCGCAACCACCGCGAGCACCGGCGGCGCAACGCCGTGACGAAGCCGGTCGGGGGCGCGCCGCGGCCGTGTGCTAACGTCCCGTCATGCGGGATCGAAACCCACGCACGCAAGGCAGGCCGGTGAAGCCGCCCACTCTTCGCGATCTCAAGCGGGCGGAGACCTGCGAGCGAGTCTACGAAACGGCACTGAATGAGTTTGCCCGCGTCGGTGTGGATGACGCGCGCGTGAGCGAAATCTGCCGGCAGGCCGGGGTCGCAAAAGGGACGTTCTTCTTCCACTTCCCGACCAAGGATCATGTGCTGCTGGAGCGCCAGCGCCGGATCTCGGTGGCCATGGCGGCACGCATCGAGCGCGAACTCGGCGACGTGCCGGACTCGGCAGCGTTCCTCCGACAACTGGTCGAGATCGTGCTGGCGGAGCATCGCGCGGTCGGCAATCTCGACCTCGTCCGCCAGATCAACCTGGCGATCGTCCGCCAGGGTGGCCACCAGAGCCTCGGCGTGCACAGCACGGCTTTCGGTGGCGCACTGACGCGACAGATCCGGCAGCTTCAGCACAAGGGCGTCATGCGCAAGGGCATCGACGCGGCCCGGCTCGCGGATACGTTGCGCCTGAGCTTTTTCGGCTTCCTGCTGGATCCGGGTTCTTCGTTCGAGACCAGTCGCCCCCGCATCGCCTTCCTCGCCAACCTGCTCGCCGCGCCCCTGGCCGGTTGACGGTTGACTCCGGCACGTGTGCCCGGAGGCCCCGTACGCGTTTCCGCATTTCATTGACCGTGGTCAGTATGAATGCTAGAACGCTCCGACGCCGGTCGTTTTCCGCTGCGGCGCCGTTGCGATGCGGGGCCTTTCGATGGCGACGGACCGGTTCGGAGTCGACGCGATGCAGATCTACACCACGGCCCCGCTCGAAGACCCGCGCAAGGCGCGCACGCTCTACAGGGAGCTCGAGGGCATCGGCTACGACGGCGGCTTTTCCTTCGAAGCCAAGCACGATCCGTTCCTGGCGCTCGCCGTGGCGTCCGAGCACACTTCCACGCTGCGCCTGGGCACGGCCATCGCGATCGCCTTCGCGCGCAATCCCATGAACCTCGCCAACCTGGGCTACGACATGCAGGCCATCAGTGGCGGGCGCTTCGTGCTCGGCCTCGGCTCGCAGGTCAAGCCGCACATCGAGAAGCGCTTCAGCAGCACGTGGTCGCACCCGGCCGAGCGCATGAAGGAGATCGTCGAGGCCATCAAGGCCATCTGGGACTGCTGGGAAGGCAAGCGCCCGTTGAAGTTCGAGGGGCGGTTCTACACGCACACGCTGATGATCCCGGCCTTCGACCCCGGGCCCAATCCGTACGGGCCACCGCCAATCTTCACCGGCGGCTTCGGGCCGCTGATGACGGCCGTGGCTGGCGAAGTCGCCGACGGCTTCTTCGCCCATCCTTTCAATACGCGCCGCTCCCTGCTCGAAAACACCTTGCCGGCGCTGCAGAAGGGCCTCGAGCAAGCCGGGCGCACGCGTGGCGACCTGGAAATCATCTGCTCGACGCTCGTGGTCACCGCCGACACCGAGGAACAGTTCGCCGCCTCGCGGCTCGCGGCCCGCAAACAGCTTGCGTTCTACGGCTCGACGCCCGCGTACGCACCCACCCTCGCCTGCCACGGCTGGGACGGGCTGCACAAAGACCTCAACCGTCTCTCGAAGCAAGGCCGGTGGGACGACATGACCGGCCTGATCGACGACACGGTCCTCGACGAGATCGCCGTCGTCGGCGAGCGACACGAGATCGCCGGCAAGCTGCGCGCGCGACTCGAAGGCATCGCCGACGGCGTGAGCATCACGCACAACCGCTGCCCCGACCCGCATCACTGGGCCGACGTCGTGCGCGACCTGAAGCTGACGGCCTGAACCGGAGCACGACATGCGCGACGAGGAACTGCTGCGCAAGGCCTGGCTGGAATTCTGCGACGAGCTGAAACGCGCCGTCGACATCCCGTTCGGGCCGAGCGTGCCGCCACACGTGCAGGACCGCACGGCCGGCTATGAAGTGCTCGCACGCAACATTTCCCTCGCGCTGAACTTCCACCACGATCATGCGGACGGGCTCCACCCGGAGCTCTTCCACTATTTCGATCCGCTCCGCAAGCAGGGCGGCGACAACACGGACGCCGTCTACGTCGGCGCGACCATCGACGGCACGCATACCTACCGCATCAGCGGCGACCGCGGCAGCGCGCGCTACTTTGCCGTCACCTCCGTCGAGAAGGGCCAGACGCCCTGGGGCGGCAAGGTCGCCCATACGCTCTTCGCCGACGACCTCGAAGTCGACGCCGATGGCCGGTTCGAGCTGGTCTGCAGCCCCGAACCGCATCCGGGCAACTGGCTGCGCACGACGCCGGAGACCTTTCGCGTGACCTTTCGCCAGTTCTTCGCCGACTGGGAACGCGAGCGCCCGATGAAAGCCCGCATCGACCGCCTGACGGGTGACAGGGCCCCGCCCCTGCCGCCGTCACCGCAGGCGCTGGCGGACCAGTTGCTGGCCTCGGCGAAATGGGTGCGGGAGTCGGTCGAGTTCTGGGTCTACATGATCGGGATGTGGAAGGCGACGCCCAATACCTTTCGCTCCTACAAGCAGCTCGCCGACCGTGCGATCGACGCGACCCCGGGCGGCGAGCCGATGATCGCCTACTGGTCGCTGCCGCGCGACGAGGCGCTGATCGTCCGCGTGCGCCCGCCCCGTTGCCGATACTGGAACGTCGAGTTCGGCAACTTCTGGTGGACCACGATGGACTACCGCTACCGGCTGTCGAACACCAACTGCCACTATGCCCAGCTCGAGGACGACGGCGAGCTGATCGTCGTCGTCGCCCACGACGACCCGGGCCTGCCGAACTGGCTCGACCCCTCGGGCTATGCCGAGGGCTATCTGTCCTATCGCTGGATGCTGACCGAAAGCGCACCGGCCCCGCAGGCGCAGCAGGTCCCGGCCGCCCAGCTGTTCGAGCACCTGCCTGCGAACGTCAAACGCATCGACGCTGCCGGCCGCCGCGAACAGCTCGCCGCGCGGCGTCGTGGTGTCATCAACCGCTTCGGCAACTTCTGAACGACGGCGACATATCATGGCCTCGCCCAGCGACTGGACGCCTCCGCCCCGCCCCGAATGGGTGGCCCGGGTCAACGAGGAGGGCCGCGGCATGGACATCGCGAGCCTCGTACCGCTGCGGCCCGACGAACTCATCGAGACGGCGAAGGCGAACACCGGCCTGTCCGACTTCGGTTCCGACCCCTGGCGCGAAGGCTTCGAGGTGCTCGTCCGCGCGCTGAACGAAGAGGCGGAGCTCAACCTCGTCGGCCGCCTCATGACGCGCAGCGACCTGCTGATCTGGCTCGAGGAGCGGCTGCAGATCGAAGACGCTTACCGTCGCCACCCCGAGATCGAGGATGAGCGCATCGAGGCGCCCGTGTTCATCATCGGGCAGGCGCGCTCGGGCACGTCGATCCTGTTCGAGCTGCTCTCGGCGGACCGGCAGTTCGGCGTACCGATGAACTGGGAGATCATGTTCCCCTGCCCGCCCCCGGAAACGGCCACGTACCGCACGGATCCGCGCATCGACAAGGCCCAGCACCTGCTCACGCAATGGAACCGCGTGGCACCGGGCTTCCAGGCCATGCACGAATTGGGCGCGACGATCCCGAACGAGTGCAAGGTGGCGATGAACTGCACCTTCACCAGCGACAACCTCACGGGCCTGTTCCAGGTGCCGAGCTACTATGCGTGGCTCGCGCAGGCGGATCTGCGCGTGCCGTACGCGTACTACCGGCGCATGCTGAAGCTGCTGCAGTGGAAGAATCCGCGCCGCCACTGGCTGCTGAAGTCGCCCTCGCACATCGAGAGCCTGCCGGTGTTGTTCGATGTCTTTCCCGACGCGCAGGTCGTCTACACGCACCGGGATCCGGTCAAGGCCCGGGCCTCGGTGATCAACCTGCTCGGCACGCTCTACTGGATACGCAGCGACAAACGCTTCGAAGCGGCTTCGTTCGAGCGACTCATGACCGCCGGGGCCTATGCCGCCAGCCTCGATCGCGTGATCGACCAGATCGAGTCCGGCGCGATTCCGCACGCGCAGATCCACGACTTCCAGTTCGCCGACCTCATGCGCAGTCCGCTCGATGCGCTGGCGACGCTGTACGGCAAGTTGCATCTCGACTTTCCGCCCGAGGCGCGTGCAGCGGTCGCGAGTTGCCTCGAACACAAGCCGCGCGGCAGGTTCGGCCAGAACGTCTACGACGTCGGCGAACGCGAGCGCATCGCCAGCGAACGGACACTGTTCGAGCGTTACCAGAGGTTCCACGGCGTCCCGAACGAAGCCTGACCGACCAGAGCTGACGGCCGCGCTGCAGGGCGCAGGAGAACTCGCAATGGACCTGGGGTTGAAGGGAAAGAACGTCGTCGTCACGGGTGGCAGTGGCGGAATCGGTCACGGGCTGGTCATCGAGTTCGCCCGCGAGGGCTGCAACGTCGTGAGCGCCTCACGCGATGCCGCGACCGGCGAGAAGCTGACGAGCCAGGCCAGGAGCGAGGGCTTGCCGGGCACAGTGCTGGCGGTCGCCACCGACGTCACGCGCCGCGACAGCGTCGATGCCATGATGAAAAAGGTACACGCGCAGTTCGGCCGCGTGGACGTGCTGGTGAACAACGCCGGTGGCGTGGCGCATCCGGGAGCGTTCGCCGAACTCGACGAAGAAGCCCGGCGCTGGGAAATCGCGCTGAACATCGAGGGCGTCGTCCATTGTTGTCAGGCCGTCGCGAAAGACATGCTGGCGAGCGGCCGCGGCAGCATCGTCAACATCTCTTCGAACTCCTCGCTGCTGGGCGAAGCAGCGGCCGGCGTCGCTCACTACGGGGCCGCCAAGGGCTTCGTCAACAGCCTCACCAAGGGCCTGGCCTGGGAGTGGGCCAAACAGGGCATACGCGTCAACAACATCTGCCCGGGCTGGATCGTCCCGCACACGGCCGAGGCCGTCGGCGAGGGCAGCTTCTGGAACCGCTTCGGCTTCGAACAGATCGGCCGGCCCGAGGACATGGAGCGCGCACGCCGCGAGGGCACGCTGTTCAACATGAGCAGCCTGCCGATCCCGCGTCTCGGGCGACCCGAGGACATCGCCTACCTCGCCCTGTTCCTCGCTTCGGATCGCTCGAGCTACATCACCGGGCAACTCATCAGCGTCAGCGGCGGCGCGTACATGCCCTGACGGCGGCACCGGTACCCGGAGTAACCGGTACCTGGTACCGATTTCTCGGAATAATCGGTACCGGGTACCGAATTTCTCATCGCATCAGCTGGCCACCGTTGACGTGCCAGACCTGGCCGTTGACCCAGCGGCCGTCCTCCGACAGCAGCATGGCGACTACGCCGGCGATGTCCTCGGCCCGGCCGAGACGCCGGTGCGGCGTGCCGCGCAGCATCTGCTCGACGAGTTCCTTCGGGAACCCGCCGCTCGCCTCGATTTCCGGTGTGATCGTCAACCCGGGTGCCACGCAGTTGGCGGTGATGCCTTGCCGACCCCACTTCCCTGCGACGTGACGCATCAGGGCCTCCAGGCCGCCCTTCGCCACCGCATAGGCAGGGCGAGTCGGTTCACCGGCGACCGAAGCGCCTGAACTGGTGTACACGATGGCCCCGCCACCGCCACGCAGGAGGTGCGGCAACACGGCGCGTGTGCAGAGCAGGTGCCCGCGCAGATTGACGGCGATCGTGCGATCGAAGGCAGCGAGTTCCTCGGCCAATGCATCGCTGTCCTCGAAGATGACGCGCATGTCGGCCGCATTGACGTGCGCCCCGTCGAGCCGCCCGAACCGATCGACGGCCGCGGCGACGGCCGTCTGGACAGACGCCTCGTCGGCGACGTCGATGGCGACCGCGAGCGCCTGAGCACCCTGGCGCATGAGATCCGCGGCAACGGCCTCGGCCGCCGGCACGTTGATGTCGGCGACGGCGACGCGCGCGCCTTCGGCAGCGAGCCTGCGAACGGTCGCCGCGCCGATGCCGGTGCCTGCGCCGATCACGATGATGGCCTTGTTCTTCAGTCGGTCGTTCATGGGTCCTCCATGATCTCCGGATGGAGGGTGTTCGAAGGGCGCCGCGCGCAATGTAGCGCAACCGCGCCCGACCGTGACGACGCCCTGCCTCGCCACCAGTTCGCCGACTAGCGACGGCGACCGACGGGCGCATGCCGATCGCGGGCGTTCGAGCCAGACCTCTTTGTTATCGCGTGCGCCGTTCCACGCTTCGGCGGCTTGCGCAAGGGCTTGGGAGGCACTTCGGTCACGACCGTGAGGCGCAGCAGCTGGCCCGCGACGCGGGCTTTGCACAATTCCTGCAACACGTCGTCCGGCATGCCGCGCGGCAAGCCGACGTAGGTATGGCCCTCGCGAATGTCGACGTGCCCAATCTGCGGGCCTTCCAGGCCCGCGACGTTCGCGATCGCACCGACGACGTTGCCGGGCTTGACGCCGTGGACGTACCCCACCGCGATCCGGTACGTCTCGGTGTCGTCCTCGGACAGACGTCTTGCGCGCCTGCCGGCGTGCTGTTCCGTCGGTGGTTCAGCCGCATCGCGACGTTCCCGACGCCGGCGGGTCGGCGCAGGCGGTGAGCGCTCCGCAGCTGCATCGTCCAGTTCCGGCTTGGCCGGCCTGGCGTCGAGCAGCCGCGGGCTGCCACCCTGCAGCAGGCTCGCGAGCGATGTCGAGCTGACCGTTCCTGAGCCGCGACACGGTGCGCTCGCGGCCCTTCTGCTGCATGTCGCCATTCAACGGCGCTGCCGCGAAGCCGCGTGCTTCGAGACGTTCCGCCAGCTCCAGCGTCGACTGCCTGGTGCGCACAAAGATCAGCATGCCGTCGAACGGCTCGGCCTCGAGGATGCTCGTTCATGCGTCGAGCCCCTGGCTGTCGAGGTACTCGTCGTAGCTGCCGGTGAAGTCGGTGACGGTGCCGTCCGGCCGCAGTTCGATCATGCGCGTCGCGAGTCCCGAAACGAACTCGCGGTCGTGCGAGACGAAGACCAGCGTGCCCGGGTACTTCTCGAGACCGATCTGCAGCGACTCGATCGTCTCCATGTCCATGTGGTTGGTCGGCTCGTCCATGAGCATGACGTTCGGGCGTGTCAGCATGAGCTTGCCGTACATCATGCGGTTCTTCTCGCCACCGGAGAGCACCTTGACCGACTTCTTCGTCTCGTCGCCGGAGAACAGCAGCCGGCCCAGGGTCGCACGGACGATCTGCTCGTCGTCGGCCTTGCCGGTCCACGTGGACATCCAGCCGAAGAGATCGATTTTCTCGACGAACTCGGCTGTCGGATCCTGTGGCATGTAGCCGGGCTGCGCGTTCTCGACCCAGGTGACGCGCCCGGTCGTCGGCGCGAGGTCGCCGGCCAGCACGCGCATCAGCGTCGTCTTGCCGATGCCGTTGGGGCCGATGATCGCGACACGCTGTTCCGCCTCGATCGTGAAGTTCAGCTTCGAGAAGATGTCACGGTCCGTGCCCGGATACCGGAACGACAGGTTCTCGACGGTCACAGCCGAGCGGTAGAGCCTTTTCGCCTGCTCGAAGCGGATGTAGGGGTTCTGGCGCGTCGAGGGCCGCATCTCCTCGATCTTGATCTTCTCGATCTGGCGTTTGCGCGAAGTGGCCTGGCGCGCCTTCGACGCGTTGGCCGAGAAGCGCCGCACGAACTCCTGCAGGTCTGAGATCTGCGCCCTGGCCTTGGCGTTCGCGGCTTCGACGCGGGCGCGCGCCTGAGTCGAGGCCAGCATGAAGTCGTCGTAGTTGCCCGGGTAGATCTTGAGCTGCTGGTAGTCGAGGTCCGCGATGTGCGTGCAGACGCGGTTCAGGAAGTGGCGATCGTGGCTGATGATGACCATCGTCGCGTCGTAGTCGTTCAGGACCTTCTCGAGCCAGCCGATGGAGTGGATGTCGAGGTTGTTGGTCGGCTCGTCGAGCAGCAGCACGTCGGGCCGCGAGAACAGCGCCTGGGCGAGCAGCACGCGCAGCTTGAGGCCGGGCGGGACCTCGCGCATCAGGCTGTTGTGCTTCGATTCGTCGATGCCGGCATCGATCAGGATCGCGCCCGCGCGGGCTTCGGCCGTGTAGCCGTCGTATTCGGCGATCTGGCCCTCGAGTTCCGCGGCGCGCATGTAGTCCGCGTCGGTGGCCTCGGGATGGGCGTAGATGCGGTCGCGTTCCTGCATCGCGCTCCACATCTCGGCGTGGCCCTGCATGACGACGTCGAGCACGCGCTCGTCCTCGTAGGCGAACTGGTTCTGGTTCAGCTTGCCGAGACGTCCACCCGACTGCAGCACGACGTCGCCAGAACTCGGCTCGATCTCCCGCCCGAGGATCCTCATCAGGGTCGACTTGCCGCAGCCGTTGGCGCCGATCAGGCCATAGCGGTTGCCGTCCCCGAACTTGACCGAGACGTGCTCGAACAGGGGTTTGGCTTCGAACTGAATCGACAGGTTGGTCGTGGAGAGCATGCTCGGCCGGAAGGGGAGGATCCGGCGGACACCGGAGGGCCGCGGAGTTTACCGGAGATTCGCCTCAGCGGCCCGATCGATCGCCTTTCGGGCCGAAAGCCCCGACGGGCGCTGGCCAGAGCTACGTTGCGTGAGGGGCCGACGCCTGTGTCGGCGACCTTCGTGACCGCGCTGTCGTGGTCGTCTGCCCGAGGATCCTGCCGGCCTCGTCCACCACCAGTTGCCATTGCAGGCGCCCGAAGGTGAACGTCAGCCGATACGTTCCCTCATCCGTGTCCGTGCCGCGCTCGAGCCTGCTGGTGATGCGGCCCTCGCGCAGTTGCGACTGCACCAGCTCCGGCGTGATCCGCAGTCCGGTCGCGATCACCGCTGCGTCGACCTCCACATTACCGTTTTCGATCACTATTCCGGTCACGGTGGGCCTCCTTGCGTCGGCGGTGCGACGTGATGCAGAAGGAATGGATGCGCGACGTCATTCGTACGCCACGGTGCTACGGATGCGATAATCGACACATGCGCCTCACCGACTAC
>JAYRRR010000054.1:0-1919 GCA_041910015.1 Steroidobacteraceae bacterium
GCGGTCCGAAAGCCTAGCGCATCCGGCTCGCCGGGAGCGACGCTTCGTCGCCGGTGCCCGAACGGATCCGGCTGCGGCGCGCGCGTGCGACACACCAGGCATCCACCGTGCGGGCGCCGGCCTCGCGCAGGGCTCGCGCGAGCTCCTGCAAGGTGGTGCCGGTCGTGGTCACGTCGTCGACGATGGCGACTCGCAGCCCGTCGACGTCGCGGGCGACAAAGGCGCCTGCAAGGTTGCGGCGTCGCGCATACACGTGCAGCCCGACCTGGGAACGCGTCGCCCGCACCCGGCGAACTGCGCCCGCAAGGTAGCGGCAGCCAAGATCGCTGGCCGCCCGCGCGCCGATTTCCGCCGACTGGTTGAATCCCCGTTCGGCGTGCCGCGCGGGGTGCAGTGGAATCGGGACGAGGCAATCGACGTCACGGTGCAGTGCGAAATCGCGGACGGCGGCGGCGAGCAACACCCCGAGCACGCGCCCGACGGCGAGCTGGCCCCGGTATTTCAGCCGGTGCACGAGGCTGTCGGCCGGGAACGCATACGTGAACGGCGCGAAGCAACGATCGATCGGCGCTGGCCCGGCCCGGAGCGGCCCGCTGCGACGCGAGGCGTCGCGCGCCGCGGCTCAGTTCAGCACGATCTTGGCCGTGCGGATCACGTCGGCCCAGCGCTTGCGTGCGTCGCGCAGCCAGGCAGCGGATTCCTGCGCCCCGAGGTTGGTCGGGGCATAGTCGGCGATGCGGTTGAGCTCGCGCACCTCGGGCGTCTCCATCGCCAGCGCCACCTCCTTGGCGAGCAACTGGACGATCTCGTTGGGCGTGCCCGCCGGCGCCGCCAGCACGTAGGCGAAGCTGGCGTTGAAGCCGGGATAGCCGGATTCGGCGACGGTGGGCAGTTCCGGCGTGGCCGCCGAGCGCTGGGCGCCGGAGATGGCCAGCGCGCGCAGCTTGCCCGCCTTGGCGTGGGGCAGCACGCCGCTGCCGACGGCGAACAACGAGTCGACCTGGCCGCTGATGACGTCGACCACCGACTGGCCGGTGCCCTTGTACGGGATGTGCGTCATCTCGATCCCGGCCGTCGACAGGAACGCCGCCATGGTGAGGTGGCTGGGCGAGCCGTTGCCGCCGGACGCGTAGGTCATCTTGGTCGTCTTGGCCAGCTTGACGAACTCCGCCACGTTGTTGGCCTTGATGCCGGGATTGACGGTGAGCACCTGGCTGTAGGTCACCGGCACCGAGACGATCGCCAGGTCCTTGGCGGCGTCGAACGGCATCTTCTCGTACAGCGAAGGGTTGACCGTGAACGTGGTGTCCAGCGCGAACAGCAGCGTATAGCCGTCCGGCGGCGCCTTGGCGACGATTTCCGTTCCGAGGTTGCCGCCGGCACCCGCCTTGTTGTCGACGACGAAGGGCTGCTTGAGCCGCTTGCCCATCTGCGTCAGCACGGCCCGCGCGAACGCGTCGAGCGGACCCGGCACGGTGGTGACGACCACCCGCACCGGCTTGTCCGGATAGGCTTCCGCCAGGGCGCCGGCGGCAGCCAGCGAGAGTGCGGCAATGACGCCCAGCTTGTTGATCAGCTTCACTTGGTCTCCTGTTCGAGCTCGGGCCGGCCCGGCCGCGGTGGGAGGCAACTGCGGGGGTTCCCGAGTGCCGGTTTTCGGTGTCGGATCGTAGGTCTGGGCGCGGCAGCAATTCAAACGACGGATTCTCCGATTGTCATGCGCGGCGCTCATGCATCGACGCGTCCGATTCGGTCCGGTCTGCGCCGTGCGCAACACCCCGGTGCGTGTCAAGGTAGTTGTCGCCTCATTCATGCAGCCGAGGGCTGCTTATCGAGGGTGCGCGAATGGGTCTCGACGACCGAATCGCGCTCCGGGTTCAAGGTCACCACAGTGACGGGCGTCCAGTTCCGAGTGGGCC
>JAYRRR010000055.1:0-41670 GCA_041910015.1 Steroidobacteraceae bacterium
GCCGGCTGCCTGGCGGCGGGCCAGCCGGCGCGAGCCGCGCGCCAGCCGACCCCGGCGCAGAAGGAAGCCGAACTGCGCAAGCTCAACGACCGCATCGACGAGGTGCGCAAGTCGGTCAACGCCGATGTCGCCCGGCGGGACAAGCTGTCGGTACAGTTGCGCGAGGCGGAGCTCGGCGTAGCCGCCGCGCGTCACGATCTCGACGAAATCCGCGCGCAGCGCATCACCGCCGAAGCGCGCCTGCGCGAGCTGGAGCAGGAGCAGGCGAAGCAGGAGCGCGGTCTGGGCGACGAGCGCGCCGAGCTGGCGGGCGAGCTGCGCACCGCCTACGTCAATGGCCGTGGCGAGCAGCTCAAGCTGCTGCTGAACCAGGAGGACCCGGCAGCTTTCGGTCGCATGCTCGCGTGGTATGGGTATTTCGGGCGGGCGCGGGCCGACCGGATCCACGGCATCCAGGAAAAGCTCGAGCATCTCGCGCTCGTGCGCGAGAAGATCGCGGCCGAGCAGTCCCGGCTCGAGGCCATCGAGCAGCAGCGGGAGCGCGGCATCGCCGCGCTCGAGTCGTCGCAGCAGCGGCGCGCCGACGCGGTCGATGCGATCGACCGGCAGATCAGGACGCGGGGCAGCGAGCTGCAGCGCCTGAAGTCGCAGGCGCAGTCGGTCGAAAAGCTCATCGCCGAGTTGCGCAAGGCGATCGCGAAGGCGGAACGCGAGGCGGCGGCCCGGGCGCGCTCCGGAAGCGCGCCCGCCGTGGCGAAACAGGCGCCGTTCGAACCCCTGCGCGGCAAGCTGCCCTGGCCCGTGCAGGACGGTCGGGTCCTGGCCCGGTTCGGCCAGACGCGTGCCGGCGGGTCGCTGCGCTGGCAGGGCATGCTGATCGGCACGGCTCGTGGTGCGCGGGTCCGGGCGCCGTATGCCGGGCGGGTCGTCTACGGCGACTGGCTGCCCGGCATGGGCCTGATGCTGGTGCTGGACCACGGGGGCGGCTACCTGAGCCTCTATGGCCACAACGAGGAACTGTTTCGCAAAGTCGGTGAGAGCGTCGCCGCGGGCGACGTGATCGGCTCGGTCGGCGATTCCGGCGGCCACAGTCAGCCCGCGCTGTACTTCGAAGTGCGGCGCGGACGGACGCCCGTCGATCCGCAAAGCTGGCTCACCCGGAAATGAGGGTCACGTCAAGGTTCTGACACGGCTGATTCCGGATCATCTGCTTCTCATCGATCAGGACAGATCTTGCCGCCATGGAACCGGCCTACGCGCTGAGCGACGCGCCCAAGCCGATCAGCGCCACCTCGCTCGATCCGTACGGGCAGCTGCTCAGGATGCTGCTGCCGCGCGCGCAGTCGATCGTCTTCTGCGACCGGGCGGGCGTGAGCGTGTGGGAGAGCGACGGTCAGGACGGGTCGAACCTGCAGACCCTGATGCAGGAAATGCAGGCGGACCTCGCCAGCACCTCCTCCGCCAGCAACGGGTTTGCCGAACCGCTGTCCGCGGAACAGACCGCCTACGTCTTCCTGCTGCGCGACGACGCGCGCGCGCTGGTCGGCAGCGTCGGGCTGGTCTGTCGCGACGCCGGCGGCGAAAGCCGGCCGTTCGACGCCCTCCAGGCGCTGCTGCGGCCGGCCCTGCAGTGCCTGCAGCGCGAACTTGCCTCGCGGACGAGCATCGACGACCTGCAGCGCAGTCTCGTCGACCGCGATCTCGACCTCGAGCTGCTGCTCGGCACCGCGCCCGGGGAAATCGCGGGTGACGACAGTCCGGACGACCTCGCGCGGCTCGTGCAAGGCTGCGTGGACCACCTCGGCTGCGCGGTGGGCGCCCTGCTGATTCCCGACAAGAACCTCGCCGTCTGCCGCACCGGCGCCGACGTGCCCGCCAGCGCGGGCACGGAGGTGCTGACCCGCACGCACCGTCACATCGTCGGCTGGACGCAGATGCACCGCCAGACGCTGATCTCGAACAGCCTCGCCGCGACGGGGCCGCTCGCCAACGTGCGCTACAAGATCCTCTCGTGTCCCGTCATGCACGGCGCACAGCGCGTGCTCGGGGCGCTGGCGCTGTTCAAGCCGCTGCAGGCGCCGGACTTCGACCTGCGTCAGGTGCGTGTCGTCGAGCTGCTCGCGCGCCGCGTCGCGTCCATCGTCATGAACGCCTACGATCCGACGACCGGCCTGCTCACGCGTCCGGCCTTCGAGACGCGGGCACACGCGATGCTCGCGTCGCACGGCGACGCGCGCAGCCATTGCGTCGTGTACGTGGACATCGATCGCCTGCACGTGCTGAACGAGAATCTCGGCATGCACGTCGGCGACGAGATCATCGTGCGCGTCGCCGAGGCGATCCGCCGCAACGTCACGCTGCGCATGCTCGCCTCGCGCATTTCCGGCGACCGGTTCGCGCTGCTGTTGCCCGACGCCAGCGTCGACCGCGCGCAGGGCATCGCCGGGCAGTTGCGCGAGGCACTCAGCCGGCTCGGGTACGTCTGTGGCAGCCAGGCCATCGATGTGACGGCGAGCTTCGGCATCGCGCAGGTGGTCGCGGGGCCGCACGCGCTGTCGCATGCGCTCGCCTCGGCCGAGATCGCCTGCAAGGCCGCCAAGGATCGCGGTCGCGACCGCGTCGAGGTCTACGCCGACGGTGATCACAGCATCGTTCGTCGCTACACGGACCTCGCGCTGATCGGCACGGTGCGGTCCGCGCTGACCGACCAGCGGTTCCGCCTCGAGGCGCAGGCGATCGTGCCGCTGAACGGCGTGCGGTCGGCGCCGAAATGCGAACTGCTGCTGCGGATGATCGACGAGGACGGCAACAGCGTGCCGCCCGACCGGTTTCTCTCGGCCGCCGAGCGCTATCAGCTCGCCCCGTCCATCGATCGCTGGGTGCTGGCGCGGGTCGTGGAAATGCTGCGGCCCGTGGCGCCGAGGCTGCAGGCGCTCGGCGCCTGCTTCGCGGTGAACATCTCGGGGCAGTCGCTCGGCGACGCGGATTTTGCCGCGTTCATGGAGAACACGCTGCGCGAGAGCGGCCTGCCGTTCGAGTTCCTGTCGTTCGAACTCACGGAAACCGCCGCCGTCGCCAACATCGTGCGGGCGGAGGCGCTGATCCGCCGGCTGCGCGACCTCGGCTGCGAGGTGGCGCTCGACGACTTCGGTCGCGGCCTGAGCTCGCTGACCTACCTGAAGACCCTGCCGGTCACCTGCCTCAAGATCGACGGCATCTTCGTCCGCGACGTGGTCGCCGACGAGCGCTCGCACGCCATGCTGAGCGCCATCGTCCAGCTCGCACGCGCCATGGGGCTCAAGACCGTCGCGGAATGTGTGGAAAGCGACGCGATCCGCAAGGCCGTTCGTGACCTGGGCGTCGACTACGGCCAGGGCTTTTCGATCGGCCGGCCAGTCCCGCTCGAGAAGGTGCTGGCAACGCTCGCAACGGTTACCATGCCCGTCCGAGCAGGATCCTGACCGCCACATCGCCGTGAGTTTCCGTTCCCCCGTCCTCCTGGCGCTCGTCGCTGGCACAGCCGTCGGCTACGGGGCCGCGCGCCTGCCGGGCATGCTGCGCCCGGAGGCCGCCGCCGCCGCGACGGCCGGACGCGAAACCCCCTCCACCGATCCGGCGGGGCATCGGCTGCTCGACGAGGTGGTCGGCCGCATCCGGCGCGAATACGTCGACACCGTTCCCGAGTCCGCGTTCGACCAGGCCGCCGTCAAGGGCGTCGTCGCCAACCTCGATCCGCATTCCGCGTTTCTCGACGCCAGGCAGTATGACGAGATGCGTGCCGCGACGACCGGCAGCTATTCTGGCGTCGGCATCGAGGTTTCGGCCGAAGGCGGCCGCGTGGTGGTGGTCACGCCGATCGAAGGCTCACCCGCCGCGCGCGCCGGGGTGCGGGCCGGCGACGTCGTGCTGGCCGTGGACGACCAGCCCGTCACGGCCGACCAGCTCGAGGAAACGATCGGCCGGATGCGCGGTACGGCCGGGACGCTCGTGCGGCTCGCGGTCGGGCGGCCGGGTGAACCGAAGCCGCTGGTATTTGCGTTGCAACGCGGCGAGGTCCACGTCCACACGGTCCGGGCCGAGGCGCTGCCGGGCAATTTCGGCTACGTCCGCATCACGCAATTCAGCGACTCGACGCCGGAGGACCTGCTCGACGCGCTGTCCGTGCTGATGCATCGCGGCCCCGCCATGGCGGGTGGAGATGCCGGGTCGTCGGTCTGGCCGTTACGCGGTCTCATCCTCGACCTGCGCGGCAATCCGGGCGGCGTGCTCGAATCCGCGGTCGGTGTCGCCGACGCCTTCCTCGAGGAAGGTCTCATCGTGCGTGCCGACGGCCGCACGTCAGAGTCGCGATTCCGGATGGCCGCCACGACCGGCGACGCGCTCGACGGCCAGCCGCTCGTCGTGCTCGTCGACGGCGGCTCTGCATCGGGTTCGGAGATCGTGGCCGGCGCGCTGCGTGACCACGGGCGCGCCACGCTCATGGGTGAGCGTACGTTCGGCAAGGGCTCGGTGCAGACGGTGATCCCGCTGCGCGACGGACAGGCGCTCAAGCTGACGACGTCGCGTTACTTCACGCCGGCGGGCACCTCGATCCACGAGAAAGGGCTCGAGCCCGACATCGCCATCGGCCGGCTCGACCACGAAGCCGGCCCCGCGGCGCGTCCGCGCGCGCCGATGCAGGACCCTGTCGTGCTCACCGCGCTGCAATACCTGCGCGACCGCGGGCTCGGCACGCATTACGCGGCCGCGCGGCCGGCGCAACGTCCGACGTCACATTGACGCCATCGCGGCGCCGGCCAGCGCGCCGATCAGCAGCACGAGCACCGGCACCATGCTGAGGCCGAAGCCGAGCTCGCGCCGCGCCGGATCCCGGACATAGCCGACGAAATACAATACCCGCCCGACGAGGTAGACGGCGCCGAGCAGCGCCGCCCACGGCGCGCTCACGTACAGTGCGAACAGCCACAGCGCGGGCAGCAGCACGACGAGCAGCTCGAGCGTGTTCTGCTGCACGCGGAAATACCGCTCGAAGACCTCGTGCCCGCCGATGGCCGGCGCCTGCACGCCGTACTTGCCGCGGGCGTGGCCGACGGCCATGCCGAAAAAGACGTACTGCAGCAGCGCGAGGAGGCCGACGAGGGCGACGTATTTCATGGTGGTGCGTACCTGATGCCCGGGAGGGGAGATTCCTTTACCATCGGCCGCAGGTCAACCACGGTCCGCTGCGCCCGCGCCGGCGCGCGGACGCACGAAGGAGCCTCGCATGGTCGGATTTCTGCTGCGCGCCGCCATCACGGCGCTCGCTCTCTGGGTGGCCAGCCAGTTGCTCGGTGGTCTGCAGTTCACGTCGAACGGCCAGCTCCTGCTCGCCGCGGTCCTGCTCGGCGTCGTCAACGCCGTCGTGCGGCCGGTGGCGTTCGTGCTGACGCTGCCGATCACCGTCATCACGCTCGGACTGTTCCTGCTGGTGCTCAACGCGGCCATGATCGGCCTCGTGGCGTTGATCGTGCCGGGCTTCACGATCTCGGGGTTCTGGACCGCGGTCGGCGCCGCGATCATCGTCGGCCTGGTGTCGTGGGCGGCGTCGACGGTCATCGGCAATTCCGGTCGCGTCGAACGGTTCGCCGCGCGACGATAGCCCGCCCGAGCCGCTATGCGCTTCGCGACGGCAGCGTCACCAGCGCGACGCCGGCAAGCATGACCACCATGCCCGCGAGCTGGGTTGGCGCCAGCGCTTCATCGAGCAGCAGCCAGCCGAGCAGCGTGGCGATCGCCGGGTTCACGTAGGCGAACGTCGCGACGCGGTCGGTGCGCGCGTTCTTGATGAGCCAGACGTAGGCCGTGTACGTGATCGCCGAGGCGAACACGGCGAGATAGATCATCGCCGCCAGTCCGGTCGCCGACCAGTGCCAGCGCGGCAGTTCGCCGCCGAGCGCGCCGAGCGCGCACAGCCCCAGGGCGCCGAGCAGCATCATCGTCGCGTTGAACGCCAGCGGCCCCGCCCGCAGCGACGTGTTGCGGTAGACGATGCTGCCGAAGGCCCAGGCGACGCCGCCCGCCAGCGCGACGACCTGCCAGCCGAAGTGTGCGTCGAATCGCAGGTTGCCGCGCCACATGAGCAGCGCCACGCCCGCGAAGCCGAGCAGCAGGCCGATCCAGCTGCGGACTTGCAGCGGCTGCCCTTTCGGGCCGAGCGTGCCGAACCACGCGATCCACAGCGCGACGCTGGAATTGAGCAGCGCCACTTCGTTCGACGGCAGATGCGCCAGCGCATGAGTCGTGGGGCCGCCGCTGAACACGATCATCGTGCCGGCGAACAATGCAACGTACGCCCAGTCGCGGGGCGAACGCGGCAAGGCTTCGCCCCGCTGCGCCGCCACCGCCAGCAACAGCAGACCGGCCAGCAGCGCGCGACCGCCGGCGAACAGCGTGGGCGGCAGGTCGCGTACCCCGATCCGCATGGCCAGGAACGACGAGCCCCAGACCAGGTAGACGATCGCGAAGCTCGCGTACAGCTTCACGGCATGCCGGTTCACCGTCGCACGCCGACCCGGTACAGCCAGGCGGCCAGCATCGCCAGCACCGCGAGACCGGCGGCTTCGCCGAACTGCAGGCCGTCGCCCAGCGCGAGCACGTCGGCGCGACCCGACGTGACGATCGGGATCGCGATGAGGATTCCCGTGAGCGCCTCGCCCGTGATCAGCCCCGCCGCGAACAGCACGCCGTTGCGCCTGGCACGCTCGGCCGCGGGCGTCTCGCCGTGGACGCCGAGATGCCGCTCGACGAGGTGGGCGATCGATCCGCCGGCGAAGATCGGCACCGACAGCTCGAGCGGCAGGTAGATGCCGACGGCGACCGCCAGCACCGGCGCGCGAAAAGGCGCGCCGCGGCGCCGCAGTACTTCGTCGACGACGATGATCGCCCCGCCGATCAGCGCGCCGATGCCGATCATGCCCCAGGGCAGGTGGCCGCCAAACATGCCCTTGGCGACCGACGCCATCAGCGTCGCCTGCGGCGCGATCAGCGGATTCGGATGTTCCGGCGTCGGCACGCCGATGCCGTAGGCCTTGAGCAGCAGGTTGAGCACCGGCGCCATGACCAGCGCGCAGCTGGCGGCGCCGATCGCGAGCATGACCTGCTGGCGCCAGGGCGTGGCGCCCACGAGCTGGCCGGCCTTGAGGTCCTGCAGGTTGTCGCCGCCGATGCACGCGGCGCAGCAGACGACCGAGCCGATCATGATCGCCGCCACGGGACCGAGCGGCGCGCCGCGACCCATCAGCACGAGCAGCAGCAGCGACGCGAACAGGATCGTGCAGATCGTGATCCCCGAAACCGGGTTGTTCGACGAGCCGACGAGCCCCGCCATGTACGCCGACACCGACGTGAACACGAAGCCCGCGACGATCATGATGACGGTCATCACGAGGCTCACGCCGAGGTTGGCGACGATGAGCTGGTAGAGGATCGCGAGCGGCACGGTGAATGCCACGAGCCCGATCAGGATCGCCTGCATCGGCAGGTCCTGCTCGGTGTGCGCGATCGTCCCCGCCGCGCCTGCGCGCGTCGCGGCGAGCCCGCTGCGGATGCCGGAGGCGAGTGAGCCGCGGATCGAAATCAGCGCCCAGACGCCGCCCACGAGCATCGCGCCGACGCCCAGGTAGCGCACCTGCGCCGACCAGATCGCGCCAGCGACGGTTTCGGCGTCCGCACCGGCCAGGCTCTGCGCCAGCTCGACGTTGCCGGCGAGGAAGTGCGCGGCGTAGATCGGGATGGCGACGTTCCAGGAGATCATGCCGCCGATCAGCGCCAGCGCGCCGATGTTGAGCCCGACGATGTAACCGACGCCGAGCAGCGCCGGCGAGAGGTTCGTGCCGTAGTAGGCGAGCCATGGGCCGAAAAAACCGCTCGCGGCGGCGGTGTCGGGTATCAGGCGCAGGCCGCTGCCGGCCGCGAGCTTGGCGAGGCCACCGCCCAGCGCGGAGAGACCGAGCAGCTTCACGCCCTGTGCCGGGTTGTCGCCTGCCTTGAGCACTTCGGCCGCCGCGACGCCCTCGGGAAACCTGAGGTTCTGCTCGACGATCAGCGAGCGGCGCAGCGGCACCGAGAAGAACACGCCGAGGATGCCGCCGAGACCGGCGATTGCCAGCACCCAGGCATAGCGGAAGTCGGTCCAGTGCCCGAGGATCACGAGTGCGGGGATCGTGAAGATCACTCCCGAGGCGATCGACGAGCCCGCGGACGCGCCCGTCTGCACGATGTTGTTCTCGAGGATGGTGCTGCCGCCGAGCACGCGCAGCACGGCCATCGACACGACGGCCGCGGGAATGGCCGAGGCGATCGTCAGGCCGGCGAACAGGCCGAGATAGGTGTTGGCGGCGGCCAGCAGCACGGCAAGTGCGATCGCGAGCAGGACGGCGCGGGGGGTGAGCTGCGCCGGCGCGGCAGGAGTGACCATGGGCGGGATGGCTCCGGAAGAATGGCGGCATTAGAGGTGGCGTGCGACGCATTTGCAACAACCGGTGCCGCGTCGCCGGGTGGTAAAAGAGGCTGGGTTCAACTCGCAAGGGCACACCGGAACATGACGACGGGCAGGACGATCTTCATCACCGGCGCGGGCGCCGGCATCGGCGCCGCCACCGCCCGGCTGTTCGCGCGACGCGGCTGGATCGTTGGCGCGAGCGACGCCGACAGGCATTCGCTCGACGCTCTGCAGGCCGAACTGGGCCCCGACCGTCTGCACGCCTGCGTGGCGGACGTGCGCGACGCCGGCGCGCTGCGCGCGGCGATCGATGATTTTGCCGCTCGTCGGGGTGGGGGCCGGCTCGACGCCGTCTTTGCCAACGCCGGCGTGCTGTTCATGGGCCCCGACGCGATGCTCACGGCCGAGCAGAAGCAGCATCTCATCGATGTGAACGTGAAAGGCACCGTCCACACGTTCGATGCGGCCATGCCGCACCTGTGCCGCGCGGCACCGGGTGCGCACGCCGTCGCGATGGCGTCGGCCTCTGCGGAATACGGCACGCCCGATCATGCGGTCTACAGCGCGACCAAGTTCTTCGTGCGCGGCTACACCGAGGCCCTGGCCATCGAATGCCGCAAGAGCGGCATCGTCGTGAGTGCGGTGTACGTTTCCTACGTGCAAACGGCCATGGTCACGGGCGCGAACTTCACGCCGGCCTCGGTCGAGCGCCTCGGCGTGAAAGCCACGGCGGAGCAGGTTGCGGCCACCGTGTGGCGCGCCGTGCACGGCCGTCGGGCGCATTGGCGCGTCGGGTTCGACGCGAAGCTGACGCACTACGCGGTGCGTGTGCTCGGCGCGTGGATCGCGCCCGTCTACGCAAAGGTCGCTGGCCTCTGAGCCAGTGCCGGAAACAGGAGAATGTCCCCTGTTTCCGGTCACCAGCCGCAGGTCTGGCCTTTGTTCTGCTGCTCGAGCCAGTCCTCGAGCGGCTTGAAGTAGTCGAGGATCGCCGAGGCGTCCATCTGGCGCGTGCCGGTCAGCTCGAAGAGCGTGTCCTGCCACGGCTGGCTCGCGCCCTTGGCCAGCATCGCGCCGAACTTCTTTCCCGCGGTCTCGTTGCCGTAGATCGAGCACTCGGCGAGCGGGCCCTTGAACCCGGCCGCGTCGCACAGCGCCTTCTGGAGCTGGAACTGCAGGATGTACGAGAGGAAGTAGCGCGTGTACGGCGTGTTGCCCGGGATGTGGTACTTCGCGCCCGGGTCGAAGTCGGCCTCGGTGCGCGGCACGGGCGGGCGGATGCCCTGGTACTTCTCGCGGATCGCCCACCAGGCGGCGTTGTAGTCCTGCGGCGCCACCTGGCCGGAGAACACCTGCCAGCGCCATTCGTCGATCATCTTGCCGAACGGCAGGAACGCGATCTTCTGCAGCGCCATCTTCATCTGCCGGTTGATGAGCGCCTCGCGCCCCGGCTTCGCCTCGGCCGGTACCAGTCCGATTCTCGCGAGGTAGGCAGGTGTCATCGACAGGTTCACGGTGTCGCCGATGGCTTCGTGGAAGCCGTCGTGCGCGCCGTTCTGGAACAGATACGGCTGGTCCTGGTACCAGAGGTAGTAATAGACGTGGCCCAGCTCGTGGTAGACGGTGCGCAGCTCCTCGTAGGTCGGCCGCGTACACATCTTGATGCGCACGTCGTCCTTGCCGTCCATGTGCCAGGCGCTCGCATGGCACTGCACGTTGCGATCGCGCGGCTGCGCGAGCATCGAGCGTTCCCAGAACGTCTGCGGCAGCGGCATGAAGGCGATGCTCTTGTAGAAATCCTCTGCCGACCGGGTCATGCGCACGGGGTCGTACCCCTGCTCTTGCAGCGCCGAATCGATGTCGAGCTGTGACACGCCCGGGTACGGCTCGAGCAGGTCGTAGATGGCGTCCCACTGCTGCGCCCACATGTTGCCGAACAGGTGCGCCGGGATCGGCTTCCCGGCAGGCACTTTGTCTTCGCCGTACTTCTGCGCGAGCTTCTGGCGCGCGTAGCACTGCAGGTTCCGGTAGAGCGGCTCGACCTGCGAGTAGAGACGCGCCGCTTCCTTCGTGAAGGCATCGGCCGGCATGTCGTACCCCGAGCGCCACATCGCGCCGAGGTCCCGATAGCCCAGCTCGCGCGCCCCCTCGTTCGCGAGCGCGACGTAGCGCGTGTAGTCGGTGCGCAGGCCCCTGGCCTGGTCGTGCCAGCCCTGCCAGGCGTCGAGCAGCTCGTCGTAGTCGCGGCTCTTCTCGAGCACGGCCTTGAGTTGGACCTCGTCCCGACAGTCCTGGCTGCCTTCCCTGCAGTACCTCGCCTCGCCGTACTTCGCCTCCATGCCCGCGAGCAGCGTGGCGAGTTCGGCACGCTTGGCGGGGTCGTCCGGCGCCGGCGCCGACACGCCGAGCTTGAGCAGCTCGAGCGCACGCTGTGAGGCCGGGCTCATCGGCTGGCCCGCGAACCGCTTCGCCTCGGTCACCGCCCGGCTGAAGGACTCGAGGAACCGCTCGTTGGCCCGCGCCGTGAGCAACTGGGTGTCCACGGTGATGTAGGTGGCCTGCGTCCAGCCGGCAGCGCTGAGTTCGCGTGTGATGAAGGCGAACTCCTGGTTGAGCCTCGCGACGAATTCGTCGGCCGTTTCGGCCCGTGCGAGGCGCGGCGGCAGGGCGGTGGCGGCGACGATGGCCAGACTCGCGAGAACGACAGTTCGCAGACGCGCGCGTGCGGTGGCGGAAACGCCGGCATGCGGCGCCGGCGCGTGGAATGCATTCGTGGTCACGGGTTTGCTCCAGACGGATCAGTGGCGGGTCGCTTCGGCACCGTGCATCCAGCGCACGAGCGTCCCGGACAGCAGCCAGAGCGCGGCCGCAAAGACGAAGAGTGTGCCCGCGAGTCCGCCGAAGATCGCGAGTTCGCCGAGGCGCTCCGCATATGAGCCGATGATCCCGGCGAGCCAGTTGGCCACGAAGTTGATCATGAACCACACGCCCATCATCAGCGAGGCGAGCCTCAGGGGCGCGAGCTTCGTGACCATGGAGAGCCCCACCGGCGAGATGCAGAGTTCCCCCGTCGTGTGGAAGAAATACGCGATCACGAGCCAGGACATCGCCGCCTTGCCGTGGGCCGCCTGATCGTACACGGCCGCCACCATGGCAAGGAAGCCGATGCCGGTGAGCACGAGGCCGAGCACCATCTTGCGCGGCGTGGCTGGATTGCGGCCGAGCGCGCCGAGCTTGCCCCAGAGCGCGGAGAAGATCGGTGCGAGCAACACGATGAACAGCGGATTGAGCGACTGGAACCAGCCGGCGGGCACTTCGAACGCACCGACGGTGCGGTCGGTCTTGTCGCTGGCATACAGGTTCATGAGACCGCCGGCCTGCTCGAAGGCCGCCCAGAAGAGCACCACGAACACGAACAGCATGAAGATGACGCGCAGCCGGTCGGTTTCTTCCTGCGTGAGCGGCTCGTGCCGGCCGCCGCTCTGCGCGAGCGAGCGCTGCGCCGCGGGCACCGTGCCGACTTCACCGAGGTAGCGCTTCGCGAGCGCGAACTGGATGATCACCGACAGGATCATGCCGACGCCGGCGGCGAAATAGCCGGCGCGCCAGCCGTGGAGAGGATTCTCGCCGAGCGTTGAGCAGACCAGCGGCGCGAGGAAGGCGCCGGTGTTGATGCCCATGTAGAAAATCGTGAAGGCACCGTCGCGGCGCGCATCACCTTCCGCATAGAGGTCGCCGACCATCGTCGAGATGTTCGGCTTGAAGAAGCCGTTGCCGATGACGAGCAGCACCAGCCCGGCGTAGAACAGCGGCAGGTTGCCCGGGATCGCGCTCGCCAGCGTGAACTGGCCGGCGGCCATCACGAGGCCGCCGATGATCACCGACCTGCGCTGGCCGAGGTAGTTGTCGGCGAGCCAGCCACCGATCAGCGGCGTGAAGTAGACGAAGCCAGTGAAGAGCCCGTAGAGCTTGAGCGCCTCGGCCTGCGTCCAGCCGAAGCCGGGATTGGCGCTCTCGACGCCGGCCACGAGCGACAGCACGAGCAGTGCCCGCATGCCGTAATAGCTGAAGCGCTCCCACATTTCTGTGGCGAAGAGCAGGAAGAGCCCCTTTGGGTGGCCGAGCCAGGTGTCCCGCGCAACGGCGGGCAGAGTCGTGCTGGACATTGGAATTTGCTTTAACTTCAGGCGTTTGCGCGATGACGCGCGATGGCCGGAAGTCTGGGTGATGTTGCGGTGCAAGCGCAAGCCGCGGCCGCGGGGAGGAGCCGCGCGGGCCGACTTCCCTGGGCGTACGAGCGGTACGATGCCGTTGCGGCCTGCGGGTGGCCGAGGGTTGTCAGCCGTGCCCGAAACCCTCAGGCTCGAGTCCGCCACATGGCCGCAGGCAGCCCGCGACACGGCCTCGCGAGAGGCCGCCCGAGCGAGACGAGCGCGCGGCATTCCTTCGAATCCGGATCGAGGATCGACTGATGTTGAAATCCTTGCTCGCGACGCTGCTGTTGCCGGCCGCGTTTCTCGCATCGGTACCGCCTGCGCCCGCCGCAGAGGTTCCCGACCCGGCGGCTGTCTTCTGTCAGCAGCAGGGGGGAGGCCATCGCATCGTACGGGAGACCGCCGGCGAACGAGGCGTCTGCGTCCTGCCGGACGGGCGTGAAGTCGATGCCTGGGAGTACTTCCACGAGCAACACAGGCCGTCGCCCGGGAATTCGACGGGCGTCCCGATCGCGGACCGAATCTGGTCGGGCGGCCCGATTCTCACCATGGTCGATGGCGCGCTGCGCGCCGAGGCACTGGCCGAGAAGAACGGCACGATCCTCGCCGTCGGCGCAAAGCAAGAGGTCATGACGCACCGCGGGCCGTCGACCCAGGTCATCGATCTTGCCGGACACACGATGCTGCCTGGCTTCGTGGACGCCCATGGCCACGTGTTCATGGTCGGCATCCAGGCGCTCTCGGCCAACCTGCTGCCCGCCCCGGACGGAGCCGTGAACAGCATCGCCTCGCTGCAGGAGACGCTGCGGGCCTACGCGAAGCGCCATCCGGACCGTGTGAAGAAGGCCGGACTGATCCTGGGGTTCGGGTATGACGACAGCCAGCTGGCCGAACGGCGCCATCCGACGCGGGACGACCTCGATGCGGTCTCGACGGAGGTGCCCATCTACGTCCTGCATCAGTCGGGTCATCTCGGCGCCGCCAACTCGAAGGCGCTCGACGTGGGGGGAATCACGGCGGCGACGGCAGACCCCGCCGGCGGTGTAATCCGTCGACGGTCAGGCGGCAGGGAACCGAATGGCGTGTTGGAGGAGAACGCCAGCACCACGCTGGCCATGACACTCTTGCGCAACCTCTTCACCCATGACGGTCCGGCGGTCTTTCGCGCCGGTCTGGATCTCGTCACCTCATACGGATACACCACCGCGCAGGAAGGCCGCTCGACGCCCGGGGTGGCGAAGCTGATGCAGGCGGTGGCAAAGGACGAAGGGATCGACATCGATGTCGTGACCTATCCCGACGTCCTCGTCGACCGTGACTTCATCCGCGCGGCCCATTCGCGCAGCTACACGAACCGTTTCCGCGTGGGCGGCGCCAAGTTGACCATCGATGGCTCCCCGCAGGGATTCACCGCGCTGCGGGACCGGCCGTACTACGACCCGCCGGAGGGGTTCCGGGCCGACTACAAAGGTTACTCCGCGGCGACGGCGGACCAGGTGTTTGACGCGGTGGACTGGGCCTTCGACAACGGTGTGCAGCTGCTGACGCACGCGAATGGCGAGGGCGCCTCGGACATGCTGATCGCCGCCATTGACACCGCGACCCGGAAACACGGTCCCGCCGATCGCCGCCCGGTGCTGATTCACGGCCAGTTCCTGCGCGAGGATCAGGTGGCCGCCTATGACAGGCTCGGCGTGTTCCTCTCGCTGTTCCCCATGCACACCTTCTACTGGGGCGACTGGCATCGTGACCGGACGGTCGGGCCGTTCGTCGCGGACAACATCTCGCCGACCGGCTGGGTGCGTGCGCGGGGGATGATGTTCTCGAGTCACCACGATGCTCCCGTGGCCCTGCCCGATGCCATGCGCGTCCTCGATGCGACGGTGACCCGCCGTTCACGCTCGGGCGACATCATCGGCCCGCAGCAGCGCGTGGATGTCGTCACGGCGCTCAAGGCCCTGACGATCTGGCCGGCCTACCAGCATTTCGAGGAGCATCGGAAGGGCTCGCTGGAGGCGGGCAAGCTCGCCGATCTGGTGATCCTCTCCAAGGACCCCACGACCGTCGAACCCGATGCGCTCGATTCGATCACGGTGCTCGAGACGATCAAGGAGGGCAGGACGGTGTTCCTCCGCCCTCCGGCGTCGCGACGCAGGACGAACTGACGCATCGCCGATGGCGCGCTCCCTGCGCGCCGGAACATCACGGTTGCGGTAGCGTCTACGGCAGGTAAACCACGCCTTCCTTCATCACGAACTCGATTGCGCCGAGCGAGCGGATGTCGGCGAGCGGGTCGCCGGTCACGGCGACGATGTCGGCCGAGTAGCCCGGGGCAATCTGGCCCACCTCCGTGCCGATGCCGAGCGCCTCGGCGCCGACCCTGGTCGCGGCCTGGATGGCCTGCATCGGCGTCATGCCGTACTGCACCATCCACGCGAGCTGCTTCGGCGCATCGGCATGGCGGTGCACGCCGGTGTCGGTGCCCATCGTGAGCCTGATGCCTTTCTGCACGGCTTTGCGGAAGTTGTCGCGCTGCGCCTGCGCCACCTCACGGTCCTTGCGCAGGAACTCCTCGAGCTCGCCGCGCTTCGGGCCCTCCGTCTGCGTGTACTCCGTATTGTAGATGTCCATCGACAGGTAGGTGCCGTGCTGGCGCGCCAGTTCGAGGCCCTCCTCGTCGATCAGGCTCGCATGCTCGATGGTGTCGACGCCGGCCCGGATGGCGACCTTGATGCCGTTCGCGCCGTGGGCGTGCACAGCGACCTTGCGGCCATGCATGTGCGCCTCGTCGACCAGTGCCGCCACTTCCTCCGCGGTGTACTGCTGCGCGCCGACGCGTGTGCCTTTCGAAAACACGCCGCCGGTGCCGCAGTACTTGATCACGTCGGCACCGTACTTGACGTTGCGCCGCACCGTCTGGCGCACGGCCCACGGGCCGTCCGCGACGCCCTCGGCCGTCGCGCGATACTCGGGCGCCATCATGTTGTCGTCACAGTGCCCGCCCGTGATGCCGAGCGCCGGGCCCGAGGCGAGGATGCGCGGGCCGACGACGTCGCCCGCACGGATCGCGTCGCGCAGTGCGATGTCGGTGTAGTCCGAGGCACCGACGTCGCGGATGGTCGTCACGCCGGAGAGCAGCGTTTCGCGCGCGAAGCGCGCGCCCATGAGCGCGCGCCGCGGCACGGAGAGGCCGTAGCCGTGGTACGGCCGGGTCGTCGGGTCGGAGGTGACGTGCGTGTGCGTGTCGATGAGCCCGGGCAGCACGGTCTGCCGCGAGAGGTCGATCACCGTCGCGCCCGGCGGGATCGCGACGGTGGCCGACGACCCGACCGCCGTGATCCTGCCGCCCTGCACGAGGATCAGCTGGTCGTCACGCACGCGCCCCGCAGCAACGTCGATCAGGCGTCCCGCCTTGACGACGGTGACGGGCTCCGCCGGCTGTGCCGCCGGGTCCGGTTTGGCCGCGGCCAGGACGGCCAAGGGAATGCAGGTCAGCAGCCACGAGGCGGTGCGTGAGAGACGGGCAAGCATCGATCGGGACATCGGCGCTCCGGAAGAGTCGGGACGGAAGGAACTCCGGGCATGCTCAGCCCGCCGGGACCGAAACGGCGTCCTCGGGCCGGCCAGGCTTCACGCCCGCGGGTGTCATGTCGCATAGCTTAACCCGGGTCTGCTCGATCCGACCGGCGACACTCGCAGGCGGCCCGGTCAGCAGGTCGAGCAGGCCGTGCGCGCAGGCCAGGGTCGGAGCCTCGCCGCCCCGCGTGACGCCTGCGCACCTCACCTGACGCCGCCCATGAGCCTGGTGACCTTCGGGCTCACGAGCAGCAGCAGCGCGCCGAGACCGCAGGCGTAGAACACGATGTCGAGATACCGGCCCGGCATCGTGGCGAGGTCGTTCGGATCGAAGCTTCCAGCGATCAGCCCCGCCATGAGCTTGCCGAGCGAGCTGCCGAGGAACCACACCCCCATCATCTGGCCGACGAGACGCGCCGGCGCGAGCTTGGTCACCGTCGACAGGCCGACGGGGCTGACGCACAACTCGCCGAAGACGGTCAGCAGGTAGGTGAGGATCAGCAGGCGGGCGGGTGCCTGCGTACCGCCGGCGACGAGGTTGGCCGCGGCCACCATGAACAGGAAGCCGAGCCCGAGCAGCAGCAGCCCGAACGCGAACTTGAGCGGCGCCGCCGGGTCGAGCTTGCGCCGGGCCAGCCACACCCACAGCGCCGAGAACGCCGGCGCGAGCAGGATGACGAACGCGGGCTGCACCGACTGGAACCAGCCGGCGGGGATCTCGAAGCCGCCGAGCGTGCGGTCGATATGCCGCTTGGCGAACAGGTTGAGGGACGAACCGGCCTGCTCGTAGCCCGACCAGAACGAGGCCACGGCGAGAAACATCACCAGCACGACGATCATGCGCCGCCGCTCGACTGCATCGAGGCCCGCTGCGAAGAACAGGTAGAGGAAGTACAGCGCCGCGGTCGCCACCAGCACGTACGCGGCGCCCTTCGCGAGCCGTGCCGGATCGAGATGCAGCACGCCCGAGAACAGCAGCGCCGCGAGCAGCGTGAACACCACGAGCGCGACCCGCAGTCGCTGCCAGTCGCGCGCGAGCCCCGCGCCGCCGTCGTTGCGATTGGGTCCGGCACCCGCGCCGTTGAAAAGGTGGCGAGACAGCCAGAACTGCAGCAGGCCGAAAGGCAGGCCGACAGCCGCGGCGAGAAAACCCGCGCGCCAGCCGTAACGCTGCGCGAGTCCGCCCGCGATCAGCGGGCCGATCAGCGCGCCCAGGTTGATGCCCATGTAGAAAATGGTGAAGCCCGCATCGCGCCGGCCGCCGCCCTCCGGGTAGAGGTCCGCGACCAGCGTCGAGACGTTGGGTTTCAGCAGCCCGACGCCGAGGATGATCACGACCAGCCCGCCGAAGAACAGCTCCTGCGGACCGTGGATGGCCAGCATCAGGTTGCCGAGCGTCATCAGCACGCCGCCCGTGAGCACGGCGCGTTGCGCGCCGATCAGCCGGTCCGCGATCCAGCCGCCGGGCAGCGCGGCCATGAACACGGCCGCGGTGTAGAGGCCATAGATCGCGGTGGCCGTGCGGTCGTCGAGCCCGTAGCCCCCGTTGCCGACCGCGTCGACGAGGAACAGCACGAGCAGCGCGCGCATGCCATAGAACGTGAACCGTTCCCACATCTCGGTGAAGAACAGTGTCGACAGCGCGCGCGGGTGCCCCCCCAGCATGCCGATCCCCCTCCCGATCTTCGCGGCCTGCCCGCGGGCCGCCGATGCCGCTGCGTCGTCAGGCGCTCCCGGCCGGTTCGACGGCGCGGCGGCGTTGTGCAAAGCGTGCGAACACGATCCCCAGCTCGTACAGGAGATACATCGGCACGGCCATGAAGCTTTGCGACACGGCGTCCGGTGGTGTCAGGAACGCGGCGATGATGAAGATGCCGAGGATCACGTAACCGCGGTTGCGTGTCAGCGCCTCGACCTTGACCAGACCCGTCGCGACCAGCAGCACGACCGCCACCGGCATCTCGAACGCCACGCCGAACGCGAAGAACAGCAGCAGCACGAAGTCCAGGTAGTTCGAGATGTCGGTCATCATCTTCACGCCGACGGGTGTCGTCGACGCGAGGAACTGGAACATCAGCGGGAAGACGACGTAATAGGCGAAGGCGACGCCCGCGTAGAACAGCAACACGCTCGAGACGGCGAGCGGCAGCGCGAAGCGCCGTTCGTGCCGGTAGAGCCCGGGCGCGACGAAGGCCCAGACCTGGTAGAGCACATAGGGCATCGCGATGAACAGCGCGACGATGATCGTCAGCTTGAGCGGCGCCATGAACGGCGAGACGACGCTGGTCGCGATCAGCGAGGTGCCTTCGGGCAGCTTGTGGATCAGCGGCTGTGCGATCAGCGTGAACAGCTCGTTCTGGAAAAAGGCGAGCGGCACGAAGCAGACAGCCACGGCGATGACGGCGTGCAGCACCCGGTCCCGCAGCTCGAGCAGATGCGAGATCAGCGTGCCTTCGGCCAGCGGTTCCCCGTTACCCGGGCTCGCGCTCATCAGTGGCCGTCTTGTCGCGGCGGGCCCGAGTCGGTCGCGGCCGCCGCCGCGGGCTCGACGGGCACCGGCGTCGCGTGCGCCGTCGTCGTCTCGTCCGGAGGCAACGCGGGGCCGTCGGTCGCGGCCTGCATCGGCAACGCGCGCGCTTCCGCATCAGGCGCGGGCGATGGCGAGGTCGTCGGGCTCGCGGCCGGCGTCGGGGACTTCGACGGGGTCGTGGCGAGCGGATCGAAGTGCACTTCCTGCTCGAGCTGGGTGCGCAACTGCCGCGCCATCGACCGGGCGCGGCCGGCCCAGCGCCCGAGATCGGCGGCCAGCTTCGGCAGGCGCGCGGGCCCGAGGACCAGCAGCGCAATGCCGAAGATCAGCACGATCTCCGTGAAGCCGACCTCGAACATCGGGTATCCGGGCTCAGCCGGTCTTGCTGTCCGTCTTGGTCGACGACGCGGCCCGGTCGCCAAAATCCGCGTCGCGCGTGCTGGCTCCGCTGTCGCCCAGGTCCGACAACTGCCGGTTCTGCTCGTCCTCGCCATCGCTCATCGCCTTCTTGAAGCCTTTCACGGCGGCGCCGAGGTCCGAGCCGACGTTCTTCAGCTTCTTGGCCCCGAAGAGGATGAGCGCGATCAGCAGGATGACGAGGAGCTCACGAAAGCCGATACCCATGGAATTCTCCGGGGCCCTGCACAACGGGCCGCCATGATACGACAATGTCGGCGATCACTCGGTTGCAGCCGGGGTCGGTATTTGCAACCAGAACGTGACCGGCCCGTCGTTGACGAGCGCCACCCGCATCGCGGCGCCGAAACGGCCGGTCGCGACCTTGCCGGGCAACAGCGCGCGGGCGTGGTCGACCGCCGCCTCGAAGAGCGCCCGTCCGAGCTCCGGCGCCGCCGCGGAGCTGAAGCTCGGGCGTAGACCCTTGCGCGTGTCGGCCGCGAGTGTGAACTGCGAGACCAGCAACAACTCGCCGCCCACGTCGATGAGGCTACGGTTCATGCGGCCGGCGCCGTCATCGAAGACGCGGTAGGCGGCGGTCCGCTCGATCAGCCTGTGTGCCGTCGTCGGCGTGTCGCCCGGCTCGACCGCAATCAGGGCGAGTAGGCCTCGACCAATAGATCCCACGATCTCGCTATCGACGCGGACACTTGCTTCAGTGACGCGCTGAATCAGACCGATCACTGCCAAGAACCATATGATTTTTTCCCACTTCGCACCATATCTACAATGTTCGTGTCAAGAATTTGACAAAATGTAAAGAACTTTGCAGAAAGTGGGAAATCAGTCATGAATAGCGACAGAAAAGACACGAGAGTGGGAATGTTTGCAATCCCGTCGTCCAGGTGAAGCGTCCACAGCCGTGATGTGCCCCGGTCTATTACGAGGCCGACAGCTCGCGTGACTTGTCCAGTGCCTCCTGCGCCTCGGGGTTCTTGCCGCGCGCGCGCAGCGCGTCCGAGATCAGCAGCCACGCGTTCGACTGGCTCGTTGCGTCGCCGACTGCCATCGACAGCGCCTTGCGACCCATGGCCTCGGCCTGCGGGTAATTGCGCTGGTCCATGCGCAGCCGCCCCATCTCGATCCAGAGCAGCGGATTGCGTGGCTCGATCCGCAAGGCACGCTCGAGCGACACCGTCGCGCCGGGCAGGTCGCCCTTCCGGCGCTGCGTCTGGGCCTGCCCCACCAGCGCCTTGCTGGCCGGGGAGAGCGTCGCCGGGGGCACCCTCGGCCGCTCCTTCGGGACGGGGGCAGGTGCTGGTGCCTCGATGACCGGCTCAGTGGTGGACGGCAGCGGCGGCGGGACCTCGGGAACCGTCGGACCCCGGCCCGCCGGCGGCGTGGTCGGCGTCGGCGTCGGTTGGGACTTGAAAGGTGCGGTGGCGCAACCCGCAAGGAGGGCGCAACCGCAGGCAGCGACGGCGAGTCGCGTCAGTGGACGCATGAACGAGTACCTCGGGCGCGATTCTCCCGTCCGGGGGCGGACGGGATCAAGGCGGCGGCGGAAGGGCCGGTGCGGTGCCGGGCGCCGCGGCACCGTCCGCGGGCGCCGCAGGTGGTGGCATCAGCAGGGCACCCTCCTCGGCCGAGACGTTGGGTGGGCAGGTCTGGCTCGCCGCCAGCCCCTGGCCGACGGCGAACGGCAGGCTGACCGCCGAGCCGTCGCAATACGGCGAGGTCTCCCAGCCGGTGTAGTAGTCGATCCAGCGGTCCTCGACGTCCTCGGGCAGCAGGGGTTCGAACGAGGTCGTCTCGATCGAGGCCATCAGCCGCGTCCAGGCCCGCAGGGCACCCGTCGTGCCGGTGAGGCCGGTCGGCGCGTTGTCGTCATGACCCATCCAGACGACGATCAGGTGGCTGCCCGAAAAGCCGGCGAACCAGCTGTCGCGGTAGTCGTTCGAGGTGCCGGTCTTGCCGGCCACGACCAGACCCGGCGGCAGCGACCGCTTGGCCGGGCGCGCCGTGCCCCGCTCGAACACTTCGATCATCAGGCGGTTCAGCGTGTAGATCGCCCCGGCGCGCGCGGCTTCGGTGATCTCCAGCTCGGGCGCCTTGAGCGGCTTGCCCTCGGCGTCGACGACGGCGCGCACGGCGCGCAGCGGCGAACGGAAGCCGCCGTTGGCGAGCGTGTTGTAGACCTGCGCGACCTCCACCGGATTCAACTGCGCCGCCCCGAGCAGGATCGAGGGATAGCGCGGCGGCGCGTCCTCGAGCCCCAGCGCCACATACGTCTGCACGACCGGCCCGAGACCGACTTCCAGCCCCAGGTTCACCGTCGCCAGGTTGTACGACTGCGTGAGCGCGCGCACCAGCGTCACCGGTCCGTGCAGCTTCCGGTCGTAGTTGCCCGGCTTCCAGAGGTCGCCGTTGTCGAGCTTCAGCTCGACCGGCCCGTCCATCACGGTCGATGCCGGCGTGTAGCGGCCGGTCTCGAGCGCCGCCAGGTACACGAGCGGCTTGGCGAGGGAACCGATCGGCCGCTTCATGTCGAGCGCGCGGTTGAAGCCGTCGAAGGACGCGCGGCGGCCGCCGACCACCGCGACGACCTCGCCGGTCTGCGGCGTCGTCACGACGAGTGCGCCCTCGAGCCCCTGCGCGCCCCTGCGCTGCGATGCATCCTGGCTCGCCAGCTCGTCGCCGAGCGCGTCCTCGGCCTTTTCCTGCAGCAGCGGGTCGAGTGTGCTGAAGACGGTCAGGCCCGCTTCGGTGAGCTCGTCCTCGGGATAGTCCTTGCGCAACTGACGGCGCACGAGGTCGAGGAACGCGGGGAAGTAGTTGGCCGAGCGACCGGCCTTGTCGGTGATGCCGAGCGGTGCCTGCGCGGCGCGCTCCGCATCCGCCTGCGGCACGACGTCCTGCTCGACGAGCACGCGCAGCACGAGGTTGCGCCGTTCGCGCGCGCGCTCCGGGTGCCGCCGCGGGTCGTAGTAGGACGGGCCGCGCACGATTGCCACCATCAGCGCGACCTGCTGCAGGTTCAACTCGGCGAGCGGCTTGCCGAAGTAGAACTGGCTCGCGAGGCCGAAGCCGTGCACGGCGCGCCGGCCATCCTGGCCCAGGTAGATCTCGTTGATGTAGGCGTTCATGATGTCCGCCTTCTCGAACCGCGATTCGAGGATGAACGCCATGATCGCTTCCTCGACCTTGCGCCGGATGGTGCGCCGGCTGTCGAGGAAATAGCTCTTCACGAGCTGCTGTGTGAGCGTGCTGCCGCCCTGTTCCACCTGCCCGGCCCGCACGTTGACGAACAGCGCGCGCAGGATCGCGAGCGGGTTGACGCCGTGGTGCGAGTCGAACTTGCGGTCTTCCACGGCCTTCAGCGCCGCGGGCAGCAGCGGCGGCACCTGCTCGGGCGAGACGACGATGCGGTCCTCGCCGTGGATCGGGAAGATGCTGCCGATCAGCAGCGGATCGAGCCGGAACACGGGCACGTCGGCGCCCCGCGCGTCGGCCAGTGCCGCGACACGGCCGCCCGCGAACGTGACGTGGAGCCGCTGCGCCGGCTGCCGGGCATCGGCGAAAGCGAACGCGCGTACGTGGACATCGACGGTGTCGCCCTTGCGCCGGAACGTGCCGGGCCGGTCGATGGGCGAGCGCGGGATGTAGCCCAGCCGGGCGAGCTCCCCGGCGAGCCGCGCCGAGGAGAGCGGCTGACCCGCGTACAGCTCGAGCGGCTGTGCGTACACGCGCGCCGGCAGCGTCCAGCGCCGGCCCTCGAACTGCTGGGTGACACGCCGGTCGAGTATCGCGACCACGACGATCGCGACGATCAGGCCGAGCATCGCGATCAGCGCGATGCCGCGCTGCACTCGTTTGCGCACGCGGGTGGGCGGTTTTCGGCGGGCCACGGGTGGAACGGACCTCTGAGTCACTCGCGTCCGCGGCGCGTCACGCGCGCGGTCACATCGATGCGCGAGTAAATCAGAGGATGCTCACTTGCGCCAGAAGGTCGGTGTGAACAGGACCAGCACCGAGAAGATCTCGAGGCGGCCGAGCAGCATGGCCAGCGAGCAGACCCAGGTCTGGAAATCGGTCAGCCCCTGGTAGTTGCTGGCCGGGCCGACCACGCCCAGCCCGGGACCGGCATTGTTGATGCAGGCGATGATCGCCGAGAAGGAACTGATGAAGTCCAGGCCACTCGCAAGCAGCAGGAACGTGAGGGTCACGACCGTGCCGAAATACAGGACGACGAATGCGAGAATGGCGAACACGATCCGATTCGCGACCACCTGTTCACCAATCCTGACGGGCGTCACGGCCTGCGGATGCACCAGCAACCAGAGTTCACGACTCGCCTGCCTCACCAGGACGAGCGTGCGGAACATCTTGATTCCGCCACCGGTCGAACCGGTGTTCGCGCAATAGCACGACAGCATCAGGATCACCATTGGCGCGAACATGGGCCACGCTGCATAGTCCTGGCTGACGAACCCGCAATCGGTCGCAATCGACACCAGGTTGAATGCGACATGACGCAATGCGGTCCAGAAACCCGGATAGACGCCCGCCAGCCAGACATGGAGCGCCAGCGTCAGCGTGCATCCTGCGATCAGCAACAACATCGCCCTCGCCTCGACGTCCGCGAGGTACGTGCGCAGGCTCTTCTGCTGCCATGCGATGAAGTGCCGCGCGAAGTTCATTGCGGAGATCAACATGAAGAAGATCAGCACGCCTTCGATGGCCGGGGAGTCGAAATGCCCGACACTGGAGTCGTGGGTGGAGAACCCGCCGAGCGCCAGCGCCGCGAACGCGTGGCAGATGGCGTCGAACCAGCTCATGCCGACCACCTTCAGGCTCAGGACGCAGGCGATCGTGATCAGCAGGTACACGAACCACAGCGCCCGCGCCGTCTGCTCGATGCGCGGCGTCAGCTTCTCGTTCTTGACCGGACCCGGCGCCTCGGCCTTGTAGAGCTGCATGCCGCCGACGCCGAGCATGGGCAGGATCGCGACCACGAGCACGATGATGCCCATGCCACCATACCAGTTGAGTGCGTGGCGCCAGAGATTGAGCGACGGTGCCATGGCATCCAGACCGGTCAGCACGGTCGCGCCGGTGGTGCTGAGGCCCGACATCGTCTCGAAGAAGGCATCGGTGAAGCTCAGGCCCGGCAGCGCGATCAGCAACGGCACCGTGGCGATCGCCGACATGAAGATCCACGCGAGCGTCACGAGCAGGAAGCCGTCGCGCGAACGCAGCTCGCGGCGATGCCGGAGGGTCGCGCCGTAGACGGCCGCCCCGACGCCGAGACAGGTCACGGCCGCATAGACGAAGTCGACCAGCAGGCCGTCGACGTAGACGATCGACGTGATCATCGGCAGGGCGAAGGTGACGCTGAACAGCATCAGCATCGACCCGAGCACGTTCAGTACGGCGAGCACGGAGCAGGATCCCGGGTGTTGCCGGTCAGGCCTGGAACAGGCGCTCGACCTGTTCCACGTGGCGCCGGTCGGAGAGGAACAGGATCACGTGATCACCGTTCTCGATCACGGTGTCGTGGTGCGCCATGATCACGCGCTCGCCACGCACGACCGTCACGATCGTGGCGCCGTCCGGGAGCCTGATGTCCTCGACCGGGCGTCCGACGACCTTGCCGCCACGCAGCCCGTGCGCGATGGTCTCCATCGCCTCGGCGGAGCCGCGGCGCAGCGAATGCACCTGCACGACGTCGCCGCGCCGCACGTAGGCGAGCAGCGAACCGATCGTGACGGTCTGCGGCGAGATGGCCACGTCGATCTCGCCGAGCGCCGTCAGTTCGGCGTAGGCCGGGCGGCTGACCAGCGCCATCACGCGGCGCGCGCCGAGACGCTTGGCGAGCATCGCCGAGAGGATGTTCGCCTCCTCGGAATTGGTCAGCGCGCAGAAGACGTCGACGCTGTCGATGTTCTCCTCGACCAGCAGTTCCTCGTCGGCCGCGTCACCGACGAGGACGACGGCGTTGCGCAGCTCCTGCGCGATCCGCCGCGCACGCTTGCCGTCGCGCTCGATGACCTTGACCTGGTTCTCCTCGTCGAGCGTCTGGGCGAGGCGGAAACCGATGTTGCCGCCGCCCGCGATGACGACGCGGCGCACGGGGTCCTCGAGTTTCTGCATCTCCTGCATGACGGCGCGGATGTCGCGGGTGGCCGCGACGAAGAACACCTCGTCGCCGTCGCAGATGACGGTATCGCCCTCGGGCTCGATGCTCTCGCCCTTGCGGTACAGCGCAGCGACGCGCGCCTCGCTGCTGCGCATGTGCGTGCGCAGCTCGCGGATGGGGCGGTCGACCAGCGCGCCGCCCTTGAGGGCCCTGAGGCCCACGAGCCGCACCTTGCCTTCGGCAAAGTCGACGATCTGCAGCGCGCCGGGATAGCGGATCAGGCGCTCGATGTACGAGGTGACCGCCTGCTCCGGGCTCAGGTACATGTCGACCGCGAAGCCCGACGGGCCCGCGTCGTCGTCGCGCGGCGGCGCCGGCTCGACCCCTTCGGGCACGCCGTCCGTCGAGACGAACAGCTCCTGGTGGCGCAGGTAGTCGCGCGAGCGGATGCGGGCGATCTTGGTGCGGGTGGCGAACAGCGTCCACGCGACGTGACAGGCGACCATGTTGGTCTCGTCGCTGTTGGTGAGCGCGACGATCATGTCGGCGTCGCGCGCGCCGGCCGACTCGAGCGTGCGCGGGCTGGCGGCGTTGCCCTGCACGGTGCGGATGTCGATCCGGTCCTGCAGGTCGCGCAGCAGGTTCTCGTCGAAGTCGACGACGGTGACGTCGTTGGCCTCCTCCCGCGCGAGGTGGTACGCGGCCGTCCGGCCGACCTGACCGGCTCCCAGAATGATGATTTTCAAGGTTCTTGGGCCGTCCAGGGTCGGGCTATTCTACGGTGGGGGGGGCCGCTACCGGAAATCCGGTACTGGTTCCCCATGGCTATACGAGCTGGAGATTGGCGTAGCCGGCCACGAGCCACTTGGTGCCCTGGTGCTCGAAATTCACCTGCACCCGGGCGTTGACGCCCTGGCCTTCGAGGTTCAGCACGACGCCATCGCCGAATTTCGCGTGGCGGACGCGCTGGCCCAGTCTGAACCCGCCCGGGGTGTCGTCCTGGAGCCGCCGGCCGCTCATGGTCAGACCGCCGGCGGCGCGGGCGGGCGGGCGCGGCCCGCCGAAGCCGTTGCCCGGGCGCGACGGTGGCACATGGACCGGTCGTGACACCTGCACCTTCGGGCGCACCTCTTCGACCAGCGGCGCCGGGATCTCGGCAATGAACCGGGATGGCGCGCCGTAGCTGTCGATGCCGTGCATGCGGCGCTGCTCGGCGTAGGTCAGGTAGAGCTGGCGCATCGCCCGCGTGCAGCCGACGTAGCAGAGCCGGCGTTCCTCCTCGAGCCCGTGCACGTCCGTGACCGAGCGCTGGTGCGGGAACAGGCCGTCCTCCATGCCGCAGAGGAAGACCACCGGAAACTCGAGGCCCTTGGCCGAGTGCAGCGTCATCATCTGCACGCAGTCCTCCCACTCCTGGGCCTGTCCCTCGCCCGACTCGAGCACGGCATGCGACAGGAATGCCATCAGCGGCGTCATGTCGTCGCCCTCGGGCTCGAAGCCGCGTGCGGCGCTCACGAGTTCCTCGAGGTTCTCGAGCCGCGCCTCGCCCTTGTCGGCCTTTTCCTTCTGGTAGTGCCCGGCGAGCCCGCTCGCCTGGATCACGTGGTCGACCTGCTCGTGCAGCGGCAGACCCTGCGTCGCGGCGTCGAGCCGGTCGATCAGCGCGAGGAACGTCTGCAGGCCGGCCGTCGCCCTGGTGCCCAGCTCGTCGCCGCATTGCGACGCCGACTGCCACAGCGACTTCGAATGCTCGCGCGAGTGGGCGCGCAGCAGCTCCAGCGTGCGGGCGCCGATGCCGCGCGTCGGCAGGTTCACCACGCGCTCGAACGAGGCGTCGTCGTCACGATTCGCAAGCAGCCGCAGATAGGCGAGCGCGTCCTTGATCTCCTGCCGCTCGAAGAACCGCAGGCCGCCGTAGACGCGGTAGGGGATGCGCGCCGCGAGCAGGTATTCCTCGAACACGCGTGACTGCGCGTTCGAGCGGTAGAGGATGGCGTTGTCGCGGCGGTTGCCGCCGCGTGCAATCCACTCGCGGATCCGGCCGACGACGAACTCGGCCTCGTCGCGCTCGTTCCAGGCACGGAACAGCCGGATCGGCGCGCCCTTGCCTTCGCTGGTCCAGAGCTTCTTGCCGATGCGGCCGCTGTTGTGGCCGATGATCGCGTTCGCGGCGTCGAGGATGTTGCCGGTCGAGCGATAGTTCTGCTCGAGCCGGAACAGCTGCACGCCGTGGAAGTCCTTGCGGTACTGCTGCAGGTTCTCGACGCGCGCGCCACGCCAGCGATAGATCGACTGGTCGTCGTCGCCGACCACGTACGGCACGCTCACCGCGCCGACGAGCGTCTTCATCCACTCGTACTGGATCGTGTTCGTGTCCTGGAACTCGTCGACGAGCACGTGGCGGAAGCGCGCGCGGTAGTGCTCGCCGAGACCCGGCGCGTCCTTCAGCGTCTCCCAGCTGCGCAGCAGCAGCTCGGCGAAGTCGACGACGCCGTTGCGCCGGCAGGCTTCCTCATAGGCCTCGTACAGCCGGATCATCTGGCGCCGCACCGGATCGCCGTCGTCCTTGAGGTGCGACGGCCGCCGGCCCTCGTCCTTCTGCGCATTGATGAACCAGGTGACCTCGCGCGGAACCCAGCGCGTGTCGTCGAGGCTCAGCCCGCGAATGACCTTCTTGACCAGACGCTGCTGATCCTCGCCGTCGAGGATCTGGAATCCCTGCGGCAGGCCCGCCTCGCGCCAGTGCATGCGCAGCAGCCGGTGGCAGATGCCGTGGAAGGTGCCGATCCACAGCGGGGCGGACGGCAGGCCGAGCTGCTGCTCGATGCGGTGACGCATCTCGGCGGCGGCCTTGTTGGTGAACGTGACGGCGAGGATACCGTGCGGGGAGACGCCCTCGACCTGCACGAGCCATTCGACGCGGTGCGTGAGCACGCGCGTCTTGCCGCTGCCCGCGCCGGCGAGCACGAGCGTCGGGGCGAGCGGTGCGGTCACGGCCTGCCGCTGCGCGTCGTTGAGCGGCGCGAGGATGTGGGAAACGTCCATGGGAAGACGTGGATTCTACCCTCCGGTCGTGCGCCTGATCTAATCTTCGCACCTGGTGCCGGCCGCGCCGCGTGGCCCGGTGCCCCCGCATCGTTCGAGGACGACCCCGACATGACATCGCATGCGTTCCCCGTCCGGCCCTGGCTGCAGGCGCTGCTGCTCGTCCTGCCCCTCGTCTGGGCTCCGGCGGCCGCGCCGCAGGCGACAGGTCCGGCGTCGGTGGTGCGTGCCGCGTCATCGAATGCGGACGCTGCATGGACTGTCGGCGTCGACCGGTTCCTGGAGGCGCACTTCGCCGTGAACCCGGTCGCCGCGGTGTACGCCGGCCGGCACGAGTTCGACGGCCGTCTGCCCGACCTCGGCGCGGAGGCGATCCGCCAGGACGTCGCGCGGCTCGAGACCGAACGGGCCCGCGTGGCCGCGTTCGATCCCGCGCCACTGTCGGAGCCCAATCGCCGCGAACGTGCCTGGCTGCTGGCCGCGCTCGACGTCGACCTGTTCTGGAAGAAGGAGGCGGAGTGGCCCTTCCGCAACCCGGCCTGGTACCTGGGCATCGTCGATCCCGAGATCTACCTGAGCCGGCCGTACGCGCCGCTCGAGCAGCGCATGCGCGCCTATCTCGCTTACGCCCGCGAGATTCCGCGGGTGACCGGGCAGATCCGCGCGAACCTGCGCACGCCGATGCCGGCACCGTGGATCGAATACGGCGTGAACGCCTACGGCGGCTTCGCACAGTTTTTCGCGAAGGACGTCGCGCCGGTGTTCGCCGAGGTGAAGGATGCCCGGCTGCAGGCGGATCTCGCCGCGGCCAACGCGGCCGCCGCGCAGGCCATGCAGCAGCTCGCCGACTGGTTTGTCGCGCAGCGCGCGCAGGCCACGCAGGCCTACCCGCTCGGCCCGCCCCTGTTCGCACGGATGCTGCAGGCCACGGAACAGGTCGACGTGCCGCTCGAGCGTCTGGCCGCGCTCGGCCAGGCCGACATGGACCGCAATCTGGCCGCGCTCGCCAGGGTCTGTGCCGCGTACGCGCCCGGCCGGTCGCTGCGCGAATGCGCCGATCGGGCCAACTCGCACAAGCCGGACGGCGGCGCCGTCGCCGGCGCGCGACGCCAGCTTCCCGAACTGCGCGAGTTCGTCGTGACGCGGGGCCTGGTGACGATCCCGGGGCCGGAGCAGGCGCTGGTCGAGCAGGCGCCGCCGTACAACGCGCAGAACTTCGCGTACATCAATGTACCGGGCCCGTACGAGAGCAAGTCCGTGCCGGCAGCCTACTACATCGCGCCGCCCGACCCGGCCTGGAGCCCGCAGGAACAGGCGCAATACGTCGCCGGCGAAGGCACGCTGCTGTCGACCTCGGCACACGAGGTCTGGCCAGGCCATTTCCTGCACTTCCTGCACGTCAATCGCAACCCGTCGAGAATCGCGCAGCTCTTCCAGAGCTATGCCTACACCGAGGGTTGGGCGCATTACGTGGAGGAGATGATGCGCGACGAGGGCCTGCGCGCGGACAGCCCGGAGTGGCAGGTCGGGCAGCTGCTGGCGGCGCTGAAGCGCAATGCACGCTACACCTGCGCCATCGGCCTGCACACGCAGGGCATGTCGGTCGCCGAGTGCGAGCAGGTGTTCCGTGACAAGGCCCTCGCCGACCCGGGCAATGCGCGGCAGCAGGCGCTGCGCGGCACGTACGACCCGGCGTACCTCAACTACACGCTAGGCAAACTCATGATCCTGAAGCTGCGCGCGGACTGGCGGGCAGCGCACCCGAAGGCGCCGCTGCGCGAGTTCCACGACACGTTTCTGTCGTGCAGCGGCCCGCTGCCGCTGGTGCGGCAATCCATGCTCGGCACGGCCTCGCCGCCTCTGTGATCCCGGCCGCTCAGCGGCGCGGCATCCAGCGCGCCACGATCCAGCCCGCCAGCCCCGCGATCACGAGATCGACCCAGCCGTACGTGGGGCCGGCGGCGCCGAGCTGCAGCATCGTGAGCAGCAGCACGAACACGATCGTGATGCCGGCCGCGACGTGTGGCACGACGCCCGCGCCGGCGAGCAGCCAGCCGAGCGCGACGTAGCTGAACGCCTTGTGCGCGAGGGCCTGCGGCGCCGGCACGTTGCGCAACAGCATCTCCTGCAGGTCTGGCACAGTCGCCACGACGGTGTCGGCGCCCGCGAGCAGCGGCCTGAGCGCCGCCCACGCGAGCCAGGTGCCGAGCAGCACGGCGAGCAGCGTCGAGCGCATCCCGTCCTCGAGCTTGCTCAGCAGCACGAGCACGGGCAGCAGCAGCGCGAGCGCCGCGAGTTCCGCGACGTCGAGCGCGCTGCCGGCGACGAAGGCGCGACCGACCAGTACGGCCGCGATCACCACCAGGAACACGTCGACCGCGCGCTGGCGCTTGCCGAGATGGAATACGGCCTGCGCGACGACCAGCCAGCCGACGAAGAACCCCGCCACGTCGAGCCATTCGACGTGCGGCGACAGCAGCGGCCGCACGGCGCGCTTCAACTGGCCGAGCCCGGGATCGGGCACCAGTGGCCACAGCCGCGCGAGCAGCCACAGGCCGAGGATCCACATCGCGACCAGCGTCGAGCGTGCCCGGGTCGGGTTCTCGGGCGAGATGCGGTTCGTGACGAGGTGGAAGACGGAGCCGAAGATCGCGCCGCCGAGCGCGCCGAGGACATTGAGCCCAAGATCGCGCAGGCTCGGCACGCGGATCGAGACCGATGCCTGCAGCAGTTCGAGCGACAGCGACAGCGAGGCACCCAGCGCGACGGCGCCGGCGATGCCAGCGGCGCGGCCCCGGCGTGGCTCGAGCACCAGCGCGGCGCAAAAGCCGAAGGGCAGGTAGAGCAGCAGGTTGTTGAGCATGTCGCCGCGTCCGGCGCGCGCCCAGCGCAGCGAGCGCAGCGCCTCGAGCAGCGACGGGCCGTGTTCCGCGAAACGGAACGGATACAGCGAGACGTAGACGATCAGCGCGGTGACGACCGCGAGCAGCAACGGTGCGGTCAGATGCGTGCGGCTCGCCATGGCATCCTCAGGGCCGCAGCAGGACGTAGTGGTCGATCAGCAGCGCCGCGAACAGCAGCATGAGGTAGTTGATCGAGTAGCGGAAGACCCGCATCGGCAACTGCTCGGGCGCATCGGGGCGGCGCAGCGCGACGGCATGGCGGAGGAACACCGCACCGAGCCCGACGGCGGCCGCGAGGTACAGCAGCCCGCTCATGCCCGTCAGGTACGGCAGCAGGGTCACGATGAACAGGATGATCGTGTACAGCAGGATGTGCAGACGTGTGAACTCGACGCCGTACGAGACTGGCAGCATCGGGATGCCGGCGCGCGCGTAGTCGGCGCGCCGCGCGATCGCCAGTGCCCAGAAGTGCGGCGGCGTCCAGGCGAAGATGATCAGGAACAGCAGCAGCGAGTGCGGGTCCGCCGAGCCCGTCACGGCGGTCCAGCCCAGCACCGGTGGCGCTGCGCCGGCCGCGCCGCCGATGACGATGTTCTGCGGCGTGACGTGCTTGAGCCACACGGTGTAGAGCACCGCGTAGCCGATCAGCGAGCAGAACGTCAGCACGGCCGTCAGCGGATTGACGAGCCACCACAGCATGGCCATCGACACGACGCCGAGCAGCGCGGCGTAGACGAGCGCCTGTCGTTCGGTCAGGTGGCCGGTCGGGATCGGCCGGCGCATCGTGCGCGCCATCCGGGCGTCGAAACGGCGGTCGACGACGTGGTTGACCGCGGCGGCGCTCGAGGCGGCGAGGCCGATGCCGAGGGTTCCCCAGACCATGGCCTGCCAGGGTGGCAGGCCCGGCACGGCGAGGAACATGCCGACGACCGCCGTGAACACGATCAGCGCCACGACCCTCGGCTTGCCGAGTTCGTAGTAATCGCGCCAGCTGGCGGTCGAATCCGTGGTGGTGTCGGGGCGAGCGAGACTCACTCAGTAAGCCGAGCCGCTTCGTGGCGGGAACAGGAACCGCAGCAAGGCGACCATCGCCAGCACGAGCAGCGCCGCCATCGCGTTGTGCGCCGTGGCGAGCGACAGCGGGAAAGTCTTCAGCACCATGATCGGACCCACGAGCCACTGCGCGACCAGTGCGGCGGCCAGCGCCGCGCCGGCCATGCGTACGCCACTCGACAGGCCGGTGCGCAGCGCCTTCCAGGCGACGAAGGCCAGCACCACGGCTGTCACGATGGCACCGAGGCGATGCGTGAAGTGGATCGCGACGCGGGCCGGGTGGTCGAGCACGCCGCCTTCGTAGTCGATGCCCAGGCCGCGCCACAGGATGAACGCCTCGCGCATGTCCATGTCCGGCCAGTAGGAGCGCTGGCACGTCGGGAAATCCGGGCAGGCGACCGCCGCGTAGTTGGTGCTGACCCAGCCGCCGAGCATGATCTGCAGCGTCAGCACGACCAGGCCGATGACGGCCCAGCGCCGCAGGGATCGCTCGTTGTCGGGGCGCGAGCGTCGCGTCGTCTCGAGCGACAGCCACCAGAGCAGCGCCATGGTCGTGAGCCCGCCGACAAGGTGCGCCGAGACGATCAGCGGTTTCAGCAGCAGGGTGACCGTCCACATGCCGAGCAGCCCCTGGAAGATCACCAGCGCGACCAGGGCGAATGGCAGCTTCGTCGGCTGCTGCGCATCGCGGCGGTTGCGCCAGGCGAGGGCAGCGAGGATCAGGACCGTGAAGCCGAGGCCGCTCGCGAGGTAGCGGTGCACCATTTCCTTCAGCGCCTTCGCGTACTCGACCGGCCGTTCCGGAAACGCCGCGTTGGAAACCGCATGGTTCTCGGCGGCCTGCCCCGCGGTGAGGTGGCCGTAGCAGCCCGGCCAGTCCGGACAGCCGAGGCCGGCGTGGCTCAGGCGCACGTAGGCTCCGAGCACGACGACGCAGAACGCGAGCACGGCGGCGAACAGGCAGATTTTCCGGAACGTGGCGAGAGGCATGATGGTTTCGTTACCCGATCTGGCTGACGGCCCGCCGCGAGTCGACGGGCTTCCGGCCCGCGATATTACAGGTCCGGAATGCGTTGCGCCGGCTCCGGCACGCGCCCGACCGCCCGTCCCTCAGCCGATGTGCGACAGCCGCAGCAGCCGCTTCATGTCCTCGAGCAGCGCCTCGTCGGGGGCCGTGGCCGGGTAACTCAGCACGAGGTTGCCGAGCGGATCGACGACGTAGGTGCGGCCGGCTGCGACTGCGGCAACGCCGTCGTAGCCCGGGAACTTCGCGAGCAGCGTCTGCGACGCAGGGTCTGATCCCAGCAGGGCGATCGCGACGTCGGCGTGCTCTGCCGCCAGGAACACGGTGTCGCAGCAATCACCGGTCGCCAGGAACACGCGCTGCACGCGATCCATGTCCTTGTTGAGCGCGATGCGCGACTGCCGCGACAGGTAGAGGGCCCGACGGCAGCGCGCGTCGCAACCGCCGTCGCCGACGTAGAGCAGGGTCCATTTGCCGCGCAGGAACTGTGGCCGCGTGTGAGTGCCGTCGGGTCGCAGGAGCGCCGTGTCGGGCAGCGGCACGGCGGGCTCGACGAGATCGCCCTGGTTGGTGCCACCGGACGGCCGCCAGGCGCCGGGCCCGTAATACAGCCAGAACGCCACCAGCAGCGGCGCCAGAAACAGCGCGGCCAGCAGTGCGAGTTGACGCCGGCCGCGGCGGCGCGGATCGCGGGGCGTGGGCTCCGGGTTCATCGTCGCTTCCGGGACGACGACGGCATGACGGCGGATTCCGCGTTCGACGCGTCGGCCGGTCGGCGCAGACTCAGGGCGACGAAGCCCGCGAGCGCGGCCAGCCCGAGCGCGAACCACTGGATCGCATAACCCAGATGCCGCTCGGGGCCGAACCCGAGGGCCGGCCGCCACACGCGTTCGTAGCCGTCGGGTGCCGCCGGATCGAGCAGCACGATGCGCTCCTCGACGGCCTCTCCGAGCACCTGCTCGAGATCGCCGCGGCGCGGGAAATTCAGTACACGGGGCCAGCGCGCATCGCCGGGTACACCCGCCGCGCCGATGCGCACGCCCGGTTCCGGCAAGCGGTCGAGCCGTCCCGCCACCGTGCGCGGGCCGGACGCCACGGCCACGGGCGGCAGCACGTCGCGCGAGACACCCAGCGGCACCCAGCCGCGATCGACGAGCAGCAGCCGCGACCCGCCGGCGCGCACGAACGGCGTCAGCACGCGATAGCCCGGTCTGCCGGTCTGCGATGGCATGTTGTCCAGCAGCACCTGCCGGGCCGGGTCATAGCGTCCCGGCGCAGTGACGTGCTGGTAGCGCGGCAGATCGTCGACCGTGACGCCGCCGGCCAGCACGACGCTGGCCTGCGTGCCGCGCGCAAACGATTCCGTCAGCGCCAGCTTTTCGCGGCCGCGGCCGATCTGCCACCAGCCGAGCGCGACGCACGCCGCGACGCCGACGGCGGTGAGCAGCAGGGCACCGGCGCGCGGGGCGAACTCGCGGCCGGCGATCCGCAGCGTCATCTATACTGCCCCTCCGTCACGCGGGCCGCGCTCATGTTGATCAAGATCCTCATCGTCGCCGTCCTGTTCGCGATCGTGCTGAGCCTGGCGTCCGGCCTGTTCCATCTGGTCAGCGACGAGGGTCGCTCGAACAGGATGGTCAACGCGCTGACGGTCCGCATCGCGCTGTCCGTCGCGCTGTTCATCCTGCTGTTCGTCGCGTGGCGCCAGGGCCTGATCACGCCGCACCACGTCGCCCGCTGACGTGGCCGCGCCGCGGTCGCGCCCCGGTTGCCGTCAGAGCCAGTAGACGAACACGAACAGGCCGAGCCAGACCACGTCGACGAAGTGCCAGTACCAGGCCACGCCTTCGAACGCGAAGTGATGCTGGGGCGTGAAGTGGCCCTTCATGACGCGGCCCCAGATCACGACGAGCATGATCGCGCCGAGTGTCACGTGCAGGCCGTGGAAGCCCGTCAGCATGAAGAACGTCGAGCCGTACACGCCGCTGCCGAGCGTGAGGTTCAGTTCGTGGTAGGCGTGGACGTATTCCGTCGCCTGCAGGCCGACGAACAGGAAGCCGAGCAGGAACGTCAGCGCGAGGAAGACCTTGAGGATCGTGCGATTGCCCGCCTTGAGCGCGTGGTGCGCGATCGTGATGGTCACGCCGGAGGACAGCAGGATCGCCGTGTTGAGCGCCGGCAGGCCGAAGGCCGGGATCGTCTCGAAGGCGCCGCCGACGGTGGCCGGGCCGTTCGTGGGCCACGCCGGCTCGAACTCCTTCCACAGCAACAGGTTGGTCAGGAACTTGCTGCCTTCGCCGCCGAGCCAGGGCACGGAGAGCTGGCGTGCGTAGTACAGCGCGCCGAAGAACGCGCCGAAGAACATGACCTCCGAGAAGATGAACCACATCATTCCCATGCGGAACGACTTGTCGACGTTGCCGTTGTACAGCCCGGCCTGGTTTTCGCCGATCACCGTGCCGAACCAGCCGTAGAACATGTACAGCACGGCCGCGAAGCCGGCCCAGAAGATGAAGGGTGCGACGTTCACGCCGTTCAGCAGCGCCGCGGCGCCGAGCATCGTCGTGAACAGCGCGAGCGAGCCGACGATCGGCCACTTGCTGCCGTGCGGGATGTAGTACTTGCCCGCGTCCTGAGCGGTGTGAGCTGCGTGAGCCATGGGCGATCTGCCTCTCGTCTTGTTTCAGCCTTGCGGCACTTCGTACATCGAATACGCCAGCGTCATGCGGTCGACCTGCCCGGGCAGGTCGGGGGCCACGATGAAACGCACGGTGAACTCCCTCTCCTCGGACGCCGCGAACGACTGCGGCGTGAAGCAGAAGCACTCGGTCTTCTGCAGGTACTTCGCGGTCGAGGCGGGCGCGACGCTCGGCACGGCCTGCGCCAGCACCGGGACCGTCGAGTTGTTGCGGATGCGGAACCGCGCCTCGTAGAGCCTGCCCGGCTGCAGCGTCATCGCGCCCTGCTCGGGCACGAGGTCGAACGCGCTGGCCGGCGGGACGATCGAGACGAACTCGAGCGTCACCTTGCGCCCGGCGCCGGCCGCGGAGGCCTGCGCCGTCGACGGGCGGGCGTTCACGCGCAGGCCCGCCGCGTCGCAGAACACGTCGTACAGCGGCACCAGCGCGAACCCGAACGCGAAGCTGCCGGCGGTCATCAGCAGCAGGCTGCGCAACAGGGAGCGGTGGGGCCGGCCCGTCATGGTCGATGCCGCATCAGGGCCGCGCTTGCATGACGCCGGAAGCGATGAAGGCGACGTAGATGCCCAGCGCCACCAGCACCAGCAGGACGGTGGTCCTGCGGATGTCGCGACGTCGCCGTTCCTCGTCCCGTGTGTCCTGCGTCATGTCCGCGCACGCTGCGTGGGGTGCCGTCTACTTGACCAGCGGCGCTTCTTCGAACGTGTGATACGGCGCCGGCGAGGGCACCGTCCACTCGAGCCCCTGCGGGTTCGCGTCCGTCCAGACCTCGGCCGTCGCCCGTGCGCCGCCGCGGACCGTCTTCCAGAGGATGTAGACGAGCAGAAGCTGCGACAGGCCGAAGCCGAATGCGCCGACCGAGGAGACCATGTTCCAGTCGGCGAACTGCGTCGAGTAGTCCGGGATGCGGCGTGGCATGCCCGCGAGGCCCAGGAAGTGCTGCGGGAAGAACAGCACGTTGACGAAGATCGCCGAGAGCCAGAAGTGGATCTTCGAGAGCTTCGCGTCGTACATGTGGCCGGTCCATTTCGGCAGCCAGTAGTAGACGGCGCCCATGATCGCGAACACCGCGCCCGGCACGAGCACGTAGTGGAAGTGCGCGACGATGAAGTACGTGTCGTGGTACTGGAAGTCGACCGGCGCGATCGCCATCATCAGACCCGAGAAGCCGCCGATCGTGAACAGGAACAGGAAGGCGAGCGCGAACAGCATCGGCGTCTCGAACGTCAGCGACCCTTTCCACATCGTCGCGGTCCAGTTGAACACCTTCACGCCGGTCGGCACCGCGATCAGCATGGTCGAGAGCATGAAGAACATTTCGCCGGCGAGCGGCATGCCGACGACGAACATGTGGTGCGCCCAGACGATGAACGACAGGAACGCGATCGAGGCGGTCGCGTAGACCATCGCGTCGTAGCCGAACAGGCGCTTGCGCGAGAACGTCGGGATGATCTCCGAGACGATCCCGAACGCCGGCAGGATCATGATGTAGACCTCGGGGTGCCCGAAGAACCAGAAGATGTGCTGGTAGAGCACCGGGTCGCCACCGCCCGAGGCCGCGAAGAACGTCGTGCCGAAGAAGTGGTCCGTCAGCAGCATCGTCACCGCGCCCGCGAACACCGGCATGACGGCGATCAGCAGGTAGGCCGTGATGAGCCACGTCCACGTGAACAGCGGCATCTTCAGCAGCGTCATGCCCGGCGCGCGCAGGTTCATGATCGTGACGATGATGTTGATCGAGCCCATGATCGAGGAGGCGCCCGCGAGGTGGATCGCGAAGATCGCCAGCGGGAACGACTCGCCGGTCTGCAGCACGAGCGGCGGATACAGCGTCCAGCCGGCCGCGGGGCCGCCGCCCGGCATGAACAGCGACAGGATCAGCAGCGAGAACGCCGCGACCAGCAGCCAGAAGCTGAAGTTGTTCATGCGCGGCAGCGCCATGTCGGGTGCGCCGATCTGCAGCGGGATCATCCAGTTGGCGAGACCGACCGTCGCCGGCATCACCGCGCCGAACACCATGACCAGGGCGTGCACCGTCGTCATGGTATTGAAGAACTGCGGATCGACGAGCTGCATGCCGGGCATGAACAGCTCGGCGCGGATGATCAGCGCCATCGTCCCGCCGAGGAGGAACATGACGAGACTGAACACGAGGTACATCGTGCCGATGTCCTTGTGGTTTGTCGTCGTCAGCCAGCGCGCGAGGCCTTGCGCGGGGCCGTGCGCGTCGTGATGGTCGTGGGCGGCGTGACCGTGCGTCTGCGTGGCGCTCATGTGACTTACTCCGCGTGCGCGACCGGCACGGTCGTCTCGTTGGCGGCGATCCTGGTCGGGGCAGCGGCGGTGCGCGCCCGGGCCGTCTGCGCGGCGGGCGCGGCGGCGGCCTGACGCGCGGCCTGCTGGTCCGCGAGCCACGCGTCGAATTCGGCCTGCCCGACCACGCGCACGACCACCGGCATGAAGCCGTGGTCGCGGCCGCACAGTTCGGCGCACTGGCCGCGATAGGTGCCGACGGTGTCGGCCTTGAACCAGAGTTCGTTGATGAAGCCCGGGATCGCGTCCTTCTTGACGCCGAAGTCAGGCACCCACCAGTTGTGGATGACGTCGGCGCCCGTGATCAGCACGCGCACCTTCCGGCCGACCGGGACCACGAGCGGGTTGTCCACGTCGAGCAGGTAGTTGTCGACCTGGTCGACGTCTACGCCCGAGTGGAGCTGCCGCGCCTCGTTGCTCGCGCCGGCGAGCGTCGAGAAGAACGACACGCCCTGATCGACGTAGTCGTACTGCCACTTCCACTGGTAGCCGGTCACCTTGACCGTGAGTTCGGTGTGGCGGGTGTCCTCGATCTTCACCAGCGTCCGCGCGGCCGGCACGGCCATCGCGACGAGGATGATCACGGGGATCACTGTCCAGATGACCTCGGCCCGGGTGTTGTGGTCGAAGTGGGCCGGCACGGCACCCTTCGACTTCCGGAACGTGGCGATCGAATAGATCATCACGCTGAACACGGCCACGGCGATCGCCACGCAGACCCAGAGGATCAGCATGTGCAGGCCGTAGATCTCACGGCTCAGTTCCGTGACGCCCTGGCGCAGGTTCAAGGTCCATGCGGCCAGGGCCGGGCTGGAACCCGCGAGCGAAAGGCCGATCACTGCCGGGGCCGCGAGGGCCCACTTCACGATCTTCTTTGGCACTACCCAACTCCCATGCGTGAAACCGGCGCCGCCCTCATTGACCGGGGCGACTGCCGAACCCTGCGCAGCCCGGTCAGGCAGGGCCGGACTCCAGCGCGGGGGATTCGCTCGACTTCCCGACCAGCCGACGCAGGCGCGCCGCGAGATCGCGACGCTCGTCTTCGGTGAGGAATCGACCCACTTCGCAGGCCCGCCCGTGCGACTCGATGGTGAGCCGGCTCGGGTGCAGCATGAGACTGGGTCCACGCAGTGTAACTGTCGCCCAGTGGCGTGCAAATACCAGCCGGGACGGCATCGCGGGGCCGCGTCGCTCGACGACGATGCGGTCGTCCGTGATCACGATCAGCTCGCGCTGGCGGGCCGCTCTCATGCTGGCCCGCACGGCCCACCAGAGCAGCGCGATCTCGAGGCCGGCAAACGGCAGCACGGGCCAGAGGCCGTGCAGCGCAAAAAACACGGCGGTGCCGAACGTGACACACGCCAGTCCGCCGACGAACGCCCGCGCGGACGCGGGCGTCAGCGCGCCGTTCGGCGACAGCTCGATGCGCAGCGCCGGATCACGCGACCCGGCGGCCTGCGTGGCAACGACCATGCTGGAAGCTTACCCGGGAGCTGCCACCGCTGGTCACACCGATGGGGCCTGACCCCAGAGCCCCCAGAGCCGGGGCCCGGCCTCGAAATCGATGATCGGGTTGCCGAACGCCGAGCGCGCGACCGCCAGGTCTGCGTGGGGCACCTGAGCGAGCGGCGGACCGTCGAGCAGGCGCGCCAGCGTCTCGACGTTCTCCTCGGCCCGCTCGAAGGTGGGGTCGACGTGGTTCGCGATCCAGCCGACCAGCGGGCAGCGGCCTGCGCCGAGGATCGCGTCGGCCGTGAGCCGCGCATGATTCAGGCAGCCGAGCGTCAGGCCGACGACCAGCACCACGCCGAGTCCCAGCTGCTCGGGCAGATCGCTCAGGAAGCCCGCCGGGTGCAGCGGCACGCGCCAGCCGCCAGCCCCCTCCACCAGGGCCAGGTCGGCTCCCAGGCTGGCCGCTCGGTACCAGTCGATCAATGCCTCGAGCGCGATCGGCCGGCCGGCGGCGCGCGCGGCCAGATGCGGTGCCACGGGCGGCTCGAAGCAGTACGGGTTGACGAGCTCGGAAGGCAGCGACATGCCCGCGGCGGCCTGCAGTTCCAGCGCGTCGCGGTTGCGCAGGCGGCTGGTGGGTCCGATCGGCTCGCTCCCGCTGGCCACGGGCTTCAGCCCGACGGCGCGCAGCCCCCGGCGGCCGGCCGCTCGTAGCAGCCCGGCCGTGACGACCGTCTTGCCCGATCCGGTGTTCGTCGCGGTGATGAAGAGGCCACTGGTCATGGTGCAGTACGCTGTGTTTCATGACTGAACAGAACAACATGAAAACGGCTGTTTTACATGAGAACAATCAACTTATTCTTCATGATCATCGGCGACGCCCGAGTCGCGAGATCGGCACGAGGACCTCGTTGCGAGCCGCCGGCCCACGGGCCCGCAGCGGTCTGTCCGGTGCCCACGCTTGCGCATAGACGACTTCGTAAGTCGCCGGCAGCCTGCCGTTACGCCGGTGCGTCTCGTAGGCGTCCAGCATGCGTCGCAACGTGGCCTTGCCGGTGAGGCCGCGGGCCCGTCCGCCGGTCGCATTGTGTGCGCCGATGGTTTTCAGGTCGCGCATCAGGTCGCGGGCATCGTCGTAGGTCAGCGTGCAGCGCTCGACGTCGACCACCGGCTCGGCGAAGCCGGCGTGCAGCAGTGCGTCGCCCAGGTCGTGCATGTCGATGAAGCGGCTGACGTGCGCATGGCTCGGGTCGGCCGCGTGCCACGCCCGGCGCAGCTCGACCAGCGTGTCGGGCCCCAGCGTCGTGAAGTGCAGCACGCCGCCCGGTCGCAGGACACGACGGCACTCGCGCAGCACCCGGTCCGGCTCGTTGCACCACTGCAGCATGAGGTTCGAGAACACCATGTCGGCGCAGCCGTCACGCAGCGGCAGGGCGGCGGCATCGGCCGCGACGCGCTGGAAGCGCCGCAGTGGCGTCTGCCGCCGTCCGGCCTCGCGCAGCATGCCGAGGGCGATGTCGATGGCGAGGACGCGACTCCTGCGGTAGCGCTTGCGCAGCGCCGCCGCGGCGTGACCGGTCCCCGCGCCGAGGTCGACGATTGTCGCCGGCTGCAGGGTCAGCACATCGAGCCGGTCCAGCAGCTCGTCGCGCACGCGCTGCTGCAGGACGGCAGCGGCGTCGTAGGCGCGGGCGGCGTCGGAGAACGATTCGCGGACGCGAACCTGGTCGATCGTGAAGTCGCCGTCGGCCACGGCGTCGGTCCCCCGACGGTCGATGTCGGGTCGGTCGGCCCGGGGTCTTTCCGCCGGCTCCTTTGAAGCCGACAAGTCGCCGGCGGAAAGACCC
>JAYRRR010000056.1:0-3721 GCA_041910015.1 Steroidobacteraceae bacterium
ATCCATACTGGCGACCACTGATAGAACACGTTAATTCAGAATTGCAATAAACCCCTCCTGCACTATTCAGCAGGGTGTTTAAGGGTCAGGCAGGCTGTCGCAGGTAGCCGTAAATCTGCCGCCACTCGTAGCGGCCGAAGTTGCGGGTGCTATTGAGCGTCGAGTCGCTGTTGATTTCGACCGTGCAGCCCAGCTGTTCGAGGCGGCCGATCCAGTAGCACACCACGGCATTGCCAGACTCGGACAGGTCCGGCCGGTTCGGCCAGCTGCAGTCGATGCCGGCAAGCATGAGTCGACGCACGCCAATGAAGCCGGCGTAGGCCATGATCAACCCCACGGAAATCGTGTGCAGCCAATTCTGCGGGTTGCCGCCCTGGGCCTGCCAGAACGCCAGCACCTCGCGCAGCGGGTAGTTGGTGAACTCGATCGAGCCGTCGTTCGGCAGGCTCGTCTGGCTGATGATGCGGCCGCCGCGCGCGGTGTAGTCCCGCATGCTCTGGCCGTAGGCGGGGTGGCGTTCGGCGTAGTCGTAGAGGTCGTCGAGGATCATCGCGACGTCCGCGCGCGGCAGGAAGTCGATCCCCTTGTTGATGGTCCACAGCTCGTCCCACCACGGCGTGAAGTCGTGGCGCAGCATGGCCTCGGTCAGCTCGTACTTGCTGGGGCCGAGGCCCACCAGCATGACGGTCTCCGGCACCTTGCCGGTCGGGTGCTGGTAGCCGGGGACGGTGTAGCGCACGTCGGGCGGCGGGGGCAAGTTGCGCCAGGTCCCGCCGATGGGCCGCTCGGCGCGTGTGCACACGGCGATCTGGGTGCGGCCCTGCGTGTCGCGCACCGGCTCGGACTCCGGCCCGGCCTGCGCCCACCACTCGACGACCTCCCAGCCGGCGACGTTGAGCAGGTTCTCGAAGTCCTCCGGCGTGTAGTGCCGGTGGTGGAATTTGATCCCAGGCTGCCACGGGAAAACGTGCTCGTTCGGGACGCTGGCGAGCAGGGTGTCGGCGTTCAGGGCGCGCAGGAACGGGGCGGGGTCTTCGAGGTGTTCGATGACTTCGAAGGCGACGGCCGCGCTTGACTTGTAGCCGTTCGTCGTCGCGGTGACGTCGCCCTGCGAGAAAGCTGCCCCGGTCGCGCCGTAATGCTTCCTGGCGTATTCAATCGCCGCCGAGTCGCAGTCAACGCCAGCCGCATAAGCCGCCGTCTCCGACAGAATGCTCGTCCCGTAACCCACGCCGCAGCCGTAGTCGATCACGGTCCGGTTGCGAACGTACTGCCGCGCCCACTCGTACCGCGCGACGTGATCGCGGCGAATGCCGTCGAGGGTTGGCGCGACTTGGCGCTCGTCTGAGTCTGGTTGCATGCTCATCTCCGGTAATTGCCGAACCACGACTTTACGCCGGGGCGCGGGCTTTCTTGTGGGCGGTGAATGAATGGCGCCGGTTTCGGCGCCTCCGGCTTGGGTTTCTCGGGCTCGGCGTCGTAGTCGACGGTTTCGAGCGTCACGCCGCCGTGCTGCTGCAGGATTCGGATTGCAGCCAGAGCGTAGACGCGGCAGTCCAATGCCTCGTTGCGGGGGCGGATCTTTTCCCACTGCACGTAAGGCCGGCCGGCGCGGTACTTCGTGACGGCCTTTTCGGCGGTCAACTGCTGGAAGTATTCGGAGTCGAATGCCGGCGTGTTCGGGAAATGCACAAAGCCGGGGCCGTGGTCGTCCTGTTTCAGCCGCCGGTAGATCAGCTCCTTCGCCGTGTCCGTGCCGATGTGCGTCAGGTAGACACGTTTCGAGTTCAGCGTGCGCGGGAATGTCGCAACGGGTTTGCCGGCTTCGGACGATCCCTTGACCGGCACCGCCCACCGCTGCCCGTGCTTGCGGCTGAAGGCGTAGACCTCGTCAGTGAAGTGTCCGCCCGAGTCGATACAGACGCAGCGGCAGTCGAGTTGCACGCCGTCCTGCCGCAGCCAAGTCGTCGACAGTCGGCGGCGCAGTTCGTCCCAGAGTTCAGCCCGAGCCGGATCTCCGTACAGGCGGAAGTAGTCGATCGACCATGACTCCTCGCCCTCGCCCCATGCGACGAGATCCACCTCAAGCCGGTCGTCCTGCACGTCCACGCCCGCGGTCAGCACGGAGCCGTTCGGGACGGCGGCCTTGTACGTCTCGCGCCGGTCGAACAGCGCAGCGTGCGCGACGGTCTCGCCCTTTTCCGTCCACGGCTCGCCGAGCACAGTGTTCACGAAAGTCTTGAGCGCTTCGCGGTCGGTCTGCGCGGACATCCACTCCTGCGCAAGTTGTCCCCATGTGGCATTCGGGCTGTAACTGTAGGCGGCCCACAGGTGAAAGCCGGCGTGGCCGTTGAAGGGCGCCTCGGCTCGCCACTCGCCGCGCTCGACCATCCACCGCTTTTGCTGGTGGTCGATCGGTTGCTGGCATTTCTCGCACACGTAGTAAGCCCGCGCCGGGTCGTTCTCGGGCCATTTCATCTGCGCCCACTTCAGGAACTGGTACTCGTGGCAGTGCGGACATGGTACGTAATAACGTCGCATGTCGGAGGCGAAAAAAGACCGCTCGACGCGGGACAGGCCAGAGATCGTCGGGGTGCTGCCGATCCCGATCTTGCGATTCCAGAACGTGTCGCTGCGGCGAATGCCGAGCGCGATCTGATCGCCTTCGTCGCCAGCCGTCGGCGGGTAGCCGTCGACCTCATCGAACAGCACGACGCGGCAGGTCAGGCGCCGAAAGCCGCGCGCGCTGTTGGCACCGACCAAGTTGAGCGCGCCACCGGGGAACAGTTTTTTGAGGATCGTGTTGCTGCTGTCCCGGTAGCCCTCGGACACCAGCCCCTGCAGGACCGGCACGTCGCGGACCATCGGCGCGATCTCGTCCTTCGAGTAGCCCTGCGCGTCGTCGATCGTCGGCTGCACGCAGAGAATCGAGCACGGGTCTTGGTGCATGTGATAGGCGATCACCCAGTTCAGGCACTTGGTGTAGCCCACGCGCGCGGACTTCATGAAGGTCACGCGCTCGACCTTCGGATCGGTGAAGGCGTCCATCAGCCCTTTCTGGTACGGCAGCGTGCGCCACCGGCCAGGCTCGGCCGCGGACTCCGGCGACAGCACCGCATAGGCGTCCGCCCACTCTGACAGCGAAAGGTCAGGCGGCGGCGCTACTGTCTGGATCGCTTTCCGAACAACCGAGGGGGTCAGAACGTGATAGCTCATCAAGCGCCTCTCTCAACAGGTGCTGCAATTCGTCGTAAGCGGCATCAGGCATGTCGGGCAGGCGGGACCGCATGCGGGGCGGCACCGCCAGAATGCGAGAGCGAAACGCCGTGAGAATGGCTGACCACGCGCGGACAGCGTCGTCGGCCGGTATCAGTTCCGCTTCCTGCTCGGCCTTCTTGATCTCGTTCAGTTCGCGCTGGCTCCGTCGCAGCAGTGCCAGTTCACGCTCGCTGTCCAGCGCCTCGCGGTCCTCGTCCGGGGCCGACTGCTCGACGGCACGCTGCACCAGCCAGCGGTGAACCTCGACCGTGTCGAAGGCGAGCGACTTGCCCGCGCCGGCGGCCTCGCGCAACACCGGCATGCCGGCCGAGCGGTACTTGATCAGCGTCGGCACCGAGTAGCCGAACACGTCGCTGAGACCGGCCTGGTTGACTTCCATCTAGGTCAAAGCCTTAAGTGTTTGAAACGCGGCATATAATTGATTCGGGTGCCAAAGTACACC
>JAYRRR010000057.1:0-1618 GCA_041910015.1 Steroidobacteraceae bacterium
ACAGCCACATCAGCACGCGCTTCACCAGCCCCGCCTGCGCCGGCGTTCGGCATTGATCGCAACGAGCCGATCCCACGCCGCGCGACCGCCCGATTGCTGGTGCGTCATGGCAGCGAGGATCGCGGCCGATTCGAGCGTGGCGTCGTCCATCTCGTGGATGGCGAGCGTCCTACCCGCCGCCCCGCCACCGTCCGACTGCGCCGCGCCCGAGCCGAGCGCAGCATCAGGCTGTGGGGGAACGTGCGTGGGAGCAGCGCAGCGCGCAGAAGAAGCCGTTGAGTGCCGGTTACTCTCGTCCGGCGCGGGCGCGCTGTCTTGGCCCGCAGGTGAGCGCCTTTCCGCACTGTCCGCGACATAGGCAGTCGCCGCCTGCGCGCGCAGGCCGCGAGCCGGACCGGGCGCGCACGGTCTCGACTCGCCGCCGGCCGCGTTGCCACGGCCGGCGCTCAGGGATTCGTTTGCCGCAAAGTCGTGCGGGTCGCTCATCGCCGCCCCTTCGCCGGAGTAGCGCCGGCATCCACGAGCAGCGCCGCGATCTGCGGCATGAGTGTCGACAGTTGGTCGACGGCGGCGCGGCGTTTCTGGTCGTCGGAGGGCAGAAATCGCTCGATGAGCCAGTAGAGCGGCGTGTAGTCGCCGGTCTCGCCGAGCACGCGCACCCAATCGTCGATGTCGAGCGTGCGGTGTGGGTCGTCCTCGTTGCCGGCGAGCTTGCGCGCGAGCTGGCTCGGGCTCATGTCGACGCCGGACGCGATTGAGGCCACGCCGCCGCGATGGTTCAGTGCCGACCAGTGCGTCACCTCGCGCAGCGATTTGAAGCGCTGGGCCAAACCCGGCTGAATTTCCAGCGTGAGCTGCACGGCCACCTACGTACACCTCAACGTGTCAATACACGGCACTAGGCGGACGAGGTGACGCGGTAGCGTGCTGCGCATGGGCTACGCGACCTTGCGCTTGACCGGCAGTTCGTCCGCTTTGAACCGACCGCCGCTCACGACCTCGATCTGGTACGCGCGCCCCTCTGGGATTTCGCCCTTCCACATGGTCACCGCCTCGCGCGTGATGCCGAGAGCGTCAGCCAGCGATTCGTGCGTGCCGCCGAAGTACTTGAGGACGTCGTCGAAGGTGGTCATGCGCCAAGCGTAATTCCGCTTCCGCGTCGCGTCAAGCCCCTTACCGCGTTCGGTCCGGCTACGTTGCGCGGCCGTAGAATAAAAACGTAAGCCACTTGACAGCCGGCGTTAGTCGGCTTACTCTCCCTCCCAGCCCCACCGGCTTGGAGAGAGAGATGGCCGAGACCGCCCCACGCATCATCGACGCCGCCGTCCGCGCAATCGCCGAGGACAACGCCGCGCTGCACACCGCCTGCGCGATCAGCCGGGGCGAGGTCGAGCGCCACCTCGACGACGCCGTGCTGACCGCGTGGATTCGCCGTGAGGCGGACCAGACGAGCCCCGAGGACGTGCTCGACCGCGCGATCGACGCGCTGACCACGGCGCAGTGCGAGGCGCTGCTCGCGGTCCCGATCGTGCGCGAGGCGCTGCGGTCGCTGGGCATCGCCGACCTGATGCTGGAGGCCGAGGACCTGCAGGACGCCGAGCGCATGGTCGGCGAGGAC
>JAYRRR010000058.1:0-8884 GCA_041910015.1 Steroidobacteraceae bacterium
GCAGATGCTCAACCTCGACCTGCTCGACGGCGTGAGCTTCGCCAAGGGCTGCTACACCGGGCAGGAGATCGTCGCGCGCACGCACCACCTCGGCCGGGTCAAGCGACGGACGATGCGGTTCATACTGTCGCCGGGCGAAACCCCCGCGCCGCTGGCACCGCTGCTGCTCGACGGGGCGAAGGTTGCCGAGGTGCTGATGACCGCGGCGCGGCCCGAGCGTGTGGAACTGCTGGCCGTGACCAGCCTGGAGGCGGCCGGCAAGACGCTCGTGACCGCGGACGGACGCGTCGCCGAGCCGCGGGCCATGGCGTACGGGGTGACCGGGGTTCCGCCTCCGGCGTGAGCCCTTCGCGGCACGGGCAGGCACCGTCACGCCGTTCGGATCGCGAGCCGATATGCCAGGGAATCGTCGGTTGCTCGCCGGCGTGATCGCCGATTGTTCCGGCAACAGACTACATCCTGCCGTTGTGGTGTGCGCCTCTCGTTCGAGTTCGGCCGCCCGATAGGCTCGCGGAGTCGGGGCTCTGCCATCATGGCCACGTCTCCCGGCATTGGTGCGCACCTGGGTCAGCGTTCGGCACCGTCCTTCCCGTAGCCTGATCGACCGTCTGACCGCTGCGACTCATGTGAACCGCCTTGGTTCAGCCCCTTACCTCCAGCACCTCCTGTGTATTGGACACTACCCTGCATCGCATTGACTTCGTCGCTCAGTGGCGAATACGGTCTGTAGTCCTCAGACTCCCATTTTTCCCAGCCGCGACAATTCAGCGACAGCTTCAGATCGACCGTGGCAACACCCGGCGGCGTCCAGATCGGAATGACGTAGGATGCAGCGCCGGAAGGGGTCACCCCGAACGTGCCCGCGGTGCGCCCGGCGGCAAGGGTCGTTGGCAACGCGCCCATCGCCATGTACGACGAGTACGCGGTGTCGTCGCCCACCCCCAGCGATGGGTCCGCAATCGGCATCGACGGGCCGACGGCTGCCGGCGTCGGTGTCACCACCGGACTGCCGTGCGGAGCGAAGTACGGCTCGGGGCGCGGCTCGCCGGCCCACCCCAGGCCGGCGATGAACGTCAGTACCGTCGCGGTGACGAACGGAAGTCCGCCTCCCCCGAGGCGTCGCCGTCGAGTCGTAGCGACCATGGCTGTTCATTTTTGCGCGCCGGCTCACTCCGGCTTCATGTGCGGGAACAGCAGCACGTCGCGGATCGACGCCTGGTTGGTGAACAACATCACCATCCGGTCCACGCCGATACCGAGCCCCGCGGTCGGCGGCAGTCCGTACTCGAGCGCGCGCACGTAGTCGGCGTCGTAGAACATCGCCTCCTCGTCGCCGCTGCTCTTGCGCGCGGCCTGCTCGCGGAAACGCTCGGCCTGGTCCTCGGCGTCGTTGAGCTCGGAAAAACCGTTGGCGATCTCGCGGCCGCCAACGAAGAACTCGAAACGGTCGGTCAGGAACGGGTCCGAGTCGTTGCGGCGAGCGAGCGGCGAGACTTCGGCGGGATACGCATAGACGAACGTGGGCTGCGCGAGCCGGTGCTCGGCGGTCTTCTCGAAGATCTCGACCTGCAGCTTGCCGGCGCCGTCGTCCGGCTTGAACGCGATGCCGAGCTTCGCGCACCACTCGCGCAGGTACGGCACGTCGCGCAGCCGCGCGCGCTCGATGCCCGGGTTGAAGTGCACGACGAGGTCCTCGACCGTGACGCGGCGGAATGCCGAGCCGAAGTCGAATGTCTCGCCCTGGTACGCGACGCGCCGTGTGCCGCAGATCGTGTCCGCGACGCCCTGGAACATGCGCTCGACCAGATCCATGAGGTCGCGGTAGTCCGCATAGGCCTGGTAGAGCTCGAGCATCGTGAACTCGGGGTTGTGGCGCGTGGAGAGGCCTTCGTTACGGAAGTTGCGGTTGATCTCGTAGACACGCTCGAAGCCGCCGACGACGAGGCGCTTCAGGTACAGCTCGGGCGCGATGCGCAGGTACATGTCGACGTCGAGCGCGTTGTGATGCGTCACGAACGGCTTCGCGACGGCGCCGCCCGGGATCACCTGCAGCATCGGCGTCTCGACCTCCATGAAGTCGAGCGAGTCGAGGAAATTGCGCAGGTAATTGACGATGCGGGTGCGCGTGCGGAAGACCTCGCGGCTTTCCTCGCTGGTGATGAGGTCGACGTAGCGCTGGCGGTAGCGGCTTTCGACGTCGGCGAGTCCGTGCCACTTGTCGGGCAGCGGGCGCAGCGACTTGACCAGCAGCCGCAACTTGTCGACCTTGACGGACAGCTCGCCCGTGCGCGTCTTGAACAGCGTCCCCTCGGCGCCCGCGATGTCACCGACGTCCCAGCCCTTGAACTCGTCGTAGGTTTCGCCGAGCGCGCCCTGCTGCAGGAAGAGCTGGATCGAGCCGCTGCGGTCGGTGAGCTTGGCGAACGAGGCCTTGCCCATGATGCGCTTGGCCATCATGCGGCCGGCGACCGCCACCCGGACCGGGTGCGCGTCGAACCACTCCGGCGCGTGCGCGCCGTAGGCCGTATGCAGGTCGTCGGCCGAGGCATTGCGCCGGAAATCGTTGGGAAAGGCGTGGCCGCCCGCGCGCAGACGCTCGAGCTTCGCCTTGCGCTCGGCGATCAGGTGGTTCTCGGCCTCGGCGGCTCCGATCGTCGTCGACTCTGCTTCAGGCATCGCGGTCCTCGTTGACCCGTGGCGTCACAGCCCCTGCTTCAGGCTCGCTTCCAGGAAAGGGTTCAGGTCGCCGTCAAGCACGGCCGTGGTGTTGCCGATCTCGACGCCGGTGCGCAGATCCTTGATGCGCGACTGGTCGAGCACGTAGGAGCGGATCTGGTTGCCCCAGCTCACGTCCGACTTCGAGTCCTCGAGCACCTTGGCGGCCGCGTTGCGCTTGTTGACCTCCAGCTCGTAGAGCTTGGCCTTGAGCATCTTCATCGCAGTCGAGCGGTTCTTGTGCTGACTGCGCTCGCTCTGGCAGGCGACGACGATGCCGCTCGGCAGGTGGCGGATGCGCACCGCGGATTCGGTCTTGTTGACGTGCTGGCCGCCGGCGCCGCTCGAGCGGTAGACGTCCGTCTCGAGGTCGGCGGGGTTGATCTCGATGTCGATGTCGTCGTCGATCTCGGGCGAGAGGAACACCGACGCGAACGACGTGTGACGACGCGCATTCGAGTCGAACGGGCTCTTGCGCACCAGCCGGTGCACCCCCGTCTCGGTCCGCAGCCAGCCGTACGCGTACTCGCCTTCGAAGCGGATCGAGCAGCTCTTGATGCCCGCGACCTCACCGTCGTTGCTGTCGATGATCTCGGTCTTGAATCCGTTCTTGTCGCCCCAGCGCAGGTACATGCGCATGAGCATCTGCGCCCAGTCCTGCGCCTCGGTGCCACCCGCGCCAGCCTGGATGTCGAGGAACGCGTTGTGCGAGTCCATCTCACCCGGGAACATGCGCTTGAACTCGAGCTTGCTGACCGCGCGATCGAGATTGCCGAGGTCGGCCTCGACCGACCGCGCCGTGCCCGCGTCGCCCTCGGCCTCCGCGAGGTCGAGCAGTTCGCCGGACTCGACGAGACCGCCGCGCAGCCTGTCGAGCGTAGCGACCACGGCTTCGAGCCTGGTGCGCTCGCGGCCGAGCTCCTGCGCGCGCTCCGGGTTCTGCCAGACGGTCGGGTCCTCGAGCTCCCGCAGGACCTCGGTCAGCCGCTCGCGCTTGCCTTCGTAGTCAAAGGTACCCCCTCAGCGCATCGGTGCGCTGCTGGAGGTCTTCGATCTGGCGGCGGATCGGGTTGATTTCCATCGTTCGTGCGGCGAGCGGCCGGGGTCGGAGGTTGAACGGCGAAGTCTAGCATCGCCGGAGACTCCTCCGCAGGCAGTCGCCGGCCGTCTACTCGACCGGTGCGACATACTCGGCGACGAGTTGCAGTCGGCGCCTGCCATTGAACTCGTCGACTGCCGTCCGGTAGACGGCCTCGACATGCTGCTGCGAACCGATCGTCGGGGCGGAGGCATCGTCGAGATAGCGGAACGCGATGCCGTCGACGACCTCGCCGGAGTCCGTGCGGAGCCGCAGTTTCAGGTGACGACCACCGACGACGCGCGTCTCGAGCACGTCGAAGCGGCCGTCGAACGCCGGCTCCGGAAAGCCCGCGCCCCAGGGCCCGCCGTCGCGCAACGCCTCGGCGGTACCCAGGTCGAACTCGCCCGGCCGCAGCGCGCCATCGGTGTGCAGGTGTCCCGCGAGCGTGTCTTCGTCGACCCACCGGCCGACTTCTTCCGCAAAAGCCGTCTCGAACGCCGGCAGGTTCTCCTCGCGCAGCGTCATGCCGGCCGCCATGGCATGTCCACCGAACTTCTCGAGGATCCCGGGGTGATGGGTCGCGACCGCGTCAAGCACGTCGCGCACGTGGACGCCGGGCACCGACCGCGCCGAGCCCCGGAGCCAGCCCCCGTCCGCCGGCGCAAACGCGATCACGGGACGGTGCAGCCGGTCCTTGACGCGCGATGCCACGAGGCCGATGACGCCCTGGTGCCAGCCGCCGTCGTAGATGCAGACGCCCGCTGGCACGTGGCCTTCACGCGCGGCGACGCGTGCATCGACCTGCGCGAGCGCCTCGAACTGCATGCGCGTTTCCAGTTCGCGTCGGTCCGCGTTCAGTTGCGCTAGCTCGGCGGCCGCGGCCTGCGCCGCCACGGGCTCGTCCGTCAGCAGGCAACGGATGCCGCGCGTCATGTCGTCGAGACGGCCCGCGGCATTGAGCCGCGGGCCCGCGTGAAAACCCAGATCCTGGCTGGTGACGCCCGCCAGGCGGCGGCCAGACGCTTGCAGCAGTGCCCGCAATCCCGGCACACACCGGCCGCCGCGGATGCGCCGTAGTCCCTGGGCGACCAGGATCCGGTTGTTGAGGTCGAGCGGCACGACGTCGGCGACCGTACCGAGCGCGACGAGGTCGAGCCACTGCGCCGGGCTCGCCTCGATCCCGCGTGGCAGGCCATCGTCGCGGCGCAGCGCCTGCGTCAGCGCGGCCATGACGTAGAACGCGACGCCGACGCCCGCGAGGCACTTGGACGGAAACGCGTTGCCGGGCGCGTTCGGGTTGACGATGCAGGCCGCCTCGGGCAATTCGCGGCCCGGCAGGTGGTGGTCCGTAACCAGCACGTCGATACCGAGCCGGCGCGCCTCGGCGACACCTTCGACCGACGAGATGCCGTTGTCGACCGTCACGATCAGGTCGGGCCGGCGCTCCGCGGCAACGCGGACAATCTCGGGTGTCAGCCCATAGCCGAACCGGAAGCGGTCCGGCACCAGGAAGTCGGGCCGCTCGAAGCCGAGCAGCGCGAGGTGCCGCATCATCAGCGCCGTGCTCGTCGCGCCGTCCGCGTCGAAATCACCGACGATCAGCACCCTCGCGCGCGAGCGGTGACACGAAGCGAGCAGGTCCGCCGCCTGCTCGACGCCGTCGAGCAGCCTCACCGGCAGCATCTGCTCGAGACGCAGGGCGAGGTCGTCCGCGTTGGCCACGGCACGCGCGCCGTACACACGTCGCAACACCGGATGCAGCGACGATGGCAGGCCGGCCTGCAGGTCTTCGCGCGGGTCGCGCCGGAAGATGCGTCGCCGGCCTTGCATGCTCAGAGTCCCGCCGCAACGACCGGCCGCCGCCAGAAACGCAGCCGGGCGCACGCATCGAGCGCGTGGACTCGCGCGCCGTCGTGGATGTCGAGCCTACGCAACCCGCCTGACTGCACCGCACGACGCAGGCTGGACAACAATCCGGCATCCACCTCGACCAGCGCGGCAGGCGCCTCGTCCGCCAGCGGCTGCGTCATCGCCACGAGCACGTCACTTTCATCGTCGACGCTCCCCGCAGCGAGCGCCGACTCCACGCCACCTTGAACGCGCCAGTACGCCCGGAGCCAGAGATCGTCCGCCCGCAGCGTCCAGCCGCGCAGGCCCGCAAGCGGCGTGGGCACGGCATCGAGCGTGCCGAAACCCCACAGCCAGAGCGTGTTTACTGCCGGCGTACCGGCCCGTGCGCGTGCCTCGTTGACGGGATGCTCGTGCAGCACCATCTGGATTTCGTTCATCAGGCTGCGCACCCGCGCGCCATTCTTGCCCGCGGGCAGGAAGTCGTGAACGTCGCGGCCGACGACCGCGGCCGGATCGTGCGTCACGCAATCGATCGGCTCGCCGCAGCGGACGAGCCAGACGCCTTCGACGAAATGGACGAAATCGAGCGCGTCGTCCGCGAAATGCTCGCGCAAGGTTGCGGCCAGCCGTTGCGTCTCGGCCGCGGACGGAACGGCCGCGTCGAGTGGCGCCATCCGCAGATGTTCCATGCCCGCCACCAGATGAACCGGCTGCGCCACGGCCCAGACGGCCGCAGTGCCGCCTCCGACGCCGGCCGCGGCGGCGAGGCTGGGCCCGGCCGGCCAGCACCGCAGGCGCTCTGTCGCGAGCGGGCCGGCTCCGGAAACGAGCCACTCGCGCCAGTCGACCTGTACCGCAGGTGTCGTCTGACCACGTCCGACCAGCCAGCCGAGCGATGGCAGCACCGGCGGCGCGCCCGCGTGACGTGCGGCGTCGATCGCCTCGCGCAGCCATGGCAGGGCGACCCTTGCGACGCGCGCGTCACTCATGCGCCCGTCTCGCACGAACGCCACTGCCGCCACGTCGTGCCGCCGGTCGCCGCTTGCAGTAAGGTGGGATCATGAAATTCCATCTCGACGCCCCCGGTGGCGTGAACCTCGTCCGTGGCTACGACGCGGGCCAGCTCCGCATCGGCGAGCGCACCCACGTGACGAGCGTGATCGTCACGGCCGCCACGGTCATCGAAGGCTGGCGCCCCGCCACCGCGCAGGACGTCACCGCGGCAGACCTCGAACCGCTGCTCGGTCTCGCACCGGAGGTCGTGTTGCTCGGCACGGGCGCACGACAGCAGTTCCCCGACCCGGCCGTGCTGCGCATCCTCTACGAACAGCGCATCGGCGTCGAGGTCATGGACACCTCCGCCGCCTGTCGCACCTTCAACGTGCTCGTGGCGGAGGGGCGTCCGGTCGCGGCCGCGCTGATCGTCTGACCGCACCAGAACCCGCGTCGATCAGGCGAGACCCTGCAGCAGCGGCACGAACGTCACCGGGCCGAGCACCTCGCGTTCGAGCCGCTCGCCGCGCCGGGTGATGCGCAGGAGCTGCTGCTCGCGGTCGGTGCCGACGGGAATGACCAGGCGGCCGCCCTCGCCGAGCTGCTCGAGCAGCGCAGGTGGCGCGGAATACGCCGCTGCCGCAACGATGATGCCGTCGAACGGCGCATAGGCGGCGTAGCCCTCGAAGCCGTCGCCGTGCTTCATGTGCACGTTGCCGATGCGCAGGTCGCGCAGCACCTGACGCGCGCGCTGCTGCAGCGCGCCGATGCGCTCGACGCTGTACAGCGTGGTGACGAGCGGCGCCAGCACGGCGGTCTGGTAGCCGCACCCCGTGCCGACCTCCAGCACCTTGCGGGGCTTGCCGGCCTCGATCAGCGCCGAGGTCATGCGCGCGACGATGTAGGGCTGCGAAATCGTCTGGCCGTGGCCGATCGGCAACGCGGTGTCCTCGTAGGCGCGACTCGCGAGCGCCTCGTCGACGAACAGGTGCCGCGGCACGCTGCGGATGCGTTCGAGCACCTCCGGATTCGTGATGCCCTGCTCGCGCAGACGCGCGACGAGCCGCTCGCGCGTGCGCGCCGAGGTCATGCCGATGCCGTTGTGGCGCGTCGGGTCGACCATCACTCGGCCCGTCCCCGCAGCCACTCGTCGACTTCCTCGAGAGCCGTGTGGCGCGTGAGGTCGACCTGCAGCGGCGTCACGGACACGTAGCGGTTCGCGATGGCGTGGAAGTCCGTGCCCTCGCCCGCGTCGGCGCCCTCCCCCGCGGGGCCCACCCAGTACAGCGGCCGGCCGCGCGGATCGACGGTCCGCACGACCGGCTCCGAACGATGGCGATTGCCGAGCCGTGTCGACCGGTAGCCGCGCAACCGGTCGTACGGCAGGTCCGGCACGTTGACGTTGAGGATCATCGACGCGTGCAGCGGCGAGCGCTGCAACCGCATCAGCAGCTCGCTCGCGACGCGCGCGGCAGTCGCGAAATGGCCGCCATCGCGCAGGACCAGCGAGATCGCGAGCGCCGGCAGTCCGAGGAAGCGTCCCTCCACGGCCGCCGCGACCGTGCCGGAATACAGCACGTCGTCACCGAGGTTCGCGCCGTCGTTGATGCCGGAGACGACCATGTCGTGGTCGACTTCGTCGCCGAACAGGCCCGAGATCGCAAGGTGCACGCAATCCGTCGGCGTGCCGTTCTGGACGTAAAAGCGTCGCTCGCCGTACTCGAACACGCGCAGCGGCACGTCGAGCGTCAGCGAATTGCTCGCCCCGCTGCGATTGCGATCGGGCGCGACGACGGTGAGTTCGGCGAGCGGACGCAATGCCTCGACGAGGTGCTGCAGGCCCTCGGCACGATAGCCATCGTCGTTGCTGACCAGGATTCTCAAGGCGCGGGTGGGACCATGTCGTTATCCGGGCCCCAGCAGTGGCGGGGTTGGCCACGAACGCGGCGCCACTATACTGGAATCGCCGGCCGCCTCGGTAGCGAACTCCGCTCACTCCTCGTCGTCGCCGGCGTCCCAGGCGTCGGCGAGCAGTTCGTGCAGCACGGCCGTCGCGAACGTCCCGCGCGGCAATGTGAACTGCATCACGAGCAGGTCGTCGGCGCGGAAGGTCCAGTCGAATTCGCGCACGGGCAGCCGCAGGCTGCGGCGTTCGTGCGCGAGCCGCTCGCGGACCACGCCGCACTGGCGGAGCTGCTCGTCCGCGAGCGGCTCGCGCACGAACGCCGCAGCCAGCGGCTGCCC
>JAYRRR010000059.1:0-43432 GCA_041910015.1 Steroidobacteraceae bacterium
CGGCGGCCACGATCGCGCTCGCCGACGAACCGGCGCGCGGCGTGGCGATGCGCGCGCGCGTCGCGCGGCTCGGCATCGTCAACGGCATCGACGAGGCCGTGGCGGCGCTGCGGCAGCTCGCCCACGTCGTCTGAAGCACAGGGAGGTCGCATGTACGAACTGTTCATCGGCAACAAGAACTATTCGTCGTGGTCGCTGCGCCCGTGGGTGCTGATGCGGGCGCGCGACATCGCGTTCACCGAGCACCTCACGCCGTTCGTCGCGGGATCGAGCTTCGCGACGTTCCGTCGGTTTTCGCCGAGCGGCAAGGTGCCTTGCCTGCGCGACGGCGAAACCGTCGTCTGGGACTCGCTCGCCATCTCGGAATACCTCGCGGAACGACATGCCGGGCTGTGGCCAGAGGACGACCGCGCGCGGTCCTGGGCCCGCTGCGCGGCCGCCGAGATGCACTCGGGGTTCGCGGCGCTGCGCGGTGCCTGCGGCATGAACGTCGGCGTGCGCGTGAGGCTGCACGAGTGGCCGGATCCGCTGCTCGCCGACGTGCGACGCGTCGACGAGCTCTGGAACGAGGGCCTGTCGCGATTCGGCGGCCCGCACCTCGCCGGCCCGCAGTTCACGGTCGTCGACGCGTTCTTCTGCCCCGTGGCGTACCGCGTCCGCACGTACGCGATCGCGCTGCAGGGGGCGGCCGCCGAATATGCGCAACGGCTGCTGCAACTGCCGGCGATGCGCGCGTGGGAGACGGCAGCGCTCGCCGAGCCGTGGCGCGACGCGACGCACGAGCAGGAATTGGCGCAGTACGGCGAGGTGATCGCGGACCAGCGCTCGCCCGCGGGACACTGATGTGACGACCGACGCGCGCATCGAGGCGCTCGAGTTCAAGATCGCGCACCTCGAGCGGGCGCTGCAGGAGCTGAGCGACGTGATGTACCGGCAACAGCGCGAGCTCGACGCACTGCGCGAGCGTTCGCAGCAACTCGGCGCGCAGCTGCAGTCGCTGGAGGACCGTGGCAGCGACCTGACCGGGGTCGAAATCCCGCCACATTACTGACTGGGGTCTGACCCCAGTCAAGAAAAACTGAACTGGGGTCAGACCCCAGTGACCCCAGTGACCCGCGGCGTCGCCACCAGCGTGTCGCCGACGGCGAGCGTCGCGCCGGCACCGGACTCGACGATCGCGTTCTGCCCGAACGCGATGCCGCGCAGGCGCGAGTCCCAGCGATACGTCTTCAGGGTGCGCAGCGGCTCCTCGCCCGCGACCGCGCCCGAAACCTGGTCCACGGTCGTCACGCTGCAGCGCGTGCACGGCTTGACGATTCGGAGCCGGACCCCGGAGCACGTCAGCGCGCCGATGCGGTCTTCCTGATAGGGTTCGCAGCCTTCGAGCAGCACGTTCGGACGGAAGCGCCCGACCGGCAGCGGCGCCGACAGACGCGCGTTCAGATCATCCAGCGACGCGCGTGACAGCACGAGCACTGGAAAGCCGTCGGCAAAGAGCGACTCCCCATCGAGGTCCGCGGACCAGTCGGGGTCGGTCGGGCGGCGGTGCGAACGGTCGAAGCGCACGAGTCGCAGCGGCCGGCCGAGCACGCCCGTGAACCACTCCGCCGCGACATCCCCCTCGTCCCGCGCGAGGCACTTGTCGCGCCATACGGTCACCTCGCGTCGCGCAGACTCCGGCGGTTCCCGCAGCGGAACCGTCAGCGGCGGCATGCCGGGTGCGGCGAGCGTGAGCTGCCCGGCGTCGAGCGCAGGCACGATCACGGCGAGCCGGGGCAGCTCGCGTTGCGTGACGAAACGGCCGGCCGGCGTGACCACCATCCACTCGCGGTCATGCTCAAGGCCCGCGGGCGTGACCCGCTCGCGCGACGGCGCGATGCCGCGACAGGACTTGACGGGGTGGACGAACAGTCCGGCGATCGTGATCACGCGCGCATTCTAGTGAAAGCGGGTGCCGTCGTTGCGCCCAATGCAAACCCGTGCGGACGCCGGCCGCAGGCAATCCGCGCCGGCGCCCGCCGCGATCCGGCGATGCGCAACCGGAACCCTCAGCTCACGAGCGGCAACGGCGCGGGCCGACCGACCTGGTAGCCCTGCACGTAATCGACACCCATGCGCCGCGCTGAATCGAGCGCGCTCAGGTCCTCGACCTGCTCGGCGATGACCTGGAAGTTCAGCGAGCGGGCGAGCTTGATCATCGCCGTCACCATCGCCTGGTTGACGTTGTCCGAGGCGAGATTGCGGATGAACGAGCCGTCGATCTTCAGATAGTCGAGCGACAGGTGGCGCAGGTTCGCGAACGAGCTGAAGCCGCGGCCGAAGTCGTCGAGCGCGAAACGGCAGCCCATGCCGTGCAGCACGCCGATGAAACGGCGGGCGTGTTCGACGTTGGTGATCACCGAGTTCTCGGTGACCTCGAAGCAGAGCCGTCCCGGCGCGACGCCGGTGCGGTCAAGGCAATCGACGACGAACTCGAGAAAGGCCGCGTCACCGAGCGTCTGGCCGGAGAGGTTGATGCACATGACGCGGTCCGGCGCGAGCCGGATGGCGCCACGCGCGAGCGCAGTCAGCGCCGTCTGCACGACCCAGCGGTCGACGTGCGGCATGAGACGATAGCGCTCGGCGGCACGCATGAACTCCGCGGGCGGCACCACGGCGCCCTTTTCGTCCTTCAGGCGCAGCAACACCTCCAGGCCCGGTCCGCCCTCGGACTCCGCGGCGGCGGCCGGGACGATCGGCTGCGCGTGCAGCTCGAAGCGGTTTTCCTTGAGTGCCGTCTCGAGACGCTGCAGCCAGAGGAATTCGCCGCGCTGGCGGGCGATGGCCTCGTCGCGCGCGGAGTAGACATGCACGTGCCCACCCTGCTTCTTGGCGACGTAGCAGGCCATGTCGGCCGCGTGCAGCAGGTCTTCGATCGTCGTGCTCTCGCCAGCGATCTCGACGAGGCCGACGCTGACGCCGACCGTGAAGATCTTGTCCTTCCAGACGAAGCGGTGGTCGTTGACGGCGCGCACGAGGTCGTCGGCGATCTGGCGCGCCTTCTCGAGCGGACAGCCGGCGAGCAGGATGCCGAACTCGTCGCCGCCGAGCCGGCCTACAGTGTCGGAGTCGCGCACGGCGTCCTTGAGCAGGCCAGCGACCTCGCGCAGCATGCTGTCGCCGGCGACGTGCCCGCACTCGTCGTTGATCGCCTTGAAGCGGTCGAGATCGAGGTAGCACAGCACATGGCGCGTGCCGCTGCCCGTCGCGTCGAGCCCCTCCTCCAGCCGGCGCAGGAATTCGCCCCGGTTGACGAGGCCGGTCAGGCCATCGCGGCTCGCCTGGTACGACAGCGCCCGGGTCAGGCCACGCAGGTCGGTCACGTCACGCAGCGCGATGACGGCACCGTCGACGCGCTCGGCGGCATCGCGCATCGGCGAGACCGTGACCTCGATCGATCGCTCGCCATCGTTGCCCGATGAGACGAGCATGCCACGCCGGCCGAGGCTCACGCGCTGGCCGGTCGCGATGCACTGTCGCACCGGGTCGCCGAGCGTCTTGCGGTCGCCTTCCTCGACGAGTTCGATCACCTCGCCGAGCGTGCGCCCGATGACCTGACCGGCCGGGTTGCCGAGCAACTGCTCGCCCGCCTTGTTGACGTAAACGATGCGGCCTTCGACATCCGTCGTCAGCACGCTCTCGGCCATCGAGTCGAGCGCCTCCCAGGCGGTGGCGTGGCTGCGGGCGTTGGGCTGCGGCATCGCCCGCGGCGTCATCTCGACGCCGGTGACCATGACGGCCGGACGGCCATCGAAGCTCATGCGCGCAAAGCTCAGTTCGAGCCGGTGTGGCGGCCCGCCGGGGCACTGCAGCTCGACCTCGAGCCGCGGCGGGGCCGACTGCCCTGCGACGTGGCGGCGCAGGCACTCGCCGACGAGGCCCGAGTATTCGCCGAGGACCAGTTCCTCGAGCCGACGCCCGCCGAGCCGGGCCGGACTCGGTACGCCGCAGAGCTCCGCGAACCGCGCGTTGGCGACCTGGATGCCGTCGCGTTCGACGAGCATTGCCTCGTGCACACTGTCGAGCAGGCGCCGGTAGACGTCCTCGCGCTCGCGCCGCGTCGCGCTCTCGGACTGCAGCCGCTCGATCAACCGGTCGACGCCCGTCGCGATGTCGGCCGGGCTGCCGTCTCCCGCATGCGGTGCGAGGCGCTCGGCAAGGTCGCCGCTCTCCGTGACGGCGTGCAGGCGCTCCGCGAGATCCCGCAACCGACGCCCCTCGCGCCAGCGTCGAGCGAGCGCCACGGCCAGCACGGCGGCCAGGGCACCCAACAGGATCGACGCGAGCATCAAGGTGTCTGACTCCGGAACGGCCATGTGCTTGCGGGCCAGGCGCACCCGCGCCCCTGCACGATGCTTGATAGTTCTTCTGTCACGCGCCCCAGACGAACGTCGCGAGCATAGCGGAACGGTTCGCGCCGGCCCGCAGGATTCACCATAATACGCAGGCGTTTCGGCTTGTCGCGCCGGGGCGTTGTCCGTAACCTTCGCGCCGGCCGCACTGACCGCACGCCGCGTCTCCCTCCGCCGATCGGAAATTCCTGCCATGTTCGACGTCCAGTTCGCCCGCCGTCAGATGATCGAGCAGCAGGTCCGCGCCTGGGACGTGTTCGATCTCAGGGTGCTCGAGGCCCTGCAGGACGTGCCGCGAGAGGAATTCGTGCCCGCCGCCTACCGCGATCTCGCATTCGCCGACACCGGCATCCCGATCGGCCACGGTCAGGCGATGCTGCCGCCCAAGCTCGAGGGCCGTCTGCTGCAGGCGCTCGCGGTGCAGCCCGACGACCAGGCGCTGGAGGTCGGCACCGGCACGGGTTTTTTCGCCGCCTGCCTCGGGCGGCTCGCCCGCAGTGTCCGCACCGTCGACCTGTTCCCCGAGTTCGTCGCCGGCGCGACGGCGGCGCTCGGCCGCTGCGGCGCGCGTAACGTCACCCCAGCGGTCTTCGACGCCATGCAGCTCGCCGAGCGCGAGGCCTACGACGTCATCGCGCTCACAGGCTCGCTGCCGGTCTACGATGCCCGCTTCGAGCGCGCGCTGAAAGTCGGCGGGCGGCTCTTCGTCGCCGTGGGCAGCGGTCCGATGCTCGAGGCCCGCCGCGTGACACGGACCGGCACGGACGAGTGGCGGCGCGAAAGCCTGTTCGAGACGGGCATGGCCCCGCTGATCCATGCGCCGGAGCCGCCCAGGTTCGTCTTCTGATCGCGGACGACCGGGGGACTAGGCAATCACCTGTCCGGTGATATAGTCTAGTACAACACTAGTTGACCGGATGTGCGGCCTGCGCCGCTTGGGTGCGTCATGACCACGAGATCGCTGCTCCTCGCCGGCTGCGTCGCCGCCGCGCTCCTGGCCACATCGCCTGTCCGTGCCGAGAACCTGGTCGAGGTCTACCAGGCGGCGGTCCGCAGCGATCCGGTGCTGCGCGAAGCCGAGGCGCGCCGCTCGGCCGCGCTCGAACTGAAGCCGCAGGCGCGCGGCCTGCTGCTGCCGCAGGTCAACCTGGCGGGCCAGTACGCGACGCGCGAGTCGGACAGCGAGTCGACCTTCACCCAGCGGATCGACACCGACAACGACCCGAATACGCCGGGCGTCATCGTGCCGGTACCAAATACCCAGCAGGCCGACGCGGACTACTGGAACTACGACGCCACGCTGACCCAGTCGCTCTTCCGCTGGGACCAGTGGCAGGCGCTCAAGCGCGCGGATGCGCAGGTGGCCGTCGCCGAAGCCACCTATCGCGCTGCCCAGCAGAACCTGCTCGTGCGCGTCAGCACGGCCTACTTCGACGTGCTCGCGGCCGAGGACACGCTGGGCGCGGCGCAGGCGACGCTCGAGGCACTCACGCGCCAGCTCGAGCAGGCGGACAAGCGCTTCGAGGTCGGCCTGATCGCCATCACCGACGTCCAGGAAGCGCGTGCCGCGCACGATAATGCGACGGCGGGCGTGATCGCCGCCAAGCGCGCGCTGGCGACCTCGCAGGAGGTGCTGCGCGAGCTCACCAACGAAACCTATGCGACGCTCGCCAAGCCGGCCACCGACATGCCGCTCACAGCGCCCCAGCCGGCTGACGAGCAGGGCTGGGTCGACCAGGCTTTGCAGAACAACCTCGACGTGATCGCGGCGCGGCTCGAATCGGAAGTCGCCGCGCGCGATGTCAAGGTCGCACGGGCCGGGCACCTCCCGACGGTCGATTTATTCGCACAGCACACGGAGTACGACGCCGACGCGACCCAGACCAACAACGGCCTGACCGGCCCGGCCGACTCGAACCAGACCAACGACACCATCGGCGTGCAGGTCAGGGTCCCGATCTTCAGCGGCGGTGCCACGCAGTCGCGCGTCCGCGAGACCGTCTACCTGCAACGCGCCGCCCGCGAGCGGCTCGAGGCGCGGCAGCGGGCGGCTGAGCGCGAAGCGCGCGACGCCTACCTCGGCGTGATCGCGGAAAGGGCCCGCGTGCAGGCGCTCGCGCAGGCCGTCAAGTCGAGCCAGACGGCGCTCGAGGCGACGGAGGCCGGCTTCGAGGTCGGTACGCGCACCACGGTCGACGTACTCGCGGCGCGACGCACGCTGTTCGAGGCGCAGCGCGACTTCGCGCGCAGCCGCTACGACTACCTGATCAACATCGTGCGACTCGAGTCCGCGGCCGGCGGCCTCGTGCAGGAAGACCTGGCGGGCATCAACAGCTTCCTGACGACGCCGACGGCGTTGCCGGCCGTGCGTCCGCAGACAGCCCCGGCGCCGTCCCCGCCGCCGCCGGGCTGAGCAGCGGCTCGATCATCGCGAGCAGGCGGTCGACCGCGCCACGGTTGCCCGCCACGGCGAGCCGGCCCTGCTCGCCCGCGGCGCGGGCCACCATCGGTGCGTCGATCCAGCCCGTGAGGTCGTGGCCGAGCGCGTCAGGGCTGCGTACGATCCGCAGCGCCCCGGCTTGTTCGAGCCGTTCCGCGATGTCCTGCCCGTTGTGGGTGTGCGGCCCCGACAACAGCGGCAAGCCGAGTACGGCCGGCTCGAGCAGGCTGTGGCCGCCGATCGGCACGAGACTGCCGCCGACGAACGCGACGTCGGCCGCGGCATAGAGCATCTGCAGCTCGCCGAGCGTGTCGACCAGAAAGACCTCGTCGTCGGCGCGCGGCAGTGCCCCCGAACTGCGTGAGACGAAGCGCACGCCGCGCCGGCGCAGCAGCTCGCGCACGCCGTCGAACCGCTGCGGGTGACGCGGCACGAGCAGCAGCAGCGCGTCGGCATGGCGCGCGCGCAGCCGCGCGTGCGCGGCGAGCGCCGCGTCTTCCTCGCCCTCGTGCGTGCTGCCCGCGATCCACACCGGGCGGTCGACGCCCCAGCGACACCGCAGCTCGCGCCCCGCCTCGATCACGGTGGCCGGAATCTCGAGGTCGTACTTGATGTTGCCGGTGACCTGCACGCACCCGGGCGGGGCGCCGATGGCGCGGAAGCGTGCCGCGTCGGCCGCCGTCTGGGCGCCGATCACGATGCCGTGCGAAAGCGTGTCGCGGAACAGCGAGGCCACCAGCCGGTACCGGTCGACCGAGCGGACCGAAAGCCGGGCGCTGCCGAGCACGAGCGCGATGCGGCGCCGGCCGAGCTCGGCGTAGAGCACGGGCCAGATCTCGGTCTCGAGGATGATCGCGACCTGCGGGTCGATGCCGTCGAGGAAGCGCCGCACCGCGCCCGGCAGGTCGTACGGCAGGTAGCAGTGCTGCACCGTCTCCTGGAACAGTGCGCGCGCCCGCTGCGCGCCGGTCGGCGTGACCGTCGAGATCACGATCGGCAGCTCGGCGTGCCGCCGCCGCAGCGCCTGGATCAGCGCGGCCGCGGCCTGGACTTCACCGACGGACACCGCGTGGATCCAGATCGCCCCCGGATGCGGCGGGCGCGCGACGTGACCGAGACGCTGCCGCAGGCGGCCGCGATAGTCAGGCTGCGTGAGCGACTTCCACACCTCGTGCGCGATGACCAGCGGCGCGAGCAGGTACAACAGCAGCACGTAAACGAGACGCATGCTTCGCTCACCGTTCCTCGGCGCCCGCGAGCAGCGCGCGCCACTGTTCGCGGCCGTAGCGGTCCGCCGGCAGGTCGGCGGTGACCTTGCGCAGCGACCGGTCGAGCCGCGCCAGCACGGCGTCCTCCCAGACCCCACGCGGCCGGATCCGGCCACGGTCGAAGTCGAGCACATAGACCGTGTCGCCATCGTCGAGCAGCAGGTTGTGCGCGTTCAGGTCGGCGTGCTGCACGCCGCGCGCGTGCAGCTGACCGACGCAACGCCCGATCGCCAGCCACGCGTCCGCGGGCAACGGCGCGTCGGCGAGCGCATGCGCCACCGTGCGGCGCACCGGCAGTTCCGCCGTGAGCAGGTCTGCGCGGTAGAACAGACCCTCGCGGACGTAGCGCGCGGCGACCGGAGCCGGCACCGGCAACTGCCATGCGCGCAGACGCCGCAGCAGGCGCCATTCGCGAAACGCGCGCGTGCGCTCCGCGCCGGTCCAGAAGTAGCGGTCGCGCGCGAGCCGTGCAGCGAGACCACCGCGACGGTAATGCCGCAGCACCCAACGCTCCCCCTCCGGCGTGCGCACGAACGCGACCGTGCCACGACCGCCACGCGCGGCTTCGAGGGCGCCGCGTGCGCGCCAGTGCTCCGGGTCGAACAGCACGGCCCCGGGTTGGCCGACGCGTGCGGCATCGTATAGCATCGCGCCGCCTGCGATCGGGGCGAGCCTCTCCTGCCCGGCGACACCTGCTGGATTCATCGGGACGGATTGTTCACGATCGGAAGGCCGCTGCCTACCTTCCCTTCGAATCACAGGCCACATCCAGTGCAGCCCCTGTTCGCGCAGCCGCCGGAGTCGATCTGCGTCCTGCGGCTCTCGGCGCTCGGCGACGTCTGCCACGCGCTCGCGGTCGTGCGCACATTGCAGGACGCCTGGCCGCAGACGCGCCTCACCTGGATCCTCGGCAAGCTCGAGCACAAGCTGCTCGGCCACATCCCGGGCATCGAGTTCGTCGTGTTCGACAAGCAGGCGGGGCGCGCAGGCTACACGGATCTGCGCGCGAGCCTGCGCGGGCGCCGGTTCGACGCGTTGCTGCACATGCAGCTCGCGCTGCGCGCGAGTCTGGCGGCGGCGGTCGTGCCGGCCCGCTGGAAACTCGGCTTCGACCGGCCACGCGCGCGGGAAGGTCAGTGGCTGTTCACGAACGCGAAAATCGAGCCGCGCGCGCGCGAGCACGTGCTCGACGGCCTGTTCGGATTCGCGGAGCGGCTCGGCGTGACGCGGCGCTCGATGCGCTGGGACATTCCGCTGCCTGACGACGCGCTCGACTACGCGCATCGGGTGATCCCGGACGGCACCGGCCCGGCTTTGGTGCTGAGCCCGTGCTCGAGCCATGCGCTGCGCAACTGGAGCCCCGCGCGCTGCGCCGCGCTGGCCGACCACGCCGTGACGCGGCACGGCATGGAGGTGCTGCTGTGCGGCGGCCGCAGCGAGTCCGAGTTGCAGTACGGGCGCGAGATCGAAGCCGCAATGCGACGGCCCTGCCGCAACCTGATCGGCCAGGACACGCTGCTCGAATTCCTGGCGATGCTCACCCGGGCCACGGCGCTCGTATCGCCGGATTCCGGGCCCGCGCACATGGCGACCGCAGTCGGCACCCCGGTCGTCGGGCTCTACGCGGCCACGAATCCACAGCGCAGTGGGCCTTACTTCAGCCGCCACTGGTGCGTCGACCGCTATCCGCAGGCCGCGTCGCAATTCCTGAACCGTTCGGCGAACCGGCTGCCGTGGACCGAAAAGATCGAGAGGTCCGGCGTCATGGACCTGATCCAGGTCGACGACGCAATCGAGAGGCTCGACGAGCTGATGCAGGCCGGAGCGCCGCGGACACCGACGGGACGGGCGGCGGACCGGCCCGTTCTTCTATAATCGCGCCTGCAGAAAGGCACGACGAACGAGGCGCCACCGTGACGGCAGACCGCAGCGACCGGCTGATCCAGCCGAATGCCCAGCAGCAGCACGAGGTGACGTCCGCCGACCTGCCGCTGTCGTGCCCGATGCCCGGCATGCACTTGTGGAACTCGCACCCGCGCGTGTTCCTGCCCGTCGAGCAGACCGGCTGGGCCAAGTGCCCCTACTGCAGCGCCGAATACACGCTGAAGAAGTGAACGCCTGAGGAATCTGATCGCGACCCGCCAGCGCGGAGCCCCGGGGTGGGCGACAAGGGGTGCGACGTGCCGTTACCGGACGCCGTCCGGCGACCGCATCACTTGCGATAGTCCTTGTAGCTCTTTTCCTCGACCAGCTGCGACCCCAGCCGCGTGTTGATGCGGCGCTTCAGCGCGGCGCGCTCGTCGTTGGTCACGTAGACCGCGCGCGCCAGTTCGACGAACCCGGCGTCGAAGCGGCTTTCGCGCTCCTGGTCGCGGATCCGGTCCTCGATGTCCCAGAGCTTCGCGTTGACGTCGCGGAGCCCGTTCCACTCCTCCCGGATGTCCGCCTGGCGCGAAAAGCCGGAGGCGTTCCAGGTTTCGTTGAGCAGCGCGAGTTCGGTGCGCACGTTGTGCAGCTTGGCGGCATCGGTCATGCGCGCCGACTTGATCTCGAGAATCGTGATCTTGTCGATCAGCTCGCCAGGGGAAACGGGAACCAGCAGTTCGGCCATGAGGGGGATACCGCCATTGCACAGGGACACCAATCACGGGGCACCAGGAGACCGCCCCGATTATACGTCCGACTCCATCGTCTCCCGCCACACCGCGCTCACCGCGGCGCGCGGCGCGGCGAACTCGTCGGCCGGCGCGACGTTTCCGCCGCCCTCGAGCGACAGGCGGTGCAAGCGCTGCCGATAGGTCCGGTACGCCCCCGTCAGCACGTCGACCGTCGCCTGCGGCACGAGGCCGATCGAGGCGAGACTCTCGAGCTGGCGGATGTTGTCCGAATACGTGACGAGTTCCGCGTGCCGCCCGGCCCAGAGCAGCGACCAGTACTGCGCCAGGAACTCGACGTCGGTGATGCCGCCCGCATCCTGCTTCAGGTCGAATTCACCGGCCTTCGAGTGCGACAGTTCCGCACGCATGCGTTCGCGCATCGCGCGCACGTCCTCGCGCAGTGTCGCGCGGCGCACCGTCGCGCGCAGCAGCTCGATGCGCAGCGCCTCGTAGCGCTCGCACAGGGCCGGCGTGCCCGCCACCGCGCGCGAACGCAGCAGCGCCTGGTGCTCCCAGGTCCACGCCTCCTCGCGCTGATAGTCCGCAAAGCCCTCGATGCTCTGCACCAGCAAACCGCCCTTGCCGCTCGGCCGCAGCCGCGTGTCGACCTCGTAGAGCCGGCCACCGGCACTGTGCACGGTGAGCAGGTGCACGAGCCGCTGCACGAAGCGCAGGTAGAACACGCCGTTGTCGACGACCTGCGGACCGGCGGTGTGCTGGACTTCGCCCTGCGAGTCGTGCAGGAACACGAGGTCGAGGTCGGAGCCGTAGCCCAGCTCGATACCGCCGAACTTGCCATAGGCGACGACGATGGCACCGGCGGGCCGCAGTTGCCGCTCGTCGGGCCCGCACATCGGTGCGCCGTGGCGCCCGGTGATCTGCTGCCAGGCCAGGTCGAGCGCTTCCTGCACGATCAGCTCGGCGAGGTCCGTCAGGCGGTCGCTGACCTTCATCAGCGGCAGGCGTCCCGTCAGGTCGGGCACCGCGATGCGGAACATCGCCGCGCGCTGGAACTGTCGCAGCAGATCGACCTGTCGTTCGGGGTCGTCGGCGCCCGCGCCGCTCATCCGGTCGCGCAACTCCGCCGCAAACTGCGCGCGCGTCGGCACCGCGTCGAACAGGCGCTCGTCGAGCAGCTCGTCGAGCAGCAGCGGGAAGGCGGCGATCTGGTCGGCGAGGAATTTCGAGTGCGCGCAGAGCTCGAGCAGGCGCTCGCGGGCCACCGGGTTTTCATGGAGCAGCGCGAGATACACGGTGCGTCCGCCGATACGCTCGACGACGTTCAGCACGCGCGCTAGCGTCACCTCCGGGTGCGGCTGTCGCACGACCGCGCGCAGCAGCCAGGGGAGAAGCGAGTGCAGCCGGCGCCGGCCGGTCTCGTCGAGACGGCGGTAATACGCTCCCTCGCGCACGGCCTGCAGTTGCGACAGGATCGCCGGGATGTGCCCGGGTGCTTCGAGCACTCCCAGCAGGTCGCGGCGGCGCGCGTCGTCGAGTTCCGGCGCCAGCACGTGTTCCAGCGCGGCGTCGGCATCGGCCTCGTCGCCGGCGCGCGCGGGCGCGAACACCGCGCGCCGGAAGTGCGCGCTCACGCGATCGCGGTGCGCGTCGAGCTCGCTTTGCAGCGTCGCCCAGTCCGGCAGGCCCATGGCGAGCGCGAGTCGCGCGCGTTCGTGTCCGCCCTCCGGCAACTCGTGGGTCTGCTCGTCGTTCCACTGCTGCAGGCGGTTCTCGACGCGGCGCAGGAAACGGTACGCGGCCAGCAACTCGTCGACCGCCTCCGCCGGAAGCAGCTTCTGGCCGGCGAGCCGTGGCAAGGCCTCGAGCAGGCTGCGCGTCTGCAGCCGCGCGTCGCCACCGCCGCGCAGGAGCTGGAACGCCTGCACGATGAACTCGATCTCGCGGATGCCACCGGGGCCGAGCTTTACGTTCTGGTGCAGCTCGCGACGCTCGACCTCGCGGGCGATCAGCTCCTTCATGCCGCGCAGCGACTCGAACACGCCGAAGTCGAGATAGCGGCGATACACGAACGGCCGCAGCACGTCGCGGTAGAGCGCATCGAAGCCCGCCTCGCCGTGGACGGGGCGCGCCTTGACATAGGCGTAACGCTCCCAGTCGCGCCCATGCTGCTGCAGGTAGTCCTCGATCGCGCCGTAGCTGACGGCGACGGGGCCCGAATCCCCGAATGGCCGCAACCGCAGGTCGACGCGATAGACGAAGCCGTCGTCGGTCGGCGTGCCCAGCAGCTGCGCGACGCGCTTGGCCACGCGCGTGAAGAACTCCTCGTGCTCGAGCGGCCGCGGGCCCCGCGTCTCGCCGTGCTCCGGGAAGGCGAAGACGAGGTCGATGTCCGACGAGAAATTGAGCTCGCCGCCGCCGAGCTTGCCCATGCCCAGAACGAGCAGCGCGAGTTCGCTGCCATCCTCCCCGACCGGCACGCCGTGTCGTCGACCGAACACCGCGGTGGCGTGGCGGCAGGCCGCACCGATGCAGACGTCGGCAAGCAGCGTCAGTTCGCGCAGGATCGTGTCGACGGGCGCGAGCCCGGCGAGGTCGCGCCACGCGATGCGCACGAGGTGCCGGCGCCGGAATCTGCGCAACGAGGCCATGAAGACATCATCGTCCGTCGTGCCGGGCGCGGTCGTTTCGTCGATGGCTTGCGTCAGCGTGCCGCGCTCGAGATCCCGCAGCAGGGTTCCATCGCTCGCCAGCCAGGGCAGCAGGCCGGCGTCGCGCAGACAGGCGTCGGCGCAGAATGCGCTGCACGCCCACACGTGGCGCAGACTCGCCTCGATCTCGACGCCGGCAGCCGTCGCGGGCAGCGCGGCGCGCCCGCCGAGTTGCTCCAGCTTGTCCGCGATCGCCGCCGCGAACGGCCCGGGCAGCGCGTCGTGCGACGTCACGTCACCCCCCGTGTGCGCGTGGCTCGCGCGACGACCACCGAGGCCAGCACGAGCAGAGCGCCCGCGAGCAGAAACGCGGCGCCCGGCACGTGCCAGATCGCACCGTCGCGGATCGACCAGGCGAACGTGCTGGCGAACAGCATCGGCCCGATGATGGTCGCAACGCCCTGCAGGCTGCCCATCGCGCCCTGCAGTTCGCCCTGCACCGTCGGCCCGACGTGCCGTGTCATCAGGCCCTGGGCCGTGGGCCCGGCGAGACCCCACAACGCGACGATCGGGATGCCGGCGAGAAAGGCCGCGCCGCTCGCGGCGAACGCGTAGGCCGTGAAACCCGCCGCGCCGGCCAGCAATCCGCCGAGCAGGATCCGGCGCTCGCCATGGCGACGCACGAGCGGCCCGACCAGCGCGCCCTGGACAAGAGCGGAGGAGGCGCCGACCAGCGCGAGCGACAGGCCGACGGCCCTTTCATCCCAGCCGTAACGGTAGCCCGCGTACAGCACGAAGACCGCAGGCAGGACGGCGTGCGCGACGTTGCTGAGGAACGCCGCGGCCGCGAGGCCCCTGAGCTCGCGGTGCGCGCGCAGGAAGCGCAGCGAGCCCAGCGGGTTGGCACGCTTCCATTCGAATGCGCGGCGTCGCTCGCGCGGCAGTGACTCGGGCAGGACGAAGTAGCCGTACGCCGCGTTCGCGAGACTCGCCATCGACGCGGCCCAGAACGGCAGACGCGGGTCGACGGAACCGAGCAGGCCGCCGAGTGCCGGGCCGAGCACGAAGCCGATGCCGAACGCCATGCCGACGAGACCGTAGCTCTTCGCACGCCGCTCGACGGGCGTGCAGTCGGCGACGTACGCCATGGCAGTGCTCACGCTCGCGGCCGTGATGCCGGAAACCACGCGGCCGACGAACAGCCAGCGCAGGTTCGGCGCCAGCGCCATGAGCACGTAGTCGAGGCCGAGGCCGAGATTCGAGAGCAGGATCACCGGCCGACGGCCGAAGCGATCGGACAGGCCGCCCATGACCGGCATCGACGCGAACTGCATGACGGCCCACACGGCGCCGAACACGCCGAAGATCTGCGCCGCCCGCGCTGTGTCACCGCCGACGAAGCTCTCGATCAGGCCCGGCAGCACGGGCAGGATCATGCCGAGCGCGAGCATGTCGAGCACGACCGTGACGAAGATGAACACCAGCGTCGCGCGACGCGGGCAGGGCACGCCTGCATCGTCGGTCATGGCGTCGGCGCCCCGCCCACGCGAGCCGTCACGGGTAGGTCATGACGACGCGGGGCACGTGCTCGTCGCAGCGGAAGCCCGGCGCAATGCCGATGTCGATCAGCACGCCGATCCCGCGCACGACATAGCCCGCCTGCCGGCTCAGCGCGACGGAGGCGCCCAGCGTGCCGCCGGTCGCGAGCACGTCGTCGATCAGCAGCAGGCAGCCCTGCCCCGCCTGCATCTCCAGCACGCCGGTGCCGTATTCGAGGTCATAGACGATGTCGACGACCGGCGGCGGCAGCTTGCCCTTCTTGCGGATGGGCACGAAGCCCTTGTCGCGCCGTTCCGCGAGCGCCGAGGCGAGGATGAAGCCACGCGACTCGATGCCCGCGACCGCCTCGACCGCGCCCCATTCGTCCTCGGTGAACAGCGCCTCGAGCGCCTCGATCGTGACCGAGAAGTGGCGGCGCAGCAGCGGACTGATGTCGCGGAACAGGATACCCGGCTTGGGAAAGTCGGGGATGTCGACGACGTACTGTCTCAGGTCCTGCATACGCACCTCGCGTCCGGCGCGCAGGGTATCGGATTCGCCCGCGACGCGGGAGGTTCCGTGCCGCGGGCGGCCTCAACCTTCACGTGGCTGGGGTCAGACCCCCGCGGGAGCAATCCCCGCCATGAATGACTGGTCTCGCGTGGGGTCTGACCCCAGGCAATTGTTTCCTGATTGAGGGCTGAGGTCCGCGGTCACCGCTGCCGTTGTAGTCCTCCGCCGGGCAGGCGAATCGGCGGACAGCCGGGGTTCGGCCGCTGGCGGCGATCCGTCAGTCGTTGGCCGCTCCGCGCCTGTGCCGCCGCATTTCCATCGGGTGCTCGACGCGGCGCGCCTTGTCGACGAAGTGCATCACGCTGAGCCAGGGGTGCCGCAGCAGCATGCGCGGGCCCGAGTAGCGCATCATCTGGCGCGCGAACTCCCGCGGCCGGGGCTTGTAGCAGTGGATCGGGCACTTCGCGCAGGTTGGCTTGGCCGGCCCGTAGGGGCATTTTTCCAGTCGTTGCACCGCGTAGTCGAGAAATTCCCTGCATCCGGCGCAGAGGCTCTTGCCTGCGGTGCGCGCGTGTCCATGGCCCGCGCAGTAGATCGCCATCATGGCCTGCATCGTGCGCCACTCACGCTGCAGGCGGCTACAGTCGAGACCGTTGTCCATGGGTGACAGGATGCCGGGCGCCGCCCTGCGCGACGCTCCGCAGTTTCCACGACCGGCCTGCGCGACCCGCAGCGGTTCCTCCAGTCCCTCCCGCCGCGCCCGACGCGATCCTCACGGGCTTCCATGTCCATTCGTCCAACCGCGATCGTCGCGTTCTGCAACAATGCGCGCCCCATGGCCGATTCGTCGAACGATGCCGCCGATGCGACCGCCCCGGCCGCCGGCGCCGGTGCGGGCCTCGCGGCCGCGGTCGCCGCGTTCACGATCTGGGGCCTCCTGCCGCTCTATCTCAAGCCGCTGTCGCAACTGTCGGCGCTCGAGATCATGTCGCACCGGATCGTCTGGTCGTGCGTGCTCGTGTTCGCGTGGCTCGCGGTCCGGGGTGAACTGGGCGCGGTGCGGGTCGCGATCGCGAATCCGGCGACCCGGTTGCGTCTCGTCGCGTCGGCGACCCTGGTCAGCCTGAACTGGCTGATCTACGTCTGGTCCGTCACCCACGGGCACGTCATCGAATCCAGTCTCGGGTATTTCATCAACCCGCTGCTCAATGTCGTGCTCGGCGTGTTGTTGCTCGGCGAGCGGCTGGACGGACAGCAGAAGTTCGCCGTGGGGCTGGCCGCGGCGGGCGTGCTGTACCTGACCGTCATCGGCGGGCGGCCGCCGTGGATCGCGCTCGCACTTGCCGCGAGCTTCGGGCTCTACGGGCTGATCCGCAAGGTCGTCGCGGTCGAAGCCGTGCCCGGGCTCGCGACGGAGACCCTGTTGCTCGCGCCGTTGGCGCTCGCGTTCCTGCTGTGGCTGGGTGCACAGGGGACCGGTGCGTTCGGGCACTCGACTCCGCACGTCACGGCGCTGCTGGCCGGCAGCGGGTTCGTCACAGCGCTGCCGCTCGCGCTGTTCGCGTTCGGCGCGCGCCGCATCCCGCTGTCGACAGTCGGGCTCGTGCAATACATCGGGCCGACGCTGCAGTTCCTGCTCGGCCTCTGGCTGTATCGCGAACCCTTCGACGTGCAGCGCGGCATCGGCTTCGCGTTCATCTGGTCCGCGCTGGCCGTGTATTTCTTCCGGGCGCCGGTGTTACGGCTTCGGTAAGTTCGGCCTACGACTCCGTGCCTGGCAAAGGTGCATCGGCGGTCGCGTCCCGGAATGTGCGGACGGATTGCCGACATCCGTCACACGGGCACCTATTGCTCAACAAAACCTCAGAAGAACAGCGCGACGGCACTGAAAAGGCCGACGAACCACGCGACCGAGCGCAGCACCGGGAGGTTGGCCAGATAGAACCCGAGATAAGCCACGCGCGCCGCCACGAAAGTGACAGCCAGCGCGTCGATGTGCCCCTGCGCCCCACCGGTGAGGTGCGCGACGATGACCGCAACCGCAAACAGCGGGAACGCCTCGAAGCCGTTCAACTGCGCCGCGTTCGCGCGCCGGCGGAAGCCCGCCTGCGCGCTCAGCCAGTCGCGCGGATTACGGTTGTCGAAACGCTCGCCGCCGATCTTTGCAGTCAGCGTGGCCGCGTAGGGCAGCAGTCCTGCGGCCAGCACGCACCAGTACGCCAGGGTCATCGTTCGTCGCTCGGTACCGGTGTGACAGTTTCCGGAACTGCCCCGTAAGGTGCCTGACGCCGACCGGAGCCGCAACACGAGCCGCGCCGGCCCGACATGAAGATACCGAGACCGTCACACCGGCAGCTCTGTTAGGCTTGGAACATGGCCACCCGGATCCGCACGTCGAGCCGCGCCCGGAGGCTGCTCGTCCACCACCGTCTGCGGGGGCGCGCCTACCCGGAGATGCGGTACTGGGAGCGGCTGCACCAGATGCTCGCGGAGGAAGCGGAAAAGCGCGGCAAGACGCCGCCGCCGCCACCGCTCTGGCACGGCCTCGAGCAGGATCCGACCGAGCAGGACCGCATGGAACGGCTGGACGAGCAGGTCGTCTGGGCCGACCGCAACAACCTGATCCACCGCGTGCAGATGTTTTTCGACGCGATGCCGCCGTCCGGCTGGAAACCACGCGAAGACTGACGGCTTGAAGATCGCAAAGCCGATCCTGCTCGTGACCACACCCGTGGGTGTGGCGTTTGGCCTGCGCGAGGCCTGGCGACTCGCGGGGCCGAAGATGGCGGTCCTGATGGCCGTCATGCTCACCGTGGTCGGCGCGCTCGTCTGGTGGACGGTCCTGCGCATACGCGCGGAGCGGTGACAGGTGCCGGTGCTACGGTTCGCTTGGCAAGTCGGCTGCCACATTGACGCCCGCAGGGGCGACAGACCCGGTGGGACGCAACGCCTGCAGGTGTTCGGCGACCGGTGAGGGTGCCGTCGGCGGTCAGTCGATCAGCGGCGTTTCGGCTTTTCCGAAACTGTAACACCGGCACCGGCGCCGGCACTGGCGCGTTTGCGGTCGCCCTGCGCACGCCATTCGCACAGACGCAGCAGTGCGTCAGCGTCGGTGCCGAAGCGCTCCAGCACCTTGAGGGCGGGAACGCGGTTGTTTGCGATCACCCAGCGCACCTGCCGCCGCTTGAGACCCCAGGCTTCGGCGACGATGTGCCAGGCCTTGTCCGGCCGCTCGTGCATCAGCTTGCGCAGACAGAGGTAGTGGACCGCGATGTAGATCGGATCGCCGGGCCGCCGGTTGTGCGGGCGCTGGACGCCGATCATGCCGAAGACGTCCTTGCCGAGCAGCAGCGAGCCGAAGATCGAGTCGAGCAGGTCATGCTCGGATTCGGACACGACGCGGCCGTCGAGCGATTTCGACATCGCGCGAATGAAGTGCCTCTGCTTCTCGAGGCGGGTCGTATCGTCCCTGGCGGGCTCCTGCATGTCCTTCATACACCACATCCGGGCGGCACACTGCAACGGAAACGCGACATAACCGGCGACCGACGTCACGGTTTCGGCCGCGCGACCGCCCGCCGGCGTGCCCGGCACGCCCGTCGGGTGCGCCTTCCCGCGGGACCGGCGACTCAATCCGCGTCGGAGCAGATCGGCTTCAGACGCCAGTTCTCGATGCGACGGACATCGAGCCCGTCGATGAACCAGTCGTCCTCGGCACAAGCGTCGGCAATCGGGCGTATCAGGAGCGGCAAAGCGGCCGATTCCCCGAGTCGCCTGCCGAGAATTCTCCGCCACGGCGGATCGATGTCAAAGCCCAGCGTGCGCACGGCCGCGGCGAGTCGCTCGTCGACGCCGTACCTGCGGACCTTGAGCCGCAGGAACGCACCGCTGCGGACGACGTGACGCAGGATTCCGTCGACCGCGCCGTCGCCCCGATCGCCGTAATCGAGGATCTCGCCGATCCGGTTGTTGGGCGAAACGCCCATGGCCACGTAGCCGCGCACCGAATCGCGATCCATCAGGAAATGGAACACGTACTTCTGGACGGGATTCCGGTAACGCCACGCGAAGAAAGCCTGGTCCTGCCGTGGCCGGAGCACGGGCGCCCCAGGCCGGCGATGTTCGGCGACCGACGCCATCTCGGCGGGCAGCGGTGAATCGGTCACGAGCACGTCGCCGAACCGGCCGAACCTGATCCGGCTGTCCGTCAACGGCCGCGGTTGCTGCGCCTGGCGGCTTCGGAGCCAGTCGAGCGGGTTCGCACCGTGGCGCGTCAGGTGCACCTTGCTGGCCAGCGGCACGAAGCCCATCTTCAGGTAGCCCGGCAACGAGTTCGCGCTACTGGTCATGTTCATGAAAATCCGGTACCGGGTACGGTCGTACTGCTTGGCGAAGTTGCCCATCGCGACGGACAGGTTCCTGTTGCGATGCGCGGGGTCGACGCAGGTGTCGCCCGGATGCAGGATCACGAAATCCGGGCCGCCGGGCACGGTGCCGTAGCGGTTGGCGAAATAGCCACGGAAGCCCGCGACCTGGCCGCCATGGAGCGCCACGATCCCGAGCGGCTCGTCGCTGTTGGGGTTTTCGACGTACTTCCAGCGGAACAGCTTCTCGCGCGTGTCCCGACCCCAGGTCCACAGGGCACCGAGCACGTCCAGCACGCCGGGCAGGTGCTCGGGGCGGAAGCGGGTGATTTCGTAGTCCTGGCTCATGCCCGAGCGAGGCGCCCATCGACGGTGGCGACGATCTCGTCGAGTTCGGCGAGACGGGCACCGTGTTGCGCGGCGATTGCCTGGACCAGGCGATCCACGCGCTCGATACGCGTGGCCCCCGCCGCAATCGCGCGGGCGACCGACGCCGGCGCCTTGAGCGCCGTCGCCGCTGCCGCATACCTTTCGAACGGCACGGCATCCTGTACCGTGGCGCCGACGGAGCGACACAGCCCCAGCACCCATTGATAGATGCGTCTGGAGGCCTCGAGGTCGGCGTGCACCGCCGCCTCGATGGATCGAACGTCGTCCCGCCCGATGCAGCGGTAGTTGCCGGTGATCAGCATGGGCCACTTGGCCAGGGGCACGAACACGGAATCGTGCACCTTGAGTTTGACCGGCACGTTCACGCGAGTCGAGCCCGTGTCCAGCCTGGCCGCCTCGACGCTCGCGGCGAGCCCGAGCAGCACCGAGGACTGTTCCCGTCGTTCGAACTGCGCGGCCTTGAAGTTGGTCGGCAGGCGCACCTGGATCACGTTCTGGGGCGCATCCGGGACGCGCGAGGCCTGCGGGTCGGCACTGCAGTGCGTGAGCAGCACGGGGTCGATCGGATCCCACACCGAGGCGTCCGTGTAGCAGTCCCGCAGCGCATCGACTGCGATGCCGGGAATGCGGGCGAGGAACGGCAGCGGCGGCATGTTCATGATGGAGAGACACGGCACGCGCGCGGCCGCCACGCGGGTGAGGAGTGCGCGTACGTCATCGGACCGATACTGCGGCTCCTGCATCGCCAGGACCGCGAGATCGTAGCCGGTCGGATCCACGGCCGACGGCACCGAGGCGGACAACTGACCCGGCAGGTCGCGCGAATCGAGTTCCAGCAGCTCGTCGCGACCCTGCACGGGAACGCGCACCCGCGTACCCTCGTTCGCGATGAGTTCGGCCACGTCCGGCAGACACACCAGCCGCACGCGATGGCCGGCGAGCAGGAGCTTCGTGGCGAAGAGCGATCCGTACGAAGCACCGAGGATCAGGACCTGGTTCACGCAGGATTCGCCTTGATCGCGATTGCAGGGCTCGATTATCGCCTCGGCGCGCCGTTTCCGACCAGTGTGCGGAGACGCTGATTGCCGCTACACGCCGGGCGACCGGTTTGCCGCAGTCTGAGGCGCGGGCGGCCCAAGCAGGTGCACCCTGCCGGGCGCATCCTTCAAACCGCCTCCCCTGCCCGGGCCGGTTGGCAGACGGGAACTCCGTGTCGGTCCGCACCGCCCGATCACGGGCCCTGGATGCGCCAGCGCCGAACGTAGCCACGGCTCCCCGTCGAGTTCACGGCAGCGCCGATGGCATCGGCGGCGCCCGTGCCCCGAGCGACAGTTCGGGCGGGTACTGCACCGGCGCCGTGCGCTCCAGGTACGAGAGGATCCTCGCGATCACCTCGGGCTGCTCGATGCTCGCGATGATCCGCAGTGGTCCGCCGCAGCGCAGGCAGGCCTCGATCTCGATGCCGAACACCCGCGTCAGTCGCCGTGCCCAGCTCATCGCTTCGTGCCGCGGCGGCGGTGGCACCAGCGCGGCCAGGCGTGCCATCAGCTCCAGCGGCTCGAGCGCAATGGGGGTGGTGCCGTCGCGGTGCATGGATCGCTGGCGCTTTCGACGCGTTGGCCAAGAACTATCTTCTGACCCAAGCGGGGCGGCCCTTCCTTCAAGATGAAGTCGCCGTGCACCCGGAAGAACTCTACCGACCGATTCTGCTTCAATGCTTCAGACCAAGCTTTCCGCTTGGGATGGTCTTCAGACTCCGCCTGCAACCGATGTAGTGCAGTTCGCGAGAAAATAATAGCCGCCGCAAGAAACGCTTCAAATTCGTTACTGCAGGTCGACTTGCAACTCTCGGCCAATTGCAGGAGGAACTGGGCGCGCGAGAGACCAGCGGGAACTTGGAAGGGTTGTGAATTGACTCAACGGCCAGATCAATGTCCAGTTGCGGCCAATAAGGATGATGCGGCGATGGCCGCTGAACATCGCAGATCCTGGCGATCGTCGCGTCCCGGAACCAGGGAAACCCAGAAAACGGAACGAACAGCTCCTCGTCACCCAGCAACAGCCAGAAGCCATCGGGCGAGGCGTTTGTAACTTCAGCTGCCGAAGTGCTTTTTCCAAGCGGTAGGGAATTCATCGGCATGGGCCTCGATGTGCCCCTTCGCATTGCGCGGCCCCTCACGCGTGAAGAAGTAAGACCGAAATGGGCCGATGCGCAGAACGGTGGGGCTCATGGGCAGATTCCAGCGCCGCCGTCCGCCGTGGGTGCCTGACGCAGAGCTGAGCGTCGAGTGGGCGGGAGATGGTGAGCGGTGCGCAGTTACGCGCGCCTTGCGTGCGCAAGCAATCGCCTCGCCTATTTCACTTTCTGCCAGCCCTGGATCGACGCCAGCGTACGCCTGACCGATCCGGTCCGTCAGGTCCAGAAAGTCCTCGCGCATGCGGCGGATGCGCTCGGAGAGTTCGATATCCACCAATGCGGCGACCGGCTTGCCATCCTTGGTGATGAGCACGCTGTCGCTGCGGTAGTGGACCTGGTTCAGGAAGGTCGCCGAAGTTCTGTCGGGCAGCAACAGCGGCCGACTTACGGATCATGGCGGCACTGGCAGTTGATCAATACGGTCAGTATGGTCGATATGACCGTAACACGATGATCGACCCGGTGCATGCATGCAAGCGAGCCCAACTCGCCATGAGTCGCCATCGATTGCGCAGACCACGGGTTCATCGAGGCCGTGCCGGTCTTTCGCCGGTGGTAGGTCGTGCAGTGACGTCGGGCGCAGCGTCCTGCGGGCGGGCGACGAGTTCGGCGCGCTGGCGTGTCAGGTCCTTACCTGCCGTTCCCGGCGCCTGCCCGCCTGAAACGCAGCCCGACGCCCGGTATGACGCCGGATTGGCAGTGGATTTGATTTCTGCCACCTTGCCGGCATGCAACTGCGCGAACTCGGCCTGGATCCCTGGTTTGCCGGCCTGGCCGCGGACCGGCGCGACGCAACCCTTGCGCTTGCCCGCGTGGTCGCAGTCGACAGAAACAGGTACGTCATTCGCAATGAACGGGGCGAGGTTCCCGCCGAACTGACCGGACGGCTCGTCCATGCCACCGTGACGGCCGGTGACCTGCCGTGTGTCGGTGACTGGGTCTGCGCGCGCTACCGGAATGCGGCCACGGTCGCGAGCATTCACGACGTCCTGCCTCGCCGGTCGTTCATCCGGCGGAAAGTCCCGGGCCCGGACGTGGATTACCAGGTGCTCGCGGCCAACGTCGACGCCGCGTTCGTGGTCCAGGCCTGCCAGTTCGACTTCAATGTACGTCGGCTGGAGCGCTACCTGGTGATGGTCCGGGACGGCCACGTCGCGCCGATCGTGTTGCTGACGAAGACCGACCTGGTGGATGCCGCCGAACTCGAGCAGATGATCACCCGCATCCGGCTCACGGGCCTGGCCGCGACGATTGTCTGCGTCAGCAACGTCACCGGTATGGGTATCGACGAGGTTCGCAACCTGATGACCGCTGGCAGGACCTATTGCCTGCTCGGCTCGTCGGGTGTGGGCAAGACCACGCTCACCAATCGCCTCATCGGGGACGCGCGCCTCGAAACACGGGACGTGAGCCACACCGGGGAAGGGCGTCATGCAACCACGCGACGCCAGCTCATCGTGCTGGCAAACGGCAGCCTGCTGATCGATATGCCGGGCATGCGCGAACTCGGAATGCTCGGGGTCGACGCCGGCATCGACGAGACTTTCACCGACATTGGCGAACTTGCGAAGTCCTGCCGGTTCACCGATTGCAGCCACGTCAGCGAGCCGGGTTGCGCTGTGCGCGCTGCGGTCGAGCGGCGCGAGTTGAGCGAGGAACACCTGCGGAACTTCCTGAAGCTGCGCAAGGAGTCGCTGTTTCACGAGCTGTCCTACGTCGAACGGCGCAAGCAGGACAAGTCGTTCGGCCGGATGGTGAACTCAGTCTTGAAGCAGAAGGACCGCTCCAGGCGGACCTAGCCGAACAGTGGCGCCGTTCACGGCGTCACGGCCTTGGTGAAATCGTGCAGTACTTGCCAGGAGCCACGCTCGCGTTGCCACACTCGCACGTAGACGGCGCGCACCCTTGGCTCGGTTCCGCGCGCCGCGCGCTTGTCGACCAGCGCGCCATGGACGTCCTTCGCGACCATGTGTCCCATGACACCGTCCCCTGTTCGGTGGCCAACCGGCAGGTCATTCGTGTCACCCGGTGGCGGCCAGGGGAATAGGTGCAAGTGGCGGACGAGGCGCCCAGTTCTGCCGCGGACTCCGAATGAGAAGCAATCGTCAGCCCTTCAGTGAACCCAGCTGAGGCGTGGCCGCGCAGCGCTGCTCGCGGCACGACCCTGAATTGACAAGTTTGCGACAGAGAAAAGCGGCGACCGGCGGGTGCGGCCGGTCGCGCTGGCAGGCGGCTGAGTGGCGCTCCACATGAGGCACGATTCGGCATCGCGGTCGTTCGCGGGCCGCGGCCGGTGGTGCCTTGCTCGCGAGCCGGCGTCACCCAGACAATGAAGGCACCTCCCCGCGGCCGGGTGTGATCCATGGAAACCGCCAAAAACAACAATGCACCGCCAGCGCCGAAGAGGACGATGAAGCTCTTCCTGCCCATCTTCCTCGCGTCACTCCTCGTCGCCTGCGGCACGGCCGACGACACCGCTGCCACGGCACAGTCCGAGAAGGTCCTCCACGTCTACAACTGGGCCGACTACGTCGCCGAGTCGACCATCCGGGACTTCGAGGCGCGCACCGGCATCAAGGTCGTCTACGACGTCTACGACGCGAGCGAGGTGCTGGAGACCAAGTTGCTCACCGGATCCTCGGGCTACGACGTCGTCGTGCCCTCCGGCGCCCTGACGTACCGGCTGATCCAGGCCGGTGTGCTCCGCAAGCTCGACAAGTCGAGGCTCGGCAACCTCGGCAACCTGGACCCGCAGATCATGCAGCTCGTGCAGGCCAACGACCCGGGCAACGAGCACGGCGTGCCCTATCTGCGTGGGACGACGGGCATCGGCTACAACCCGGCGATGGTCGAAAAGGTGCTCGGCACACGCACGATCGACAGCCTCGCTGCCATTTTCGATCCGGCCATGGCTTCGAAGCTCGCGGAGTGCGGGATCACGTGGCTGGATTCTCCGGCCGACATGTTCCAGCTCGCGTTCATCTACCTCGGCCTCGATGCCAACAGCCACCGGCCGGAAGACCTTGCGGCTGCGGAGGCGCTGTTCGCACGCGTGCGGCCGTACGTTCGCTACTTCCACTCATCGCAATACCTGAACGATCTCGCGAGCGGCGAGGTCTGCCTCTCGGCCGGCTGGAGCGGTGGGATCGAGCAGGCACGCCAGCGTGGTGCCGAGGCAGCGGCACCGGTCGAGGTGACGCACGTGATCCCGAAGGAGGGCGCGCCGCTGTGGTGCGACATGGTCGTGATCCCGGCCGATGCGCCGCATCCGGAGAACGCCTACCTGTTCCTCGACTACCTGATGGAGCCGCAAGTCATCGCCGCCATCACCAACACCGTGGGGCAGGCGAACGGGAACGCCGCGTCGCTGCCGTACGTCGCCGAGGCCGTCCGCAACAATCCCTCCATCTACCCGTCGGAGGACGTCTACCGGCGACTGATCCTCGACCGGTCCTGGTCGCCCGAGCAGATGCACGCGGTCAATCGCGTGTGGACGAGGATCAAGTCGGCGCGGTGATCGAGCCCGGAGGAGGATCCGTCGCCGGGGACGGACCTGACATGAATCCACCGGAGATCGGCAAGACAGTCACTGACGATCTCGCCAAGCTTGTGCCGACATCCGATTTCTCGGCGCTTCGGCGCAATTGTCGAATCGCGAAGGCGAGCCTGCAGGACCAGCCTGCACCCCAGCGGTTTGGTTGTGGCCCTGCGCAATGTCCCGCCGGCGGCGTGCGCCGCGGAAACAATTGAGCATCCAGCCTTGCTGCTCCTCTTCCGCCGCCTATAATGACCAGAAATAGTGGTCATGACTGAGGGCCGACATGAGCATTCCTGCTGCGGTGTTCAAGGCCGAGTGCCTGAGGCTGATGGACGAGGTCGCCAGCACGGGTCGGCCGATCGTGATCACCAAGCACGGCAAGCCGGTGGCGCAGTTGGCGCCGGTTGCGGCGGCGCCCCGGTCGTCGTTCGGCTACCTGAAGGACACCGTCACCATCAAGGGCGACGTCATCTCGCCGTCGGGTGATCCATGGAGCGCCGATTCGGGCGATGATGATCAACTCCGCGGGGCGGTCAGGGACAAGCCGCGCTCTCGCCGCGCCGGCTCGGGGAAGTGAGAGCCTTACTCGTCGATACCCACGTCTGGCTGTGGTACGCCGAAGGCGTTGCCGATCGTTTGCGCCCGGCGAGCGTCAGGAAGCTCGAGGAGGCCCGTCGGGGCGACGGCCTGCTGGTGTCGGCGATCTCGGTGTGGGAGATCGGCATGCATGCGGCGCGCGGCCGGATTCAGCTGGCCGTGCCATTGCGCGACTGGGTCGACCGGGCGTTGGCCGCTCCTGGCATTCGTCTGACCCCACTGGATGCGGCGGTGGCGGTCGAGAGCACGCTGTTGCCAGGCGAGCCGCAGGGAGACCCGGCGGACCGGTTCCTGATCGCGACCGCGCGGACGCACGGTGTGGCGCTCGCGACCCGTGATGCGGGAATCCTCGCCTACGCGAAGCAGGGATTCCTGCGGGCCGTGCGGGTTTGATCGCGCAGGCGCACCGTTTGTCGGCGGAGCCCCGAGCCTCGTAACTGCTGTCCGCGCTCGTCGTCCACTCCGAGTTCTCGCCGATCGAGCTGACGTCGTGCTGCGCCACGCCCGTGCCGGCAGCCTGCCTCAGTTCGCCGTTCTCGATGTCCTTGATCCAGTTCACCAGCTTCGTGCGACCCTGTCTGCTACGCGCGCCGCCAGGCTATTTGCGCCATTGCCAGATCCGGTGGGCCATTCCGTCAGGCGAACGTTGGGGGCTTGATGCGCAGACTGATCGGCTGGCTGGTTGCAGGCGTCACGGGCTACGCGGGCTGGTGGCTCGGCTCGAAGATCGGCTTCGCCACCGGCTTCCTGGTGAGCGTCCTGGCCGCTGGTTTCGGGATGTACGCCGGGTACCGGTGGTTCGACCAGAATCTGAAGTGACTTTCGAAGGTTCAGAGACGCCAGCCAGTGATGCCGGAGTCTCAGCTCATGCCGCGCTGAGACTCCGACACCGCCTCGGCGCGTGTGTCAGAAGCTGATCTTGAGGATGCGGCCGTCGGTGCCCACCCGCCATCCGGCCTGCGGGCTCGCAAACGCCACGGCCCAGCAGCCCGTCAACGGATAGTGCTTTCAAAATGCCGTCCCTGCCCGAGCGGGCCTGCATCGTGAACCTCAGGGTCGGCCCGCACCGGCCGCTCGCGGGGCTTGGACCGGCCCGTCCGGGCACGGGCCGCTTCGGCGAGCCCCCGCCACAGAGCCGAGCCAGCCTCTGATTGTCCCGCCAGGGGTCTGCGCCACCCGCCGGCCTGCACGAGACCCGCGCCCGTCGTGCCAGCGCCGAGCGCCGTCACCGCTCGCCGGGGATCGGATGCGCTCACGCCCGGCGCCGCGGCCCCGCAGTCCCGGGGCGCGCGGGCGGGGACGGGTTGCGTCCCCTTCGCGGAGTGGCCCTGCCGCCGGCGTCGGGCGGTGCTGGCGACGGGCCGTGATCGATGACGGGTGCGCCGAGTGCACCGACTGCGCCGGGCTGCCCGCTCGCCATGAGCACTGCCGCAAATCCCTGTCGCAGGCAGGTCGCGAATACCTCCGGTCTCGCGATCGAGGCGGGATCGAAGTGCATGGCCAGGAAGCAGGTGCCGGCCAGCGAGAAGAACGTGATCATCGCCCCGACACCGGGCACTGGACCGAACGGGAATACCGCGCTGACGCGGCGGCCCGCAAACCAGGGCCGTTCGGCAGGCCCGGGCAGATTGCTGACCTGGACGTCCGCACGAGGCACGACCTTGAGTACGCGCTCGAGCACCGTGTCCGGAACGCGTGCAAGCACCGGCGCCATCCGCGAATGCACCCGGATGGCGGGTTCGCCCCGGCTCGCCCGGACGGCCGATCGTATGGCGTCGAGACGGCGTGCGGGATCTGCCTCCGACGCCGGGAGGGCGACGGTGATCGCGCCGATGTAGTTTCCGGCCGCGGACTCACCGCGTTCCCGGAGGTTCACAGGAATCGCCAGGGGCACGTCGGCGGGAACGAACCCCATGACGATCTGGTACTCGCGCAGTGCGCCCGCCACCGCGGCGAGGCAGAGATCGTTGATGGAGCCACCGAGCCTCCTCGCGGCACGCTTGAGTGGCGGCAGCGGCACCTCGAGCACCGCACAGCGGCGCGCGGGGCTGCGGCCATCGAGGGCAGGCGCGGACGGACAGGGGAGTCCCATGACTCGCCGCATGGACGCCACGTAATGCCCGGCAGACAGCGCGACCGATGCCGGGTTCCGCACGGCCGACCGCGCGGCACGGACCAGGCCGGGCACTGCGCGCAATGCTTCGCCGAGCAACTCATCCGGCATGTGCCGTGGTACGTGCTGCTGCATTCCGGCGACCACGGGATGGCCCGGCAGCCGCACCGGCGCCAACCGCTTCGGTTGCGGTACCGGGCCTGCGTCGAACAGCGCTGCGAACAGCCGCAGGGCCCCGATGCCATCGGTCACTGCATGGCTCATCCTGAACAACAGGGCACCGCCGCCTTCCCGGCCGTCGAGCAGGATGGCCTCCCACAGAGGACGGTCGTCGTCGAGCGGCGCCGAGAGCGCGGGCAGAGTCGCATCCAGAACGTCGCTCAGCGTTCCCGGCCGGGCAACGTCGACCCTGCGCACGTGGTCCCCGGGGTCGAAGTCGGGATCCGTCACCCAGCGTGGCAGTTGCACTCTCAGCGACGGGGCGATCACACGTTGCCGGAGGCGCGGGAATGCGCGGCTGGCCCGCTCGAGCGCCTGCATCACGCGTGCCTGCGTCGGCGACCCGTCGAGCAGGCAGAGGGCGCCGGTGGCCGACAGCCCGCGCGGGTGCTCGTCACCCCGATACAGCAACGCATCCACCGCCGACATGGACTCGATGCCGGACCGTTCAACCTTCATCGCGTTCCCGCACCCGCGCTGCCGGAGCCTGATTGCAAGTCATCGTGATCTGAGTCAAATTTCCGTGCAAGGGGGGGGCGCTGCACATGCGGGAAGCGCCGGCCGTGACGTACGAATCAGACATGACGCCGTGGCCGGCCTGCGACGGCCACCCAGTCGTCTTCCTCCTCGACCATACGACCCGGTTCGAGCGCCGCCTCGTCGAGGCCTGGTTGCACGATCAGCGCCCCGCAAGCCGCCCCGCAGCCGCAGTGGGGGAAACCGAGATCCTCAGCTTGCGCAGCGGGGGGTCGCGATTCCATGCCACCACCCTGCGGCGCATATCCGCCCTCTGCAGCGCGGCCGCGCCCGCCTTCTTCGTACCGCTCAGGATGCTCTGGCTGCCGCCGCATGGCGAGCGGTCGGCGCGCACCGGATTTGCAGCATTCAGCGTCGGTGGTCAGCGCGCACCGGGATCGCTGATGCAGCGCTGGCTCCATCGCCGCGCGCCCTCGCGGGCGAGACCGATCGCGGCCGAAGGCGCGACGCTCGAGGCGTTGCGTCGACGTTACCTGCACAGCCACCCCCACGGTTCCGTCGATCCGACCGGTTTGTCGCAGTTCATCGGCCGCCAGGCCGTCCTCGCGCTCGAGCGCGCCGAGGCCCGCGTGCGCGGCGCACGCTACAAGGTCCCGCGACTCGTCACCGACGAGCTGCTGGACCGGCCGGCCCTGCAGACCGCGCTCGAGCGCATCGCCGTGCAGACGCGTCGCACGCCCGGGGAAACGCGCCGTTACGCGCGCGCCTGCCTCGAGGAAATGGCGGCGGCCCACAGCACGTTCTACCTCGATCTCATGGCGGCGATGGGACGCCATCTGTACACGCGCGGCTTCGACCCGGCGATCCAGGTGCCGGCCGACGACGTGCGCCGCGTCCGTGACCTGGCTCGGCATCGGCCGGTCGTATTCCTCATGACGCACAAGTCGCATCTCGACGGCTTCCTCATGATCACGATGCTGCGCGACATGGACGTTCCACCCGTGCACTTCTTTGGCGGCATCAACATGAATCTCCCAGGCCTCGGCGCACTCGGGCGCCGTGCCGGCATCGTGTTCATCCGGCGCAGCTTCGCCGACGACCCGGCGTACAAACTGGTGCTGCGCAGCTACATCGACTATCTCGTCGAGAAGCGCTTCCCGCTGCTCTGGGCGCTCGAAGGCACCCGGTCGCGCACCGGCAAGCTCATGCCACCGCGCTACGGGCTCCTCAACTACGTGGTGGATTCCTATGCGAGATCGGCTGCACCCGACGTGATGCTCATTCCCGTCGCGATCGTGTACGACCAGGTACCCGAGATCGCCGACTACGTCGCCGAGGCGAAGGGCCAGGCGAAGCAGCCGGAATCGGCGTCGTGGTTCATGAAGTACGTGAGTGGCCTGCGCAATCCGTTCGGTCGCATCCACGTGCGATTCGGCGCCGGCGTGTCGCTCGCCGGGGCGCTCGGCCCGAACCGAGATGACGTTGCCGCATCGCAGCTCGACCTGCAGAAGATCGCCTTCCAGCTCGCCGTGCAGGCGAACGCCGTGACGCCGGTGATGGCGAGCGCGCTCGTGACCTTCGTGCTCCTCGCCCGCGGGCACCGCGCCCTCACATTCGGTGAGCTCGCCCGTGAGCTGCGGGCGCTGGTCGGGCTCGTGCGTCAGCTCGACCTGCCCACGACACGGGACATCGAGATTCCATCCCGCGAGGTGCTCGAGACGGTGCTCGGGCAATTGCAGCGAACCGGTGTTGTCGAGATCCACGAGGACGGCATCACGCCCGTCTACGCGGTACCGCCATCGGCCGCGATGGCCGCCGCCTACTGCCGCAACACCTGCGTGCACTTCTTCGTGCCGACGGCCGTCGCGGAGCTCGCGCTGCAGTGCCTGACCGAACAGGAAGGCCCCGGATCCGTCGACGCATTTCGTGCGGAAGCGCTGCGCGTACGCGACCTGCTCAAGTTCGAGTTTTTCTTCGACGACAAGGAAGTATTCCTCGCCACCATCGAGAGCGACCTCGCGCGCCGCGCACCGGACTGGCAGAGGCAGCTGTCCGGCCGCCCAGCCATCGAGGCGCTGCTCGTATCGCTCGACCCGCTGCTCGCGCCCGGTGCGCTGCGCCCGTTCGTCGAGGCGTACGCGGTCCTGGCCGACGCTCTCCTGCGGCAGGACGCGACACAATCCCTGTCGATCAAGCCATTCCTGAAGCACTGCGCCGCGCTCGGCCAGCAGCGCGTGCGGCAACGGCGCGTGACGAGCGAAGAATCCGTGTCCCGGGCGTATTTCGAGCCGGCACTGAAGCTCGCCGAACATCGCGGGCTGCTCGCCGGCGAGGCCGGGCCGCTTCGATCGGGACGGGAACAATTCGCGGCAGAATGCGCCACGCTGGCCCGCCGCATCGATCGTCTGGCGCTGCTCGCGGACCAGCAGCGATCCACGCGCGAACGCATCCCGCAAGGCTAGCTGCATGAGCACACACGCACGGACGAGGACCCATCGCGCGGTGACCGCACATGTCGGCGAGGCACCACGCGGACGCAGGGTCGGCGCGTTTTTCGACCTGGACCGCACCCTGCTCGAGGGCTTCTCCGCCTACCCCTACCTCGGGGAACGTCTCGTGCGCGGCACCATGCCGCCACGGGAGATACTCGCGAACCTGGGAGCGATGCTCGACTACAAGCTTGGTCGTGCGGGCTTTTCCAGCCTCGTCGGCCGGACCACCGTTGCATTGCGGGGCGTGGCGGAGTCCGTCCTCGAGGAACTCGGCGAGGACGTCTTCCGCAAGCATCTGATCGGGCGGATCTACCCGGAAGCGAAGGCACTCGTGAATGCGCATCGCGAACGGGGCCACACGCTCGCCATCGTCTCCTCCGCGACGCGCTACCAGATCGAGCCGGTGGCCCGCCACCTCGGCATCGGGCACGTGCTCTGCACGCAGCTCGAGGTCGAGGACGGCGTATTGACCGGCAGGGTCATCCGCCCGACCTGTTACGGCGAAGGCAAGGCGACGGCCGCCCGCAGGCTCGCGTCCAGCGTGGGAATCGATCTCCCGGAAAGCCATTTCTACACGGATTCGGCCGAGGACCTGCCGCTGCTCGAACTCGTCGGCAAGCCGCACGTGCTCAACCCGGACGCCCGGCTCGCAACGCTGGCCCGCGAGCGCGGCTGGCCGGCGCAGCATTTCGCACCACGCGCCCCGGGTGTCCGTGGGGCCGTCGGAACCCTGCTGGCCTACGGCAGCATGATTCCACTCGTGCTCGGCGGCCGCGCGCTCGACGGGCTGACCGGATCCTCGCGCGATGGGATCGACCTCGGCCTCGCATCCTGGGCGGACTTCGCGACGCTGGCGATCGGACTGAAGATCAACGTGAGAGGACGCCAGCACCTCTGGTCGCATCGCCCGGCCGTGTTCGTCTTCAATCACCAGAGCCAGGCCGACGCCCTCATCGTCGCGAAGCTGCTGCGCGAGAAATTCACCGGCGTCGCGAAGATCGAAGCGCGCCGCCATCCGGTCGCCGGTCCGGTATTCAAGGCGCTTCAGGTCGCCTTCGTCGACCGGGCCGACCGCGGGAAGGCGGTGGCGGCACTCGCCCCGGCAGTCGAGGTGCTCCGCAAGGGCATCTCGCTCGCCATCGCGCCCGAAGGTACCCGGAGCGAGACCGAGCGCCTCGGCCCGTTCAAGAAGGGCGCCTTCCATCTCGCCATGCAGGCCGGCGTCCCGATCGTGCCGGTCGTGATCCACAACGCGCTCGACTCGCAGCCGAAGGGGGCGAAACTGTTCCGGCCGGCGACGGTCCGCGTAGAGGTGCTGCCGCCGGTCATGACACGTGACTGGCGAGCGGCGTCGATCAGCGCGCACGTCGCCGAAGTGCGGGGAATGTTCCTGCGCGCGCTCGGTCAGGACGAGGCGCCGAACGCCGCGACGCCGGCCAGGGCGGCGAGGTCGCGTCGCAGGCCCGCCCGGAGCACGAGGACATGAAGCTGCGGGTCGGCCTCCTGGGCGGCGGGTCGTGGGGCACGACGGTCGCGGCCCTCGTGGCGCGCAATGCGCCCGTCCTGCTCTGGGCGCGCGACGTCGCGACGGTCGACGAGATCAATCGGGAGCATACCAACCGGAGGTACCTGCCGGATGCGAGTCTTCCGGACCACCTGCGGGCGACCCACGATGCCGCGGAGGCAGTCGAGCACGCGGACGTGGTGATCATGGGCGTCCCGTCGCAGGGATTCCGTGGCGTGCTCGAGCAGGTGCGCGAGCACGTGCGACCATGGGTGCCCGTGGTCAGCCTGACGAAGGGCCTCGAGCTGGCGTCCGGCCGGCGCATGACCGAGATCGTCGAGGAGCTGTTGCCGGGGCATCCGGTCGGCGTGTTGTCGGGCCCCAACCTGGCGCGCGAGATCATGGCCGGCTACGCGGCGTCGAGCGTCATCGCCATGGAGGACGAAATCATCGTCGCGGCGCTGCAGCGGCTGTTTCGCAGCGGGCTGTTCCGCGTCTACACGAACCACGACGTCATCGGCTGCGAGCTCGGTGGTGTCCTCAAGAACGTGATGGCCATCGCGGTCGGCATGGGCGACGGCCAGGGCGCGGGCGAGAACACCCGGGCGGCCCTGATCACGCGGGGCCTCGCCGAGATAACGCGCCTCGGGGTGGCCCTCGGCGGCGAGCCCGCGACGTTTGCCGGACTCGCGGGCCTCGGGGACCTGGTGGCGACCTGCACGAGTCCGCAGAGTCGCAATCGTCACGTCGGCGTCGAGCTCGGCAAGGGGCGGCACATCGATGCGATCATCGCGGAAATGTTCATGGTGGCGGAAGGCGTGAAGAGCGTGCCCACCGTCATCGCGCTCGCCGAGCGCCACGGCGTCAGGATGCCCATCGCGCACGAGGTCCATCAGGTCGTGCAGGGTCATTCGACAGCCCGCCAGGCATTCCGGGGGCTGTTGCGCCTGGCCGCCGGTGCCGAGTCGGATCCTGGCTAGCTCGCGCACCCGGCTGCATCGGTGGATGGCGTGGCACTCCGTCGCAGTTTGGACCTGCGCATCGGCCCCGGGCGGGACATGCCGCCACGTCCTGATAGACCCCGGCCGTTGCTCAGGAGGCAATCCGCATGATGCCGACCGTCTTCTTCGTGCTCGTGCTGCTCGCGACGGGTGGCGCCGAGGCCAGCAGGGCCTTCCGGTCCACTGACGCCAGGGGCCGGTCGGTCTACACGGACAAGCCCGAAGTCCTCCCGGAAGAGAGGCTGAACATCAAGTCGCGCTCGACCGACGCGATGGAGGTGCAGCAGCGCTACGACGAGGACATGAAGCACTGTTCCGAGGCCGACACCGCGTCCAGGCAGGCGGCCTCAAAGGCCGCGGGCTCCCGCGAGGCGACGCAGCTGCCTGCCGAGGGCCGCGCCAGGCGCTGCGCCGAGGCCCGGGCGCGGCACGAGGCCTACCAGACCGCACAGCGCATGTACGAACCCGGCGCCAGCGAAGGCGAGCGTCGTTACCTGTCGGGCCAGGAGCTCGAGGTCGCGAAGGCCAACGCCCGCAAGGTCATGGAAGAATCCTGCAGCGGCCTCTGAGATGGGTCCGGCGATTGGGTTCCTCGACCTCGGCGCCATGGATCGGGGCATGGCGCGCAATCTCCACGCGGCGGGCCTCCTGACGGATACGGACAGTACTTTCAAAATGCCTTCCCTGCCCGAGCGGGCCTGCATCGTGAACCTCAGGGTCGGCCCGCACCGGCCGCTCGCGGGGCTTGGACCGGCCCGTCCGGACACGGGCCGCTTCGGCGAGCCCCCGCCACAGAGCCGAGCCAGCCTCTGATTGTCCCGCCAGGGGTCTGCGCCACCCGCCGGCCTGCACGAGACCCGCGCCCGTCGTGCCAGCGCCGAGCGCCGTCACCGCTCCCCGTCGAGTTCACAGCAGCGCCGATGGCATCGGCGGCGCCCGTGCCCCGAGCGGCAGTTCGGGCGGGTGCTGCACCGGCGCCGTGCGCGCGACGCCAACACAGAATTGACCGACCGGCAATTTCTCAGCCGCTGATCAAGGCCTGCAAGGCCGTCTGCGCCGCATCCAGATCCATTCCCTGCGCCGCCACCCACGCATCGTTGAAATAGGTGTGTGCGTAGCGCTCACCGCTGTCGCAGATCAGCGTCACCACCGAGCCCTGCTCGCCGCGCTCGCGCATCGCCTGCACGCCCTGCAGGGCGGCGACAAACTGCGTGCCAGTGGAGCCGCCGCAGCGCCGGCCCATCAGTGTTTCCAGCAGGCGCACAGCCGCAACACTGTGGGCATCCGGCACCTTGATCATCTGATCGATGACGCCGGGAATGAACGAAGCTTCGCAGCGCGGACGGCCGATGCCTTCAATGCGCGAACCGCGCGCCAGCGTCAGATCGCGGCGGTTCTGCATGTAGCAGTCGTAGAACACCGAATGCTCGGGATCGGCGACGCACAGCTCGGTGTCGTGGCGGCGGTAACGGATGAAGCGGCCGAGCGTGGCCGAAGTGCCGCCGGTGCCGGCACTGCACACCAGCACGCGCGGCACCGGATGCCGTTCGCGCGCCATCTGCGAAAAAATCGATTCGGCGATGTTGTTGTTGCTGCGCCAGTCGGTAGCGCGTTCGGCATTCAGGAACTGATCCATGAAATGTCCGCAACGCTCGCCAGCGATGCGCGCCGCGGTCGCCGTGACGTCGGCGGCAGTGTCGACGAAATGGCAATCGCCGCCATAAAACCCGATGGCGCGGATTTTTTCCGGCGAGGTGTCGCGCGGCATCACCGCCACGAACGGCAGGCCGAGCAGGCGGGCAAAATAGGCTTCGCTGACCGCCGTGTTGCCGCTCGACGCTTCGACGATGGTGGTGTCGGGGCCGATCAGGCCGTTGCACAAACCATAGAGAAACAGCGAACGCGCCAGCCGGTGTTTCAGTGAACCGGACGGATGCGTCGACTCATCCTTGAAATACAGGTCGATGCCGGGAAACGCCGGCATCGGCAGGGGAATGAGATGCGTATCAGCGCTGCGCTGAAAATCGGCCTCGATGCGGGCCACGGCTTCGCGGACAAAGGCCCGCGGAATACGGCAGGACATGCTTCACCTGTCAGCAGTTGAATGTTCAGCAGAGAAACGTTCAGCGGAAAAACGTTCCGAATCACCACGCGCCGGACGCGCCGGCTCAGATCAGGCCGCGGCGGCGCAGCTCGGCGTGCACGCCGTCCAGCTCTTCGGCCGCCGCGCGGCTGATGGCCGCGAGCACTTCGGCATTCTCCAGTTCGGCGGCCTGCTCGGCAAAGTCGGCCGGCAATCCGCGCCGGTAGTCGGCACGGATGGCGTCAAGGCGTTGCTGTAATTCATCGCGACGCGTCAGCAGACGGATAGTACTTCCAAGATGCCTTCCCTGCCCGAGCGGGCCTGCATCGTGAACCTCAGGGTCGGCCCGCACCGGCCGCTCGCGGGGCTTGGACCGGCCCGTCCGGGCACGGGCCGCTTCGGCGAGCCCCCGCCACGGAGCCAAGCCAGCCTCTGATTGTCCCGCCAGGGGTCCGCGCCACCCACCGGCCTGCACGAAACCCGTGCCCGTCGCGACTGCGCCGAGCGCAGTCACTCCTTCGCGGCGATGTCCACCCCCCGCGGCGCGCGACGTACCTCGCAACGGCCGAGCGCGAGCTGCTGACCGACGCACCGATCATCCCGCTGTACATCTACGTCTCGAAGCATCTCGTCGCGGCGCGCGTGCAGGGCTGGTACGACAACGCGATGAACGTGACCTATTCCAAGGACTTGGCCGTCACGCCGTGACGCGCCCGGTTCCGCCCGCAGGTCAGCGAGGATCGGCGGAGGGCTCGATGAAGTCACCGGAGTCGACGGGACCCGCTGAAACCGGAACGCTACGACTGCCGAGTACCCTGGTGAAGCGGGTGAAATAGGAAGGCAGTCCTTCGGCACTCGTATCCGGTCCCGACTGCAGCTGGAAGTGCAGGTGCGGCATCAGGGAACTGCCGCTGGCGCCGACGTCGGCAATGTGCTGGCCGCGCTCGACAGTGTCGCCCGGGTGCGCGAGGGCGCTGCCTTGCCGGATGTGACCGTACAGCGCGAATTCGCCGCCGCCGTGGTCGACGACGAGGTAGTTTCCGTAGTCGGCCAGCTTGTCGGACTTGTACCGCACCTCGTCGACTTCGCGATTGTCCAGTCCGCCGTCGAACGACGCCACGACCTTTCCGGACGCCGCCGCATGGATGGGCGCACCGAACCCGAACCAGCTTTCGTTGTTCGCGGGGTCGCCGGAATACATCTCGCCCGCTTCGTTGACAGCGACGAAATCGTGACCGTAGCGGTCAACGTTGGAAGTCGTGCCGGACGCCACCGAGTACGGGCTCAGGTAGTCGAACCGCCGGTGATGGGCATAGAAGTCGTGCCCGTCCCAGACGAGACAGCGGTGCCGCATCGGGAGGCGCAACTCCGCCTTCGGGACATACTCGACCGGCGCGACGGTGGCTTCGCTGGAAACGGCGCGATCGCTCTTCTCGCCGCGCCAGTCGAACCTGAACGCGAGGGAAGACAGCCGGATGCCGTCGTCGAACGTGTGGAACGGATTGAACAGAAGGACTTTCTCGCCGGCGCCGATCCGGAGCCGGTTCACCGTCGCGATGCCCGGGCTGTTGCCGTTGTCGTTGACTGATCTCCTGACCTGGAGCCGGCCGGAGTCGTCGTAGACGGAGACCTCGATTCCGCGCAGCCGCAGGGCTTCGCCGGTCGAATTCGAGACGAGAAAGTCGAAATTGACGGCCTGCGAATTGCGGGTGCGCTCGATGTACGCGGGGCCCGGCCGCACCTCGACTGCGGGCGCCGGTGCGGCGGCACGCGCCGTCGCGGCAAGTCCGAGGAGGAACGCAAGCGCGAGGCGCCGTGGACGGGTTGCGCGCATGCATGCAGTATATTTGACGGCGGCGAACCGATGCGCCTGAAGAACGATCATGCCCGGCCTCCAGCCTGCATTTGAGATTGTCGGAGTCGCGATCGGCTTCCTGCTGGCGCTGCTGCTCGCGACGGCGCGGCGCGGCAATCGTGCGGCGAACCTCTGGCTCGCGGGCTATGCCAGTGCACTTGCGCTGCTCTCGCTCGGGGATTTCCTCGAGGACTCGCGGCTGGTATTCGCGTTTCCGCACCTCGCGCACCTGCCGGACTGGCTGATATTCGCGGTTGGCCCGTGCCTGTGGATGTACGTGCGGCGCCTGACCATGCATGCGGATCCGGCATACCCGCGCTGGCTGCTGCACTTCATTCCGGCCCTGCTCTGTTTGCTGATACTGCTGCCTTTCCACCTGATGAGCGGTTCGGAGAAGCAGGCGGTCCTCGCGGCGGAGATGTCCGCCGGCGGGACCGGAGCGGGCCCCGCGGTTTTGCTGGCCGCCAGCCAGCTGTTGGCGTACTGGTGCGCGTGCTTCCTGTCGCTGCGCCGGTTCGGATCGGAGCTGCGCGCCCGGTTTTCGTCGCTGGAGCGCAGGACGTTCGGGTGGCTCAAGTGGATGCTGGCGGTAAACCTGGGCATGTGGCTCGCGTTGATCGCGAGTCTCCTGCTAGATGAGTCCTGGGCCCTGTGGCTCGACCGGTTGGCCATTCCGGGCGGGTTCTACCTGCTGGCGTACCTGGGATTGCGCCAGCCGGCGGTTTTCGCCGGGCGCACGGCCTTTGCGCCCCTGCCCCCGCTGCCGGCCGACGGCAGCGAAAGGGCCGACTCCGGGCAATCGGACGGGCCGGCGCCCGCCACGGCAGAAGCTGCGCGCGCGCGCTATGCGCGATCCGGCCTCAACAAGGAGCGCCTTCCGGAATTGCGGAAGAAGCTGGAGGCGCTCATGCAGACAGAAAAGCCCTGGCTCGAAAACGACCTGACGCTGAACGAGCTGTCGGAACGCCTCGGCGTCTCGACTCACCACCTGTCGCAGTTGCTGAACGAGGAAATCGGGACGACATTCTTCGATTTCGTCAACCGCGAGCGCGTCCGCGAGGTCCAGCGTTGCCTGGCGGACCCGATGTACGGTTCGCAGACCATCCTCGACGTGGCCCTGTCGGCAGGCTTCAACTCGAAGGCCGCCTTCAACGCCGCATTTCGCCAGCACACCGGCATGACCCCGTCCGCCTATCGCCTGAAAGGCCGGGCCGGCTGACCGGCCGCGTCCGGCCGGCCCGGCCGGGCGTCCGATCCGATCGGCGCGGACGATGCCCAGCCGCGCAGTGGACATCCTGGCTCCCGTCGTTTCATTCAACCGATGGAGGGCTGATTCATGTCTTCTGCAACGGTCCCGGCTCGAGCCGGACTTGCCGCCCTGCTGGCGGCCACGCTGTTCCTGCCGATGGCGGCCGGGGCGGCTGGCGAAGGCCGGCTCGCCTCCGAGGCGCGCAAGGCCTCGGGCGCGCCCGCGCTTGCGGCCGCGGTGATCACGTCGGACTCGATCGACGTCTATGCCAGCGGGCGGCGGCGGGCGGGTTCTCCCGATCGCATTACGCACGACGACGCGTTCGCGATCGGGTCGGATGCGAAGGCCATGCTGGCGACGCTCATCGCGCAGGAGATCGAGCGCGGGCGCCTGCGCTGGGACACGACGATCGAAGAGGTGCTCCCGGACGCCATCGCGACGGCGCGCACCGAGTACCGAGCGGTGACGATCGCTGAACTGCTCGATCACCGGTCGGGCCTGGTGCCGCTCGTCACCAGGGACGAGCTCGTGCGCGTGCCACGATTCCGCGGCTCCGTGGTTTCGCAGCGCCGTCAAGCGGCGCGGTGGGCACTGAGGCAGCCGCCGGTCGCGGTGCCGGGCGCCGCCACCGTGTATTCGAACGCCGGCTACGTCGTCGCGGCGGCGATGCTGGAGCGCGTGACGGGACGCAGCTACGAGCAGCTGCTTCAGCGCCGGCTGCTGGATCCCCTCGGCATGCACGCGAGCTTCGGCTGGCCCGGCGCCGCGCGACCCATGGACGCGCCGTGGGGGCACGAGATGGTCGACGGACGCCTGGTTGCCGTGCATCCGGCCGACGAAGGGAATCGCATGCCTGGATGGATCAACCCGGCCGGCAACCTGAGCCTCGGCACGCGCGATTTCGCCCGGTTCGTGCAACTGCACCTGCGCGGCTTGCGCGGTACGGCGACGCTCCTCGACACTGGAACGTTCCTGCGGATGCACACGCCGCCGGCGGGATTCGCGTACACGTCCGGCTGGGCCGTGATCGGCGAGAACGGCCAGCAGATCAGCTTTCACGAAGGCAACTCGGGGCTCTTCTACGCATTCATGATCGTGGACGCGCAGCACGACGTCGCCGCGGTCGTGGTCGCGAATGCGGATACGCCGCAGGTCGCGGAGGCAGCGACGACGCTTGCCATCCGCCTCATGCAGGCGAAGGTGCAGCCATGAAGCGCATCGCGCGCGTCGCGGCGTTGCTCGCGGCCTTCACGGCTTGCGCTCCGGCCTTGGGCTCCGGCACGCGGGAAGGCGAACTCCGGCTCCGCGTTGCAGGCAACGGTCCCGTGACGGTCGTCTTCGAAGCGGGTCTCGGCGACACGCTGGATGTCTGGCGAAACGTTCAGGACCAGGTCGCATCCGGCTGCGCCCGAACGGTGACATACAGCCGTGCGGGCTACCCCGGCAGCGGAAAGGCCGCCGGTCATCGCGACGCCGTCACGATCGTCTCCGAACTGCGCGTGGAACTCACGGCTCGCGGCGTTGCGCCGCCGTACGTCCTCGTCGCGCACTCGCTCGGCGGCCTGTACGCGCAGTTCTATGCTCGCAGCTTCCCCGATGAAGTGGCCGGGCTCGTGCTCGTGGACTCCACGCACTGGGACCAGCTCGCGCGCATCCAGGCGGAGGCGCCGGCAATGTACGGGACGCTGAAGGTGGCGTCGCTGCTGATGTTCGGCACGATGCGAAAGGAGTTTGTGGACAGCGTCGCCGCGGGCGCGCAGGTCAAGGAAGCCCCGGAGTCCTCGCGAATCCCGGCGATCGTGCTGTCGAGCACGCGCGCGGCGCCGGGCGAGACGCCAGCCTTTCGCGGACTCATGCATACGCTTCAGGACGAGATCGCCGCGGAGTACGGGGCTCTACGGCACGACTTCGTGCCGGGGAGCGGACACTACATCCAGCGCGATCGCCCGGGGGCCGTCATCGGCGCGATCCGGGAACTCGCGGGCTGCAGTTCCTGACCTTGACCCACGAGAACGTACAGCTGGCTACTCTGGTGGGGCGGCAGTACCAAGGCGCTTGTCCAGCAGTCTGGGCTTCAAGCCCTCGACGACGTAAGCAGGCGCTATCGATACAGCGACCGTGAGGGACCTGTATGCGGAGAGGGCGAGCTGAGCGGTTTGAGCCATCGAGTCTGTCCGGTTGGGTGCGTCCTGTGATCTGCGTCGCGGCATCAGACGCGATCGACCGCTGGCGTCGTGACTCCTCATGCGAGGAGCTTCGATCGTGACTCAGACGCAGATTTGCAGCATTTGCGGGATCGAAAAGCCCCATACCTCGGAGCACTTCCCGGGCGAGGGTAGAAAGAACGGCCGGCTCGGAATCCGGTGTCGACCGTGCAGGTCGAAGCGGGTATCGGAGAGCTTTCGAATTCACCCGGACACGCGGCGGGCCATTGATCAGAAGAGCAAAGAGCGCCGCGAGGCAGCCGGCGATCGTAGTCTGGCCGCGTTGACAATTGTTGCACTGCTGCGCCAGGGCAATGTCTGCTACTACTGCGGCGAAGCCATCTCGACATGGAATACACAACCGCCTGAGCAGCCGATCGTCCCGGACGGAAGCCGTAGCTCCGATCCGAGAACGTCGGTTCGAACACCGGTGAGAGCACCTGTAGCAGCGCCTGCTGGATGAGTCGGTCCACCACCGTCGGGATACCGAGTGTCCTCACCCCGCCCGAAGGCTTGGGGATGTCCACTCGACGCACCGGCCGCGGCAGATATCGCCCTTCAAGCAGTGCCTTCTTCACGCTCGGCCAGTGCGCCGCAAGCCAATCCTTCAACTCGGCCACGGTGAGATCATCGACCCCGGCCGCGCCCTTGTTGCGGAGCACTCGCTGGTACGCCAGCCGCATGTTGGCTCGCTCGACCACGCGCTCCATCGTCGCGTGATCCTCCGATTTCGTTCGCCCGCCGGTCGCCGCATCGACCTCGACACCTCGGGACAGTATCCGAGCTTCCGGCTCGGCTCCTGCAGCGAGGCACCGCTCCTCACGGTGCTTCTGTCGTCAGGGTCGGTCACGAGTTCCGTCGTCCTACTCTCGGTGTCGTCGTTCGGCCCTTCGCCACGATCCCTCGTCGCTACTACGGCCTCGGCTGACTTCTGGCGAGGCATCCGAGCATCTCTCAACACTCGTAGCCAACGGCACCCCGCCAGATCTCCCCGGGTATTGCGCACCCTCTGTCACGCTCATGCGCGTCGGATCTGCGTCGCCGCGTTCCGTACACGTATCGGGCTTTACGGATTTCGGCCTGCTCACCCCGCAACGCCGCCTCTATCCGCTTCCTGTTCGTCGCGCCAGCGCTTTGCCTCCGGCTTCCTTCAGACGCCCAGTCGCCCGGGCCGCCCTTGCCGTGCAGCTAACGGTTCCCCGTGTCGGGTCCGTAGAGGACTTTCACCTCCAAGAAGGTGCGCCCTGCCGGGCGCACTGAAAAAAGGCCCGGGAGTCGCCTCCCGGGCCCTTCGTATCGCTCGAAGCCGAGCGACGGACAGTCGATGACGCTAGTGCGTCATTACATGCCCATGTCGCCCATGCCGCTCATGTCGGGCATGCCGCCACCGTGCTTGTGCTCGTCATCCTTCGGCGACTCGGCGACCATCACTTCCGTCGTCAGCAGCAGACCCGCCACCGAGGCGGCGTTCTGCAGCGCGAGACGCGTGACCTTGGTCGGGTCGAGGATGCCCATCTCGAGCATGTCGCCGTACTCGCCCGTCGCGGCGTTGTAGCCGTACGTGCCCTTGCCCTTCTTGACGTCGGCCAGCACGACCGCGGCGTCCTCGCCCGCGTTCGCGACGATCTGGCGCAGCGGCTCCTCGACGGCCCGGGCCAGCAGCTTGATGCCGATCGCCTGGTCTTCGTTGGAGCCTTCGACCTTCTCGAGCGCCTTCTGGGCGCGGATCAGC
>JAYRRR010000060.1:0-47177 GCA_041910015.1 Steroidobacteraceae bacterium
CGACCACGGACGCCGGTGCCGGGGCGGCCGCTACCGGTGCGGCCACCGGCTCGGGCGCGGGTGGCGGGGCCGGCGTGCTCGGCACGATCGTCGTCACCGCGGGCTGCGGTGGCGGCGGGGCCTTTTCTTCCTCGGCCTGTGCGATGGCCTCGAGGTCGATCCTTGGCTCGACAGCCATCTGGTGGCTGATCATCGCGTTCTCGGGCAGGTCGATTTCGTCGTCGCGGACGCGGCGCAGCTCGTAGGCGGGCGTCTCGAGGTACCTGTTCGGCACCAGCACGATGTCGACGCGGCTGCGCTGCTCGATGTCATGCAGCCAGTCGCGCTTCTCGTTCATCAGGTAGGTCGCGACGTCGACGGGCAACTGCGCGATGACCTTGGCGGTGCGGTCCTTGCGGGCCTCCTCGCCGATCAGGCGCAGCACCGCGAGCGCGAGCGACTCGACGCTGCGGATCACGCCCATGCCGTTGCAGCGCGGGCAGACGATGTTGGTCGACTCGCTGATCGAGGGGCGCAGGCGCTGGCGCGACAGCTCGAGCAGACCGAACTTCGAGATCCGGCCGAGCTGGATGCGCGCCCGGTCCTGCTTGACGGCGTCGCGCAGGCGATCCTCGACGGCGCGCTGGTTCTTCTGCAACTCCATGTCGATGAAGTCGATGACGATCAGGCCGCCGACGTCGCGTAAACGCAGCTGGCGGGCGATCTCGTCGGCCGCCTCGAGGTTGGTGTTGCAGGCCGTGGTTTCGATGTCCGTGCCACGCGTGCTGCGGGCCGAATTGATGTCGATCGAGACCAGCGCCTCGGTGTGATCGATCACGATGCTGCCGCCCGACGGCAGCGTCACCTTGTGGCTGTAGGCCGACTCGATCTGACTCTCGATCTGATAGCGCGTGAACAGCGGCACGTGGTCGTTGTAGAACTTGAGCTTGCGCAGGTTTCCCGGCATGAAGCGCTGCATGTATTCGCGCGCTTCCTCGAACACCTCGCGCTTGTCGATCAGGATCTCGCCGATGTCGTCGTTGAGGTAGTCGCGCAGGGCGCGCAGGATCGCCGTGCTCTCGCGGTAGATCAGGAACGGCGCAGGGCGGCTGTCGGAGGCGGCCTGGATGGCGTTCCAGATGTCGACCAGGTTGTTGAGGTCCCACTGCAACTCTTCGGGGGAGCGGCCGACGCCGGCGGTGCGCACGATGGCGCCCATGCCGTCGGGGATCTGCAGCGCGTCCATCGCCTCGCGCAGTTGCTCGCGGTCGTCGCCTTCGATCCGGCGGGAGACACCACCGGCCCGCGGGTTGTTTGGCATCAGGACCAGGAACCGGCCCGCCAGGCTGATGAAGGTCGTGAGGGCGGCGCCCTTGTTGCCGCGCTCCTCCTTCTCGACCTGGACGATGATCTCCTGGCCTTCCTCGATCAGGTCGCGGATGTTGCGACCGCCCTCCTGGCCGGGCGGCCTGTCCTTGAAGTACTGCTTCGAGACTTCCTTGAGGGGCAGGAACCCGTGCCTGTCGGCGCCGTAGTCGACGAAGGCCGCCTCGAGACTGGGCTCGACGCGGGTGATGTGACCCTTGTAGACATTGGCCTTCTTGGTCTCGCGTGACGGGATTTCGATATCGAGGTCGTAGATCCGCTGTCCGTCGACCAGCGCTACCCGCAACTCTTCTTCCTGAGTCGCGTTGACCAGCATTCTCTTCATCGGCCCTCTCGTTACTGGAGGCAGGGGCCGTGAACAGGGACGGGTGATGGTGCCTCGGCTCGGGGAAGAGGTCTGGCAGCGACTGCAGCGCGAGCGCTCATTCGGCTTGCTCTTGTGGTGCACCGGCGCCCCAGGCGCGCGGCGACTGACCGAATCCTGATGCTGTGGGCATCGCACCCGCCGGATGCGCGTACGGCCCGCATGCCCGCCCGGGCTGCGGCACCGACGCCGTTCACGGCAGATCGATGGTCTGAATTCTCAGAACCAACTAAGATGCGCACGCTCCGCAGGCCCTGCGGACCGGCAGCAGCGCGTCGCTCATTCGGCGCGGACCGAGGTTGCTTGGCGGCACCCAGGCTGCGCTTCGCGGCCGACTGTAACAGAGCGAAGTCCGGAAATTCAATGGCTTACAAAAATAACCCGGACACCATCGGCAGTCCGGCCGACGCCGCTGCCGCGCACCGGGGTGTCCGGCACGTCGAAGTGACGGTGGATGACGCCGGCACGCGGCTCGACAACTTCCTGGTCCGCCAGCTGCGCGACGTGCCGCGGACGCATGTGTTCCGGCTGCTGCGCAAGGGCGAGGTGCGCGTCAACAAGAAGCGGGCGCGACCGGATCAGCGCGTGATGCTGGGTGACGTCGTCCGCATTCCGCCGGTGCGCCGCGCCGAAGACGTGTCGGTGCCAGCCGTGCCCCGCGCGGCGAGCCTGTCGCTGCAGAAGCTCGTGCTCGACTCGATCGTCTTCGAGGACGACGACGTGGTCGTCTTCAACAAGCCGCCCGGCGTGGCCGTCCACGGCGGCAGCGCGACGGATTTCGGACTCATCGAGGCGTTGCGCGCCGCCCGGCCGGAACTGCCCGATGCCGAACTGGTGCACCGTCTCGATCGCGAGACGAGCGGCTGCCTGATCGTCGCCAAGCGGCGCGCCGCGCTGCGTGACCTGCACCGGCAACTGCGCGAGGGCGAGACGGAAAAGCGCTATCTCGCGTTGCTGTGCGGCAAGTGGAACCTCGGCACCAAGCGCATCGAACTGACGCTCGACACCAACGAGCGGCGCCGCGGCGAGCGGCACGTGGCCGTACGCGCGCATGGCAAGACGTCGGTCAGCACGTTCAGGCCCGTGCAGTTCTTCGGTAACCTCGCGACGCTGGTCGAGGTCGGGATCGACACTGGCAAGACGCACCAGATCCGTGTGCACGCCGCACACGCGGGCCACCCGGTGGCAGGCGACGACAAGTACGGCAACCGGGTGTTCAACCAGTTGTTCGCGGACTACGGACTGAAGCGCATGTTCCTGCACTCGGCGTCGATGGGGTTCACGCGGCCGGGCACCCGCGAGCCGATGCTCGTCAGCGCGCCGCTGCCCGAGGAACTCGGCGCGGTGCTCGACAAGCTGTCGCGCGGCAAGGCGCGTGCCCCGGCAGCGCCCGACGGGCGGCGTACGAAGCCGGCGCGTGGGCGCCAGACGCGCTGACCGTGCGTCCGGCCTGCAGTGATCGGCTTGTCCGGCTGGACCAAGCCAGGTTCGTCATGGCGTATCCGGGCCGTCGTCGGGTGATGTCTCCATACCCGCGCTAACGCTCGAGCGCGGCGTCTCCGGAAGCCACGGGCAGCCCGAGTTCGCCTTCCCACTTCGACACGACAGCCGTGGCGACCGAATTGCCCACGACGTTGGTCGCCGAGCGCGCCATGTCGAGGAAGTGGTCGACGCCGAGGATCAGCAGCAGGCCGGCTTCCGGGATGTTGAACTGCGACAGCGTCGCCGCGATCACGACCAGCGACGCACGCGGCACGCCCGCCATGCCCTTCGACGTCAGCATCAGGATCAGCAGCATCGTCACCTGCGTGCCCAGCGAGAGGTCGATGCCGTACGCCTGCGCGATGAACACCGTCGCGAATGTGCAGTACATCATCGAGCCGTCGAGGTTGAACGAGTAGCCGATCGGCAGCACGAACGACGCGATGCGGTTGCTGCAGCCGAACTTCTCGAGCTGCTCGAGCGTCTTCGGATAGGCCGCCTCGCTCGAGGCCGTCGAGAACGCGAGGATCAGCGGCTCGCGCACGGCCTGGATGAGACTGCCGACGCGCCGGCCGAGGAAGATGGAGCCGAGCGCGAGCAGCACCAGCCACAGCAGCACGATACTGAAGTAGAACTCGCCCATGAACACGCCGAAGTCCGCGACGAGGCCAAAGCCGCTGCGCGCGATGACACCTGCGACGGCGGCAAAAACGGCCACCGGCGCCAGCCACATGACGTAGCCCGTGACCTTGAGCATCACGTGTGCGGCGATGTCGACGATCTCGACCAGCGGCCTGCCGCTCTCGCGCATGGCGGCGAGCCCGGTGCCGAAGAACAGCGAGAACACGACGATCTGCAGGATCTCGTTCTTCGCCATGCCCTCGAACACGGAGGCCGGCACGAGGTGCGTGATGAACTCCTTGAGGCTCAGCGAGGCGGTGGCCAGCCCCGGGTCGGTCGCAGTGTCCAGCACGACCTTGCCGACCAGCGCGTCGCCGGGGCGGAAGAAGTTCACCATGACGAGCCCGAGCGTCAGCGACACGAGCGAGGCGCAGACGAACCACAGCAGCGCCTTGCCGCCGACGCGGCCCACCGCCGCGAGGTCACCCATCTTCGCGACGCCGACGACGAGAGTCGAGAACACGAGTGGCGCGATGATCATCTTGATCAGGCGCAGGAAAATCGTCGTGACCAGGCCGAGCCCGTCCGCGATGTCCGCGGCATCGGCAGGCCGAACCTGATGGACGGCGTAGCCCACGACGAGGCCGAGCAGGAGACCGGCGATGATATAGAGCGTCAGGCGATTGGATTTCAAGTTCTGCGGTGCCTGTCAGGGGACGTCGAAGCCCGCCCGGCGCAGCGCGCCGCACAGCCAGGCGAGTGGCAGACCGGTGAGTGCGGTCGGGTCGGAGGACTCTATCCTCTCGAACAGCGCGATGCCCAGCGCTTCGGCCTTGAAGCCGCCTGCGCAATCAAGCGGGTGATCGCGTTCGATGTAGCGGTCGACCTCGGCCGGCGCGAGGTCGCGGAACAGCACGGTCGTGCGGTCCACGTGCGCTTCCGCGCGGCCGGCCGGGCCATCGATCACGTGCGCGGCCGTGAGGAACACGACGTCGCGCCCGGACGAAGCCAGCAGTTGCTCGCGGCAGCGCTCGACCGTGCCGGGCTTGCCGAGGATCTGCCGGCCTCGCAGCGCCACCTGGTCCGAGCCGATCACGACGGCGCCGGCGTGATGCCGGGCCACCGTTTCGGCCTTGAGCCGGGCCAGCCGGGCGGCCAGGTCCGCAGCGGCCTCGTCGCCCCGCGGCGATTCGTCGACGATCGGTGCGACGCACTCGAACGGCAGACCGAGGCGGGCCAGCAGCCCGCGCCGGTATTGCGAGGTCGAGGCGAGAACCAGGCCCTTGTGAAACAAAGATTTAGGCCCCGTTTTTCTTTGACAGGGGAGAGGCGCGTCACTATTATACGCGGCCCATGTCGCCCGGCCCGGCCGATCAGGTCAACGCCAAGGAACTGTCGGCACGCGCCGCAGTCGTCGAACGTCACCTGGCGCTGGCGCAATTCGAACGAGTGCGAGAGGCGGGCGGCCTCCCGGGCACACGCATCGATGCGCAGCTCCGGTTCGGCACGTTCGACGGCCGGACGACGGTCGATGTCCGCGTCACCGGCGAAACGGTCGCTGCGTGCCAGCGCTGCCTGCAGCCGTGCCCGAGCGCGGTGGCGGAATCGGCGCAGGTCATGGTGGTGCGTGACGAGGACGAACTCGTGCCCGGTGGCTACGAGCCGTTCGTGGGAGTGCCGGAGCACTTGTCGCTCGGGGCGCTGATCGAGGAGCAGGTGCTGCTCGCGATGCCGCTCGTGCCCGCGCACGAGCCGGGCGATCCGCGGTGCCGCTCGAGTGGTGCGGAGGTGGTGCCGCTGGTGCCGTCGTCCGCGGGCCCGAGGGCTGCTGCGGTGGCCGAAGAGAAGCAGAAGCCCTTCGCGAATTTGCGGGAGCTGCTCGACGCGAAGGACGACGAGCGCGAACCGCGGACAGGAGAATAGAGCATGGCAGTCCAGAAGAGCCGCAAGACCCCGTCGAAGCGCGGCATGCACCGTTCGCACGATCACCTGCGCGCCCCCGCGCTGTCGGTCGACCGCACCAGTGGCGAAACTCACGCGCGTCACCGCATCACGCCCGACGGGTTTTACCGCGGCAAGAAAGTGATCGACACGCCGGCGGACGACGGAGGCAAGGAGTAGCCCTGCCGTCGCGCGCCCGAGCATGAACGCCGGGCTCACTGTCGCCGTGGACGCGATGAGCGGAGACCACGGCGCCGAGGTGGCGGTGCCCGCTGCCCTCGACGTCCTCGCTGCCACACCGGACCTGCGCCTGGTCGTCGTCGGGCGCGGCGAGGTCGTGCGTCCGCTGCTCGGGCACATGGCGGACACGGACCGCTGCCGGTTCGTCGAGGCGGCGGAAGTCGTCGCGATGGACGAGCGGCCGCAGGACGCCCTGCGCAAGAAGAAGGACTCCTCGATGCGGGTGGCGATCAACCTCGTCGAAAAGGGCGAGGCCCTTGCCTGCGTGTCGGCCGGTAACACCGGCGCGCTGCTCGCGACCGCGCGCTTCGTGCTCGGCATGATTCCCGGCATCGACCGGCCGGCGATCGTCTCGGCGGTGCCCGCCGTGCACGGCCACACCGTCATGCTCGACCTCGGCGCCAATCCCGAGTGCAGCGAGGAGAACCTCGTGCAGTTCGCCGTGATGGGCTCGGTGATCGCGGCCGACCTGCACGGCATGAAGAATCCGCGTGTCGGCCTGCTCAACGTCGGCGAGGAGGACATCAAGGGCACCGAGGAGATCAAGGCTGCGCACCGGCGGTTGCAGGGCGCGACGGCGATCAACTACCGCGGATTCGTCGAGGGCGACGACATCTTCTCGGGCGACGTCGACGTCGTCGTCACGGACGGCTTCACCGGCAACGTGTCACTGAAGACCATGGAAGGCCTGGCGCGCTTCATTGGCGGTGTGCTGAAGGAAGAGTTCACGCGCGATCCGCTGCGCAAGCTCGGCGCACTCGCCGCGAAGCCGGCGCTCGCGGCGCTGAAAGGGCGTCTCGACCCGCGCGGCTACAACGGCGCGAGCATGGTCGGGCTGGACGGCGTCGTCATCAAGAGCCACGGTGGCGCGGACCGCGTGTCGTTTGCCAACGCGGTGCGCGTGGCGGTGACGGAGGCGCGCAACGGCGTGCCCGGCCAGATCGGCGAGTTGCTCGAGAAACTGGCCGGCGGCAAGACGGAGGCTGGCCGCTAGACCGAAGCAGAAGTCGGCGACGCCGGGTTTCCGGTCACGCCGCCACAGCGTGCCGGCGCTTGAGCGAGAAGCGCTTCGAGCCGCGCGAGCAGCACCGCATGCAGACGCATCGGCTGCCGGCGCTCGACCCGGCGCCGCAACTGCGGCACCCACCGCCCCGGGTGACGCACGACGAAATCGCGCTGGGCGCGCTGCCACGGCCCCGCGTCGGCTCCCGCCGCGAGTGTCCCGGCTTCGCGAAAGGCCAGGAAGTGCAGGAACTCGAGCTCGGTCGCGAGGTGATCGGGCAGCTCGCGAGGTGTCTCGGCGAGCGCGAGGCCGAAGTGGCGATAGAAGCGCATCACTTCTTCCATGTCCTTCATGCCACTGGCGCCGTAGGCGCTGCCATGGAGTGACGCCCCACCGGCTCCAGCCTCGAACAGCCGCGTGAACTCGATGGCCATGGTTCCTGGCGCGCCTGCTTCGCTCAGCACTTCGATGTCCGTCGCGGTCGTGCCCACAACGTCGAGCGCCGCGAGTGCGTCGACGAGATCGGCGGCCAGTGCACCAGAGCGGATGTGCGCCGCGCGCGCGTCATCGGGGTACTCGAAGAACTGCGCAAACGCGCCATACGCGCGACTGCGTGCGCGGGCGTCGGCGATGGCAGCCTCGACGGGCGTGGCCGTCTCCGGCCCCAGGCGGGCGCCTGATCCGGTCTGCGGCCCGACGGCCGGCGTCATGCGTGCGCACCGATGCGCTGCACTTCCACCGGCGTGCCGCGTGGCGAATGGCTCGGCGCCCCGTAATACATGCGGTAATGCAGGTGCGCATAACCGCCCGCCAGATGCAGCGGCTTCCACGGTGCCTCGACCGGTTCCTGGCAGCCCTTGCCGCCGGGAAACTGGAATGGCTCCCAGGCGTGATAGACGATCACCTCGCCGGGCTGCACGCCCACCGCGACCTTGACCAGCGCCTGGAAACCGCCGGTATCGTTGAAGATGCGCACGCGGTCGTTGTCGTCGATGCCGCGCGGCCGGCAATCGGCCGGGTTCAGGAAGCACACCGGCTCACCGCGCTGCAGGCGCAGCATCAGCTCGTGGTCGCGCCAGATGGCGTGGATGCTCCAGCGCGTGTGTCCGCCGTTGATGCGCAGGGGGTATCGGCTGCCCGCTCCCGGCGGATCCTTGTGCCGTGGCAACGCCTCGTCCGCCTCGAGGTACCACGGGTGGTCGATGTAGAACTGCTGGCGCCCGCTGAGCGTGGGCCAGGCGACCTTGTCGTCGACAAACCAGCGGTGCGGCCAGCACGTGTCCTGCGGATCGTAGTCGCTGCTGGTCTGGTATTCGGGGCCCGGGCGTGCAGGGCCCACGATCGGCACGGCGCCCATCGCGAGTGCCTGCCCGGCCGTGACGCCGCCGACGCTCGGACTGTCGCGCAGGATGTCGTCGATCAGTTTCAGCGGATCGCCGGCATCGTGCGGATCGTAGCGTCCGTCCGACGTGTAGACCTCGTAGGCCCGCGCCAGGTCCAGTGGCCGGTCGCGGTAGCCGCGCACCTCGCCGATGCGGCGCTCGCGCGCTCGTTGTGCGATGCGTTCGGCGAGCAGCCCGAAGATCTCCCATTCGGACTTCGATTCGCCGAGCGGCTTCACGGCCTGGTCGGACAGCACGAGATAGGGCAGATAGCTCTGCGCGTACTTGATGCCGTATTTTTCGTAGTAGCCCGCGGCGGGCAGCACGATGTCGGCGTGACGCGTGCTCTCGCTCATGCGAAAGTTCACCGAGACGATCAGCCCGAGCTTCGGCCACAGGTGTCGCAGCGCATGCTGCGGCGCCGGCCAGCGACGCAGCGGGTTCGAACCGGTGAAGATGAGCATGCGCGGTGAGCGATCCTCGGGCGGGTGCATCTCGATCCAGCCGCGGTCGATGGACTCGCGCATGTAATCAGCCATGGTGCGGGGCAGGGCGGGGTCGATGAGGTCGGGCCGCGACCAGAGCTCGCGATAGCCGCCGTGCACGTACAGGAAGGGCATCAATGGCACGACGGGCGTTTTCTGGCTGTGCTCGGTGTAGAGCTGCTCGTAGTCGCGCGGCGTGAGGCCGCGCAGCGCCTTCGGCAGCACACGCAGCAGGTCGCGGACGCCGGGCTGGCCGTGTGTCGTGAGGCGGCTCAGGCCGTCGAGGCCCCACCAGGCCGCGACGCGCACGCCACCGCCCGGCTTGCCCTGGTTGCCGGTCAGCGCCATGAGCAGGATCATCGTGCGCTGGAAGAGATCGCTGTGATGGTGCTTGCACGCGCCCCACGAGGCGAAAATCATCGCTGCGGGCGCCGCCGCGAGTTCGCGCGCGAAGCGCCGCACGAGCGCTGGCGCGAGGCCCGTCGCTGCGGCGACTTTCTCCGGCGCGTGCGCGGCCAGCCGCTCGCGCAGTCGCTCGAACACCGGGCGCACGACGAGCGGACGGCCGTTCCTGTCCTGCACCGTGTAGCGTCCCGCGAGTGCCGGACGCAGTGCGCCGAGCGCGAGACTGCGCCCGCCCTCGCCGTCGCCCTGACATCCCGGGGCCACCGCGAGGCGCTGCTCCACTTCGTCCCAGACGTACAGGGCGTCATCGCGGCCGCCTGGGCGCAAGTCCGCTTCGCGCAGGTATCGCCCGTCGTCCTCCCGCACCAGGAACGGCAGATCGGTCTGCTCGCGGACATAGTCGGCGTCGTGGAGATTCTCTTCGACGATCACCTGTGCCGCGGCCATGCCGAGCGCGGCATCGCTTTCGGGCCGGAGGTTGAGCCACAGGTCGGCGTGCACGCAGGTGGCGTTGTAGTCCGGTGAAATCACGACAAGCTTCGCGCCGCGGTAGCGTGCCTCGTGCATGAAGTGCACTTCGGGAATGCGCGTGCTGGCCGGGTTGCCGATCCAGACGACGATGTAGTCCGAACGGAACCAGTCGTCGGAGGTTCCTTCGCAGTTGTACATGCCCCAGCTCTGCACGGCGCCCATGGGCATGTCGCCGACGCCCGCCCAGGAGTCGATCACCGTGGTCTGCACGGCTTCGGTGAAGCGAACCTCGCCCGAACTCTCGGGCCCGTAGCCCGAGTTCGTCGTGCCGTGATCGAAGACGACCGACTCCGTGCCGTGCTCGACCGCCGTGTCGATGACGGCATCGGCGACACGCGTGAGCGCCTCATCCCAGGAAATGCGTTGCCACTGCCCGCTGCCACGTTCGCCGACGCGCACGAGCGGATACAGCAGGCGCGAGGCGGACGCCTGCAGGTCCGAGTAGCAGGCGCCTTTCTGGCAGCCGCGCGGATTGCCGTCGGGCACGTCGGGCCGCGGCGGTTCGTAAACGGCGTTCTGCTCCTCGCGCCAGACGATGCCGTCCTTCACGTAGACGTTCCAGGAGCAGGCTGCGATGCAGTTGGCGCGCGTGTGGGTCCCCTTCGCCACGCGATCCCAGGTCCAGCGCTCGCGCCAGAGGTCCGTGAAATCGCCGTATTGCACCGGCTGCACCGGAGTCGCCTGTGCCGGCTCCCATGCCGTACCTGGCGCGCGTTCGCGCAGCCGGTAGAGCGTCAGTCCGAGCGCGCCCGCGCCCACGATGCCCGCGCCGGCCAGAAACCGACGGCGCGACAGGCCGTGCGTCGAGTCGCTCATGCGGGCCTCCATTCGATGGTCGCCGGATCGCGGTCGAAGCCTCCGAACATGTCTTTCCAGCGATAGCCGATCAGCAGGTCCATGAGCTCGGACCTGCCCCGGCCCTGCACCCTGGCGCGCTCGGTCTTCAGTGTCGCGAGCGCATCGCGTACCGCCGGGCCGAACAGCGATTCGAGATACTCGTCCGGGATGCGCGGCCGCGATTCGTCGACGTCACCCTGCGCGTCGAAGCGGTACGGCGCGAGCGGCGGCACGTAGAAGACGTTGGGTTCGGTGCCATGCTCGGGATGCAGCGGCAGGGCCACCTTCCACTGCTCGACGAGCTTCCAGATCGGGGCGTTGCGGTCGTCACGGTAGCCCACGAAACGCACGCGCCCCGGACACTGGCGTGCGCAGGCCGGCGCGACGCCCTGTTCGATGCGCGGAAAGCAGAAGATGCACTTCTGCGACAGCTTGCGCGCCTGGTTGAAATAGATCTTCTTGTAAGGACAGGCCTCCATGCAGAAGCGGAAGCCGCGGCAGCGGTCTTCGTCGACGAGCACGATGCCGTCCTTGGGCCGCTTGACGATCGCCTTGCGCGGGCAGGCGGCGAGGCAGGCCGGGTGCGTGCAGTGGTTGCAGAGCCGCGGCAGGTAGAAGTGGTAGCCGTTCGGGTACTCGCCGCCACCCTGGTCCTCATCCCAGTTCGGGCCCCAGTCGGGCGCCTCGCCCTGGATACGCAGCTGCGCGTCGGCACCCTGACCGCCGAAGAAGACGTCGTCGTGGTTGTAGCGCCAGGCATCGCCGAACTCGCCGCGCCGCGGCAGCCGGCCGGGCTGCGGCATGCCTGCGCGAAAGCCGCCGCCCATCTTCTCCCAGTCGCGTGGTGTGCCGCGGCCGGGCTGCGTGTTGACGGTGTTGAACCACATGTGCTCCATGCCCGCGTCGCGTGTCCACAGCCGCTTGCACGCGATGGTGCAGGTTTGGCACCCGATGCACTTGTTGAGGTCGAGCACCATCGCGAGTTGGCGTTGGGTCATGTCTCAGCTCCTTGCGGTGGGCATGGGCTCGAGCGTGAGGCTCTGCCAGGCCGGACCGGACCAGGACTTCAGTCCGGCGCGCTCGCCGCTGCCGCCTTCCCAGATCGCGACGCCGAAGCCGATCGCGGCGCCGGTGCCGAGACCCTGGACGGCGCCGGGGCCACCGGCCGTGAGCGAGCGTGCGATGACGACACTCCACCGGCCGGCTTGCCACACACCGGCGGCGCGGACCGTGTCGCGCGCCACCGTGCGTGAGGAGCCGACGCCCTCGGCAACGATTTCCCGCGCCTGCTGTTCGTCGGCGCGCCAGTACCATGCCGTCACCGGCAAGCCTGGCGCGCCCATGGTGTAGATCGGCGCCTCGGCGGCGGCGGGCAACATGACCGCGGCGGCATCGGCAAAACGATCGTCATCGGTGAGCACGGCGTCGCGGCTCGCGTCCTCCCATTCGAGGCGGAAGGCGAGGCGCACGCCGTCATGCAGCGCGGCCACGCGCACGTGACCCGTTGCACCGACGCGTCGGTCACGCCAGGCCGCCTGCACGTATGGCGACGGCTGCAGACCAAGCGGCGTGCCCGAGAGCGCGATACGCGACACGTCCGCGCGCCGCCAGAGCGCGTGCAGCGGATCGAGCAGTTCCGCCTCGTCGATTCCCGGGATGACGTGCGCTTGCATTCGAGGGCCTCCTGGTCAGGACTTGCCGCGGCCCTTGTGGCGACGCGCCCGCGGGGGAGGTGGGGAGCGGCGCTGCGGCGTCGGGCGTGGCGATGTGGGACGCGGCGGCGCCGGGTGCGGCTCGAGCGCCTGGCCGACGAACTCCGCGGCCCGGCGCAACCAGTCTTCGAGCGGAAAGCTCGGATCCTGCATCCAGTGGACGATGGCGACGTTGAGCGCGCCGAGTGCCATTTCGCCGAGGAACGCGGCGTCGAAGTCCGTGCGCACCTCGCCGGCCGCCTGACCGGCGCGAATGATCGCCGCGAATGGCTCGTGGACGGGCGAGAGATAGGGCACATCGACGCCGGGCTCGGCGCGACTGCGCATCAGCTCGAGCAGCACTTCGCGTGCGAGCCCGCGCGCCGGGTTCACTTCGGCCGCCACGCGCTGCGCGAAGCCACGGATGCGCTCCTGCGCGGCAACCCGCCGCGCGAGCTGCTCCGCGACCAGTGCGCGCAGGTGCCCGGAGACTTCGCCGGTCATTTCCGCGAGCACCGCCGCCTTGTTGGGGAAGTGCAGGAAGAAAGTGGCCGGCGCGACGTCGGCCGCCGCGGCGATCTGCGTCACGGTGGTGGCTTCGAAGCCCTGGCGGACGAAGAGGCGACGCGCGGCCTCGTAGATGCGGCCACGCAGTTCGCGCTTCTTGCGTTCGCGGCGTCCTTCCGGGAGCACGCGCTGCGGCATCCGTCTCCCCCCGTCTGCCCCACACCCTGCACCGGTCAAATCATAGAGCGAACTCTATTTCTAAATCAAACTCTATCAATCGCGACGATCCGGGCCGGCGTGGGTCGCGTCGCGGATGGACGTATCGCAGTGCAGCGCGACTGCCGCCGTGACGGGGGACGCGCCGCGGGGCAGCGGCATGGCGAACGATGGTTGGGGCGCGCCCGCCTGTCCTGGCGCAGGCGCGTCTACGCCTCGCTGGCCTCGCTGTCGCGCCGCCGGCGCATGCGCGCGAGCAACTGCTGGCGCCGGCGCGCCACCTTTGCCTGCACGGCCTCCGGCGCCTCGCGCAGCACGGAGCGACGGCTGACGGTTTCGCGAAAAGCCTGGAACTCGCGATAGGCCTCCAGTTCGTGCCGCAGTTCGCGGAACACGAGTTCGATCATCACGGCGTCGTCGAGCATGCCGATGCCGGGGATCTCGTCGGGGATCAGGTCCTCGGGGTCGCAGAGGTAGGCGAGGCCGGACAGCACCGGGCTGCGCTCGTCCTCGTCGAGGGGCCAGTCGGGGTCGTTGATCATGGCGAGCAGTGTCTCGAGCTTCTCGAGCCGGCTGCGGACGAAGTCGGGCAGGTCGGTCGAACGCATGACCTTGATCAGGTCGCTCGCGGCGGCGAGGATCTCCTCGTCGTCGGCGATCCGGACCGATTCGCGCGCCTTCTTGAGTTCGCGGCGGAAATGTCGCAGGTCGCGGTCCGACAGCTCGATCGTCAGCTTGTAGGGCATGGGCGTTCCTCGCGGCCGCAAGGCTACGGGTGGGACTGGATCGGGGTCAACGAGCGGCTCGTGCAGGCAACGCGGGGTGGCCATGTCGGTACAATGGATGCTCCATGCAGAGGAAAGGTTGCATGCAACGTAACAAGGGCGGCCGGTCGCGGGTTCCTGTACTCGTCGCGCTGTGCGCACCGCTGGTCGCGTTCGCGGCGTGGGCGGGGCCGGCCGAGTACGTCCTTCCCACGAACGGCGATATCGTGATCGGCACCGTCACGACGGCCGTCGCCGAGCACGAGGACACGCTGCTCGACATCGGGCGTCGTCACGGCATCGGCTACGAGGAGATCATCGCGGCCAACCCCGGCATCGATCCGTGGCTGCCCGGTGCCGGCACCGAGGTGCTGATTCCGGGCCGTTTCGTCCTGCCCGACGTGCCCTGGGAAGGCATCGTCGTGAATCTGCCGGAGCACCGGTTGTATTACTTCCCGCCGCCGGAGCCCGGCCGTCCGCGCGTCGTGCGCACGTACCCGATCAGTACCGGGAAGATGGACTGGAAGACGCCGCTCGGCACCACGCGGGTCGTCGCCAAGCAGGAGCGGCCGAACTGGAACCCGCCGGAGTCCGTGCGGCTCGAGCACATTGCCAAGGGCGACCCGTTGCCCAGCGTCGTTCCGCCGGGGCCCGACAACCCGCTCGGCGAATACGCCCTGCGGCTCGGCATCCCGAGCGGTGCGTATCTCATCCACGGCACGAACCGGCCGGCGGGCGTCGGCATGCAGGTGACGCACGGCTGCATCCGCATGTTTCCCGAGGATATCGCGGAGTTCTTCGCGTTGGTGCCGGTGAGCACGAAGGTCAATCTGATCGACCAGACCACCAAGGTGGGCTGGTCGCGCGGCATGCTGTTCCTGGAGCGCCAGGCACCGCTCGAAGGCACCGCGGACCCGACGCACATGGATGTCGCCGAACTGCAGCGCGTCGTCGCGGCCGCGACGACGGGCCTGGACGTGCAGGTCGACTGGGACGTCGCGCGCGAGGCCTTCCGGCAGATGACGGGCGTTCCCGTGCGCATCGCCGTGCGCAATTTCGCGCGCATTCCGGCAGAAATGGCGCACACGGGCAGCGAGCCGCCGCGAGGCGGACCGTAGCGGCGCGGGCTGGCGGGGCGCGGCCGCCGGGGAAGGTGGTCGCATAAGAGCGCGCTGCGCCGGGAGCACCTGCGTCGAACCCGAGGCAGATCGTGTTTTCCGGTCTCATGGGCATCCTCCCTGGGCTTGATGGCCATGTCGTGGCGCCGCGATCCTTCGCGCTTCGCCGTGCTTCTGCGCCTCGTCTGCGCAGGCAGGTATGGTGCCCCGCCGGTCTTGCGAACGCGGCGGAGTTTCCGGAACCATAACACCGGCATCTCGACCCTCGACCTCGAGGCCAAACGAAAACGCCGCGCAGCGCGCGGCGTTTTCGCTCCGCCCGTGGGCGAATCGCGGGCGGTTACTTGCCCATCGAGCGCTTGAACGCGCGGTCGATCTTCTCGTTGGTCGCGTCGCAGCAGGACTGCGAAGCCTGCGCGGCCTGCAGGGCCTGGTTGGCCGTGCTCTGCGCGCTGCTGGCCGAGTTCGAGGCGCTCTGGGCCGCAGCGGCAGCCGAATCGGCAGCGGACTTGGCGGCGGCGGCGTCGGCGGCCGCCTGCTTCGCTGCGGCGGCAGCGGCGTCGATGCGGGCCAACGTGTCCTTGCTGGTGCAGCCGGTGGCGGTGGCAACCATGATGGCAGCGGCGGCCACGGTCAGCGTCTTCACGATCACAGTCTTCATTGTGTTCTTCCTCGATGAGGGTGGGAAATCGGACAAGCCAGTGGCGGTTGCGTGCAATCGGGGGTCACGGGTCCCTGTGCGCAGCGCAGCCGAACGCGGAGAGACTAACTGATTCGAAGTGGATGTTGAAGATTGCGCAGGCGGCCGCGGTGTGTTTCGGCGCGGACACAGGAGGACGTGGGGCAGTGGTCAGGGTGCCGGATTTCTCCTGCGCACGGCGCCGTGAGCGCGTGGATCTGGCCTGTTTCCGTACGGGCTGCGCGCCTGATCCGTGCTGGGCCGTGCCTCGGGGTGTTGCGTGCACGCGAGGGGGTCGCTCCGGGGAAGACCGAGGCGCGGTCGCGGCGGGCTTGTCATTTCCGAATCAGACCTGTATATAAGCACAGTATCTGTATGTGCATACAGGGAGCCCCATGCAAGATCTCACACCGCGCCAGCGTCAGGTGCTCACGTTCATCCAGGACAGCCTGGCCGAGCAGGGGCTGCCACCGACGCGTGCCGAAATCGCCGAAGCTTTGGGTTTCAAGTCGCCGAACGCGGCCGAGGAGCATCTGCGGGCCTTGCAGCGCAAGGGCGTGCTCGAGCTGCGGCCCGGCGCCTCGAGAGGCATCCAGCTCAGGGATTCCCTGCGGGAACAGATGGGCCTGCCGCTCATCGGCCGGGTTGCGGCCGGCCGTCCGATCCTCGCCGAGGAGAACATCGAAGCGCGCTACCAGATCGACCCCGGGCTCTTCCAGCCGCGGCCGCATTACCTGCTGAAGGTCAAGGGCATGAGCATGCGCAATGCCGGCATTCTCGACGGCGACCTCGTCGCCGTGCATCGCACGCCCGAAGTGCGCAATCGCCAGATCGTGGTCGCGCGTCTCGAAAACGAGGTCACGGTGAAGCGGTACCGGCAGGACGGCTCGATCGCCTGGCTGCTGCCAGAGAACGAGGACTTCGAGCCGATGCGCATCGACCTGCGCGAGCAGTCGCTCACGATCGAAGGCGTGGTCGTTGGCGTGGTCCGGCAGGACGCCCATCGCCTCTCCTGATGCCGGCCATTTCCATCGAAGACCTGCTGCAGAACAACCCGGCGCGGTTGTGGCGCGCGCGGGCGGAAGGCGCGGCGCCATCGGCGTCGCGCGGCTTGTCGACGGGATACGCGGCTCTCGATCGCTGCCTGCCAGGCCAGGGATGGCCGCGGCAGGGCCTCATCGAAATCCTCTCCGACTGGCACGGCATCGGCGAACTGCGTCTGCTGATGCCCGCGCTGGCCAGGCTCTGTAGTTCCGCCGGCGTGGCTCACGGAGCCAGGGCAAAGCCGGCTGTCGCGCAGGGCGGATGGCTCGCCTGGGTGTCGCCGCCGTATACGCCATATGCGCCGGCACTCGCCGCGTGGGGCATCGACGTGGCCCGTGTGCTGGTCGTGCACGGCTCGGGCGCCACCGAATGGGCGATGGGTCAGGCGCTGCGCTCCGGGGCGTGCAGTGCGGTACTCGGCTGGGTCAACCCGCGAGATCCGCAGGCCTTGCGCCGGCTGCAGCTCGCGGCCGAGCAGTCGCGCAGTCTCGCCGTGCTGTTTCGTCCGTTGCAGGCCGGCTGCGCGCCGTCACCCGCGGTGCTGCGGATCGCCCTGTCCGGCGCAGCGCAGACAGGTCTGCGAGTGCGCATCGTCAAGAGTCGCGGAGGCCGGCCCGCCACGGTCAATCTGGGGCACTGAGATGGCCCCGCTCGCGCAACGCCGGGTCGCGCCGGCACTCCGTTCATCGCCTGCCGTTCCGGGGCCGACCGTCGTCGTGCGGTCGCGGTCACGCGAGCTGTGGCTCGCCGTGCATCTGCCGTCACTGCTGCTCGACGCGCTGCGCGATCAGACTTCGGCGCTGTCCGGTCGTGCGCACCTCGCCGTCGTCGATCTCGAACGCGATGGCAAGGTCGTGCGCGCCTGCGACGCTGCCGCGCAGACGGCCGGCGTGCATGCCGGCATGTCGGTCAACTCGGCGCTTGCACTGGCGCCGGGGCTGCAGACGCTGGCTCGCGACGTCGGGCGCGAAAGGCAGCTGCTCGAAGCCGTCGCATGCCAGGGGCTGCGTTTCACGCCACGCGTGAGCATCGAGCCGCCGGACGGCGTGTTGCTGGAGGTCCGCGGCAGCCTGCGGCTGTTTGGGGGTGCGCGACAGTTGTGTCGCCGGGTGCAGCAGGAGGTCGCGGAGACCGCTGGTGCCACCGTACGTTTCGCCGTCACGCCCACGCCGCTCGCGTCGTCGTGGTTCGCGCGTCTGAACGTCGACGAGCGCGCGGTGCTGGTGCGCGGCCGCGAGGAATTGCCGGGCCGTCTGGCACCGTTGCCGCTTGCGTGCACCCGCTGGCCCGAACGTACGCTGCGGACGCTCGCGACGATGGGCGTGCGCACGGTCGGCGAATGCCTGCGTCTGCCGCGTGACGGCTTCGCGCGGCGCTTCGGCGCGGACCTGCTCGCGATGCTCGACTGCGCCACGGGACGGATTGCGGAACCACGGACGGCATTTGCGGTGCACGAGAAGTTTGCACTGCGGCGCGACCTCGAGCCTGAAGTGGTCGACACCGGCCGGCTGCAGGTCGTGCTGCAGCTCATGGTCGACGATCTCTGCCGTTTCCTGCGGGAACGCAGCCGCGGCATCCAGACGCTCGAGATCCAGTTGCATCATCGCGAGGCACCGACGACGCGTGTGCGCCTGCGGTTCGTGCAGCCCGTCGGCGCGCAGCCGCGACGTATCGTCGAGCTGCTGCGCGAAAGGCTCGCGCGGTTCGGGTTGGCTGAGCCCGTCCACAACATCCGCCTCGTCAGCGGTCCACTGCTCGACCTGCCGGCCGACGCGCCCGAACTCTTCGCGCACGACCGCCGCGAATCCGGCGTCCACGTGCCGCAGCTCGTCGAGCGGCTGCGCGCGCGTTTCGGCAACGCTGCCGTGCACGGCCTCGCCTGCGTGGCAGAGCACCGGCCCGAGGCGGCGTGGCGCGCAGTCGAGCCGCTCGGCTCACCGCTCCCGCTGGCAAAAATCGCGTGCGACGCGGGCGATGGCCACCGGCCGCTCTGGCTGCTCGACGTGCCCGAGCTGTGCGAGGCGGGCGATCTCGAGTTCGAGGAAGGGCCCGAATGCATCGAGTCCGGCTGGTGGGACGGCCACGACGTCGCGCGTGACTACTACGTCGCGCGCAACCGCCACGGAGCGCGGCTGTGGGTGTTTCGCAATCGGCGGTCGGCGGACGCGCCCGGCTGGTTCCTGCACGGGTGGTTCGCCTGAAGCAGGCGGACAGGATGACGTGTACGCCGAGCTGCATTGCCTGTCCAACTTCACGTTCCTGCGCGGCGCCTCGCGTGCGGAAGAACTCATCGAACGGGCGGCGAGCCTCGGCTATGCGGCGCTGGCCATCACGGACGAATGCTCGGTCGCCGGCGTCGTGCGGGCCCACGTCGCCGCCAAAGACCACGGGCTCAAGCTCATCGTCGGCGCCGAGTTCCGCCTCGAGGACGGCTTGCGCTGCGTGCTGCTCGCGTGCAACCGCGCGGGCTACGGGCGTCTCTGCAGGCTGATCACACGCGGTCGCCGCGCCGCGCCCAAGGGCGGCTATCGCCTCTGTCGCGACGACGTCGCGGAAGTCGTCGGCCCGCCCGGCGATCCGCTCGCAGCGTCGTTGCTCTGTCTCTGGCTTCCAGGGGCGGCGCCGGGCACGGCGGAAGCCCGCTGGCTCGCGGGACTGTTTCCCGACCGGCTGTGGATCGCAGTCGAGCTGCTCACGACGGGCAGGGACCGGCGACGGCTCGGGACGCTGCAGGCGCTCGGTGACGAACTGCATCTGCCGCTCGTCGCGGCCGGCGACGTGCACATGCATGCACGCGGCCGACGGGCGTTGCAGGACGTGCTGACGGCGACGCGTCACCGCACGACGGTCGAGTGTGCAGGCTTTGCCCTGCACCCGAACGGCGAACGGCACCTGCGCCCGCTGGCGCGCATCGCCGAACTGCATCCGCCCGGACTGCTGCAGGCCACGCTCGACGTCGCCGCGCGCTGCACGTTCTCGCTCGACGAGCTGCGTTACGAATATCCCCGCGAAATCGTGCCAGAAGGGCACACGCCCGCGAGCTGGCTGCGAGCGCTGACCGAGGAGGGCATGCATCGCCGCTGGCCCGCAGGCGTGCCGGAGGCGGCGCGCCGGGCGGTCGACCACGAGCTCGGGTTGATCGCCGAACTGCAGTACGAGCCGTATTTCCTCACGGTGCAGGACATCGTGCGTTTTGCACGTTCGCGCGACATCCTCTGCCAGGGTCGTGGTTCCGCCGCGAATTCCGCGGTCTGCTTCTGCCTCGGCATCACCGAGGTCGACCCGGCGCGCATGTCGCTGCTGTTCGAGCGCTTCATTTCGAAGGAGCGTAACGAGCCGCCCGACATCGACGTCGACTTCGAGCACGAGCGGCGCGAGGAGGTCATCCAGTACCTCTACGGGAAGTACGGGCGGCACCGCGCGGCGCTCACCGCGACGGTCATCAGCTACCGGCCGCGCAGCGCCCTGCGCGACGTCGCCAAGGCCATGGGGCTCGACCCGCTGCAGGTCGATGCGCTCGCGCGCTCGATGCAGTGGTGGGACGGCAGCCGCATCGACGAGGGCCGGGTCCGCGAGGCGGGGCTCGATCCGCAGTCGCCGGTGCTTTCCAGGGTACTGACACTGGCGCGCGAGTTGCTCGGATTCCCCCGGCACCTGTCGCAGCACGTGGGCGGCTTCGTCATCGCGCGCGACCTGCTCGAGGAGCTCGTGCCGGTCGAGAATGCCGCAATGGACGACCGCACGGTCATCCAGTGGGACAAGGACGACCTCGACGCGCTCGGGTTGCTCAAGGTCGACGTGCTCGGGCTCGGCATGCTCACGGCCATCCGCCGCGCGTTCGATCTCGTGCACGCCTTCCGCGGCCGGCGCTGGACGCTCGCCGGGGTACCCGCCGACGATCCGCTCGTCTACGAAATGATCGGCCAGGCCGACACCGTGGGTGTGTTCCAGATCGAGTCGCGCGCGCAGATGGCGATGCTGCCGCGGCTCAAGCCGTCCTCGTATTACGACCTCGTGATCGAGGTCGCCATTATCCGGCCGGGCCCGATCCAGGGCGACATGGTGCACCCGTACCTGCGCCGCCGCGCGGGACTCGAGGACGTCCGCTACCCGAGCCCGGAGGTCGAAGGCGTGCTGCGCCGCACGCTCGGCGTGCCCATTTTCCAGGAACAGGTCATGCAGCTCGCGATCGTCGCGGCGGGCTTCACGCCCGGCGAGGCCGACCAGCTACGTCGCGCGATGGCGGCCTGGAAGCGCAAGGGCGGGCTCGGACACTTCGAGGAGCGGCTGATCCGCGGCATGCGCGAGCGCGGCTATGCGGAGGAGTTCGCGCGCCGGATCTTCCAGCAGATCCAGGGTTTCGGCGAATACGGTTTCCCCGAGTCACACGCGGCCAGCTTCGCGCTGCTCGTGTACGTCTCCGCCTGGCTCAAGCATTACGAGCCCGCGGCGTTCACCGCAGCCTTGCTCAACAGCCAGCCGATGGGCTTCTACGCACCGTCGCAGCTGGTGCAGGACGCGCGGCGGCACGGTGTCGAGGTGCGCCCCGTCGAGGTGCACGCGAGCGACTGGGACTGCACGCTCGAGCGCGTCGAGGACGCGGCCGACCCGGCCCTGCGGCTCGGGCTGCGGCTGGTCAAGGGTCTGTCACCGGGTGCGGCCGAGCGTCTCCTGACCGCGCGGGCACGGCACGGAAGACGCTTCGAGAATGCACAGCAGCTCGCGGAACTCGCGCGGCTCGATCGACGCGAGATGGGCAGCCTCGCCGCGGCCGGCGCGCTGGCGAGTTTCGGTGGGCACCGGCACCGGGCGGCGTGGCAGGTGGCGGGGCTCGAGAGGCCCCTGCCGGTGCTGCCCGAGGTACGCATCGCCGAAGGTCTCCCGCTGCTGCGTGCCCCCCGCGAAGGCGAGGACATCATCGCCGACCATGCCCACACGGGGCTCACGCTGCGCCGTCATCCCGTGGCCTTGCTGAGGAAGCAGCTCGGCGAACGGGGCATCGTCGATTCGGGCGTACTGCGTGCGGCGGCAGACGGCACGCTCGTGCGCTCGGCCGGGCTCGTGATCACGCGGCAGCGGCCGGGCAGCGCGGACGTCACGTTCGTGACGCTGGAGGACGAGTTCGGCTCGATCAACGTCATCGTCTGGCGCCACCTCGCCGAGCGGCAGCGGCGGCCGCTGGTCGGCTCACGGCTGCTCGGCGTGGCAGGCAAGCTGCAGGTCGAAGGCGAGGTGAGACACCTGATCGCGCATCGCCTCGTGGACCTGAGCCGGCTGCTCGGTGGCCTGCGCGCCGAGTCACGCGACTTCCATTGAGGAAACAGGGACCCATTCACCTGGTTCCGCGAGCCTTGGTGCCGGCATCTGCGGGCGGATACAGGTGAATGTCCCCTGTTTCCCCTGCTTCCTCAGGTGTTCGGACGTCGCGGCTTCGGCCGCTCACCGAGGTCGTAATCGTCGAAGTCGCTGAGCAGCTCGGACGTGCGTTTCTGTTCGAGCAGCCGCTCGAGCTTGCGCCACGCGGGCTCGGCACCTTTGGGTGCGCCCCGCTTGCGTTTGTCGAGATCCTGCATGAGACGATCGACGTCGAGCGATTCGTCGCCTCCCGCGACTTCTTCGGTGCCTTCGTCCTCGAACTCGTCCGCGGGCTCTGGTTTCTCGTTCATCGATCGAAGAACCCAGGGGGCAAAGACCGGCGTTCTTATACTTCGGTGCCGTCCCGTGGGCAAGAACGGAAATCCCATGCGATCAATGCAACAGGCTCGCCATCCGGCGCCGGTACTGGGCCACGAGCGGGTCTTCGTTGCCGAGCACCTCGAAGGACTGCAGCAGGCTGCGCCGGGCGGCCTCGTCGCCATGACTTCTGTCGCGGCGCATCAATTCGAGCCACTCGGCCAGTGCGGTGCCGAAATCGCCCATTACGGCGTGGTGCGCCGCGAGCGCGTGACGGGCCGCGCCATCCGCCGGGTTGCGCTCGAGGGCCGCACGCAGCCCGGTGACGTCGGGATGCGCATTGGCTAGCCGCACGAAGGCGAGCCGTGCTCGCAGCGCGGGCAGCGCGGGGTGCCCGGCATCACCGGCTGCCAGCGTCTCGATGGCGGCGGCCGCGCCTTCGGCATCGCGCGCGTCGAGCAGCCGTGCCGCCGCTGATTCCGGGCGGGCGGTGTCTGCCGGAGCCGGTTCCGCCGTCGTGTCGGGGGCGGGGCCGTCGCCGGCGGGAGTCACGTGACGGTCGAGCATGGCCCTGATCGTCGACTCGGGCTGCACCCCCGCGAACTGCCCCACGACCTCGCCACGATGGATCAGCATGACGGTCGGGATGCTGCGGATCTGGAAGTGGCTGGCGAGCTGCGGCTGTTCGTCGGTGTTGACCTTGGCGAGCACGAACCTCCCGCCGTAGTCATCGGCGATGCGGTCGAGCAGCGGCATCAGCGACTGGCAAGGGCCGCACCAGGGAGCCCAGAAGTCGACCAGCACGGGTACCGCGGCCGACGCTTCGACGACGTCGGTCATGAAGTTCTCGGCAGTGGCGACGATCTTGTGCACGGATGCTGTCACGGGATGCTCCTGGCCAAAGGTAGACGGATTTACCGGGCCGCACCGCCGGTTGCAAGAGCCGCCGCAACCTGCCGGGGCGGGCTTGCCGGTATGATTCACCGGTCGAGCCACGGGGGCGTGGTCTGCTACGAATACGGAGCCAAAGCAAAGATGTCGAACATGCGTTTTGCAGGAACCTGCGCCCTGTTCGCGGCGCTCGGCAGCGTCGCGACGCCGGCCGTCGCCGACTGGACGGGCAAGGGTGACGTCGGTGCCTCGATTGCGACCGGCAACAGCGAAAACCAGGCCGCCAGCGCGAATCTCGAGATCAAGTACCAGGCGGACCGCTGGGCCCACACGGTGGGTCTTGCCGGCAACTACGGCAACGACGGCGAGGAGACGACGGCGCAGCGCTGGCAAGTCCGCGGCCAGTCGCAGTACGACTTCACGGAGCGCGCCTATGCCTTCGGCGCCGCGCGTTACGAGGACGACCGGTTCAGCCAGTACGATTACCAGGCGTCGCTCGCGGGCGGTCTTGGCTACAGGCTGGTCGACTCCGAGCGTACCAGGCTCTGGGTGCAGGGCGGTCCGGGCTATCGCTACGCCGAGATCCGCGAGACCGGCGAGACGGAGGACGGGATCATCTTCCGCGGTGACCTCGGATTCGAACACCAGATCACGGACACCACCAAGGTCGTCGACCGCTTTCTCGTAGAGGCGGGTTCCGACAACACCTACCTGCAGAACGACCTTGGTCTCGAGGTCACCATCACGGGCGCGCTCGGGTTGCGCGTCGGCTATCAGGTCCGTCACAACACGGACGTGCTCCCGGGCATCGAGAAGACCGACACCCTGACGACGCTCGGCCTGCTCTACGAGACAAAATAACCGGCCGGTGGCGATGCGCGGCCCGCGGTTGCACTGCCGCGGGCCGGCTCGTTTTGGCTAGAATCCGCGGACTCTTCACCGAGGCGCAGGCTCCCATGAGCGCATCCCTGCACGAGGCGTCCGCGTCTCGCTTCCTGTTCGCGAAGGCCGAGGACTTCCTGACGCCGGTGGGGCGGGCCGTCAACGAGGAGTTCCTCGGCGACGAGGAGAGCATCGTGCGGCGCCTGGCCGACCTCGTCCGGCTGGAGCCCGCGGCCAGCGAAGCCGTCCAGGCCACCGCGCGGCAGCTCGTCGAAGCCGTGCGCCGGGCGCCCGCGTCGAAGTCCGGCCTGGATGCGTTTCTGCGTCAGTACGACCTTTCGTCGCAGGAAGGCGTGATTCTGATGTGCCTCGCCGAGGCCCTGCTGCGCATCCCGGACGGCGAGACGGCCGACCGGCTGATCGCGGACAAGCTCCGTGCGGGCGACTGGGCCAGTCATCTCGGGGACAGCCAGTCGTTGTTCGTCAACGCCTCGACCTGGGGCCTGATGCTGACCGGGCGCATCGTCCGGCTCGATCCGGCGGATGTCGCGACGCCGGCGGGCGCGATGGGCCGGGTGATGGGCCGCATCGGCGAACCGGTCGTGCGGGCCGCGATGCGTCAGGCGATGCGCATCATGGGGCACCAGTTCGTGATGGGGCGCACGATCGGGGAAGCCCTCGACAATTCGCTCACGGGGGCGAACCGGCGCTACCGCTACACGTTCGACATGCTGGGCGAGGCGGCGCTGACGACGGCAGACGCCAGCCGCTATTTCGAGGCCTATCGCAGCGCCATCGGCTCGCTTGCCGCGCGCGCCGGTGAATACGCGGACTTCGAGTCGCGTCCGAGCATCTCGGTGAAGCTGTCGGCGCTGCATCCGCGGTTTGAGCGCACGCACCGCCAGCGCGTCCTTGGCGAGCTGACGCCGCGGCTCGTCGTGCTCTGCCGGCTGGCGCGCGAGGCGGGCATCGCGCTCACGCTGGACAGCGAGGAATCCGAACGTCTCGAGCTGACGCTCGAACTGCTCACGGCCGTGTGCCACGAGCTGGCGCTCGATGGCTGGGACGGCTTCGGCATCGCCCTGCAGACCTACCAGAAACGCGCATTGCCCATGCTGCGCTACCTCATCGACCTCGCTCGCCGGACGCAGCGCATGCTGCACGTGCGTCTCGTCAAGGGCGCGTACTGGGATGCGGAGATCAAGCGTGCCCAGGAGCGCGGCCTGCCCGGCTACCCGGTCTTCACACGCAAGCCGAACACCGACGTGTCGTACCTGGCCTGTGCGCGTCACGTGCTCGAGCACGGCAAGGAAATCTACCCGCAGTTCGCGACGCACAATGCGCACACCGTTGCGGCGGTCGCCCATCTCGCGCGCCAGTACGGGCGCGAGTTCGAGTTTCAGCGCCTGCACGGCATGGGCGAGGACCTCTATGCACAGGTCATGAACCCCGACGGCCTGAACAGGCCCTGTCGCGTGTACGCGCCGGTCGGCGAGCACGAGGACCTGCTGCCGTACCTCGTGCGTCGACTGCTCGAAAACGGCTCGAACACGTCGTTCGTCAACCGCATCGTCAACGAGAACGAGCCGGTCGAGTCGATCGTCGCCGATCCGGTCCGCACGGTCGACGATTTCGCGAGCGCGGCCCACCCGCGCATTCCGCCGCCCGCCGACATCTACCGGCCGGAACGCCGCAATGCGCTCGGCGTGCATCTGGCGAACGGCGCCGTGCTGGCCGACATGGCGGCCCGCATGGAGCATGTCTCGCGTCGCGCGTGGGTGGCGGGGCCGATCGTGGCGGGCGATGAGCGCAGCGGAGGCGGCGAGACCATCCGCAACCCCGCCGACCACTCGGACACGGTCGGCTCGGTGACGTCGGCCACGCCCGAGGACGTGCGACGCGCCATCGACGCGGCGGTCGCGGCGCAGCCGGCCTGGGATGCGACACCGGTGTCCACGCGCGCCGCGGCACTGGACGAAGCCGCGAGGCTGTTCGAACAGAACACGCCGGAACTCGTCGCGATGTGCGTGCGGGAGGCCGGCAAGTCCGTGCCCGACGGCATCGCCGAAGTCCGCGAGGCCGTCGACTTCCTGCGCTATTACGCGGCGCGGGCGCGGGAGGGCTTCGGCGGCCCGGTGCGGCTGCCGGGGCCGACCGGGGAGAGCAACGAATTGAGCCTGCACGGGCGCGGCGTGTTCACGTGCATCAGCCCGTGGAACTTCCCGCTGGCGATCTTCACGGGCCAGGTCGTCGCCGCACTCGCGGCGGGCAACGCTGTGCTGGCGAAGCCCGCCGAGCAGACCCCACTCGTCGCTGCGCATGCGGTGCGGCTGCTGCTGCAGGCGGGCATCCCTGCCGAGGTGCTGCACCTGCTGCCGGGCGACGGCGCCGTGATCGGCGCCGCGGCGGTTGCGGATCCGCGGATGGCGGGTGTTGCGTTCACGGGCTCGACCGAGACGGCCCGCATCATTCACCGGACGCTCGCCGGCAGGGACGGCCCGATCGGCACCCTCATCGCCGAGACCGGCGGCCAGAATGCGATGATCGTCGACAGCTCCGCGCTGCCGGAGCAAGTCGTCATCGATGCGGTCCAGTCCGCGTTCAACAGCGCGGGGCAGCGCTGCTCCGCGTTGCGCGTCCTGTGCGTACAGGAGGACATCGCGGCCAAGGTCAAGCGGCTGCTCGCCGGGTACATGGATGAACTCGTCGTCGGCAACCCCGCGTATCTCGAGACCGACGTCGGGCCCGTCATCGACGAGACCGCGCGTGCGCTGCTCGAAGGCCACGCGCAGGAAGTCATGGCCCGGTCGTCGTGGCATCACCGCATCGCGCCCAACGCGGCGATGGCTGCCGGCACGTTCGTGGCGCCGCTGGCCGTGGAGATCGAATCGCTGTCGGTGCTCGACCGCGAGTGGTTCGGGCCCGTCATGCACGTCATCAGCTACAGGGCGCGCGACCTGGAGGCGCTCGTCGATGCGATCAACGCCACGGGCTATGGCCTGACGTTCGGCATCCACAGCCGCATCGACGGCACGGTACGGCGCGTGGCGGGTCGCGTCACGGCTGGCAACGTGTATGTCAACCGCAACATCATCGGCGCGGTGGTCGGCACGCAGCCGTTCGGCGGTTGCGGGCTCTCGGGCACCGGACCCAAGGCCGGCGGCCCGCACTATCTGCACCGCTTCGCGCACGAGCGCACGTACACGGTGAACACGTCCGCGGTCGGCGGCAACGCGTCGCTGCTCGCGATGGATTGACATGAACCTCAGCGTCCTCGACATCTTCAAGGTCGGCATCGGCCCGTCGAGCTCGCACACGATGGGCCCGATGCACGCGGCGTGCGTGTTCGTGCGCAGCCTGGAGGCGCAGGCGTTGCTCGATCGCACCGACAAAGTCGTCGCGCAGTTGTACGGGTCGCTCGCGCTCACGGGGCGCGGGCACTGCACCGACCGCGCCGTGCTGCTCGGTCTCGAAGGCAACGAGCCCGCGACGCTCGATCCGGCATCCATGGAGCCGACGCTCGAGCGCATCCGTGCGACCGGTCGCCTGCGCGTGGCGGGTCGCAGGGAGGTGGCGTTCGACGAGCCGCTCGACCTGCTGTTTCACCGCGACCAGACCCTGCCGCAACACCCGAACGGGATGCGTTTCACGGCGCTGGATGCGGCGGGCGCGGCGCTGTTCCGTGACGAGTATTTCTCGACGGGCGGCGGCTTCGTGGTGCGCGGCGCGGACTTCGGCCGGAGAGTCGCGGCCGGGCAGGGCGCCCGGGTGCCACACCCGTTCGCATCGGCGCAGGAACTGCTCGGACTGGCGCGCGACCGCGGGCTGGACCTGCACGAGCTCGTGCTCGAGAACGAACGGGCGTTCCGGCCGGACGAGGCCACACGCGCCGCACTGCTGCACGTCTGGTCGGTCATGAACGACTGCATCGAGCGGGGCTTCCGCGGCACGGGCGTCCTGCCCGGCGTGCTGAAGGTGCGCCGCCGCGCGGAGAGGCTGCACCGGCTGCTGCTCGAATCGGCCGAAAAGCGCCCGCTCGACGCGCTCGAGTGGGTCAACGCCTTCGCGCTCGCGGTCAACGAGGAGAATGCGGCGGGGGGGCGCATCGTAACCGCGCCAACGAACGGCGCAGCCGGCATCGTGCCGGCGGTCCTCGCGTACTACCGGAAGTTCGAACCAGGCGCGAGCGAGGACGGAGTCGTGCGGTTCCTGCTCGTCGCGGGCGCCGTGGCCATGCTGTACAAGCGCAACGCCTCGATCTCGGGCGCCGAGATGGGCTGCCAGGGCGAGGTCGGCGTCGCCTGCTCGATGGCCGCGGCCGGGCTCGTGTCGGCAGTGAACGGCACCAACGAGCAGGTCGAGAACGCCGCCGAGATCGGCATGGAGCACAATCTCGGCCTGACCTGCGACCCGATCGCGGGTCTCGTGCAGATCCCGTGCATCGAGCGCAACGCCATGGGCGCCGTGAAGGCGATCAACGCGGCGCGGCTGTCTCTGCGTGGCGACGGCACGCACAAGGTGTCGCTCGACCAGGTGATCGCGACCATGCGGCAGACGGGTCACGACATGTCGACGATCTACAAGGAGACGAGCCAGGGTGGGCTCGCCGTCAACGTGCCGGAGTGCTGAGACCAGCTTTGGGGAAACACTGATGTCCGCAGCCCAGTCCCGCGTCGTCGTCGTCACCGGTGCCTTCGGCGCCCTTGGCACCGCCGTCGCGCGTGCCTTCGACCAGACCGGTGCCCGGCTCGCGCTCATCGACGTGTCGCAGCCGTCGGCCGAACTGCAGCACCGCTTCACCGGTCCGCACCTGCTGCTCGGCGGGGCCGATCTCTCCAACCTCGAGGCCACGCGCAAGGCGATGGCGGCCATCGCGATGCGATTCGGCGGCATCGACGTGCTGGTCAACGTGGCGGGCGGCTTCAACTGGGAGAAGCTCGAGGACGGCGACGTTGGAACCTGGGACGCGCTCTACGCGATGAACCTGCGCTCCGCCGTGGTGAGCTGCAAGTGCGCATTGCCGGCGATGCTCGAGCGTGGTGGCGGCCGCATCGTCAACATCGGCGCGGGGGCCGCGGTCCGGGCCGGCGCCGGCATGGGCGCCTACACCGCGTCGAAATCCGGCGTGCAGCGGTTGACCGAGGCGCTCGCCGACGAACTGAAGGACCGCAACATCACCGTCAACGCGATCCTGCCGGGCACGATCGACACGCCGCGCAACCGCCTCGACATGCCGAAGGCCGACTTCTCGCGCTGGGTGGCGCCGGAGAAGATCGCGAAGGTCATCGTGTTCCTCGCTTCCGACGACGCGAGCGCCGTCACCGGCGCCTCGATCCCGGTGTTCGGGCGCGGCTGAGGCCGCTCAGTCGCGCTCGGTGGCGGCCGCGAGGTTGCGCGGGTAGTCGAATTCCGCCTGCTGGCCCGTGTGCCAGTCCAGCTCCGACCAGTTCGCGAGCGCGAAGCAGGCCGTGAACACCGCGCAGGTCGGCATGTTGTCGATCTGCTCACCGGCCGACAACCGGTTGGCGCACTCGGTGATGCCCGGGTTGTGGCTGAATACCATCAGGTGTCGCACGTCGCCGCCGAGCTCGCCGACGACTTCGCGGATCGCCTCGGGGTCCGCGAGGTAGAGCCGCTCGTCCTGCGCGATGCATTCGGGGGGCACCTTGAGCTCGCGCGCCATGATGCTCGCGGTGGTCAGGGCACGCACCGCCGGGCTCGCGAGGATCAGTTCGGGCCGCAGCCGCCGCGAACGCAGGCGGCGCGCCATTTCCGGGGCGTCCTGCTGCCCGCGCCGGTTGAGCACGCGGTCCCAGTCCTGCTGGCCGGACAGCGACCAGTCCGACTTTGCGTGTCGCACGAGCGTGAGCCGCTTCATGCCCGCAGTCGCCTCCCGGCTCGCCGCGAGGCGCTGTACCTTGCTCTTGCCGAGTTTGCCGAGGCTCATGGTCGTGCGGTCCTCAGGCCCATTCACCGTCGTTGCCGCGCAAACCGGGGCATGTCCCCGGTTCCCTCATTCGTCGGAAGCGACTTCGACGTAGCCGTCGACGACGCGCACCGCGTAGCGCCTGACCGGCTCGTAGGCTGGCGGCGTCAGTGCCTCGCCGGTGCGCAGACTGAAACGTGCTCCGTGACGCGGGCAGATGACCTGGTGGTCCTCGATCTGTCCGCCGGCGAGACCGCCGCCGTCGTGCGTACAGACGTCGTCGATCGCGAAGAACTCGCCGTCGACGTTGAAGACGGCGACGAACGACCCGTCGATTTCTGCGGACGCATAATCGCCGGGCCCGATGTCCGCCGCCGGCGCGACACGTGTCCAGGTGGTCATGCGCGATGCCCCGGCGCGGTGCTCACATCATCCCCGTCTGCAGCCGGGCCGCCTCGGACATCATCGACTGGTTCCACGGCGGATCGAATACCAGATCCACGTCCGCACGCTTGACCGTCGGGATGATCTCGACCTTCTCGCGCACGTCGGCGACCAGCACCTCGCCCATGCCGCAACCCGGCGCGGTCAGCGTCATGGTCACGTACACGACCCGGCCCCCGTCCTCTTCCGACCGCACGTCACAGTCGTAGACCAGCCCGAGGTCGACGATGTTGATCGGGATCTCCGGGTCGTAGCAGCCCTTCATCTGCTCCCACGCCAGCCGGCGGACGTCGTCGTCGTTCGCGTCCGGCGGAAGCTCGGGCACGGCTTCCGACTCCTTGCCGAGCGCATCGGCGTCCTTGCCCGCGATACGGAAGAGATTGCCCTCGACATACACCGTGAAGCTGCCGCCGAGCGCCTGGGTGACGTATCCCTGCTGGCCTTCGCGCAGCTTCACGTTCACGCCCGCGGGCACGATGACGGCGTCGACGTCCCGCTTGAAAGTGACCGGTTCGTTGTCGGCTCGATACAAGTCGCTTACTCCGTCGTAACCTGTTCCTGGCGGTGCAGCGCGGCGTCCAGCGTGTGCCAGCAGAGGCTGGCGCACTTCACTCGCGCCGGAAATTCCCGCACGCCCGACAGCGCGCCCAGCTTGCCGAGGCTGGCCACGTCGATGCCCGAGTCGTCGCGCGTGAGCAGCTGGTGCATCTGCGTGAAGAGCGACTCGGCCTCCGTCACCGTCCGGCCCTTGACGCTCTCGGTCAGGAGCGAGGCGGAGGCGACCGAGATCGCGCAGCCGCTGCCGTGGAACGAGACGTCGCTGACGCGGTCGCCGTCGAGCTTGACGTACACCGTGAGCCGGTCGCCGCAGAGCGGGTTGAAGCCGTCGGCCTGCCGGTCGGCGTCCGGCATCTCGCGGAAATTCCGCGGATGCCGGTTGTGGTCGACGATGATGTCGCGGTAGAGGTCCTTGAGGTCCATCAGCCCAACATCTCCCGTGCGGTGTGCAGCGCCGCGACGAGCTGATCGATCTCGGTGCGGGTGTTGTAGAACGCGAACGAGGCGCGGGCCGTTGCCGGCACCCCGAAGAAGTCCATCACGGGCATCGCGCAATGATGACCGGTGCGGACGGCGACGCCCGCGGCGTCGAGGATCGTGCCGAGGTCGTGCGGATGCACCCGGCCGACCGTGAAGGAAACGACGGCCGCCTTCTGCGGTGCCGTGCCGATGATGCGCAGCCCCGGGACGTCCGACAGGCGTGCCGTCGCGTATTCGAGCAACTCGTGCTCGGCGGCTGCGATGCGCTCCATGCCGAGCGACTCGAGGTAGTCGATTGTCGCGCCGAGTCCCACGGCGTCGGCAATGGCTGGCGTCCCCGCCTCGAATTTCCAGGGCAGGTCGTTGTACACCGTCTTCTCGAAGCTCACGGCGAGGATCATGTCGCCACCGCCCTGCCACGGCGGCATTTCGCGCAACAGCGCCTCGCGGCCGTACAGCACGCCGATGCCCGTCGGGCCGCACATCTTGTGCGCCGAAAACGCGTAGAAATCGCAGCCGAGCGTCTGCACGTCGACCTTCATGTGCGGAACCGCCTGGGCACCGTCGAGCAGCACGGGCACGCCGCGCTCCTGCGCCGCGCGGATGAAGCGCTGGACGGGCAGCACCGTGCCGAGCGCGTTCGACACGTGGGCGATCGCGACGAGGCGCGTGCGCGGCGACAGCAGGGTGGTGAACGCCTCGAAGTCCACCTCGCCGGTCGTCGTGATCGGTGCCACCTTGAGCGTGGCACCGGTCTGCCCGCACAGGATCTGCCAGGGTACGATGTTGGCGTGGTGCTCCAGCCAGGTCACCAGGATCTCGTCGCCGGGGCCGAAGCGAGGCCGGCCGAAGCTCTGTGCGACCAGGTTGATGGCCTCGGTCGTGCCCCGCACGAAGACGATTTCCTTCGTCGAGCGCGCGTTGATGAAGCGACGGACTTTCTCGCGCGCGCCCTCGAAGAGGTCGGTCGCTTCCTGGCTCAGCGTGTGCACGCCGCGGTGCACGTTGGCATGGGTCGTCTCGTAGTAGCGCGACATCGCCTCGATGACCGCACGGGGCCGCTGGCTCGATGCCGCGTTGTCGAGGTAGGCGAGGGGCCGGCCCCGCACGGTGCGCTCGAGCACGGGGAACTCACGACGCACGGCTTCGACGTCGAGCGGGACGCCGACCGGGCCACTGGCGGTCCGCGGCAGGGCGCTCACGGGGCCACCTCGAGCAGGCGCAGCAGCCGCGCGTCGAGCTGCTCCTGGACCAGCGCAGACAGCGCCGGCTCCTCGATGCGCGAGAGCACCGCGCCCGCGAAGGCGCGCGTGAGCGCGCTGCGGGCTTCGGCGGCGTCGAGGCCGCGCGAGCGCAGGTAGAACAACGCGTTCGGGTCGAGCTGCCCCGTGGTGGCGCCGTGGCTGCACTGCACGTCGTCGGCGTAGATCTCGAGATCGGGCTTGGTGTCGATCTCGGCGCCCGGCGTCAGCAGCAGATTTCGGTTGACCTGCCGGGCATTGGACTTCTGTGCGCCGACATGGACGATCGACTTGCCGTTGAACACGCCGCGGCCCTTGTTGGCCGCGATGCCGCGATAGTCCTGCAGGCTGACGGTCTCCACGGCGCGGTGCTCGACCAGCACGTGGGTGTCCAGATGGCGCGAGCCGTCCGCCATGAAGACGCCGGTCAGCTCGGCAGCGGCGGCGCGGCCTTCGAGCGCGACACGCAGGTCGATTCTCGCGAGCGAGCCGCCGAGCTGCGAGTCGCGCAGGACGAGCTTCGCGCCTTCGGCGAGACGCGCATCCACGCGTTCGATGTGGAACGCGCGCGCGCTGCAGCGTTGCAGGCGGTGAAGCTCCAGCCGTGCGCCCGCGGCCAGCTCGATGTCGAGCACGACGTTGGTGAAGTGCTCGTTCAGACCGTCGTCGAGGTGATCGACCAGCAGGCGCCCCCGGCTGTCCGGCGCCATCCGCACGACGATGCGGGGGTTCGCCAGCGTCGGGCCGGCGCCGGCCGTCACCACGGCCACCTGCAGGAGTGCGTCGGCAACCGAGCCCGGCGAGGTTTCGAGCAGCAGGGGTGCGGTGAGCGCGGCATTGAGGGCCGCGAAGCGTTCGGTGCCCAGGCCTTCGATGGGTCGCAGCAGTTCGTCCGCACGGGCACCGGAGGACTCGAGCGTGCCGAGGCGGAACCCGGCGAGCGTCGCGGGCACGTGCCCGGCGTCGCCGTTCAGCACTACGATGCGCGCACCCGGCAGCGCCGCCGGCAGGTCCGCCGCCGCGGCGGGCGAGCCCGGAGAGAAACGACGTGTCTCGAGGCGACGCAGGTTCGTGTACTTCCAGGCCTCCTCGCGCGTGGTCGGGAAGCCGAGTTCGCTGAAACGGGCGAATGCCGCCGCGCGCCGCGCCTGCGGCCCGCGCAGCGCGGGCCGCAGGCGCTCGAACGCCTCGCGGTAATGGGCGACGGCGGTGGAGGGCGCAGGGGAATTCATGCCGCGCTCGCTCCCTGGCGCACCCATTCGTAGCCGCGCTCTTCCAGCTCGAGTGCCAGCGACTTGTCACCCGTGCGCAGGATGCGGCCGTCCGACAGGACGTGCACGAAGTCCGGCTCGATGTAGTCGAGCAGGCGCTGGTAGTGCGTCACCATGACGACGGCGCGCTCCGGCGAGCGCAGACTGTTCACGCCGTTCGCCACGACGCGCAGCGCATCGATGTCGAGGCCGGAATCGGTCTCGTCGAGCAGCGCCAGCTTCGGCTCGAGCACGGCCATCTGCAGGATCTCGTTGCGCTTTTTCTCCCCGCCCGAGAAGCCTTCGTTGACGCCGCGATTGAGGAAGCTCTCGTCCATCTGCATGAGCTTCATCTTCTCGCGAATCAGCTGCAGGAACTCGAAGGCGTCGAGTTCGGACTGACCGCGCTCCTTGCGCAGTGCGTTGAGCGCGGCCTTCAGCAGGTAGGCGTTGTTCACGCCCGGGATTTCGACCGGATACTGGAAGGCCAGGAATACGCCGCGACGCGCGCGGACCTCCGGCTCGAGCGCGAGCAGGTCTTCGCCGAGGAACGTCGCGGAGCCCCGGGTGACTTCGTAGCCCGCGCGACCGGCCAGCACGCTCGCCAGCGTGCTCTTGCCGGAGCCGTTCGGGCCCATGATCGCGTGCACCTCGCCAGCGCCGACCTCGAGGTCGAGTCCCTTGAGGATCTTGCGGGCGCCGATCTGGGCGTGCAGGTCGCGGATGCTGAGCATGCGGTGTTCTCTGTCTCTCTTTCGGCTCAGCCGACGGCGCCTTCGAGGCTCACCGACAGCAGGTTCTGCGCCTCGACGGCGAATTCCATCGGCAGCTCCCTGAAGACTGCCTTGCAGAAGCCGTTGACGATCATGTTGACCGCGTCCTCCTCCGACACGCCGCGGCTGCGGCAGTAGAAGAGCTGGTCGTCGGCGATCTTCGAGGTCGTGGCCTCGTGCTCGACGACCGCGGACGGGTGCCTGATCTCCATGTACGGGAACGTGTGCGCGCCGCACCGGTCGCCCATCAGCAGCGAGTCGCACTGGGTGAAGTTGCGCGCGCCCTCGGCGGAAGGCAGCACCTTCACGAGCCCGCGGTAGGTGTTCTGGCCGCGACCGGCAGAGATGCCCTTCGAGACGATCGTCGAGCGCGTGTTGCGGCCGATGTGGATCATCTTGGTGCCGGTGTCGGCCTGCTGGCAGTGGTTGGCGAGGGCCACGGAATAGAATTCGCCCACGGAGTTGTCGCCGGTCAGCACGCAGCTCGGGTACTTCCACGTGATGGCGGAGCCGGTCTCGACCTGGGTCCAGCTGATGCGGGAGTTCGCGCCGCGGCATTCGCCGCGCTTGGTGACGAAGTTGTAGATGCCGCCGACACCGTTCTCGTCGCCGGGGTACCAGTTCTGGACCGTCGAGTACTTGACGTGCGCGCCGGCGAGCGCCACGAGCTCGACGACGGCCGCGTGCAGCTGGTTCTCGTCGCGCATCGGTGCCGTGCAGCCCTCGAGGTAGCTCACATGGCTGTCTTCGTCGGCGACGACCAGCGTGCGCTCGAACTGCCCGGTGTTGGCGGCGTTGATACGGAAGTACGTCGAGAGCTCCATCGGGCAGCGCACGCCCTTCGGCACGTAGACGAACGAGCCGTCCGAGAACACGGCGGAATTCAGCGTCGCGAAGAAATTGTCCGTGTACGGCACCACGGAGCCGAGGTACTGCTCGACGAGCGCCGGGTGGTTCCGCACGGCGTCGGAGAACGAGCAGAAGATCACGCCCGCCCTGGCGAGTTTTTCCTTGAACGTCGTCGCGACCGACACGCTGTCGAACACGGCGTCGACCGCCACGCCGGCGAGCCGGGCACGTTCGTGCAGTGGCACGCCGAGCTTCTCGTAGGTGGCGAGCAGCTTCGGGTCGACTTCGTCGAGGCTCTTCGGGCCGTCCGTCTTCGCCTTGGGAGCGGAGTAGTACGAGATCGACTGGTAGTCGATCGGCGCGATCCTCAGGTGCGCCCACTGCGGCTCACGCATCGTGAGCCAGTGGCGCAGTGCCTGCAGCCGCCATGCGAGCAGGAACTCAGGCTCGCGCTTGATCTGCGAGATGCGCCGTACGACCTCTTCGTCGAGACCCGGCGGCAGTGTCTCGGACTCGACGTCGGTGACGAAGCCGTGCCGGTATTTCTGTGCGACGAGCGCGTCAAGGTCGGGCTGGGAACTCGACATGTGGGCTCACCTCCCTGTCAGAGCCTGCCGGGCCCGCGCGGCGCGGCGCCGGGACGCACCGTGCCCAAGAGCTGCGGCCGCCAGAACGCGACGGCTTCCTGGCCCGAGAGCTGCGCGAGGGAGATCTCGTCGAGGGAGCGGCGTATCGCGCCGTTGATCCTCTGCCAGGCGTTGCCGGTACTGCACGAGACCTCGTGCTCGCAGGTGCTGTGTTCGCCGCTGCACTCGGTGATCGCCACCGGCCCCTCGATCGCATCGATGATCGCCGCCGCGCTGATCGCCGCGGCCGGGCGCGCCAGCCGATATCCGCCGCGCGCACCGCGCGTGGACGTGAGCAGGCCGGCCCGGTGAAAGTTCTTCAGCAGCTTGCTGACGGTCGGCAGGCCGAGGTGCGTGCGGTCGGCAACCTCGGATGCCGTCAGACGCTGTGCCGGGCTGGCTGCGAGGCAGGCCAGCACGACTGTGCCGTAATCGGTGAGTTTGCTGATGCGGAGCATGGTCCCGTTCCAAGTGGGACAATTTTAGTCCTATATGACGGACAAGCCAACCCCGTCGACCGGGAGTCACCGGGACGAAGCAACCACTTCTGCTACTATTCGCGTCCCTTGGCGCGCACCGGACGTTCCGGAAACCCTTGACCAGCCTCATCCCGACCACGCCTGCCGGCGCGGCGCCGGCCGTTGGCCGCGACTCCATTGCCGTGCTCCGTGGCGTCCATTACGCCGTCGACTCCGGCAAGACGGTCTTCGACGGCCTCGACATCGAGATCGGGCGGGGCGCCATCACGGCCATCATGGGTCCGAGCGGGACGGGCAAGACGACGCTGCTCAGGCTCATCACGGGCCAGATCCTCGCCGACCGCGGCGAGGTCATCGTCGACGGACAGGACGTGGCGCGGCTGAAGCGCAGGGAGATCTTCGCGCTGCGCCGTCGCATGGGCATGCTGTTCCAGAACGGCGCTCTGCTCACGGACCTCGACGTGTTCGAGAACGTCGCGTTCCCGCTGCGCGAGCACACCAGACTGCCCGAGCGGCTGATCCGCACGATCGTGCTCACGAAGCTGCACGCCGTGGGGTTGCGCGGGGCCGCGAACCTGATGCCGCAGCAACTGTCCGGCGGCATGGCGCGTCGCGTCGCGCTCGCGCGTGCCATCGCGATGGACCCCGACATCCTGATCTACGACGAGCCGTTCGCGGGTCTCGACCCGATCTCGATGGGTGTCGTGCTGCGCATCGTCCGCTCGCTCAACGACGCGCTCGGCATCACCAGCATCGTAGTCACGCACGACGTCCGCGAGATCTCGCAGATCGCCGACGTCAGCTACATCCTGTCGGAAGGCCGCGTGGTCGCGAGCGGCACGACGCGCGAGCTGCACGATCATCCGTCACCGGTCGTGCACCAGTTCGTCGAAGGCCTGGCGGACGGCCCCGTGCCGTTCCACTACCCTGCACCGGACTATCACGCGCAACTGCTCGGCGGCGAGGTGTTCGAGTGATGCCCTCGCTCGCCAGGGAGTTCGCGCAGGGCACCACCGCATTCCTCGAGCGCACTGGCAGGATGACGCGGTTCGGTCTGCAGTTGCTGGCGCTCACGCCGGCGTCGCTGCTGCGGGTCCGCCCGATCGTCGACCAGGTCTACAACACGGGCGCGCTGTCGCTCGTGATCATCATGACCTGCGGTCTGTTCGTGGGCATGGTGCTCGGCCTGCAGGGTTACGACCTGCTGACGCGATTCGGCTCCGAGGAATACCTCGGTACGGCGGCGGCGCTCAGCCTGCTCAAGGAGCTCGGCCCCGTCGTCACGGCGCTGCTGTTCGCGGGGCGGGCGGGCACGGCGCTCGCCGCCGAGCTCGGCCTGATGCGCGCGACCGACCAGATCGCCGCGATGGAGATCATGGCGGTCGACCCGATGAAGCGCGTCGTGCTGCCGCGGTTCCTGGGCGGCGTGATCGCCATGCCGCTGCTCACGGCGACCTTCATCGCGATCGGGCTGTTCGGCGCGCAGCTCGTGGGCGTGCAGTTCTTCGGCGTCGACCAGGGCAGCTTCTGGTCGCAGATGCGCAGCTCCGTGGAACTCGCGGACGTTCGCGAAGGTCTGATCAAGGGTGTGGTGTTCGGAGTCGCCTGCAGCTTGATCGCCGTCTACGAGGGTTACAACGCCTTGCCCACGGCCGAGGGGGTCGGCCGCGCGACGACGCGGACGGTCGTGATCTCGGCCGTCGTCACGCTGATCCTCGATTACCTGCTCACGGCCCTCATGCTCTGACCCGACGCTTCCGAGGCGACCCATGCGTCCATCGCGCACGATCGACATTTCCACCGGCCTGTTCGTCCTGCTCGGCTTCGCGGCCATCCTGTTTCTGGTCACGCAGATCACGAACCGCGAGTTCACGCTGAACTCCACTTCGTACCGGCTGCGAGCGGACTTCGAAAACATCGGGGGCCTCAAGACGGGCGCGCCGGTGTCCATGGCCGGCGTGACGATCGGGCGGGTCGAGGACGTGCGCTACGACATGAAGCTGCTCAAGGCGGTCGTGACGCTGCGCATCGACGGCCGCTACGACGAGATACCGGACGACAGCGACGCGAGCATCTACACCGCGGGGCTGCTCGGCGGGCAGTACGTCGGGCTCTCGCCCGGCGGGTCGGAGGCATACTTCAAGGACGGCGACCGCATCGGGTTCGTGCAGGACGCCGTCGTCCTGGAAAGCCTGATCAGCAAGTACCTGTTCAGCAAGGCCGGCGAGGAGAAGCCCGCCGCGGCAGCAACCGCGCCGGCGCAGGAGTGAGTCGAGCATGTCCATGAACCATTTCGGTCGAATGACGATGCTGGTGGCGGCGCTGGCATTCGTGCCGCTGATCGCGACCGCGGCGCAGCCTTCGACGCCCGCGCCGGCAGTGACCGCGGCGCCGGTACCGGTACCGGGGCCCGCGCCGCAGGACCTGATCCAGAATGTCTCGCAGGACCTGCTGCGCGACCTCGATGCGAACCGCGCCGTCTACAGCAAGGATTCGCAGAAGCTGCGCGGCATGGTCGACAGGTACCTGCTGCCGCATTTCGACACGGACTATGCTGCGCGACTCGTGCTCGGCAAGCACTGGCGCACGGCGTCGGCGGACCAGCGCAAGCGCTTCATCGAGGCGTTCTACCAGGCGCTGATGCGCAACTACGGTGACGCCATCCTCCAATTCAGTGCGGACCGTCTGAAGATCCTGCCGTTCCGCGGCGATCTCGCCACCGGTTCGGCGACCGTGCGCACGGAAATCAAGCGCGACGACGGCACGCCCGTGCCCGTGAACTACAGCATGCGCGGCACGCCGCAGGGCTGGAAGGCCTGGGACGTGACGATCGAGGGCATCTCGTACGTGAAGAACTACCGCACGGATTTCGGGGCGCAGGCGGACAGGGAAGGCATCGACGCCGTGATCAAGCGCCTCGAAACCCAGAATGCGTCCGGCAAGCCCGATCCGGGGCTCAAAGCGGCGAAGCCCTGAGCGCGCCGGCCATGGCGAGCTTCGACATCACGGCGACCGCGCCTCGGAGGCTCGAGGCGAGCGGGGCGATGAATCTCGCGAGCGCGGCGCAGGCGTTGCGGGCGGGGCTCGGCCTGATCCCGCGCGGTCAGTCGTGCACTATCGACCTCTCACGGGTGACAGAGGCCGACAGCGCCGGGCTTGCCGTGCTGGTCGAGTGGCTTGCGACGGCGCGCAAGCGCGAAGCCGTCATTCGCTACGAAGGGATACCCGCGCAGATTCTGGCCATCGCGAGGATCTCGGACCTGGAAGATCTCCTGACCTCGGCTCACTGATCTCCGCGACCTTCATCGGCCGGCTCCGTGGAAGCGGGGTCCGCGGGCGTCGCCGTGACATCGGGGGCGGTTCCACTCCTCTCCGGCGCTGGCGCCTCGTCGCCCGCGGCGTCCTCGCGCAAGGCTTCGTCTGCCCAGTCCGCGTCGTCCTCGAGCCGCTCTTCTGGAACGTCCCCGTCGCGCACTTCGTATTCGCGGCGCTGCAGGTACGCATCGCGCACGAAGGCGTACGGATCGTAGGCTTCGCGCACCGCACGGTCGACCGGCAGCAGGTCGGCACGCTTGTCGACCGTGTAGAGGCCGAGCGAGAACCAGCGTTCGGCGCCCGAGTTGTACCAGCGGAACGGCTGCGTGAAGTCGTCGGCGATCTCCGCCGGCGTGTCGCGCAGCGTGCTGGGCCCGAGCAGCGGCAGCACGAGATAGGGCCCGGGCGGCACGCCCCAGCGCCCCAGTGTCTGGCCCGAATCCTCATCGTGTATCGGCAGGCTGGCGCCGGAGGCGACGTCGAAGATGCCGCCCCAGCCAAGGGTGCTGTTGATGACGAAGCGCGCGACGTCCTGCGAGCCCTGCTTGAACTTGCCCTGCAGGAACTGGTTGACGATCGTCGTCGGGTAGAACAGGTTCGCAAAGAAATGGCCGACGCCGGTCCGCAGCCAGCGTGGAGTGTGGTCGCGGTAGGCGACCGCGGCGGGGCGCAGGGCGTGGCGGTCAAGCGCGTCGTTGAAGCTGTGGACGCCACGGTTGAAGCCCTCGATCGGGTCGCGGTTCTTCGGGTGCGGCGTGGCATCGCCCGTGGCCGCCGCCGGCGAATCCTGCGGCGGCGTACTGGCGCAGCCGGTCAGCGCCGAGCATGCGTAGAGTGCCGCGAGCGCAGCGAGGCACCGGTGCGAACGTGGGTGGGCGCGGGTGGGTGCGAGGCTCATCCAGGGTTCCAATGCAGGCGGTCGGGCCGGCTGGCCCTGTGGCGAGGCGCAATTGTACCGATCGCCGGATGCGCGCTCACGCCCGGCAGCCGCCCGATCAGCCGGCGAGACCCGGCTGCTGTTCCGCCGGTGGCTTCTGCCGGTTGCGTTCCTTCGGCAGCCACTCGCGCAGTTCCTGCAGCCGGGCGACGTACTTGGCGCGCTGCTGCGGCGTGATGTTGGGCACCGAGAGCGCGAGCTCGAGCTGGTTGATGGCGAGCAGCAGGTCGCCCGACATCAGGTGGTACTCGGCCATGTACGAGTAGGCGTCCGCGACGTCGCCGGCGGCGTTCGCGGCCTTTGCCGTGAGCCGCACCTGCTCGGGCGTCGGCGGCACGTTGTTGAAGAGATCGAGCAGCACCTCGTGCGCGCGCTTCGGCCGCCCGGCCTGCAGCAGTGCCTCGGCGTACCGCACCGTGACCGGGATGTTGCGGGGCGCAAGTTCTCGCGCGCGCTCGAGCGTCTCCAGTGCGGCCTTGGTGTCGCCCGCCGCGAGCTGGGCCTGGCCGAGCGCCGTGTGGAACTGCAGGACGGCCGGATACTGCGCGCGCAGCTTCTCGAATCGCGGCACCGCCGCGGTCGCCTCGCCGCTCACGAGCTGCGCCAGCGCACGGCCGTAGATCTGGGCCAGCGACAGGTCGGCGTCGTTGTTGCCGAGTGCGGCGTAGTAGGTGCGCGGGTCGGCGCCGCGAGCCGTCGTCAGCACGCGCACGCGCTCCTTGGTGATCGAATAGCTCAGGCTGTCGCTCACGTTGACCGGCGGGTACTGCAGCGCGCGGTCCTTCGACTCCGCGATGCGGTTGCTCGTCACGGGGTGCGTGCGCAGCAACTCGGGCACGCGGTCGGGCCCGAGCTGGGTGCGGCGGAACATCGTGTCGAAGAACGCGGGCATCGCATTGGGGTCGAAGCCCGCGCTCGCCAGCACGCCGATGCCGATGCGGTCGGCTTCGTATTCGTTCTCGCGCGTGAAGTTGATCTGCGACTGCACGGCCATGTTCTGCGCCGCGGTGATGGCGCCCATGGTCGCGTCGCTGCTGCCTCCCGCGGCGCCCATCAGGATCGCCGCGAGCATCGCCGCAGTCGACAGCAGGCTCGTGCGACCCTGCGCCTCGATGCCGCGCGCGATGTGGCGCTGCGTGACGTGCGCGACCTCGTGCGCCAGCACTCCGGCGAGCTCGCTTTCGTTGCGGGTCTCGAGCAGCAGACCCGAGTGGATGCCGACGTAGCCACCCGGCAGCGCGAAGGCGTTGATCGCGTTGTCGCGGATGACGAAGAAATTGAAGTTGCGATTGCCATCCTGCGCCTGGCTCGACAGGCGCAGGCCGAGCGACTGGATGTACTCGCCGACCTCGGGGTCTTCGAGCAGGGCGCCGGACTCGCGGACTTCGCGCATGACCATGCGACCGAGCCGGTTCTCGTCGTCGAGTGACAGCGTCGCCTGGGCCGCCGTGCCCATTTCAGGCAGGCTGTCCTGCGTGGTCTGGGCGAACGCGGGGCCGCAGCCGGCTGCAAATGTCAGGGCGGCGGCCAGGCTCGTCACCCCTCCGCCCGCGCGATGTGCGTGTTTCATGTGCTCACTCTGACAGGCCGGCCCGCTCCCGGTTCCTTGCCGGCATCAGAGCGCTTCGGAAGCGAAATCGGCGAGCCGCGAGCGCTCGCCACGCGTCAGGGTGACGTGGCCATAGTGCTTCCAGCCGCGGAAACGGTTCACGACGTAGGTCAGGCCGCAGGTCGTCTCGGACAGATAGGGCGAGTCGATCTGCGCGATGTTGCCGAGGCAGACCAGTTTGGTGCCGGGCCCGGCCCGCGTGACCAGCGCCTTCATCTGCTTCGGCGTCAGGTTCTGCGCTTCGTCGAGGATCAGGTAGCGGCTCAGGAACGTCCGGCCGCGCATGAAGTTCAGCGAGCGGATCTTGATGCGGTTGCGCAGCAGGTCGTTCGTGGCCGCCCGGCCCCAGCTGCCGCCTTCCTGGCTCTGCGTGAGGACTTCGAGGTTGTCCATCAGCGCGCCCATCCAGGGCTCCATCTTCTCTTCCTCCGTGCCGGGCAGGAAGCCGATGTCCTCGCCGAGCGGAATCGTCACGCGCGTCATGATGATCTCGGTGTAGCGGTTCGTCTCGAGCGCCTGCGAGAGGCCCGCGGCGAGCGTGAGCAGGGTCTTGCCCGTGCCGGCTGGCCCGAGGATGGTCACGAAGTCGACGTCCGGATCGAGCAGCAGGTTCAGCGCGAAGTTCTGCTCGCGATTGCGTGCGCTGATGCCCCAGACGCCATGACGCTCGCTGCGGAAGTCGCGCGCGACCTCGATGACCGCCGAGTCGCCGTCGACCGAACGCACGATGCCCTCGAGACCGTGGTCGCCGGCCTGGTAGACGCACTGGTTCGGCGCCCAGTCCCCTACGAGCTTGCCGCGCACCCGGTAGAACGTGCGCCCGCCGTTCTCGTGCCAGGACTCGAGCTTGCGTCCGGTGCGGTCCCAGAAGTTCGCCGGCAGCTCCTCGATGCCGGTGTAAAGGAGGTCGGCGTCCTCGATGGTCCGGTCGCTGTTGTAATCCTCGGCGTGCACACCGAGGATCGCCGCCTTGATGCGGAGGTTGATGTCCTTCGATACCAGCGTGACCTTGGCGCCGGACTGCTGCTGTTGCAGCGCAAGCGTCTGCGCGAGGATCGCATTGTCCGCGCCGTGCCCGGGCAGCGTGTCCGGCAGGCCTCCGTTCAACTGGCGCGTCTGGAAGAACAGCCGGCCGCTCGGCGGCTTCTTGCCGGCAGGCGCGTACTTCGCGGACGGAAGCAGCAGGCCCCGGTCGATCTCCCGCTTGTCCGCGTTCGCCATGAGCTCGTCGAGGAAGCGGCTCACCTGCCGCACGTTGCGCGCCGACTCGGATACGCCCTTTTTGCCGGCGTCGAGTTCCTCGAGCACCGTCATGGGTATGAAGATGTCGTGCTCCTCGAACCGGAAAATGGCCGAGGGGTCGTGCATCAGGACGTTGGTGTCCAGGACGAAGGTCCGGCGGGGCTCGGCCGGCTTCCTGCGGTGGGCCAAGGGCTGCTCCGGTGGTGGGGCTCGAGCGAGCGGGAGGGCGGGGGCGGGGGTGAGGCTGACAGTGGGGTTCAGAGCGCCGCAGCGGCCGCGAGGACTTCATCGGCGTGTCCGGGCACCTTGACCTTGCGCCATTCGCGGCGCAGGACACCCTTCGTGTCGATCAGGAAGGTGCTGCGTTCGATGCCCATGTATTTCCGGCCATACATGCTCTTTTCCTTCCAGACGTCGAACAGCCGGGCGGCGGTCTTGTCTTCGTCGCTGAGCAGCTCGAACGGAAAGCCGTGCTTCGCCTTGAACCTGTCGTGCGAGGCGACGCTGTCCGGCGAGACGCCGACGATCTCGACGCCGGCCTTGCGGAACTCCGGATAGAGGTCGCGGAAGGCCTCGCCTTCCCTGGTGCAGCCCGAGGTCGCGTCCTTTGGATAGAAGTACACGACGAGGGCCTTGTCCGCGGCACCGGCGAGCTGCCACGTGCGACCGCCGGTGGCGGGAAGGGTGATCGCGGGGACCTTGCGGTCCACGGCGACAGTCTTGTCGGCCATGTGAGCCTTCAGTTCTTCAGGGGTTCGAGGATCGCGTCGAGGTTCATGTGGTCGCAGAGGTCCATGAACTCCTCGCGCAGCGCGGCGATGTGGACACGGGTCGGGATGTGCACGACCAGGTAGACGGAGAACATCGGGGCGCCGGTGTGCGCCGCATTGTACGTGCGCGTGGTGATGTCGCCGATGTCGATGCCGCGCGAGGAGAAGAAGCCCGACAGCGCATGCAGCACGCCGGGCTGGTCCAGGCAGACGACGTCCGCGGTGTAGGTGACCATGTCGACGCGCGGCGCGCGCTGCTCCGTGCGGCGCATCGTGAGCGTCAGGCCGGTCGACTCGGCGAGCCTGGCGAGCTCCGTTTCGAGCTTGGCGAGCGTGTGCCAGTTGCCGGCCACGAGCAGCAGCATCGCGAACTCGTTGCCGAGGGCCGTCATGCGGCTTTCGAGGACGTTGCCGCCGCAATCGGCGACGACGCGGGTCAGGTCGAAGACCAGTCCGGTGCGGTCGCTGCCGAGGGCGCAAATCGCTATCAGTTGCTTCATGGGGCGTCCGGCTCAGTGTAGCGGCGCAGGTCACGCGCCGGTACCGCGATTCTGCCTTGCTTCGCCGCTTTGCGCTTCAGTAGCATGAGCGGTCCTCCGCGCCAGGTCAGGAAGCACATGTTCAAAGGGAGCATCCCCGCGCTCGTCACGCCCATGCGTGCGGACGGCTCCGTCGACTACGCAGCCTGGGACCGCCTGCTCGACTGGCACCTGGCCGAGGGGACGGACGGGATCGTCGTCGGTGGCACGACCGGGGAATCGCCGACGCTCGAGCCGGAGGAACTGCGGCAGCTCGTCAGTCGCGCCAAGGTGCGCGTGGGGGGGCGTCTGCCTGTCATCGCGGGCAGCGGCACGAATTCGACGGCGGAGAGCGTCGAGCTGTCGCGGTCGATGGCGGCGGCCGGCGCAGACGGCCTGCTGGCCGTCACGCCGTACTACAACAAGCCGACCCAGGAAGGGCTCGTCCGCCATTTCTCGGCCATTGCCGATGCGGTCCAGGTGCCGGTGATCCTCTACAACGTGCCGGGCCGCACGGCGTGCGACATGGCCTGCGAAACGGTCGTGCACCTGTCGAAGCATCCGCGCATCGCCGGCATCAAGGAGGCGACGGGCGACCTGTCGCGCGCCGAGTCGATCCTCAGGCACGCCAGGCCGGGGTTCGTGCTGCTGAGTGGCGACGATCCGACGGCCGCCGAGCTGATGAAGCGCGGTGCCTGCGGCGTCATCTCGGTGACGGCCAACGTGGCGCCGCGCGCGATGCACGACATGTGCGCGGCGGCGCTCGTGGGGAATCACGCACAGGCCGCAGCCATCAGCGAGAGGCTGATGCCGCTGCACCTCGTCATGTTCGTCGAGTCGAATCCGATCCCGGTGAAGTGGGCCGTGGCGCGGCTCGGCCTGATCGGCACGGCGATCCGGTTGCCGCTGACGCCGCTGTCGGAGCGGCTCGAGGACGACGTGCTGGCGGCGATGAAAGCCGCTGGCATCCGCGGGAACTAGCCCGCGCGCTGGCGCCACGGCGTCGAGCCGCCGCGCCAGGCGATCCCCTCAGGCTGGTCCGTCACGCCGCGGGCGTGTACGCTTCGCCCCCCGTCCGGAGAGGTGGCCGAGTGGTCGAAGGCGCTGGACTGGAATTCCAGTAATGTCCAAAAGGCATTCGTGGGTTCGAATCCCACCCTCTCCGCCACAAATGCACCGGCGCCCCGCAACTGCGGGGCGAGCGTGCGTATTTCCGGCGGCACCGGGCAGACTGCGATCGCACTCGCCACGGGGCGCTCGCGAGCGAGCGGCGGGACGATGTCCGGCACGCCCGCGACCGCCAGTTCCGTCCCGCAACCCTGGCAGACGTACCGTGCACCGGACCGCGCGCGCTTGTACTTCGACGTCGTCAGCAGATGCGCCCGGCAGTCGCACCGGTATTCCCGGCAGCGCTGCACCCGGGCGATCGCCGCCGGCCACTCGGCGCCATGCCCTCGCGGTGGGGAGGTGGCCGGCTCCGTCTTCTTCTGCTCGAGGTAGCGCCACCAGCGCCGGTGGCCGGTGACGACCGCTGGAGTCGTCGCGGCGAGGCACGGTGTACCCTGAACGGATGGCGATTTCGAAAACGCGATTCCGGGAGACGGCCGCGATGCTCGCCACCGTGGCGGTATGCGTCGTGGCCTGTACGCCTGGCGAACACGTCGCGACCCGGACGTTCAGCGGGCCGACGATGGGCACGCGTTACCACGTCGCCGTGCCGGGTATTCGCGGCGAGCGTGACGCCGGACGCGTGCAAGCCTGCATCGATGCCACGCTCGCGGACGTGGACCGGCGGCTCTCGACCTACGCTGAAGACAGCGAGGTCTCGCGGCTGAACCGCAACGCGTCCGCCGATTGGATTCCGGTGTCCAGGCCACTCGTGGCGGTGCTCGCCGCTGCGCAGCGTGTCAGTGCGGAGACCCGCGGCGCCTTCGACATCACCGTCGCGCCGCTCGTGCGCCTGTGGGGATTCGGCGCCGGCGTGTCGGTGCGGCAGGCCACGACGAGCGAGCCGCCGTCGCCGGAGTTCATCCACGACG
>JAYRRR010000061.1:0-16396 GCA_041910015.1 Steroidobacteraceae bacterium
AACCGTAACACTGGCACCTCAGCCCACTTCAGCCGACGGTGTCGACGAGGCCCCAGACCAGGGCCTGCGCGGCGTCGATGCGCGTTGCCGAAAGACCGAGGTACGCGGTCCGCTGGCGGCCGATGCGACGCGGCAGGCTGACGCAGCCGCCGGCGCCGGGAATCAGCCCGAGGCGGATCTCGGGGAGCTGGAAGAACGTGTCGTGTCGGGCATGGACCCGTCGCCCGAACGCCGGCAGTTCCACGCCAGCACCGACACAGGCGCCGTGCAGCCGGAACTCGACTCGATCGACGCAGCGCAGCAGCAGCGCAGCGGGCAGTCGCAGGCTGCGCACCGCGTGAGCCGTGGCCGGATCGGGCGCGGTGCCGAACTCGTCGAGGTCGCCGCCCGAACTGAAGCACGGGCCGTTGCCGGAGACGCACGCGGTCGCAATCGACCGATCGGCCGTGACGAGTTGCAGCGCCTCCCACAGTCCGTCGCGCATCTCGAGGGACATGGAATTACGCCGGGCGGGGCGATTCAGGCGGATCTCGAGCCGGTCGTCGTGCCGTTCCAGGACGACGGCCGGGCCCGGCTCGCGGTGTGGCGGCACACGCGGCGCGCGGCGCCCCGACAACCAGCGCCGGAACTCGGGACCGCCCTGCAGCGTCGCGTAGGCGAGTGACTCGACGAGCAGCGCCTGCTCGGTCGTGAGGTGCTCCGTTGCCCGCAGAACCTGCACGAACGTCATGGCCGCGAGCGGCGCGCGACGGACGTTGTCGAGCATCGCGGTCGCCTCGCCGGCATCGTCGACGAGCACGTCGCATGCCTGCAACACGGCGTCCGGCGCGTCTGGCCCGCTGATCGCGATCACCGGACAGGCCTGCCTGCCCAGCCAGCGAGCGATGGCGGCCTGCTCGCCGGGCGGACAGTCGGCCGGCACGTCCAGCCGCAGGAAGAGATACGGCGTCGCGGCCAGCGGCGAGACGGCATCCACGACGGGCGCATGCACGAGCTTGCGCCATTCGTCGAAGCCGGTCGGCTCAGCGCTCACGCGGGCGGCTCACACCCTGGCGATCATCTCCGCGGCAACCCGTTCCATGGCCTCGCACTTCTGGGCAAGCGTCGTGTTCGGACCGAGCGTGAACGCAAACGGAAATACCGTGTAGCCGGTCGCACCGGCGTCTTCGAGCCGCCGCACGTCGGCGGGCGTCATCGGCCGCTCGTCCCAGATGGCCACGATCGAGTTGAACGGCCTGTTGCGCGTACCGTATTCCCTGCGCAGCCGGTCGAGCGTCGCGAGCGATTCGAGCGCCTGCTCGAGCGTCTGTCCCGGCGCGACCCAGCCATCGCCGGTCCTCGCCGCGCGACGCAGCGCCGGTTCGCTCGTGCCGCCGATCAGGATCGGCACCGGCGCCGGTGGCACGGGCGTCATGCAGATGCGCGGGAAGTCGAAGAACTGGCCGTGATGCTCGACGAATCCGCCGGCCTGCAACTTGCGGATGACCTCGATGCACTCGTCGTAGCGCTTGCCACGCGTGTGGAAGTCGACGCCCATCATGTCGAACTCTTCCTTCATCCAGCCCGCGCCGGTCCCCATGTGCAAGCGGCCGTTGGAGAAGTACCCGAGACTGCCGGTCGCCTTCGCGACGTCGAGCGGGTGGCGCAGCGGCAGGATGTAGATGTTCGTGCAGAAGTGCAGCTTCCGCGTGATGGCCGCGAGCGCGCCGATCAGCGACCAGGCGTCTGGCCAGAGCGTGTCCTCGCGGAACTGTGGCGGCTTGTGGTCCGCCGAATACAGGTACTTGGACTCCTGCTTCTCCGGATGCACGAGATGATCCGACACCTGGACGCCATGGAAGCCCACGTTCTCGGCCACCTTGGCGACGTCGTAGAGCTGGTCGCCCTCGCAGAGGAACGACGATTGCCAGAATTGCATCCCGACTCCTTAGAAGTTGCGTTGCGGGGCCGGCATGGTGCCGGCAAGTCGTTGTGTCGCCGGTCCGGGGCTCAGCCGATCCCGGGCACGGTCGGGTCGAGCGATTCCGCGGGCAGCTTGCGTCCCTTCACGCCCAGCGTGTTGACGGTCAGCTTCGGCGTCTTCTCGATGCGCTCGATCTTTTCGTAGATCCGCTCGTAGCTCTGGTGCTTGATCAGCCACCGTCCATCCACCTTGACGTAGCGATCGACGTAGATCGCCGTGCCTTCGGTCCGAACCATGTGGCGCAGGTTCAGGAAGTCGTCGTGCAGGTACCACTTTCCGGTCGCTTCCGTCTCGCTCAGGATCTCGATCTCGGGGTGATGCCCGTTGTGACGGGCGACGCACTCGGCATTGAACGAGCTGGCGATCATCTCGATGAACTCGTCCTGGTCCTTCAACTCGATACGGTAGCTGCCGCCAACGTAGCAGGTGGTCACGTCCGGTGCCGTGAGCTGTCTCAGCTCGTCGAGGTTCACCGTGTCGATGCAGCGGAAATAGGCGTGCTTGAGGCGCTTGATGTCCTCGATGTCGCGCAGCACCTGGATCTGTCGCGCGAGTTCCTGGAGTGTCACCGTCATTCGTCGTCTCCCCCTGTGGATTCGCGCGCGGCCGCCGGAAGGCCGGGCCGGGCGCGCACTGGAACCATGCGACCACACACGCGGCAGCCGCTCACCCCGTCGCCGTCCTGCAGCGCACCACCGCAGCGGCGTCGAACGTCACTTCACCATACAGCGTCGTGCGCTGCCGGATGGCGCGGCCGATGCCGGCCGCGAGCAACGCCATGGCAGCCGCGTCGAACTCCTGGCCGTTGACACCGCCGGCGGCGCGCGTGATCGACTCGTACATGAGCGTGCCGCCGAGATCGTTCGCGCCGGCCTGCAGGCAGAGCGCCGCACCCTTCGGCCCCATCTTGACCCACGACGTCTGGACGTTGCGGATCAGTGGATGCAGCGCGAGCCGCGCCACCGCGTGCATGAGCACGGCTTCGCGCAGTGTCGGCCCGGAGCGGGCGCGCCCGCGCCGCCACAGCGGCGACTCGACATGCACGAACGGCAACGGCACGAACTCGGTGAATCCCCCGGTCTGCTGCTGCAGGTCACGGATCCGCAGCAGGTGCCGGGCCCAGTGCACGGGCCGCTCGACGTGACCGAACATGATCGTGGCGGTGGTCCTGAGCCCGAGCCCATGCGCCTCGCGAATGACCTCGAGCCACTGCGCCGTATCGAGCTTGTCGGGACAGATGACCGCGCGGACCTCGTCGTCGAGGATCTCGGCCGCCGTTCCCGGCAGTGTGGCGAGACCCGCCGCCTGCAGCTCGGCCAGGTACTCGGCCAGCGACAGTCCGAGCGACTGCGCTCCGTGGCGGACCTCCAGCGGCGAGAACGCGTGCACGTGCATGCCCGGCACCACCCGCTTGACCGCCGCGACGATGTCGAGATACGTGCGTCCCGTGTAATGCGGGTGAATGCCACCCTGCAGGCAGACCTCGGTGGCGCCGCGCTGCCAGGCCTCTGCGGCGCGCTGCGCCACCTGCTTCGCGTCAAGGTCGTAGGCCGGGCCGCGCAGGCTGGCGGCGCTGCGTCCCTTGGCGAACGCGCAGAAGCCGCAGCGGTGCTGGCAGATGTTCGTGTAATTGATGTTGCAATTGACGACATGGGTGACCGTGTCTCCGGCCGTCTCGGCGCGCAGCCGGTCTGCCGCACCGAGCACCGCCGGCAGGTCGGGCCCCTGCGCGTCGAACAACCGGACGATGTCCGCTTCCGACAACCGGGAGCCCCGGCTGGCCCGGCGCAGCACGCTGCGGATTTCCGCCGAGGCGGCGACGGCGCGCCGACGTGGCCCGACCCAATGGGCCGTCGTGATGGGCAGGTCCTGACCCTGCCCGGCGTGCCATGCGAATTCGCGAGCGCGCCCGAACGCATCGGCATGGTGCAACACGGCCGCCTGCAGCGCCGGATCCACCCAGCCCTCCAGCGACTGCACCTGGGCCGGGCCGAGCGCCAGACGCTCGACCAGACGCCGACCCGCCGCTTCCGTCGCGCTCGCCAGCGCCGCGATCTGCGGCCAGGGCGCTTCCGGGTTGACGTGGTCCGGCGTCACGGGCGATACGCCACCCCAGTCGTTGATGCCGGCCTGGACCAGTGGTTCGAGCTCCCCGACGCGCAGGTTCGGCGGCGCCTGGATCGACATCGCCGACCCGAAGACCAGGCGCGCTGCGGCGATCGTCCAGAGATGCTCCTCCAGCGGCGGCTCGGGCGCATTCGCCATGACGGTGCCCGGCTTGGCCCGGAAGTTCTGGATGATGACTTCCTGCAGATGACCGTGGGCATCGTGCAGGTCGCGCAGCGCGAGCAGCGACTCGATGCGCTCCTCCCGCGTCTCGCCGATGCCTACCAGCAGGCCGCTGGTGAGTGCCACGCCCTGCTCGCCAGCCGCGCGGATCGTAGCGAGCCGCACCGCCGGCGCCTTGTCGGGGCAACCCCAGTGCGGGCCGCCGCGCTCGCACAGGCGCTCCGACGCCGACTCGAGCATGATGCCCATGGACACGGCCACGGGCCGCAGCCGCGCAATTTCCGCAGCCGTCATGACACCCGGATTGAGGTGTACCAGCAGGCCCGTTTCCTGATGGACGAGGCGGGCCATCTTCTCGACGTACTCGAGAGTCGTGGCACAACCCAGCGCCTCGAGTGCGACGCGAGCGGCACGGTAGCGGAGTTCCGGCTTGTCGCCGAGCGTGAACAGCGCCTCCTTGCACCCCGCGGCCGCTCCGGCGCGTGCGATCTCGAGCACCTGGTCCGGCGACAGGTAGGCCGGCGTCCCCGCCGCCGGCACGTGGGCAAACGTGCAGTAACGGCACACGTCCCGACACAACTGCGTGATCGGGATGAATACCTTGCGGGAATAGCTGACGGCGCGGCCGAATCCGCGCAGCGTCAGCGCCTCGGCCACCCCCATGAGGTCCGCGGCCCGGGCGGAGACGAGCGCCAGCGCCTCCTCGCGATCCACGCGGCCGGTCTTGCGCCCGGTGCCCCGTGCCGTCGCGCGCGAACGAGCCGCCGCAGCCGAATCGCGCCGCAGGAAAGCGTAGCGCCGACCGCCGCGCTGCACGAGCTCCACCAGGTCGGTGGGCTCATCGACGTCCGTCTCGAGTCCGGGCAGGCGGACGGTCTGCGTCGCCATCGCGAGCCGCCGGGCCGCCGCGCCGTGCCGCGCGTAGCTGTCCGCACCAAAGCAGAAAGGCAAGGACGACGGCAGGCGCACGAACAGCGCATTGGTGCCGGTGCCGTGCCGGTCCGGGGCCAGTGCCACGTCGGTCGCGCGCCCCACAGCGACGAACTGATCGATCTCCGCGGCCGTGACGAATGGCAGGTCCGCATGCAGCACGAGCAGTTCCGTCACCCCGCGTTGCTGCAGTTGGCGCGCCGCAGACGACAGCGCATCGTTGAGACCGGTGCCCGGATCCTCGAGCGCGAGAACCTGTGGATCGACGCGACCGGGCTCCGTAGTCACCACGGCGATGCCCGCGACCGCCCCACTGCCGCGCAACGCAGCGAGCACGTCTTTCAGCATGGTATCGGCGAGCTTTTCGCGCTGTGGCAGCGACAGCCTTCCGGCCAGGCGCGCCTTGCGCCCGGGCCCGGTCTTGACGGCCACCAGCGCCCAGCAGCTCATGGCCAAAACCTCTGGACGCGGGCGCCCGGCAGGCCTGGCCGACTTTGATCAACACGCGCTGTCTGCATGGCGCCCATCACCGTCGAAGGCTATTCGGGAATGCGGTTCGTCGTCCTACCCCACGAGGACTATCCCGCCGCCGCCCGCCTCGACGGCCGGCGGCGGCTGACACCTCAGCTGATCGATGCGACGCTGTTGAGCAACATGTGCACCAGCGTCGTCTGGCGGCGGATGCCGGTCTTCGCGAAGATCGAGCGCAGGTGCGCGCGAATGGTGTTCTTGCGGATCTTGAGCTCCGCCGCAGCCTCGTCGAGGGTCAGGCCGTTCGCCAGGAGCAGGGCCAGCATCGCTTCCGCGCTCGTCAGGCCGAACAGGTGCCGGATCATCTCGTGGGACAGCTGCGACTTGCGGTCCGGATCGCGGATGAACGCGACGGCCGTGGGTCGGTGTCTGTCCTCCGACCAGGCGCCGAGCGGAACCGGCCGCACGAGCACACCGAGACTGGCCCGCCCGGAGCGGCGCGTCAGCGACATCGCCTCGGGCACCGCAGGCGTCGTGCCCGGTGAAGTCAGCGCCAGCTTGATGAGTCGCTGCAGCTCGCGATCCTCGACGGGGAATTCGGCGTGCAGTGCGTTCTGGACGATTCGCAGGCCGTCCTTCTCCGCGAGCAACGCGTCGGCGACGCGATTGGTCCGCATGACCAGGCCCTTTTCGTCGAATACCACCGTGCCGACCAGCATGCGGTCCATCGTCGTCGCATAGAGCAGGCGTTCCGTCTCGATGAGGTCCATGCGCGAATGCAGGGTCACGGCGCGCTTCAGGTGCGGCACGAGCGCCTGACAAAGCGCCTTTTCCCCCGCCGAGAAGTCCTCCTCGCCCGCAGGCCGCGTGATGCGCAACCGGCAGTCAGCGCCGCCCTCGGTGACGATGTCGGCCCCCATGATGAAGCGGATCTGATTCGGCTCGAGGAACGCCTTGTAGAACTCGCCGCCGATCCAGGACGTGTCGATCATCTCGTCGATCGTGACGACGCGCCCGACTGGCAACCCGACGAACGGGTCCATCGAGAACACTTCGTAATGGCTGTAGGCGGCATTGTAGACCTCGGGGCCCCGCTCGCCGGCGCGGACCAGCAGCGCCGGCTGGTCCGCCGACGCCGGCCGCAGGATCAGCGTCACCCAGTTCGCCCGGAGGATCTCGCGCAGCATGACCAGCGCGCCGGCCCACGGTACGGATTCGAGCGGCCCCTGGTAGATCGCACCGAGCAGCGTGCTGAATCGTTCGAACGACAGCGGCACGGTGTCGGAGCACGCGGGTTCGGGTCGCCGCGTCGACGCTGGCGTCGAGTTCACTGCGCTGCTTGAGCCTGTCCTGGTTCGAACGACGGGCAAAGATCCCGACAGGGGCGCCGGAAGCCCCGCCGTCCGGCGGTGAGGCTTCCACGGTCCATGATAGGCGTAGGTTCGGTGACCCTGCAATCCGCCGCCGGCCGCCGAACGCGGCTCAGCCGCCGGCGGCGTCTCCGCGCGCAATCCGGGCGAGGTCCAGGAACACGGGCTTTTCGCCGCCCCCGTGCACCTCGAGCTTGGCGCCGCTCACGTAGGCGGCCAGCGGCGAGGCCAGGTAGAGGCAGGCGTCCGCCACGTCGCGCGGCGTGCCCATGCGCTGCAACGGCAGCATCGCACCCACCCGCCGCAGGCCGGCCTTGCCACCGTAGTGTTCGAGCGAGTTGTCGGTGGCCACAAGGCCCACGATCAGCGCATTGACGCGGACGCGCTGCGGCCCCCACTCCATCGCGAGCGACTCGGTGAGGTTCAGCAGCCCGGCCTTGGCGGCGCCGTAGGCGGCGGTACGCGGCGACGAGCGGACAGCCGCGACGCTCGAGATGTTGATGATCGAGCCGCCCGCTGCCTGGTCCTTCATGACGGCGTACGCGGCCTGCGACAGGAAAAAGGCGGAAGTCAGGTTGAGCTGGATGACCTTTTCGATCAGCGCGGGGGAACAGGTTGCGGAATCGACCTCGGGGCTGCCGCCGGCATTGTTGACCAGGACGTCCAGCCCGCCGAGATCGCGCGCAATGCCCTCGACCAGCGCGTGGCACTGCTCGGCCCGGCGTACGTCGCAGCGGCGGAACACAGCCTCGCGTGCCCCGCTCGCCGGCAGCGCCTCGGGCTCGGTGCGGCCACAGACGACGACATCGGCGCCGCGCTCGAGGAACGCCTCCGCGATGCCGCGGCCGATACCGGCCGTGCCGCCGGTCACCAGAACACGGCGGCCCGAAAAGTCCAGCACTGCTTCCACCAGCCTCGTCCTCGCGTCACGCGAAATTATCTGCTACGGTTTCGCGTGAAGTTGAATTTGAATTCGATTGACGCCCGACCTGGTTTTATAGACGTTCCGGCGACACCCATGCAAGCCCCACTCCCCACGACGGGTCCCGCCGCGCTGGCGTCCGCGGTCGCGCGGTTCGGCGACGACGTCGCGCTCGAAGAGTCCGGTGTCCGCTGGACCTATCGCGACCTCGCCGCGGAGGTACGACGCGCCGCAGCGGCCTTCGTCGCGGCCGGGTTGCAGCATGGCGACCGCGTCGCGGTCTGGGCGCCGAACATCGGGCGATGGATTGTCGCCGCGCTCGGCGCGCAGTCGGTCGGCGGCATCCTGGTGCCGCTCAACACCCGCCTCAAGGGACGTGAGGCCGGCTTCATCCTGAACCGCAGCGGGGCGCGCCTGCTCGTCCACGCCGGCGAACTGCTCGGCACGCGTTTCGCCGACCTGCTCGAGGGCGAGGAACTGCCCGCGCTCGAGCGACGCATCGTGCTCGACGGCCCCGAATGGGACACGTTCCTCGACGCAGGCACGGCCGTCACGGCAGCGGAACTCGACGCGCGCCTGGACCGGCTGCGCGGCGACGACATCGCCGACATCCTGTTCACCTCGGGCACGACCGGTCGACCCAAAGGGGTCATGAGCTCGCACGCGCAAAACGTCCGCGTGTTCGACGCGTGGTCATCCATCGTCGGGCTCGAGCGCGGCGACCGCTACCTGATCGTCAACCCGTTCTTCCACGCTTTCGGCTACAAGGCCGGCTGGCTCGCCTGCCTGCTGCGCGGCGCGACGATCCTGCCGCTCGCGCTGTTCGACGCCGACGTCGTCCTGCAGCGCATCGTCGCCGAGCGCATCTCCGTGCTGCCCGGGCCGCCGACGCTGTTCCAGTCGCTGCTGACGAACCGCGGGCGCACGCCCGTGGACGTTTCCTCCCTGCGCCTCGCCGTCACCGGCGCGGCGAGCGTACCGGTGTCGCTGATCGAGCGCATGCGCTCCGAACTCGGCTTCCGCACGGTCATCACGGGTTACGGCCTGACCGAATCGACCGGCTGCGTCAGCATGTGCCGGCCCGGCGACAGCCCCGAGCGCATTGCCCGCACCTGCGGCGCGCCGCTGCCGGGCATCGAGGTACGCGTCGTCGACGAAGCCGGTCGGGAGGTACCACGCGGTGCCGAAGGCGAGTTGCTGGTGCGCGGCTACAACGTGATGCTGGGCTATTTCGACGACGAGGCCGCCACGCGCGAAGCTGTCGACGCCGAAGGCTGGCTGCACACCGGCGACGTCGGTGTCATGGACGAGTCCGGTTATCTGCGCATCACGGATCGCAAGAAGGACATGTTCATTGTCGGCGGCTTCAACTGCTACCCGGCGGAGATCGAAAACCTGCTGAGCGCGCATCCGGCCATCGCGCAAGTGGCCGTCGTCGGTGCGCCGGACGAGCGCATGGGGGAAGTGGGCCACGCCTATGTCGTGCTGCGCCCGGGCGCGGCGCTCGACGAGCCTGCGCTCGTCGCCTGGTGTCGCGAGAACATGGCCAACTACAAGGTGCCGCGGCGCGTGTTCTTCGTGACCGAGCTGCCGACCACGGCCTCGGGCAAGGTTCAGCGCTTCGCGCTGCGCGCGGAGCAATGACCAGCTGCACGCGCAGGGGCCAACGCGCACCCGCGCCCAGGCGCGGCCGCCGGACCCCGCGATGACGATGCGGCCACCCGGACGCAACGCCAACGCCCACTTCGGCGAGGGCATCTTCCGGCGGCGGCTGCGTCTGATTGCCGAGGCTGGCCAGGTCCGCGCCGGGCTCGAGGACACCAATCACGCGATGCGGCTCGTCCTGCGGCACGATGGCGAGAGAGTCACGGACGTGGAACCCCGCATGACGCGCATTCCGGTCTCCACGTGCCCGGGTGCGGTCGGGCCGCTGCGCGCGTTCGTCGGCCTGCCACTCGCGCCCTACCCACTGCGGTCGTCGGCGGTCGTCAGCGCGCGCGCCAACTGCACCCACCTGCATCACCTGGTGCTGCTCGCGATGGCGCACGCCCTGCGCAGCGGCGTGCGGGAGTACGAAGTCGAAGTCCCCGACGAGCATCCCGCGCCGGTGTGGGCCAGCGTCCGCCGCGACGGCATGGAAATCCATCGCTGGCGGACATTCGAGGGCTGCATCGTCGGCCCTGACGAACTGGCCGGCCTGCCGCTCAGCGCCGGCATCGCGCGCTGGGCGGCCGAGCGCTTCGCGGGCGACACGCTGGAAGCCGCTTTCATATTCGCAAACGCCTACGTGGTCAGCTTCTCGCGCCGCTACGAAGTGAACGCATACGCCGGGCAGCGCCCCGCTGCCTACGGCCAGATGTCCGGCAAGTGCTATGGCTATCAGCCGGAAGTCTTGAGGCAGGGCGGCATCTATTTCGCCAACGCCATCGACACGACCGCACCGGACACGCCGCTGCTGGCCGACTTCGACCAGGATCTCCGACGGGGCGCCGACTGAATCGCCGCCCCGTCGAAGCCGGCTAACCCGCGCTCACCACTTGTAGGCGAATGTCACCATCGCCGTCCTGGGTTCCTGCCAGTTGGCGTTGCGGAACATGCTGAAGTCGATGCCCTGGACCAGTTTGTCCGAGTCGAGCAGGTTCTTGACGAACAGCGACACGTCCATCGTGCCACCACCGAGCGGGATGTCCGCGAACAGCAGGCGGGCGTTCACCTGCGTCGAGGCCGGAATGCCGTTGGTCTCCTTCCAGTAGGTGCCGCCTGCGTTGGGTGCCGCGAGGTCCTTGTTCACCGCATACAGATAGTAGTCGTCGACGAAGTTGTAATCGACGATCAGACGCAGGTCGCCTTCGTCCGTCTGCATCAGCCGGCCGTCGAACCCGGCGCTCAGCGTGTTCTCCGGCGCGTACCCCGGGAGACGGTTGCTGGCCGTGTCGATCAGCGAGTTCACGTTCGGCGGGTTCAGCTTGTTGTCGATGAACTCCTCGAAGGTGGAATCGAGGTAGCCGTAGTTCAGGTACACCGTCCAGCCATCGGCCACGAGCGCGCGCGCTTCGATCTCGATGCCCTGGTTGGTCATCTCGCCGGCGTTCTGCATGATCGACTGCGTCGTGCCCGGCACGAGCATCGTGCTCTGGCGTTCGGTGATCACTGTGTAGAACACGGTTCCGTTCAGCGTCACCCGTCCGTCCCACAGCGTCGACTTGGCGCCCAGTTCGTAGGACATCGAGTACTCGGGGTCGTACGGCGTGGTCACCGCCGGGTTGATGAGCTCGGAACTGAACCCGCCGCTCTTGAAGCCACGCGCCACGCGGGCGTAGAAGTTGAGGTCGTCGCTGAACTTGTACGACAGCGACGCCATCGGTGTCGTGCCCGTCCAATCCTCGCGGTACGTCGTCATCGGCAGGCAGGACTGGCGCAGCGCCGCGCACGCCGCCGGGTCGTCCGTGAGGAACGCACCGTGGTAGCCGCTGGTCAGGTAGCCGTGGGTGAAGCCCTCGCGCTCCTCCTCCGTGTAGCGGATACCGACCGTGCCGGTCCAGTTGTCGACGAACTCCCAGTCCATCTGGGCGAAGGCCGCCTTGGCCTCCGTGTCGGCGCCCAACTTGCCGCTGCGCGGCGCCTGCGCGAGCAGCGAGAAGTTCTGGAAGCCGTGCGACGTGCCTTCGTCGGTGAAGTAGTAGAGCCCGAGGACGTAGTGCAGCCGATCATGATTGCCGAGCCACTGCAGTTCGTGCGATGTCTGCGTGTAGTCGGTGTTGCGGTCGAAGTGCGCGGCCATGCCCCAGGTGCGCCCCGGAGCACAACCGCCCGGCACGGGGAAGTAACAGATCGACGTCAACGGCGTGCCGGTGAGGCTCGTCTGGTCGCGGTAGGACATGTCGCGCGTCGCGAAGATGTACCTGATCTCCTCCGTGTCGGTGATGTTCCAGTTCAGCCGCGCCATGTGCGCGGTGTTCTTGCTCCTGTCGTACAGGTCCAGGCCCGCGGGCGTGCTCACGGTGTCGGGCCGCCTGGTCGTGACGTAGGGCCGCATCGCATTCTCGATCGCGCCACCGAGCACCGCCCCGAACGTCGTCGGGAACGTACCCTGCGAGCCAGCCGGAGGCATGCCGACTTTCCAGCCGCTCAACGCATAGAGCGACACTGGCGGCGGCGTGTTGTTGGTCTCGGAGTAATCGTAGGAATAGGTCAGTTGCAGATCGTCGGTGAAGTCCAGCGTCGCAGCAACGCGGTAGGCCTCGCGATCCAGCGCCCCCATGTCCTCGCCGGTCAGGTTCCGCGCCCAACCGTCCATTGTCTCCTTGCGCCCGTTGAGGCCCACGCTGAGGATGCCGAGCCGCGGCAGGTCCATCCCGATGCGGTATATCTGGTGGTTGAAGTTGCCGACCTCGACGCCCGCGCTGCCACGGAACTCGCCGGACGGCTTGCGCGAGACGAAGTTGATCGCGCCACCCTCGGTGTTGCGGCCGAACAGCGTGCCCTGCGGGCCGCGCAGCACTTCCACGCGCTCGAGGTCGACGACGTCGAGCACGCCGCCCTGGCTCTTGCCGAGGTAGGCACCGTCGAGGTAGACGCCCACGGGCGGGTCGGCCCAGATGGCCGGCTGGCCCTGGACCGAGCCGCGGATGCCGATGACCATGATGCCGTTCGAACTCGGGCTCATGCGCGTAAACAGGTTCGGCGCCGTCGAACCGAGGTCGGCGATCGTGTCGATGCCGCGCGTCGTGAGTTCGTCGGCCGTGATCGCCGTGATGGAAATCGGCGTCTCCTGGAGCTTTTCCTCACGTTTCTGCGCCGTGACGACGATCTCCTCCAGTGCCGGCGCCTCCGGCGCCTCCGCCGGAGCGGCCGCGATGGCCGTGCCCGAGATGCCCGCGAGAAGAACTGCCGGAACGCCGAGACGCCACGGCTGCCTGAAATCCGATGAGTGCATGTCATGTCCCCCAATGGTGGGTGTCTGTCTGGATCGACGTTCCCGGACGATGTGCGCCCGCCGCACCTTCGACCGATGCCCTGTCTCCTGCCACGTTGCCTGTGGCACGTTGCAGTCGACTTCGTTCAACGCTTCACTCCCCGCAACATGATCGACGCGGCCTGCGCCGACACGGCGTCGCGCTCCCCCGCCGGGACCTCGCGCGAGGTGACGAGATAACGCACGCCAAACGTCGCAAGGGTGTGGCACGCACGCACGACGGCGGCCTGCGGCGCGGGAAACCCGGCGGCGGCGGCGATGCGCGCAAAGGGCCGCCCGATCCGCGCCACCTGTCCGTCGTAGAACGAGCGCGCGAGAACCGGAAACCGGGCGCTCTCCTGCACGAGGAGCTGGTGCAGGCGAATCGAGCGCGGCTCGAGGTGCAGGTCGAGCGCCGCGCGGCAGAGCCGCTGCAGTTGCCGCGACGGGCCGCCGGCGCGCGGCACGGCAATGTCGACACGGGCCGCCGCAACGACCTCGCGACCGATAACATGCTCGAACAGGCCTGCCTTGGAGCCGAACTGCCGGTAGATCGTCGCGCGCGCGATGCCGCTGTCCGTCGTGATGCGACCGAGACTCGCGGCGTCGAAGCCGTGCGCCAGGAATTCGTCGGCAGCCGCATCGCACAGGGCGGCGAACCGCTCGCGGCTCAGCCGCAACCTGCTCCGGTCCACCGGCGCGCCCGGTCGTGGTGCCGACCTCACGCGAGCCGGCGAACAGTCGCCGGCGGCAACTGCCGCGAGGCCATGGAGGAACAGGTCCACGGCCAGCCGTACCTGCGCCCGACGCTGCGGCGGCGATGGCGGCGGGTGACCGAGGAAATGCCGGGTGCCCTCCACGGCGAGGCCACCGAGACGGGTTGCCAGGTCCATCGACTGCCCGGCCGGGCAGTCGATGCGACCCTGGACCGCCAGTGCCTCGAGCAGGCACGCGATTTCGCTGCTGGCGGTGCGGCGGTAGTCGCGGATGGCCGCAGAGAGCCCTGGCATGCGCTGCATCGCGAGAATGTTGGCGCGGAACAGGCCGAAGTTCCGCGGTGCAAAGAGACTCCCGGACAGGCTCATGGCCACGGCTTCGAGCGCCGCATGCGCGTCGGCGCGGCCGGGCACGGCGGCGGCCAGCTTCCCGGTCAGGTTGGCGCGCACGACCTGGTCGAACAGGTCCTCCTTGTCGCGGAAAGACGCATAGATGGCCTGCTTGCTCACCTTCGCGTCGGCCGCAATGCGGTCGAGGCTGGTGCGCTCGAAACCGTCGTGCAGAAAATGGCGCGCAGCAGCGCTCATGATTCTATCCCGGTGCCCGGTGCCAGCACGTGTCACGGGTTGTGATCCCGGGCCGGATCAGGAGCCGGCCCGCGGATACGTCACGTCGACGCGCCGGATGTAGCCACCGAAGGGCCCGCTGGCAGGCCCGCCGATCACCTGCGTGTCGGCATCGAACCCGACGTCGAGCGTGTCGGTCATCTCCGGCAGCAGGCTGATCGTGCGCGCGATGCGGCCGCTGGCGAGTTCGTGGCCGTCGGCGCGAATCGTCATGGTGCCGCCGGCATTGCGCCCACCGTCGTGGCGGAACTCGAACGCAAGTCGCACAAGCCCTGCCGGCAAAGACCGATCGGCGACGACCGCGAACTGGTCATCTGGCAACTGGCTCGCTGACATGACCGCCCCTGGGCGCCCGTCGACGAGATGAAAGCTCCAGCCACCGAACCTGCTGCCGAGTGCGAGGACCGTTCCGCTGACGCTGCCGTCCGGGAGGTCGAGGTCTGCCTCGATCGTGAACGACCGATTGAGCAGCGGTGCCGCCCGCGCGGCCGGTACGCTGATGCCTGCCCCCCAATACGTGTACCTGTCGCGCGGTGGATACTGCGCCGCCGCGACTCCGAAGCGCCCGACACCCAGGCGATCGTCGAGGGGAAATACGCCGTTGCGGTGCGCCTCGTGATCGAACAGGCGCTCGAGCGCCGCGAGCCTGGCGGGCTGGCTCGCGGCGAGATTGCGCGCCTGCGCTGGATCCGAGCGGAGGTCGTACAGTTCCCAGGCGTAGTCAGCCGGACTCCCATCGGGCGGCGGTGGTGGTGCCCAGGGAATGCGCACGGGCGTCGTGCCGGCCCACCAGCCGTCGTGATAGATCGCGCGGTTGCCCAGCATTTCGAAATACTGGGTCGTATGCCGCTCGGGCGCCTCGGGTGCGTCGAAGGTGTAGACGAAGCTGGTGCCGTCGATCGGTTGCTGCGCCACGCCGTTGACCGACGACGGCGCCTCGATCCCGGCGGCCTCGAGCAGTGTCGGCATGACGTCGACGACCTGGCCGAACTGCGGGCGGATGCCGCGGGTCCTGATGCGGTCCGGCCAGGAAACGACGAGACCGTTGCGCACGGCGCCGAGGTGCGAGGCGTACGACTTCACGTAGGGATAGGGAGCCACCATCGCCCAGGCCCAGCCATAGGCGTAGTTGCCAGAGGACTCCGGCCCGCCGTAGGCATCGATCTCTGCCAGCCGTCGCGCATCGGTTTCCTGCATCCCGTTCGCAAACACGGCCATCGGATTCGTGCTGCCGTACATGCCGCCTTCGGCCGCTGCGCCGTTGTCGCCCTCGATGAACAGGACCAGTGTGTTACCGCCCCTGCCCATGCGCTCGATCTCATCGAGCAGGCGGCCGAACTGCTCGTCCTGGTAGGCCAGCATGCCGGCGTACGTTTCCATCATCCGTGCCGAGACGCGCCGCTGGTCCGGCGTCAGCGCCGACCACGCAACGATGCCCGCAGGACGCGGCGTCACGCGCGTGCCGCGCGGTACGAGCCCGAGACTGACCTGGCGGGCGATCGTGGCGGCGCGCACCTCGTCCCAGCCCGAGTCGAAGCGGCCGCGAAACCGGGCGATCTGGTCAGCCGGCGCCTGCAGCGGCGCGTGCGTGGACCCGGTCGCGTAGTAGATGAAAAAAGGCCGGTCGGGATCGACGGCCTGCTGGTTGTGCAGCCAGGCGATCGCTTCGTCGGCGAGCGCCTCGTCGAGCACGCCCTCGCGCAAGGTCGGCACCGGACTCACGCCGCGGTACAGCGACGGCGTGAACTGGTTGGTCTGGGCGGCCATGAAGCCGAAGAAATAGTCGAAGCCGAGACCGGTCGGCCAGAGGTCGAAGGGTCCCTGCGGCGATACATGGCCCTCGGGCGCATTGTGATGCTTGCCGAACATCGCGGTGTTGTAGCCGTTCTGCCGCAGGATCTCGGCGACGGTCGCGGCGCTCTTCGGCAGCAGGTTGTCGTATCCGGGATAGCCCGTCGACAGGTTGGCGACGATACCGTTGGCCACGGCGTGGTGGTTGCGGCCCGTCAGCAGCGCCGCGCGCGTGGGCGAACACATGCCCGTCGTATGGAAACGGTTGTAGACCAGCCCGCGCGCCGCGAGCCGGTCGAGGTTCGGAGTCGGTACCGGCCCGCCGAAGGTGCTGGCCGCGCCAAAGCCCACGTCGTCGGTGAG
>JAYRRR010000062.1:0-2911 GCA_041910015.1 Steroidobacteraceae bacterium
GTCGATCACCTCCGCTACGACGCGCCGCAGGACGTGCGTGGCGCGCACATCGCCCTGCGGGAACTCGTGCCGCGGTTCTACGAAGCCCGCGAGTTCCAGCCCGTGTGGCAGGAGCCCGCGCGTCTCGACGCGCTGGTCGGCGCCATCGCGGAACTGGTCAACGACGGCCTCGACCCCGCCGACTACCACCTCGATTCGCTGCAGTCGTACCGTCTCGACGTGCGCATGGGGACGCCGCTCACGCCGGTCGATCGCGCCGATCTGGAATTCGTCGCGACCGACGCCTTCATGCTCGCGGCGTATCACCTCTACCTGGGCAAGGTCGACCCGCGCAAGCTGAGCTCGCAGTGGAATTTCGTGGAGCGTCCCATCGTCCCCGAAAGCAGCGGGTTGCAGAGCCTGTCGCAGCGTCTCGCCGCGGGGCAGGTGCGCGAGACGCTCGAAGCGGCGCGCCCGCAGCACGTGTGGTACCAGCGCGGACGCGAGCGCCTGAAGGAATATCGCGCCATCGCCGCGGCAGGTGGCTGGCCCACCGTCGCCGCCGGTCCGACGCTCAAGCCCGGCATGACCGATGCACGCGTGCCGACGTTGCGCCGGCGGCTCGAGATCACGCGCGACTTCGTCGCCACGCCGGCCGCGTCCGCCGCGTCGCTGGCCGCGCCGGCGGCGGCACCTGTTGCGGCACCCGACGCGGCCGTTGCCGTGGACGTCGCCCCGGACTTCTACGGGCCCGGGCTCGAAGCGGCCGTGAAATCCTTCCAGGAACGTCACGGGCTCACGCCCGACGGCGCCGTGGGCCCGGGCACGTTGCGTGCGCTCAACGTCCCGGTCGGCCAGCGCATCGACCAGATCCGCGTGAACCTCGAGCGCGGCCGCTGGACGCTGCACGAGATCAAGGGCGAGTTCGTGCTGGTCGACGTCGCGGGTTTCTACGCGTCCTATTTCCGGGGCGACGAGCCCGTCTGGACGTCACGGGTCGTCGTCGGGCGCAACCAACGCGAGACACCCGTGTTCCGCTCGCTGATCACCTACGTCGTCTTCAATCCGACGTGGACCATTCCGCCGGGCATCCTCGTCAAGGACAAGCTGCCCGATCTCAAGCGCAACCCGGGCGCGCTGAAGCGCATGAACATCCGCGTGCTCGACCGCAGCGGGCACGAGGTGAACCCCTATTCCGTCAACTGGCACCAGTACGGCCCCGGTCGCCTGCCGCCGTACCAGTTCCGCCAGGATGCGGGCCGCGACAACGCGCTCGGCCTGGTGAAGATCATGTTCCCGAACCCGTACCTCGTGTACCTGCACGACTCGCCGGCCAAGTCGCTCTACGACCAGGACCAGCGCACGTTCAGCTCCGGCTGCATCCGCGTGCAGAAGGCGTTCGAGCTGGCCGAGCTGGTGCTCGACGACCCGCAGTGGACGCAGGAATCGATCCGCAGCGTCATCGCGAGCGGGGAGTCGCGGACGGTCAACCTGAAAAAGCCCGTGCCCGTGCTGATCCTTTACTGGACCGCCCAGCCGCGCGCCGACGGCCAGGTGGTGTTCCGCAACGACATCTACGGACGCGACGCCGCGACCCTCGCCGCGCTCGACTCGAAGGTGCCGGCGGATGCGAAGCTGCCGGTGTTGCCGTTCCGGTAACTCTGGATCGAAGTGAAGGTGCCGGTGTCACGGCTCCGGCAACCCGGATGCCGAAACCGCGACGCCGTTACCGTCGCCCTTCGTCACCGTCGGGCCACGTAGCGTACACCGTGCACATTCTCGAAGTCGGCGTCCTGCGTCCAGAGCGTGGCCCGGTGCGCACGCGCCGTTGCCAGAATGATGCTGTCCGCCATCGGCAGACGCTCGGCGACGGACAGCCGCGCGCCCTCGAGCGCCAACGCGTCGTCGAGTGGTACCACGCGCCCCTGTCGCATCAGCGCCACCACCTCGAGCGCGACGTCTTCACCGCGCTGCGCCATGACACGCTTGAACACCTCGAAGATCGATAGCGTCGGAACGACGAGTTTCCGGGTGGCTTCGATGGGTTTTGCGAAAGCCGCGGCGTTCGGACCTCCGGCGAGGTATTCGAGCCAGCCAGAGGAGTCGACGACGTTCATACCCTGTCGCTGTCGCGCGGGACGTTCGTGTCGATGCCCTTCAGGGACCCGCGCGCATTCCTGATCGACCGTACGGGAACCAGCGCGACGTGGCCACGATAGGGAATGGCATCGAGCCGTTCCCCCACCCTGATGCCGAGCGCCTCGCGTACCTCTTTCGGAATCACGACCTGGTATTTCGGCGAGACCGTCACTGTTGTCATACGAATTCTCTATCGATACTGAAATCGTATCCCGCACTCGACAGGACGTAAACACGGCAGGTGCCGATGTCACGGCTCCGGCAACCCGGATGCCGAAACCGCGACGCCAGCACCTGGCCGGGACCCGGGAGGGTGCGCCCTGCCGGGCGCACCGAAAAAAAAAGGCCGGCAGCAAAAGCGACCGGCCAGGTTCACGCAGGAGGAAAACGTACGGGCACAGCTTGCCGCCCGGCGGGTTTCCTCGCGTCAGCAGTGACCGCGGCACGCCTAGGTATTAATCGCCAGGCGCGGCCGGCGGGGCCCGTCAGTGATCGTGATGATGGTGGCCGCCCGGGCCGTGGACGTGCCCGTGTGCGAGTTCCTCCTCGGTCGCGTCGCGGATTTCGGTGATCTCGACCTCGAAATGCAGGTTCTCACCGGCGAGCGGGTGGTTCATGTCCACCATCACCATGTCGCCCTGCAGGCTGGTCAAGGTCGCGACGCGCGCTTCGCCGCTCGAGGTCTGCGCCTGGAACTGCATGCCCGGCTTGACCGTGGCGCCGCCGAACGAGCGACGCGGCACGCGCTGCACGAGCTCGGCGCTGCGTTCGCCATAGCCGTCGGCCGGTGCGA
>JAYRRR010000063.1:0-19538 GCA_041910015.1 Steroidobacteraceae bacterium
AGTCCGAAAACAGAACACTCTGTCGTGTGCTATCGTCGTTCATGCAAAGGCCTTTGTTGTGCGAGAAAACTCTTGTGGTAAAGCGTTTCTAGCACGATCGAGGCCTTTGTGCTTTCTCAATTCATGAATTATTCAGGCTAGCAGTCCGATTCATCGGTATTACTTTTCTCTTCCCGCGCTCCGACTGCGTAATGAGCGTCGTCCACTGTTCAAGCGCCACCCGTCGTTCCTCGAAATAGTCGTGACGGTTGTACGTCCCCTCGACGCCACGAAGCTTGTGTCCCAGGCAGCGCTCGGCGACTTCGGAACGAATGCCCAGCGCAGCAAGATGCGTGCGTGCGGTGCGGCGCAAGTCGTGCAGCGTGAAGTGCGGCAGTCCGTGTTTGACGCGCGACATGGCGACGTTGAGCGTATCCGGGCCGACATGCGGCACACGATTGCGATGGTCCTGCCGGCGCTTCGGGAGGACGTACTCACTCCCTGCCCCAACCACCTGCAACACCTTCAGCCATTCGACCACTGTCGGGACCAGCGGGATGTTCAGCGGCTCGGCGGTCTTGGTACGCGACGCCGGCAGATTCCAGACCGGGCCGCTCTTGCTGCGGCCCTCCAGATCGAATTCCTCCCACCGCGCGCCGAACAGTTCTCCCTTGCGCACGCAGAGAGCGAGCAGCAATTTCATGGCCAGGAGATTGTCGCCGCCGAAGGTCTCGGTTTCACGGATCTTCTGAAACAGGTCTGCCAATTCGTCCGTGCTGAGCGCGCGATTGCGCGGGCGTTCTGTTCCGCCGCCATCGAGACGCGGTGAAAAATCCGCGGCCGGGTTGCTGGGCACGATCCGCCGGCGGACGCCGAACGCGAAGATGCGGCGCACGAATCTCAGCAGATCATTGGCCGCCGCGGGTGCGCGTACTTTCACGGCGTCGATCACGCGCGCGATGTCTGACGGCGTGACATCCACGGCAGCCATGCGCCCGAGCTTCGGTGTCAGGTATTTGTCGAGATAGCGACGGGGCACGCCGGGATGTTTGATGCCGCGGCCTTCGACCTCAGCGCGAAACCAGTCGTCACACAGTTCCTTGAATGATCCGCGTTGCCGCTCCTCGGCCATCGCGGCCCGCCGCAGATGCATGGGGTCTTGCTGCTTGTCGAGCAGTACGCGCGCCTGCCGTGCTTCGATGCGGGCCGTCGCCAGCGGCATGTCGGGGAAGTTGCCCAGCGTCAGCCAGCGCTGCTTGCCGCCGTGGCGATATCTCAGGACCCAGGAAGCGCTGTCGCTGTTCTGCTTGCGCAGGTAGAGCCCGTCGCCATCACTCAGCAGCAAGCGCTTACCAGAGCGGTGGGCGCGCTCGACTTCTAGAGCGGTCAGCTTTGCACGTTCCATGGCCGTCACCTCGTCGATCCGGGGTGTGTAGCTGGACGCGCTGAAACTTGCTCGTCGAGTCTCCAGCTACACGTCTAGCTACACATCAGCTACTCATTCAGCTGCAAAGGTAGCACTGGATCAGGTTGGACGACTATGGACGAATCCGGGGAAAACGGTCAATAACTCAATCAGTTGCAGCGACGTTGGCGAACGTCTCCGGAAGTGCCCGGAACCTACTCGATGTTCTGCACCTGCTCCCGCATCTGCTCGATCAGCACCTTCATGTCGACCGCGGCGCGCGTCGTGTCCGCGTCCTGCGACTTCGACGACAGCGTGTTCGCCTCGCGGTTGAGTTCCTGCATCAGGAAGTCGAGACGGCGCCCGGCGGGCTCCTTCGCGTCGAGCACCTGCCGCGTTTCGGTTACGTGGCTGCCGAGGCGGTCGAGTTCTTCTTCGAAGTCCATCTTGTAGGCGAGCAGCACCAGTTCCTGCTCGAGGCGGGCCGGATCGACCTGTGCGCCGAGCTGGGTGACGCGCTCGGAGACGCGCGCGCGGATCCGGGCGGCGATGTCGGGCAGCCGGGCCCGGAGCAGCGCGACGGCCTCCTGCAGCGCTTCGCAGCGCCCGAGCAGCATCTCGCGGAGGCGTGCACCCTCGCGGTTGCGGGATTCGTTCAGATCGGCGACCGTCTCGCTCAACAGATCCCGCGCGGCCGCCAGCACCGGACGCAGGTCCCGGTCGACCTCCCGGATCACGCCGGGCCACCGCAACAGGTCCAGCGGGTTCACCTGACCGAGCGAGCCGCCGGCGATGCCCGCGACCTCGCCCGCCGTCCGGACGAGCTGTTCGACCAGCGGCCGGTTGATCTCGACCGTGCCGGCCTGGGCGGGCGCCCCGCGCAGGTATACGCCAGCGTCGACCTTGCCCCGGCGCAGCGCTGCCGCGAGCGCCTGCCGCGCGTCGTTCTCGATACTCCGCAGGTCTTCGGGCAGGCGCAGCGCGAGTTCCAGGTAGCGGTGATTGACGGCGCGGATCTCGCAGGTGAGCGTGCCCCACGGGCCCTGGCGCTCGCGCCGCGCAAAGCCTGTCATGCTGCGGATCATGGCTGGTGACCTTGGTCTGGGGCAGGGCGCAAGACAGGTTCGCGGGCAGAGCGGGGGTGGGCCGCGGCGCTGGTATGCGTGTTGCTGCAAGTGCTATAAATCGCAGCGATTTTACCCACAACCGGCGTGCCGGAGCAGCCCTTGCAGATCGAGCACGCAGACCTGAGCCTGATCGGCCATCGCGAAGAGAACCAGGATCGCGTGGCCATCGCCGATGCCGAAGGCACGGTGCTGCTCGCGGTCGTCGACGGCATGGGCGGCCACGCCGACGGGGCGCGCGCGGCCGAAGTGGCCGTTCGCACGCTACTCAACGAGTTCTGGGAAGCCAGCCGCCCGATCTTCGACCCGGACGGCTTCCTGCACCTGACCGTGGGCCGCGCGCACGACGCGGTCGTCCAGCTCGGCCGCGGCCTGCTGCCCGACATCCGGCCGCGCGCCACCTGCGCGGTCTGTCTCGTACAGGGCTCGAGCGCCTACTGGGCGCACGTCGGTGACAGCCGCGTGTACCAGTTGCGCCACGCCCGCGTGTTCGAGCGCACGCGCGACCACAGCCACGTCGAGCTGCTGCTGCGCGCGGGTCGCATCACCGAGCGGCAGGCGCAGGGCCATCCGATGCGCAACTACGTCGAATGCTGCATCGGTGGCGACCCGGTGCTGCCCGAGATGACGCTGAGCGGCCGGCGCGCGCTGCAGCCGGGCGACGTGCTCATGCTCTGCTCCGACGGGCTCTGGGCGGGCGTGAACGAGGACCAGATCGCGGCGCTTTCCGTCGTCGACCCGAAGTGCAGCCTGCGCGATTCCCTGCTGCAGCTCGGCGAACGGGCCGTGACGAAGTCGGCTCCGTACGCGGACAATACCTCGGCCGCCGCGATACGCTGGCTTGGGCCGTGAGCCCGCACCGGCAACCCCCGTCTTCCGGAGATCATCGCCTTGAGACCGAGCGGTCGCGCCCCCGAGCAGCTGCGCCCTGTCAGCATTACCCGCGGTTTCACCCGTCACGCCGAGGGGTCGGTGCTGGTCGCGTTCGGCGACACGCGCGTGCTCGTCACGGCGAGCGTCGACGACGGCGTACCCGGTTTCCTGCGCGGCAAGGGCGAAGGCTGGATCACGGCCGAGTACGGCATGCTGCCGCGTGCGACCCACACGCGCAGCCCGCGCGAAGCCGCGAAGGGCAAGCAGGGCGGGCGCACGCTCGAGATCCAGCGGCTGGTCGGGCGTTCGCTGCGGGCCGTCGTGGACATGCGGGCGCTCGGCGAGCGCACCGTGACGATCGACTGCGACGTGCTGCAGGCGGACGGCGGGACGCGCACGGCGTCGATTACCGGCGCCTACGTCGCGCTGGCCGATGCGATGAGCAGGCTGGTCGCGCGGCGCCAGCTCGCGTCGAGTCCGCTGCACGGCCAGGTCGCGGCGGTGTCCGTCGGCATCGTCCGCGGCGTCGCGGTGGTCGACCTCGACTACCCTGAGGATTCCACGGCCGAGACGGACATGAACGTCGTCATGAACAACGGCGGCGGTTTCGTCGAGGTGCAGGGCACGGCCGAGGGCCACGCGTTCCGGCGGCACGAGCTCGATCGCCTGCTCGATCTCGCTGCGGGCGCCTGCGAGCAACTGTTTGCCGTGCAGTCCGCTGCGTTGCAGGCGCCGCTGCCACAGGCCGCGCCGGGGCCGCGCATCGGCCGGAAGTGATGGCCGCGGCGCTGCCGTCCGCGCTGGTGCTCGCGACGGGCAACATGGGCAAGCTCCGCGAAATGCGCGAGATCCTCGTGCCCTGGGGCGTCGATGTGCGTTCGCTCGCCGAATTCACGCACGCATCCGCCGACGAAACCGGTCTCACGTTCGTCGAGAACGCGATCCTCAAGGCGCGTTTCGCCGCGACCGTTGCGGGGCTGCCCGCCATCGCCGACGACTCGGGTCTCGAAGTCGACGCGCTGCACGGCGCACCGGGTATCTACTCCGCCCGCTATGCAGGGCCCGGCGCGGACGATGCCGCCAATAACGCCAGGCTGCTGCGTGAGCTGGCCGTCGTCGCCGACGAGGCGCGCACGGCCCGCTATCGCTGCGCGATGGTCTACCTGCGCTGGCCGGACGATCCTTCGCCAATCGTCGCGCAGGGCCAATGGGAGGGCCGCATCGGCCGCGAGGCGCGCGGCAGCGGCGGTTTCGGCTACGACCCACTGTTCCTCGTGGACGACGGCGCCCGCACGGCGGCGGAACTCGCGGCGGCCGACAAGAACCGCCGCAGCCATCGTGGCCAGGCCCTGCGCATGCTGGTCGTCGCGCTGACGCACGGCGCCGTGTGATCAACGTCGCGTGCATTCCGCTCGCGCTGTACGTGCACCTGCCGTGGTGCGTCCGCAAGTGCCCGTACTGCGACTTCAACTCGCATGCGCTGCCGGCCGCGGGCCTGCCGGAGCGGGTGTACCTCGAGGCCCTGCTCGACGACCTGGAGTTCGCTGCGCGCGACGTGGCGGGCCGTCAGATCGTCTCGGTGTTCTTCGGCGGCGGCACGCCCAGTCTGTTCTCCGCGGACACGATCGGTCGCCTTCTCGGGCGCGCCCGCGAGTTGCTGCCGTTCGCCGGCGACGTCGAGGTAACGCTCGAAGCGAATCCGGGCACGGTCGAGCATGGCCGCTTCGAAGCCTATGCCGCGGCCGGCGTGAACCGCGTGTCGCTTGGTGCGCAGAGTTTCGACGATGCGGCCCTGCTCGCGCTCGGACGCATCCACGTCGCCGGCGACATCGAGCGGGCTGTGGCGGAGGTCCGCCGCGCCGGCATCGACGACCTGAACCTCGACCTGATGTATGCGCTGCCGCAGCAGTCGCTCGCGGCGGCGCGGGCGGATGTCGAGCGTGCCCTCGCGCTCGGCCCGAGCCACGTCTCGCATTACCAGCTGACGCTCGAGCCGGAGACACCGTTTGCGCGCCGGCCGCCGGCCGGGATGCCCGACGACGACCTCGCTCTCGAAATGCAGCAGGCCTGCCAGGAACTGCTCGGTGCCGCGGGCTATGGGCAGTACGAGGTGTCCGGGTACGCTCGTGCGGGCCGGCGGTGCCGGCACAACCTCGCCTACTGGCGCTTCGCGGACTACATCGGCATCGGCGCGGGTGCACACGGCAAGGTCACCCGCACCGATCGCATCGAACGGACCGTGCGCGTGCGCCACCCGGCGGGCTACGTCGGCGCCGCGACGCCCGCGGCGCGACTGGCCGAGCGCCGCGACGTGCCGCCAGGCGATCTGCCATTCGAGTTCTGCCTGAACGCGCTGCGCCTGCTCGAGGGCTTCACCGAGGAGGCGTTCGAAGCACGGACCGGGTTGCCGGCGGGAGCCCTCGACCGGCCGCTGGCGATCGCGCTCGCGAGGGGGCTGGTGGAAAGGTCGGGGGATCGCTGGCGGCCGACGCCGCTGGGGCATCGGTTCCTGAACGACCTGCAAGCCGAATTTCTGCCGGCCTGACAGGGGGTTGTCGCCAACATCGGCGGCGGAAGCCGACGCCGGCCCGCGTGCACAACTGTTCCGGACTTGCGCACCGGGGCGGATTGAGGTAGCCGGACGGCACTTATGCACATGGCCGGGTCGGGCGACGGACTATCTGCGGGTTACGGCCAGCAGCAGAAGTTAAACATTAGACGACAGACTTAACTAATTGATCATAAAAAAGAAATAGGAGTGGTCAAAAAATGACCAATACGGAACTTCCCGCATTCTGCCCCGCATGCGGACGGCTGTACGCCTCGTCATCCACAAAGTTATCCACAGGATTTGTGGATAACCGATTCTGTCAAATGGGCCATCGGCGACCTGGAGCGACGCTGCTGGGCGTCGCGCGACGGATGAACTGCGCCGCGCTTGTCACCCATCGGGGCGGTCCCTATAATTCGCGGCCCGCTTTGCACACCCGGTCCCGGACCCTGCGGTCATGAAAGACGCCATCCACCCGAACTACAAGCAGATCACGGTGACCTGCAGCTGTGGCAACACGTTCGAGACGCGTTCCACGCTGGGCCAGGACCTGCAGATCGAAGTCTGCTCGAGCTGTCACCCGTTCTACACGGGCAAGCAGAAAATCGTCGACACCGGCGGCCGGGTCGACCGCTTCCGCAAGAAGTACGCCGCGAAATAGGGGGCATTCTCCTGTTTCTCCGGCAGACAGGGCGCCTCCGGGCGCCCTGTTGCTTTGGAACCCGGAACTTTCTGCCCGGCTGGCGGCCCTCTAGACTCAGGCACCCACGTCCGGAGTTGGTCATGCCTCGCCCGAACGCGTTCTTCGCCGTGGCCGTCCTGGCCGGTGCCCTCGTCCTCGGCAGTTGCGCGACGAATCCCGTCACCGGCGGCACGGACGTCGTCCTCATGAGCGAGGCGCAGGAGATCGAGCTCGGCCGCAAGGAGCACCCGCAGATCCTGCGGCAGTACGGGCGTTACGACGACGAGGCGCTGCAGCAGTACGTCAACGACGTCGGCCAGCGCATCGCGAAGTCGAGCCACCGGCCAGACCTGCAGTACACGTTCACCGTGCTCGACAGCGACATGATCAACGCGTTCGCGCTGCCGGGCGGCTACGTCTACGTCACGCGCGGCATCATGCGGTACCTGAATTCGGAGGGCGAACTCGCCGCCGTGCTTGGCCACGAGGTCGGGCACGTCACGGCACGCCACTCGGTGCGGCAGCAGACCGGGGCCACGGCGGCCGGCGTCGGCGCGATGATGGTCGGCATCCTTACCGGCAGCCCGGATCTCGCCAACGTCGCCAACATGGCGGGCAGCGCGCTGGTCGTCGGCTACGGGCGCGACATGGAACTCGAGGCGGACCGGCTCGGCGCGGAGTACCTGGACCGCATCGGCTACGAACCCGAGGAGATGATCGACGTCGTGCGTCTGCTGAAGAACCAGGAACTGCTCGAAGTGCAGATGGCGCGGCAGGAGAACCGCAAGCCGAACATCTACCACGGTGTCTTTTCCACGCATCCGGACGCCGACACGCGCTTGCAGGAGGTCGTGAAGGCGGCCCGTCGGACCCCGGACGCCGAGGGCCGTGCGGACAACCGCGACCGGTACCTCGCCAGGATCGACGGCCTGCCGGTCGGTGACAGCCGCGCGCAGGGCGTCGTGCGCGGCTCGCGTTTCTACCATGGCGACCTCGGCATCACGCTGGCGTTCCCGACCGGCTGGATCGTCGACAACCAGCCGTCGAGCCTGCTCGCCTACACGCCGGCCAAGGACGCGATGATCAGGCTGTCGGCGGCCGCGCCACCCCAGGGTGCCGCTCCACGGGAGTTCCTCGCCCGCATGCTGCAGGGCACGGCCACGACGTCGGCGGCGCCCCTCGACGTCAATGGCCTCGAGGGCTACACCGCGACCATCCGCAACACGAAACTGCCTTGGGGCAACCAGGGCCCGGCGCGCGTCGCGGTCGTCTATTTCAACAACCTCGCCTACGTTTTCGAGGGGGCTCCGCGGCAGGCCGCGGGGTTTGCGAGCTTCGATCCGCTGTTCAATTCCAGCGTCAGGACCTTCCGTCGCCTGCGCGACAATGAGTTCACCCAGGCCGAGCCGAACAGGATCCGTATCATCCAGGCCAGGCCGGGCATGACCATCGACACACTGGCGCGGACCTCACCGCTCGAGAAGTACCCCGCCGAACAGCTCCGGCTGCTGAACGACCTCTACCCCGACAGGCAGCCTACGCCGGGCCAGAAGATCAAGATCGTGCAGTGATCCCGAACTTGAACTGAGCGCGCCTCCGTGCAACCCTGACTGGCCAACCCCGCGCCGGGCGGGGCGTCACGGTTTGTCATCGGGAAGCGCACGGCCATGAGCAGCAAGAAGTACGAGTTGACCAGTCTCGAGACCGGCAAGAAGTCGGTGCTGGAGGCGCGCTCCGGAACCCTCGGCCCCGACTGTGTCAACGTCGCCGGCATCACGAAGGATCTCGGCGTCTTCACCTTCGATCCGGGCTTCATGGCCACGGCGGCCTGCGACAGCCGGATCACCTACATCGACGGCGATGCCGGCGTATTGCTCTACCGCGGCTACCCGATCGAGCAGATCGCGACCCGGTCGTCGTTCCTCGAGACCGCCTACCTGCTGATCAACGGCGAACTGCCGGCGCGCGGACAGCTCGAGCAGTTCGACCACTCGATCCGTTACCACACGATGATCAACGAGACGCTGCTGCGTTTCTTCAACGGGTTCCACTACGACGCGCACCCGATGGCGATGGTGTCGGCGGTGGTCTCGTCGATGGCGGCGTTCTACCACGACTCGATGGACAACGATAACCCGCGTCATCGCGAGATCTTCGCGCACCGCATCCTCGCGAAGATCCCGACGGTGTCGGCGGCCGCCTTCAAGCACATGCTCGGGCAGCCGTTCGTGTATCCGCGCAACGACATGGACTACTGCGCGAACATGCTGCACATGTTCTTCGCGGTGCCCGCGGAGGACTACGTCGTCGACCCGATCGCGTCGCAGGCGCTCGATCTGCTGCTGATCCTCCATGCCGACCACGAGCAGAACGCGAGCACGTCCACGGTGCGCCTTGCGGGCAGCACCGGCACGAATCCCTACGCCGCCATCTCCGCCGGCGTTTCGGCGCTGTGGGGTCCGGCGCACGGCGGCGCGAACGAGGCCGTCCTCGAGATGCTCGAGGACATCGGCACCGTCGACAATATCCAGAAGTTCCTCGCCCGCGTGAAGGACAAGGACGACAACGTCCGGCTGATGGGCTTCGGTCACCGCGTCTACAAGAACTTCGACCCGCGCGCCAGGATCATCCGCGAGATGTGCCACAAGCTGCTCTCCCGCATGGGTCAGACGGACAATCCGCTGTTCGAGCTGGCGCTGCGGCTCGAGGAGATCGCACTCAAGGACGAGTACTTCATCGCGCGCAAGCTCTACCCGAACGTCGATTTCTATTCGGGCGTCATCTACAGCGCGCTCGGCATCCCGCGCTCGATGTTCACCGTCATGTTCGCGATCGCGCGCACGGCGGGCTGGGTCGCCCACTGGCTCGAGATGATCGGCGACCCGGCGATGAAGATCGGCCGCCCGCGCCAGCTCTACACGGGTCCGAAGCAGCGCGACTACGTGGAGCTCGACAAGCGCGCCTAGCGCCCCGGAGCCGGCACCTCAGACCCTCAGGCCAGGAGCGCCCGCACCTCGGCGGCCGTCGCTCTCTTCATCGGCTTGCCGTCGACGGGGCTGCACGGTGCCTGTCGTATGCCGTCGAGCGGAAACACGACGGCGTCGACGGTCTGGTGCCCGGCCACGAAACGGAACGCGGGACAGGTGACCGTGCGGTCGCGCTCGAACCTGACGCGTCGCTCGAGCGACTCGTGCGGGATGCCACGTTCGTCGAGCTGGATCGAGACGGCCTCCGGCGTGTCTGTGAACAAGTGCAGGTTGATCTCGGAGTGCGCCGACGCGGTGCCCGTCAGCACCGGGCCGACGAGCCGCGGATCGAATTCGGCGACGAGGCGCATCGCCTGCAGGGCTGACCGGCGCAGCTCGGCGAGCTCGGCCGCGTGACGTTCGCCCGCGAACAGCCGCTGTCGGGCGATGAGCGCCGCCTCGATCTCGGTGTTGCGCGGCAGGATCGACGCGTCGACGACGCCCATGCGCTCCGCCGCCTTGCGCTTGGCGGTGAGGAAATCGTCGATACCCTGCTCTGCCATGACCCGCGCGGCCTCGTCGGCCACGGCCAGGCGCAGCATCTCGGCCCGCGGATTCGGTCTCTGTCGGCTCATCGTTCGGGCATCCGGCCGGACGGGGCGGCTGCGCCCGCGTCGTCAGAACAGCGAGTCGTCGGTGGTCGATGGCTCGACGGTCTCGGCGCCGACGCCATCGTCACTGTAGTCGATCACGCCCGGTTGCGGGGCATATTGCTCGATGAACGCCTCGAACACCGAGCCCGCGGCATTGGCGCGCGTCGGGGCGCCGGTCTCGCGCGAGACCCACATGCGCACGATGCCCGGTGGCTCGGGCTGGCGGTGTTCGGGCCGATCGCGCAGCGCCTCCTCCATGAAGTGGATCCACATCGGCAACGCGGTCCGGCCGCCTTCCTCGGCCTCGCCGAGCGAACGCTCCTGGTCGAACCCGATCCAGACGGCGGCGACGAGGTCCGCATTGAACCCGACGAACCAGGTGTCGCGGCGATCGCTGGTCGTGCCGGTCTTGCCGGCGATGTCGTGCCGGCCGAGCGCCGCCGCGCGTTGCGCCGTGCCGCGCTGGATCACGTCGGTCATCATGTCGGTCATGACGAACGCGTTCATCGGGCTGATCACCTGGGGGGCACGCTCCCCGGGCGGCACCGGCGTCGAGGTCGGTACCACGGCGAGACCGCCGGTCGGCTCGGTCGCGTCGCAAGTCGGGCAGGCCCGCCGCGGGGTGGCGTGGAACCGAGTCTGGCCTCGGGCATCGCGCACGGCGTCGATGAAATAGGGCGTGACGAGTGCGCCGCCATTGGCGAAAACGGCGAACCCGCGCGCCATTTCCAGCGGCGTGACCTGGCCGGTACCGAGCGCGAGCGTGAGGTTGGCCGGCAGGGCGGCCGGTGTGAAGCCGAAGCCGGCGATGTGACGGGTCGCGAAGCCGATGCCGGTCCCGCGCAGCAACCGGATGGAGACGAGGTTGCGCGAGCGCACCAGCCCTTCGCGAACCGGCGTGGGGCCGTAAAACTTGCGCGTGATGTTCTGCGGCCGCCAATCCTCGTCGCCATCCGCGCCACCGCCGCCCGGCAGCACGATCGGCGCATCGTTGACGAGGGTGGCGGGCGTGAATCCGCGCTCGAGCGCCGCGGAATAGAGAAACGGCTTGAACGCCGAGCCGGGCTGCCGATGCGCCTGGATCACGCGGTTGTACTTGCTCGCGCCGAAGTCGAAGCCGCCCACGAGCGCGACGATGGCGCCGTCGTTCGGGTCGAGCGCGACGAGAGCGCCCGACACGGCGGGCAATTGCGCGAGCCGGAATTTCCCCTCGGGCAGCGGCTCGAGGTAGATCACGTCGCCGGCCGCGAGCACGTCCGAGGCCGCCTTCGGTGCCGGGCCCGGCGCGGCAGGCCCGGCCGCGGTCTGCCTGTCCGGTGACTCGAGCACCGGACGTGCCCAGGCGAGCGCGTCCCAGCCGAGCGACAGCGGCACGCCGTCGCGCCGGACTGCCTCGGCGTCGCGCTCGCCCACACGCGTGACGACGGCCGTGACGAGACTGCCGCGGTCGGGATGGCGCTTGAACGCGCCGGCCAGCGCGTCTGCATCGCCGACCTGGGCGGCATCGAGCCGTTCGAGTGGCCCGCGATAGCCGTGGCGTCGCTCGTATTCGAGGACGGCGCGCCACGTGGCGGCATTCGCCGCCTGCTGCAGCCGGCCGTCCAGCGTCGTGGTGACGGAGTAGCCGGCAGTCAACGCTTCGGCACCGTGACGCGCGATCATCTCGGCCCGGACCATCTCGGCCAGGTAGGGCGCCTCGAGCTGGACGATCGGCCCGTGCCGGCGACTCGAGATGGGCGCGTCCAGCACGGCGTCGTGCTGCGCCTGGTCGATCTTGCCGGTCTCGACCATGCGCCGCAGCACGTAGGCGCGGCGGTCGTGCGCGCGCTGGGTGCTGGCGACCGGGTTGTCCATCGACGGCGCGCGCGGCAGTCCGGCGAGCAGCGAGGCTTCGGCCAGGTCGAGGTCCTGCACCCGCTTGTCGAAATACACCTCGGCCGCGGCGCCGACGCCATACGCGCGCTGGCCGAGGAAAATCCGGTTCAGGTAGAGCGTGAGGATCTCGCGCTTGTCGAACTCCCGCTCGAGCCGCAACGCGAGGAACACTTCCTTCAGCTTGCGGCGCAGCGTGCGCTCGGACGTGAGCACGGTGTTGCGCGCGAGCTGCATCGTGATCGTGCCGCCGCCCTCGCGGACGCCGCCGGCCGCGACGTTCGCCACCATCGCGCGCACGAGACCCAGCCAGTCGACGCCCGGGTGCTCGAAAAAGCGCGCGTCTTCGGCGGCGAGGAACGCGTCGACGAGGACCGGCGGGATGTCTTCCCACAGCACCGGGATGCGCCGCTGCTCGCCGATCTGGGCGATCAGCCTGCCGTCGCGCGAGTACACCCTGAGCGGCATCTGCGTCCTGACCGACCGCAGCGTGTCGGCGGATGGAATCTCGGGCGCCAGGAATTGATAGGCCCCGGCGAAGCCCATCAGTACCAGGACGGCGACCGTGACTGTGGCCGCGACCAGCGCAGCGAGGAATTGCCTCATCGTCGGGAATCCGTTGCCAAAACTGCGACCCGTTCCTTGCTGCACCCAAGCCTGCTGTGCATAGTAGCCTCGTCTCCGGGCAACCTCGCCGCGCGGCGAGCGGCCGGCCACCGGCCGGAGACGGGGGTCCGTCATCGCCAGCGCGGGCGGCCCGGGAGGGCAGAGGGCGGGTTATGTTAGGGCAGCTGCAATTCAAATCGGCGCGACTTGATATATAGTGCGCCGGGGGCCTTGAAATCGCCACACAATCGCGGCGCAACCTCTTGAACCAGAAGGATCAACCGTGCTGTTCCAGCGCAGGTTTCGACCGGTCATAGGGCTCGACATCACGACGTCCTCGATCAAGCTGATCGAGTTGACGAAGAGCGGCGACACCTATCGCGTGGAGTCGTACGCGGCCGAGCCGTCGCCGCCCAACGCGATCAACGAAAAGGCGATTGTCGATGCGCAGGCCGTGGGTGAGGCGGTCCGTCGCGCGGTCAAGCGCGCTGGCGCCCGCTCGAAGGAATGCGCCGTCGCCGTGAGCGGCGACGCCGCCATCACCAAGATCATCCAGATGCCCCGCAACCTGCGCGACAACGAGCTCGAGTCGCAGGTCGAGATGCAGGCCGACCAGTACATCCCGTTCCCGATGGAGGAAGTCAGCTACGACTTCGAGGTGATCGCGCCGTCGGAGAAGGATCCCGACATGCTCGACGTGCTGCTCGTGGCCACGCGCTCCGAGAACGTCGAACAGCGCCAGGCGGCGGTACAGGCCGCCGGTCTCACGGCGCGCATCGTCGACGTCGAGGCGTTCGCGCTCGAGAACGCCTGTCGCCTGCTGACGCACCAGATGCCGGATGGCGGCATGGAGCGCAACATCGCCGTCGTGGACTTCGGCGCGAGCAGCACCACGTTCTCGGTGCTGCGCGACCTCAAGGTGGCCTACACGCGCGACTTCTCCTTCGGTGGGCAGCAGCTGACCGAGGAGATCATGCGCACCTACGGCCTCAGCATGGAGGAGGCCGGGCGCTCGAAGAAGGAAGGCGGCCTGCCGGCCAACTACCAGACCGAAGTGCTCGATCCATTCATCGACGACATGTGCCAGCAGGTGAGCCGTTCGCTGCAGTTCTATCTGGCGGCGGGCGCGGGCCGCGAGGCCCCCGAGCAGATCCTGATCTGCGGCGGCTGCGCCAACATTCCCGGCATCGCCGACGTCATCGCGAGCCGCGTGGGCATCCCCGCCGAGCGTGGTGACCCGCTCGGGCAGATGAAGATTTCCACCCGCGCGCTCGCGCAGGGCGTGAAGAAGGACGCGACGGCGCTGCTGACCGCGTGCGGGCTGGCGCTCAGGAGCTTCGACTGACATGCCAAGAATCAACCTGCTGCCGTGGCGCGAGGCGGAGCGCAAGCGCAAGCGCCAGGAGTTCTTCCTCTCGCTGTTCGCGGCCGTGGCCACCGCCGGCCTCGTGACGCTGCTCGGTTACTGGCAGATGACCGCGGCGATCCAGCACCAGGAGGATCGCAACACGCTGCTGAAGCGCGAGATCGCCGAGCTCGACAAGCAGATCGAGGAAATCAACGGTCTCGACGCGCAGAAGCAGCGGCTGCTCGCGCGCATGGAGATCATCGAGACGCTGCAGCGCAGCCGCCCCGAGATCGTCCACGTGTTCGACGAGATCGTTCGCGTGCTGCCCGAGGGCGTCTACCTCACCTATCTGAAGCAGACCGGCTCGAAGTTCGAGTTGCGCGGCGTCGCCCAGTCGAGCACCCGCGTGTCCACGTTCATGCGCAACATCGAGGGCTCCGAGTGGCTGGCCGACCCGTCGCTGCAGATCGTCGAGACCCGCAGCACCGCAGGCACGGGCGCCGAGTTCACGATGTTCGCGGCCCAGCGCAGCCAGGCCGGGCCTGACGACGAGGCCACGCCGGGCAAGGCCGACAAGAAGGTGGCCGCCAAATGAACAAGCTGAAGGCACTGCTCGACCAGTTGCGCGGCCTCGACCCGAACGACCCGGGCCGCTGGCCGTTCGGCGTCCGCATCGGCACCGTCGCGCTGCTCCTCGTGCTGGCTGCCGCCGGCGGGTATTACTTCTTCGTCTGGAAGAAGCAACGGCCCGAGCTGCTCGAGGCCAGGGCGACCGAAGGCGAGCTGATGAACTCGCTGCAGACCAAAGCCAGGCGCGCCGCAAATCTCGAGGCCTACCGGGCGCAGCTCACCGAGATGGAAAAGTCGTTTGGCGCGATGCTGCGGCAGCTGCCGAACCGCACGGAGGTGCCGAACCTGCTGGTCGACATCTCGCAGACCGGCCTCGCTGCGGGGCTCGAGGAGAAGCTCTTCCAGCCGCAGGGCGAGAGCCGCAAGGACTTCTACGCCGAATTGCCGATCTCGATCCGGCTGACCGGCAATTATCACGAGATGGGCAGGTTCGCGAGCGGCATCGCCGCGCTGCCCCGCATTGTGACGCTGCACGACATCGAGATCGCCCCGTCGGGTGGCCGCAACAAGAGCGTCGCCGGCACGGACGACCTCGTGCTCAACGTGACGGCCAAGACATACCGCTACCTCGACGACGAGGAGCAGAACGCTGGCGACTCGAAGAAGGAAGCCGGCAAGGGCAAGAAGGACCGCAAGGGCAAGAAGAAGCCTGCGGCGGGTGGGGCATGACGATGGCGCATCCAGGATCCAGGCGCAGCCAGCGGGTGGCCCGCGTGGCACTGCTCGCCTGCGCGCTCGCGCTGCTCGGGGGTTGCGGCGACGACCTCGAAAAGCTGCAGGCGCAGGTCGACGAGATCAAGAACTCGCCGGGCACCGGCATCGAGCCGCTGCCGGAAGTGAAGCCGTACGAGACGTTCGACTACGTGGCGCAGGACCAGCGCTCGCCGTTCGAGCCCGGCATGTCGGTCGACGCCAACGCGCCGAACGCGATCCGCCCGGACTCGAACCGGCCGCGCGAGTTCCTCGAGCAGTTCTCGCTCGACACGCTGCGCATGGTCGGCACCGTCAGACTCAAGGGCCACCTCTACGGTCTGGTACAGACCCGCGACGGGCTCGTGCACCGGGTCACGCCGGGCAATCACGTCGGACAGGCCGATGGCCGCATCACGGCCATCGATGAAGGCAAGATCTCGCTCATCGAGATCGTTCCGGACGGCATGGGCGGCTTCGTCGAACGCCCCGCCGCACTCGCGCTGAGCGAATGATCTGCAAGGGAGACTCGAGAATGACCGCTGCATCTTCGCACGTGAACCATCGCCACACCGGGAGCCGGCGTCGCCGTCCCGCGGCGCTCGTCGCGTTGGCCGGGGCACTCGTGTTCGTCGCGCAGGCCGCGTTCGCGCAGGCGACGACGCTGCTCGAGAAAGTCGAGCTGCAGCCGCAGCCTGGTGAGCAGCTCGAGGTCAAGCTCGTGCTCAACGGTCCGGCGCCACAGCCCGTCGCGTTCACGATCGACAATCCCGCGCGGCTCGCGGTCGACCTGCCCGGAACCGGGATCGGCCTCGAATCGCGCCGCATCGACGTCAAGACCGGCGGCGTGGACACGATCGTCGCGGCCGAAGCCTCGGGCCGGACGCGAGTGGTCTTCAACCTCGACCAGTTGCTGCCGTACTCGACGCGCGCGGATGGCAACAACGTCTACGTGACGCTCGGTCGCAGCGCCGCGAATGCGGGCGGCGGCGCGCCCGCGGCCTCACGATCGGCGGCGGCGACACCGGCGGCCGCTGGCGACTGGATGATCGAGAAGGTCGACTTCCGGCGCGGCACCGATGGCTCGGGTCGCATCATGGTCCGCACCAGCGATCCGCACATGCAGGCGAGCCTGAAGCAGGAGGGCGGCCGCCTGGTCGTCGACTTCCCGCGCGCGGGCGTGGCCACGGACGCCGCGCGTCGCTACGACGTCGTCGATTTCGCGACGCCCGTCAACTCGTTCGACGTGGTCCGGGCGCCGTCCGGGGCGCGCATCGTCGTCGGCGTGGCCGGCGATTTCGAGCAGCTCGCCTACCAGAGCGACCGCGACTACGTGCTCGAGGTGCGGCCGAAGCCGAAGGCGGCGCTCGCCGAGACGGCCAGGAAGGAATACAAGGGCGAACGGCTCACGCTCAACTTCCAGGACATCGAGACGCGCGCCGTGCTGCAGCTTCTCGCCGAGACGAGCGGCCAGAACATCGTGGTCAGCGACACGGTGCAGGGCAACGTCACGCTGCGCCTGCAGAACGTGCCGTGGGACCAGGCGCTCGACATCGTCCTGCGCACCAAGGGTCTCGACAAACGCCAGGAAGGCAACGTCATCTACGTCGCCCCGGCCGAGGAACTCGCCGCGCGCGAAAAGCAGCTGCTCGAATCGCAGAAGCAGATCACCGAGCTCGCGCCCGTGCGCACCGAATACCTGCAGGTCAATTACGCGAAGGCCTCCGACCTCGCCGGCCTGATCCGCACGCAGGGCAAGAACACGCTGCTGTCGGATCGCGGCAGCGTCACGATCGACGAGCGTACCAACACGCTGCTGCTGCAGGACACCGCGGAGCGGCTCGCCGACATCCGCCGCCTGGTGCAGACGCTGGACATCCCGGTCCGGCAGGTGCTGATCGAGTCGCGCATCGTCATCGTCAATGACGACTTCAGCCGCGAACTCGGCGTGCGTTTCGGCGGCGCGTTCGTCGGCAACTACGGCTCGAGCGACGGTCTGATGTACGTCGGCAACAGCGGTCTCGACACGGTGCCGGGCGAGTCCGGCCCGATCATCAACCCGACGAGCCCCGGTGGCGTCGGCGTCAGCGGCAGCCAGGTGCAGACGCCCACCGTCAACGACCGCTACATGGTCAACCTGCCGGTGGTCAATCCGGCGGGCCGCCTCGCGCTCACGCTGCTCGACACCGACTACGTCGTCGACCTCGAGATCACGGCGGCGCAGCGCGAGGGCCGCGGCGAGGTGTTCTCGGCCCCGCGTGTGATCACGGCGAACGGCAAGGAAGCGGTGATCGAACAGGGCACCGAGATCCCGTACCAGGAGTCGGCTTCGAGCGGCGCCACGACGACGCAGTTCAAGAAGGCCGTGCTGTCGCTCAAGGTGACGCCGCAGATCACGCCGGACGACCGCATCATCCTCGACCTCACCGTGTCGAAGGACAGCGTCGGCCAGATCCTGCCGAGCGCCACGGGCGGGTCGGTGCCGAGCATCGACACCCGCGAAGTCACCACGCAGGTGCTGGTGAACGACGGCCAGACGGTCGTGCTCGGCGGCATTCTGGAGACGGAGCGTCGCGACACGGTCAACAAGGTGCCGTTCCTCGGCGACGTGCCGGGTCTGGGCTACCTGTTCCGCAGCAAGGCGCGGACGGACAACAAGGACGAGCTGCTGATCTTCGTCACGCCGAAGATCCTGCGGGAGGGCAGCGAAGTCTACTGACGCGCCGCCCGTCCCGGTGCGAGAATCAGCGGCCGCAGCGATCCTGCGGCCGCTTTCTTTTGGGGATTCCGCCATCGTCGACGCGCCGCGCATGAACGTGTTTCTCGTCGGCCCGATGGGCTCGGGCAAGAGCGCCGTCGGCCGTCAGCTCGCCCGCCGGCTCGGGCTCGCGTTCTTCGACAGCGACGCCGAGATCGAGGCGCGGACCGGCGTCGAGATCGCCTACATCTTTGAAAAGGAAGGCGAGGCCGGCTTCCGCCAGCGCGAGGCCGAGGTCCTCGACGAGCTCACGCGGCGCCAGGGCGTGCTCGTCGCCACGGGCGGGGGCGCCATCCTCGACTCCGCCAGCCGGGCGCGACTGCGCGAGCGCGGCCGCGTCGTGTATCTTCGGACGTCCGTGGACCAGCAACTCGCCCGCACCCGCCGCAGCGACGACCGTCCGCTGCTCGCCAACCCGGATCCGCGGGGCACCCTGGCCCGGCTGTACGCGCAGCGCTCGCCGCTCTACGACGAGGTGGCCGAGATCGTCGTCGACACGGACGGCCGCAAGGTGCGTACCGTCGTCGACCAGATCTGCCGCCGGCTCGGCACGGCGGGGGAGGGGCCGGCATGACGACCGGTCCGCGCGACGTCCTGCGGATCGATCTGGGCGAGCGCAGCTACCCGATCCTCATCGGTTCCGGACTGCTCGCGGAGGCGCAGTGCGTGTCGACGCACGTGGCGGCGCGCGACGTGCTGGTCGTGACCAACGAGACCGTCGGCCCGCTGTACCTGGGCATGCTCGAAGCGAGCCTGCAGGGCAAGCGCGTGCGGTCCATCGCGCTGCCGGACGGCGAACAGCACAAGACGCTCGCCGTGCTGGGCCGCGTCTTCGACGCGCTGGTCGAAGCGCGCATGAACCGCGACGCCTGCATCGTGGCACTCGGCGGTGGCGTCGTCGGCGACATGGCGGGCTTTGCCGCCGCCAGCTACCAGCGCGGCATCGACTTCGTGCAGGCGCCGACCACGCTGCTCGCGCAGGTCGACTCCGCCGTCGGCGGCAAGACGGGCGTCAACCACCCGGGCGGCAAGAACCTGATCGGCGCGTTCCACCAGCCGCGTGCGGTGCTGTCGGATCTCGCGACGCTGCGCACGCTGCCGCCGCGCGAGCTGCGCGCAGGGCTCGCCGAAGTCGTCAAGTACGGCCTGATCGACGACCTCGCGTTCCTCGACTGGCTCGAGCGGCACGTCGATGCGCTGCTCGCCCTCGACGTCGCGGCGCTCACGCACGCCGTGCGCCGCTCGTGCGAGATCAAGGCGCGCATCGTCGCGGCCGACGAGCGCGAGCACGGCCAGCGCGCGCTGCTGAACCTCGGCCACACCTTCGGCCATGCAATCGAGACGGCCGCGGGCTACGGCGAGTGGCTGCACGGCGAGGCGGTCGCGATGGGCATGCTGCTG
>JAYRRR010000064.1:0-2645 GCA_041910015.1 Steroidobacteraceae bacterium
AACTTGGGCCGCAAGTTCATCGGCATCGAGATCGAGCGCAAGTATTTCGACATTGCCTGCGAGCGCATCGCGGCGGCTTACGCACAAGGGAGACTGTTCGAATGAGACCCAAGCGCCAGTATCGTCACATGACCCCGGACAAGGCCCGCGAGATTCGCCGTGCGTACTTCGCGCGCGAAGCGAAACAGGCCGAACTCGCGCGCCGCTACGGGATTGGCCAGAACACCGTGAGCCGAATTGTATCCGGCATCACATTGGGACACTCATGACCGTCACCGACTCCACGCACCTGGCCGCCGAAAACCCGCGCCTGCGCCGGCCGCTGCGGGTGCGCGCCCACACGATCACAGATTCCGGCTGCGAGACGCGCGACTACAGCGCCTGCGCGATCAGCGACGAGGTGAGCGTCGTCGAACTCATTCGAGGACTGAACCTCGTCGGACTGACCATCAGCAACGACCCGACGCTCGGCTGCCTCGTCATCCATCCGGTGCCGGACGGCGCGGCGTAACACCACAGAGGCCACATGGACAACATCAACCCGATGCCGATCGACCAGATTGCAGCCGCCCTCGCTGCGGCCCAGGCCGAGATGACCAATCCGCCGCTCGACAGCGCGAACCCGCATTTCCGCTCGCGGTTCTCGTCGCTCGCGGCCGTGCGCAACGCCGTGGTGCCGGTGCTGGCGAGGCACGGTATCAGCATGACGCAGGACCTGCGCACGGACGGGAACTGCATTGCCTGCACCACCATTCTGTCCCACTCGAGCGGCCAGCAAATGACGTTCGGGCCGTTGGTGATGCCGGCCTCGAAGGCCGACGCGCAGGGCTTCGGCTCGGCCGCGACGTACGCGCGCCGCTACGCGCTCATGGCCGCGGCGGGTGTCGTCGGCGATGAGGACGACGACGCCAATGCGGCCTGCTCACCGAAGGCCGCAGCACGCGCCGCCCCGCCGGCCGAGCCGGACGGCTACTCCACCTGGCGCGCCGACATGGTGGCCGTGGCGGGCGAGGGCTCCGACGCACTCAAAGCGGTGTGGGCGAAGTCGGACCCGCGCTTTCGCCAGCACGCGACCCTGGCCGACAGCGACTGGTGGACGAGCACCAAGGCGCTCGCCGCCAAGGTGGCCGCATGAGGATCGTGGACGCCGCGCAGCGCTCGCCCGAGTGGTTCGCGGCCCGTGCCGGCAAGGTCACCGGTTCGCGCGCCGCCGACGTGCTCGCGAAGGTGAAGAGCGGCGAGGCTGCGGCGCGCCGGGACTACCGCCTGCAGCTGGCCGTCGAGCGGATCACCGGGACGCCGATGGAAAACGGCTTCGTCTCGGCTGACATGCAGCGTGGCATCGACCTCGAAGCGACCGCTGCCGCGCGCTACGAGGCCGCGACCGGCCACCTGCTGCGCCACACCGGATTCCTGGCGCACGACACCCTCGCGGCCGGCTGCTCGCTCGATGGCGACGTGGACGACTTCACCGGCATCGTGGAAATCAAGTGCCCGAAGTCTACGACCCACGTCGGCTACCTGCGGGCCGGCGTGGTGCCGTCCGGCTACCTGCCGCAGATCACGCATAACCTGTGGATCAGCGGTGCGCAGTGGTGCGACTTCGTGAGCCTCGACGATCGCCTGCCGGCCGGGCTCGACTGGCTGTGCGTGCGGGTCGTGCGTGATGAGGCGGCGATCGGGGCCTATGTCGCCGAGGTCGAGAAGTTCCTCGCAGAAGTGGACGCCGAGTATTCGGCGCTGGTGGCCCTGCGTGGCTGAGGTCTACCTGCGCCGCACGACGACCGGACTGGTGGCCGACGATGACGCGGCGCGCGAGGCGCTGCGGCGCGTCAAGCAGGGCGAGGTGGTGCGCGCAACGCTCGTGCGCCCGCGCAGCGTGCGCTATCACCGCCGCTTCTTCGCCATGCTCACGACGGTCCATCAGACCTGCGGCGACTGGCCAGACGTCGAGGCATTGCTGCGGGAACTCAAGTTTCGCGCCGGCCTCGTGGACGTGCAGCGCGTCGTCGATCGCCAGACCGGCGAGGAACTGGCGACGCTGCAGATTCCGCGCTCGATCGCCTTCCACGCGATGGACGACGACGAATTCCGCGCCTTCGTCGAGCGCTGCATCCGGATCATCTGCGAGGAAATGGTGCCCGGCCTCGACGACGCGGTACTGCGCGAGGAAGTATTGAGGTCGGTCGCATGACCACCCTCACCGGCCGCCGCCCGAAGCTCACGCCCGAGCAGGTGCGCGCGCTGCGCCAATGGGCCGCGCTCGGGACGACTGTCTCCGCCGTGGCACGCAGGCTCGGCGTGTCGCGCGGGACGCTGCGCCGGTATCTCGCCCGCGCGCACAAGCGGGAGGTCGCATGAGCTACGGCCGCGGCTACGTACGCAACTGGCCGGAGCCGATTTGTTGCTGCGGGTAGCGCGAGATTGCCTGCACGCAACGCCAACAAGTCCGTGGGCTGCTGAAACGACGAACCGCATTGACGCCTTCCTTGCGCGGGAGGAAAAGCCATGATCGACCTTGACGCGATACGAGCGCGGGACCGTGACTACGACGACGTGTTTGAGGCTCAGGCGAATATGTCGAAGGACATAGCGCATCGTCTGGTCGCGTGGCCCGTCCATGACCGTCGCGCACTGCTCGCGGA
>JAYRRR010000065.1:0-1910 GCA_041910015.1 Steroidobacteraceae bacterium
CCCAGTCGCGATGCTCGACCGTGGCGATCTCCGCGATCGGCACGGTGGCGCCGCCGCGCGCGCGGACACGCAGCGCCAGGACGCCGGCGACGTCGGTCTTGTCCGGCACGTCGAGTTCGAGCCGGACCGGGATCGGATAGGTCTCCCGGCCCACGTGGACGTAGGTTGCGTCGTATCCGCCGAGCCCCGCGGCGACCGTCTGTGCCGCCTCGGCCGCGCTGACGCCGAGCAGCGCGGCCTTCTGCTGGTCGATGCCCAGCACGAGCCGCGGCCGGCGGGCCTCGAGACTGTCGTCGACGTCGACTACGCCTTCCGTGGCGTCGAACAGCTCGCGCAACTCGGCCGTGAGGGCGCGCCGCGCGTCCTCGAACGGTCCGTAGACTTCCGCGACGAGCGGCGCCTGCACCGGCGGCCCGGGCGGCACCTCGACCACCTTCACCGAGCCGCCGTACTTGCGGCCGATTTCCGCCAGCGCGGGCCGGATCGCCAGCGCGATGTCGTGGCTCTGCAGCTCGCGATGATGCTTGTCGACGAGGTTGACCTGGATGTCGCCGACCTCGGGACCGCTGCGCAGGTAGTACTGGCGCACGAGACCGTTGAAGTTGATCGGCGCCGAGGTGCCCGCGTAGACCTGATAGTCGGTCACCTCCTGCCGCTTCGCCACTTCGCGCGCGAGTTCGTCGAGCACGCGCGCCGTCTCTTCTACCGGCGTGCCTTCCGGCATGTCGAGGACGATCTGCAGTTCCGACTTGTTGTCGAAGGGCAGCATCTTCAGCACCACCCATTGCACGACGGCGAGCGACACGGCCACGCCGATCGCGGCCAGCGTGCCTAGATAGAGCCCGTGTCGACGCGAACGGGCGCGGTCGCCGCGCAGGAACGGTGACATGACGCGCTCGAACAGGCGGTGCAGCCTCGATTCGGCCTGCTCCTCGGCGGCGTGCGAACGCGGCGCGTGGGCGAGGAGCTTCCGCGACAGCCAGGGCGTGAACGCGAGCGCGATCGCCAGCGAGATCAGCATGCCCATGCTCGCGTTGATCGGGATCGGGCTCATGTAGGGCCCCATGAGCCCGCTGACGAAGGCCATCGGCAACAGCGCCGCGATCACCGTGAACGTCGCGAGGATGGTCGGGCCGCCCACCTCGTCGACCGCACGCGGGATCAGCTCGCCGAGCGATGCGCCCGGGTGCAGGCTCATGTGGCGGTGGACGTTCTCGACCACGACGATCGCGTCGTCGACGAGGATGCCGATGGCGAAGATCAGCGCGAACAGCGAGACGCGGTTGAGCGTGAAGCCCCAGGCCCAGGAGGCGAACAGCGTCGCGGCGAGCGTGATGACGACGGCCGTGCCGACCACGACGGCTTCGCGCCAGCTCATCGTGAGCCAGATCAGCAGCACCACCGAGGCCGTGGCCAGCGCGAGCTTCTGGATCAGCTTGATCGCCTTGTCGTTCGCCGTCTCGCCGTAGTTGCGCGTGACGGTGACCTCGACGCCTTCGGGCACGAACGTGCCGCGCAGTTGCGCGACGCGATCGAGCACCGCCTGCGCGACGTCGATGGCGTTCTCGCCGGGCTTCTTCGAGACGACGAGCGTGACCGCGGGCGAGCTGGCCGCGGCGGTGATGCCCTTCGTGGCCGCGGCCGGGCCCGTGCCGAAGGTGACGTATTGCTCGGGCTGATCCGCGCCGAGCCGCACCTCGGCGACCTCGGCGAGCGGCACCGGCCGGCCGTTGCGCACCGCGACGACGACCTGCGCGACGTCCTCGCGCGAGGCGAGGAACTGCCCGGCCTGCAGCGGCAGGACGCCTTCGGCGCCGACGACGGTGCCCGCATGCAACGCAACGTTGGCCGATTGCAGCGCCTGGGTCAGCTCGGCCACCGTCAGGCCGAGCGCCGCGAGCTTGTGCGCA
>JAYRRR010000066.1:0-24164 GCA_041910015.1 Steroidobacteraceae bacterium
CTGCCGATCGCCGTCCCCTTCTGCACCTGGAAGCGATCGATGGCCGCGAGCACGTCGTCGCGCCGCTCGGTGGGGGACTGCACCACCGTCGCGGACGCAGCGAAGGCGACCACACCCACGCGCGTGACGGCCGGCAGATCGGCGACGGCGAGCCCGGGCCGATGACGGCGCGCCTGTCGGCGCTGTTCCGTGAGCTGACGCAGCGGGAAGGCACCGTCGTCGCGACGAAGGGGTGAGCACGGCCCTGTTGCCGTGCGTGGCAGGTCAGACTCCGAGCGCCGCGGCGTGAAACGCGAGATGCTCCGACATGAACGTCTGGATGAACCAGTAGCTGTGGTCGTAGCCCGGCTGCATGCGCAGGCGCAGCGGTTGCCCGGCGCGCTCGCAGGTGGCCGCGAACAGCTCGGGGCGCAGCTGCTCCGCGAGGAACTTGTCGGCCGTGCCCTGGTCGATCAGGATCTCGCCGGTACGCGGCCGGCGTTCGACGAGCGTTGCGGCGTCGTACTCCTGCCAGGCCGTGCGGTCCGCGCCGAGGTAACCCGTGAACGCCTTCTGGCCCCACGGCACCTGCGACGGCGCGCAGATCGGCGCGAATGCGGAAACCGAGCGGTATCGGCCCGGCTCGCGCAGCGCGCAGACGAGCGCGCCGTGCCCGCCCATCGAATGGCCCATGATCGACTGCCGCTCCCGGTCGGCGGCGAAGTGACCGGCGACGAACTCCGGCAGCTCACGCGTCACATACGAGTGCATGCGGTAGTGCTGCGACCACGGCGCCTGCGTGGCATCGACGTAGAACCCCGCGGCGAGACCGAAATCCCAGCCCGTGTCGTCGCCGGGCAGGCGCGGCTCGCGCGGACTCGTGTCGGGCGCGACCAGCATCAGGCCATGCCGGGCCGCCAGCCGCTGCGCACCCGCCTTGATCGGGAACGTCTCTTCGGTGCAGGTGAGCCCGGCGAGGTAGTACAGCACCGGCACGCGGCCGTCACGCGCCTGCGGCGGCTCGTACACCGCCAGGCGCATCGGGCCCGCGCACTCGGCCGAGTCGTGGCGGACGAAATGCTGGACGCCGCCGAAGCAGGCGTGCGAGGAGAGGATGTCCAGGGCGATCTCCAGCGGTGGCGGGCGTCGGTCTAGAACGTCACGACGCTGCGGATCGACTCGCCCGCGTGCATCAGGTCGAACGCGTCGTTGATGCGCTCGAGCGGCATGGTGTGCGTGATCAGCGGATCGATCGAGATCCGGCCGTCCATGTACCAGTCGACGATCTTCGGCACGTCGGTGCGTCCGCGCGCGCCGCCGAAGGCCGTCCCCTTCCAGACGCGGCCCGTCACGAGCTGGAACGGCCGGGTCCTGATCTCCTGCCCCGCGCCCGCGACGCCGATGATCACCGACACGCCCCAGCCGCGGTGACAGCACTCGAGCGCCTGGCGCATCAGGTCGACGTTGCCGACGCACTCGAAGCTGTAATCGGCGCCGCCGTCGGTGAGCGCGACGAGATGGGGCACGAGGTCGCCGGCGACTTCCTTCGGGTTGACGAAGTGCGTCATGCCGAACCGTTCGGCGAGCGGCTTGCGCGCCGGGTTGACGTCGACGCCGACGATCATGTTCGCCCCGGCCAGACGAGCGCCCTGGATCACGTTGAGCCCGATGCCGCCGAGACCGAACACGACGACGTTGGCGCCCGGCTCGACTCTGGCCGTGTTGATGACGGCGCCGATGCCCGTCGTCACGCCGCAGCCGATGTAGCAGATCTTGTCGAACGGCGCGTCCTCGCGGACCCTGGCGACGGCGATCTCCGGCAGCACCGTGAAGTTCGAGAACGTCGAGCAACCCATGTAGTGGTGGATCTTCGTGCCACCCAGCGAGAAGCGGCTGGTGCCGTCGGGCATGACGCCTTGTCCTTGCGTCGCGCGGATGGCGGTGCAGAGGTTGGTCTTGCGCGAGGTGCAGCTCCTGCATTCGCGGCACTCCGGTGTGTAGAGCGGGATGACGTGGTCGCCCTTGCGCACCGACTTCACGCCGGGGCCCACGTCGACGACGACGCCCGCGCCTTCATGACCGAAGATCACCGGGAACAGACCCTCCGGGTCACCACCGGAGCGCGTGAACTCGTCGGTGTGGCAGATACCGGTCGCCCGGATCTCCACGAGCACTTCGCCGGCCTTCGGCCCGTCCAGGTCGACGGTCTCCACGACGAGCGGCTGGCCGGCCTCGAAGCAGACGGCGGCGCGGGTCTTCATGCGGGCAACTCCTGCTGGGTTCGGAGCGGACGGTGAAGCGTACACCGGCTGCAACCTTTGGCGCGGCTGCCGCATCGAACGCTGCACCGGAGGGGAACGGACCACGGAGGCCACCCGCATGAAGCTCCTGACACGCTGCGCGCTGACGCTTGCCTATGCGTGGTCCGCCGTGGTGCTCGGTGCCGCCGGGTCCGGGTCGTCCGCCGGCGACATCAGCAAGGTCAACGGCCGCGTCCGTGTCGAGGCTGGACAGCAGGCCGGTGACGTGTCCACCGTCAACGGCAGCCTCACGCTGCGTCACGGTGTGCGCGTCGGCGGCCTCGAGAACGTCAGTAGAGCGACGCGGCGGCGCGAAGTTTCGCGGCGACGGCTTCGCGCAGCGCAGGCGGAGCAAGCACCTCGACGTCGGGCCCGTAGCGCAGGATGTCCATGACGAGTTCCGGCTCTTTCGCGTAGGGCAGGCGCAGCAGGTAGGTGCCGTCGAGCTGCAGCTTGCCTTCCTGCCGCGGGTGCCAGACCTCGTTCGCGACCCAGCGCGCCCGGTCCCGCGCGAACAGCAGTTGTGCCACTTGCGTTTCCGCGCCGGCGAAGATGCCGTAGCCGCTCGCGAAGTGCCGGTCGAGCGTGTCCTCCGCCACGTCCTTCGCCGTCCTGTCGGAGACGACCGCCGTCTCGATGGCGTCGACGCCGAAGGTCCGCAGCGCCTGCCGCTTGTGACACCACGCGTCAAGGTACCAGTTGTCGCGGTAGTGCACGAGCCGCTGCGGCGAGACCTCGCGCTCGACCCGCTCGCCGCTCGCGCGGCGCAGGTGGCGGATCTGGAGCCGCCGGCGCGAGAGCAGGGCCGTGGTCAGCGCGCGGAAGTGCTTCGGCTCGACCTTGCGCGAGCCCATGGCGAGGATGCGGATGCGCCTGGCGATGTCCGCCGCCGCGTGCTCGCCCGACTCCAGCAGTTCCTTGAACCGCTGGCGCAGCGGCGCGACCAGGTCGCCGAGCACGCCCGGCTGCAGTTCGCCGAGCAGCCGGTCCATCGTGAGCAGTGCCTGCAACTCGTCGGCGGTGAACCACAGGCCGGGCAGCTGCCAGAGTTCGCCGTCGGCGACCCCGGTGTCGAAGCGGTACGCTTCCTCCTGACGGTCGTACACGATCGGCGCGTGCATGCGGTCCTTCAGGTATTCGAGGTCACGCTTGAAGGTCGCCTTCGACACTTCGAGTTCCTCGAGGAACTCCTGCGTGCGCACGAGCCTGCGCCGGTTGAGCAGGCCCTGGATCCTGTAGAAGCGCTCGGTCCTGTCCATCCCGCTCCGTCCGTCGTTGGCTCAGTGCGCGTCGGGCAGGCCCGCGCCGCTCGTCAGGTAGACGGCAAACGTGCCCAGCCAGTGCCCGCCTTCGTAGTGTTCGCCGGTGACGGCAGGCAGCGCTGCGCGCGCATGAGCCGTCGCCGCAGCCTCCAGCGCGGCGATGCGCCGGTCGCCTCGTGGCAAGCCACGCGCGATGCCCTGCAGCATCCACGCACGGCTCAGGTTGAGACCGTCGATGTGCGCGAGCTTGGGGTCACTGCGGTCCGTGACGACGCCGGGCGTGAGCCAGACCTTGCGCGCCGAGCGTGGAATGCCGGGCAGGAATCGGGACAGCCAGCGACCGTAGTCCGCGGCAGGCAGAATGCGGCGCATGAGGTCGGCTTCCGCGAGGCAGGGCGAGAGGAAGTCCTCGCCGGACGGTTCGTAGCCGAGAGGGCAGTCGCGGTCGCCGGCGTAGAATGCGCGGGCACGCTCTTCGAGCAGCGCGCGCAGACTGGCGTCGCCGGCGACGACGGACCAGTCGTGCACGAGACCGAACGCGAACGCCGTCTGACTGTGCTCGCCGACGCGGATGGGGAAGTGCAGCCTGGGCAGCCAGTTCCGCAAGCGGTTGGTCGCTTCGGTCTCGAGGGGCGCGAGCGTCGTCGTCCAGCGGCGGGCGTCCGGGTCGTTCCAGCGGCGCAGTTCCGCCGCCAGTTGCAGCAGCCAGGCGAGACCGTAGGGTCGCTCGAACGATGCGCGTCCCGGCGTCTGCAGGTAGGCGACTTCGGCGGTGACGTTGGCGGGCGTGAGGCTGCGTTCGAGTGCCGCGCGTGCCGGCGCCGTGAACATTGCGGTGGGGAATTCCCGCGCGAGGCGCGCGAGCAGCCAGTGACCGTGCACCGACGAATGCCAGTCGTAGCAGCCGTAGAACGCCGGCGTGAGCTCGCGCGGCGGGCGCACGTCGGCGTCGCCACGCAGGGTGTGCGACAGCTTGTTCGGGTACTCGAGGTGCACACAGCCGAGGGCGAGCGCGGCGAATTTGTCAGCGGCGTCCTCCCCGAGACCGGGCGCCGCCGATGCCCCGGCCGGTACGGCCAGCGTCAACGCCAGTGTGGCCAGCGCGCCCGGGAAGAAATGCGTTCGGCGGCAGCGGGTCGGTCGTCGTGCGGTCATTCGGTCCCCGTCGTCGGCGCGGAATCGTCGCACCCCGGCCGCCGCGGTGTCACGCGCCGTCAGCCGGCGCTTGCCGCAGAGTCGGCGACGGTCTGCAGCGCGCCGGAAAACCGATGGCGAGCGGTTGTTGCACAAATGCGTCAGGCCGGCCGGGGCGTGCGCCGCCGGCCGTCCCGGGGCGTGTCAAGACAATACTGGCTGGTTCGGTATTACCGGATACCAGACTCTGGACTTTGGATAACAATTACAGCGACAATTCCGGCTGCAGTGCGACTGCGGGCCCACCAGGGGTAAGGGGTGGGCCAGCGGTGAGCGTACGCCGACAAATCGACAAGGTATGGCAGAAAAGCCACAAGGAGAACGCCTCGATGTCATCCCGTTACCTGATTCCTCTCGCTGTGGCGGCGGTGCTCGCGGCGCCGGTCACGGCGTATGCCGATTCGGCCCCGGGCCAACCCAAGGGCGACTGGCTGTTCCGCGTAGGTTTTTCACTCCTCGATCCCGACGCGACGAGCCTCGAGAATCCCGGTGGCCTTGGTCTCGGTGACCTCGTCGTCGACAACGACGTGTCGCCGACGTTCAACATCAGCTATTTCCTGACGAACCACGTCAGCACCGAGCTGCTGGCGGCGTGGCCGTTCACGCACGGCGTCGACCTGAAGACGGGTACACCCGGCGATGACGCCACGCGCGTGGCCTCGGTCGATCACCTGCCGCCGACGCTGAGCCTGAACTGGCACTTCAATCCGGAAGGCACCTTCCGTCCGTACATTGGCGCGGGCGTCAACTACACGATGTTCTCGAGCGAAGAGACGCGTGGCGCGCTCGCGGGCAGCGAGCTCAAGCTCGACGACTCGGTCGGCGCCGCCGGCCAGGTCGGCGTCGACATCGGCCAGGGCAACTGGTTCTTCAACGCGAACGTCCGCTACATCCAGATCGAGTCGGATGCGACGCTGAATGGCGCCGACATCGGCACGGTCGACATCAACCCGTGGGTCTACGGCGTGCACGTGGGCTACAGGTTCGGCGCGCCGGCCCCGGTGGCCGCTGCTCCGGAACCGGTCGCGGCTCCGCCGCCGCCCCCGCCGCCGCCCCCGCCGCCGGCTCCCGCCGATTCGGATGGGGACGGGGTGACGGACGACCTCGACAAGTGCCCGGGCACGCCTGCCGGCACGAAGGTCGACAAGGTCGGTTGCCCGCTCGAGCAGACCCTGAAGCTGCTGTTCGACTTCGACAGCGCCGAGCTGCGCCCCGAGTCGATCACGGAACTCGAGCGCGTCGTGAAGTTCATGGGTGACGTGCCGTTCGCCATGGCGCTGGTGCAGGGTCACACCGACAGCGTCGGTGGTGACGCCTACAACCTCGCGCTGTCCGATCGTCGCGCCAAGGCCGTGTTCGACTACCTGTCGAGCCGTGGTGTCGACCCGGCGCGTCTGAAGTCTGAAGGCAAGGGTGAGGCCGAGCCGATCGCCGACAACAAGACGGCGGATGGTCGCCAGGAGAACCGTCGCGTCATGCTGATCCGCACGGATTCGGGCATGTAATCGACTCGCAGTCGCCGCCAGGCTGGCTGCAGACAGGGCCCCGACGCGCAAGCGCCGGGGCCTTTGTCTTGTGAGGTGCCGGTGTTACGGTTTCGGTTCAGGTTCAGGTTCGGGTGCGGGTGTTACGCTTGCGGAAACGGCGGTTCTGTTTCCGAAACCCTGACACCGGCATCTTGCCGCCCCTTGCCGCCTCGAAAGGAGTCCGCAGCATGAAGCTGATCCACGCCCTGCCGTTGTTCGCCGCCCTCGCGGGCGCCCCGACGCTTGCCGCCGACACTGCGGCCACTGCCGACAAGGCACTGCAGGCGGCCGTCGCCGGTGGCTGGCGCTCTGACGACGAGAAGGCGCGCGACCGCTACCGTCACCCGGTCGAGTCGCTGACGTTCTGGGGCCTGAAGCCCGGCATGACGATCCTCGAGGTGCAACCGGGCGCGGGCTGGTGGACGGACATCCTCGCTCCGTACGCGAAGCTCACGGGCGGCAAGCTTTATGTGACGGCCGCGGATCTCTCGAATCCGAAGATCAGCGAGGGCAGCCGCAAGGCGCGCGCCGACTTCGAAGCCCGCTACGCGGCGAAGCCCGCCGTGTTCGGCAAGCTGCAGTACGTCGACTGGGGCCCGGTCTCGCGCAATCTGCCGGCCGCAACCTTCGACTTCATCCTGACGGCGCGCTCGGTGCACAACTGGATGGAGGACAAGCCAGGCACGGTCGAGGCGACGTTCAGCGAGTTCCACAAGGCGCTGAAGCCGGGCGGCATCCTTGCCGTCGAGCAGCACCGCGCAAAGCCGACCGGCGGCCCCGAGCAGCCCTCGACGGGCTATGTGTCGGAGAAGTACGTCATCGACCAGGCGCAGAAGGCGGGCTTCAAGCTCGCCGGCAAGTCCGAGGTCAACGCGAACCCGAAGGACACCAGGGACCATCCGTTCGGCGTCTGGACGCTGCCGCCGTCACTGCGGTCGACACCCTACGGCTCCAGGGAAGCGGATCCGGACTTCGACCACAGCAAATACCTGGCGATCGGCGAGTCGGATCGCATGACGCTGAAGTTCGTGAAGTAGGCGCGGCACTCGACGCCGTTCCTGGGCCAGGTCTCTCGAGCCTGTTCGCAGCGTTTCTCCCGAGGTTGCCGCATGCGTTCGATATCCGCTCTGGCCGGTTCCGTCATCCTCGCCAGCGCGCTCGCGGGCTGCGCGGGTGCCCCGACGTCGGCCGCCACCGCGTCGGCGGTCGCGCCGCCGGCCGCCACGGGCATCGAAGCGCAGTCGGAGACCGCGAAGCTCCACGCGCTGTTCGACGCCTATTTCGAGGAGTATCTGAAGCAGAACCCGCTCACGGCGACCTCGATCGGCGATCCGCGCTACAACGACCGCTACGTCGTCTCGATCGCGCCCGAGGCGATCGCCGCAGAGCAGAAGCTCGCACGCGACTCGCTCGCACGGGTATCGGCGATCGACCGCGCGCAGCTTGCGCCGCAGGACCAGCTTTCCTACGACGTCTTCAAGTCGGCGCGCGAGCGCGACATCGAGGGTTTCCGCTTCCCGCGCGAGCTGCTCCCGCTGAACCAGTTCTACTCGACGCCCAACAGCTTCGCGCAGCTCGGCTCGGGCGACGGCATGCAGCCGTTCGTCACCGTGCAGGACTATGACAACTTCCTGAAGCGTCTCGACGGCTTCGTGCGCTGGACCGACCAGGCGATCGTGAACATGCGGCTCGGCGTCGAGCGCGGCTACACGCTGCCGAAGATCCTCGCCGAGCGCACGCTGCCGCAACTGCAGGCGCAGGTCGTTGCGAAGCCCGAGGACTCGCTGTACTGGGGGCCCATCCGCAACCTGCCGGCGGGCTTTTCGGCGGCCGATCGGGAGCGGCTGACGCAGGCCTACCGCGACGCGATCGTCACGAAGGTCGTGCCCACGTATCGCCGGCTGCACGACTTCATCCGCAACGAGTACCTGCCGCGATGCCGCACGACGGACGGCCTGCAGGCGCTGCCGGACGGCGCGGCCTGGTACGCCGACAATGTCCGCCGCATCACCACGACCGACTACACGCCGGCGCAGATCCACGAGGTCGGGCTGCACGAAGTCGAGCGCATCCACGCCGAGATCAAGGCCGTGATGCGGCAGGTCGGCTTCGTGGGCACGCGCGACGAGTTCTTCCGGTACCTCAACACCGACCCGCAGTTTTTCTTCGACCGGCGCGAGGACCTGATCGCCGGCTACGTCCGGATCAAACAGCGCGTCGACCCCCAGTTGCCCAGGCTGTTCGAGACGCTGCCCAAGGCCGACTACGAGATCCGCGCCGTCGAGCCGTTCCGCGAAAAGAGCGCGGCAGGCGGGCAGTACCAGGCGGCGAGCGAGGACGGCTCGCGCCCCGGTATCTTCTACGCCAACGCCTACGACCTGCGCGCGCGCCCCAGGTGGGCGATGGAGGCGCTGTCGCTGCACGAAGGCAACCCGGGCCACCACTTCCAGATCAGCCTCCAGCGCGAGCAGAAGGGCCTGCCGAAGTTCCGCCGCTTCGGCGGCTATATGGCCTACAGCGAGGGCTGGGGCCTGTATGCCGAATCGCTCGGGCACGAGCTCGGCCTGTACGTGGACCCGTACCAGTACTTCGGCCGTCTCGAGGCCGAGCTCTGGCGGGCGATCCGGCTGGTCGTCGACACCGGACTGCATTCGCAGGGCTGGACGCGCGAGCAGGTGCTCGAGTACATGGACGCCAACAGCTCGGCCGCCGAGGCACGCCGTGTGTCGGAGGCGGAGCGCTACATGGCCATCCCCGGCCAGGCGCTCGCGTACAAGATCGGCCAGATGAAGATCAGCGAGCTGCGGGCGCGGGCCGAAAAGGAACTCGGCCCGAAGTTCGACCTGCGCAGGTTCCACACGGCCGTGCTCGGCGACGGTGCGTTGCCGCTCGACGTGCTCGAGCAGAAGATCGACCGCTGGATCGAGGCGGAGAAGTGAATGCCCGCAGGAGCAGCGGTCGCACCGCGCTGATCGCCGGCGCCTCGGGGCTGGTCGGCGGCGAATGCCTGCGGCGGCTGCTCGCGTCGGATGATTACCGGCATGTCGTCGTCCTGACCCGGCGCGATCTCGGCGCCGCCGTTGCAGGGTCCGCCAGGGCACGGCAGGTGCTCTGCGACTTCAGCAGACTCGATGAGGTCGCCGGCGAGCTGCGCGCCGATCACGTGTTCTGCGCGCTCGGCACGACGATCCGCAAGGCGGGTTCGCAGACGAAGTTCCGCGAGGTCGATTGCGAATACCCGCGTCGGCTCGCGGAAATCACGTTGCGCCAGGGTGCGACGCATTTTTCGGTGGTCAGCGCCATGGGTGCGAGCCGCTCGTCGCCGTTCTTCTATTCGCGGGTCAAGGGCGAACTCGAGGAGGCACTGCGCGCCATGGCCTGGCCGGGCCTGTGCATCCTGCGCCCGTCGGTGATCGCGGGCGATCGCGCGGAGCCACGGCCGCTCGAGCAGCTCGTCGAAAGGGCACTGCGCTTCGCGCCCGCGAACTGGCGACCGGTGCAGGCCCGCGACATCGCGGCCGCGATGGTGCAGACCGCGCTGCGCGAACCGGCGGGGGTGACCGTCATCGAGTCGGGGTACATCGCCGGCGCTCATCGCGCTCGCTGAATCCACCTGCGGCATGCCGGCGGCTCGCGTCGTGTGCTGCGCCGCCGCGCGCATGACGCGACCCGCGTAGACCGGTGACAAGCCTGCCCGGGTTTACGCTCTCCCGCCGGGCGCTGCGGCGGCGGTCGTCTCGGCGGCGGCCGGCGCGGTCTGCGCTGGCGCCGCGTACCACTGTTCGGGCGGCACGAGCTTGGGAGCGGCCGGGTCGGCTTCGTAGTTGGGCGACATGATCTGCACGCCGTGCTCGTTGAACACGTCCTGGATGTGGCCGTGCAGCTCGTCGAGCACCGACACCTTGGTCCGCGGATCGGCAACGCAGACCAGCAGCGTGTATTCGACGTAGAAGTCGTGCAGGGCAGTCTGGCTCACGCGAGGTGCGGGCTCGCGCAAGACGCCGTGGGTGCGGGCAGCGGCGATCTGCAGCATGGCCTGGACCTGCCGCCAGGGGGTGTCGTAGCCGATCGTCACGGACGTCGGCAGGCGGACCCCGCCGTGCTCGGCCGCGAGCCGGGTGAAGTTGCGCGTCACGCTGCTCGCGATGACGGCGTTGGGGATGTTGACTTCGACGTGGCGGAGCGTCTGGATCCGCGTCGTCAGGAAGCCCACGGCGGTGACCGTGCCCTCGTTCTCGCCGATCTGCACAAAATCACCGGGCCGCAGCGCCCGCGTGTACATCAGCATCAGGCCGCTCACGGCCTGGTTCACGACACCCGACGCACCGATCGACACCATCAGGCCGACGAACACGCCGATCCCCTTGAACGCCTCGCTGTCGCTGCCGGGCAAGTACGGGTAGGCGGCCACCAGCGCGAACAGCCAGATGACGGCGATCAGCAGCCTGCCGGTCGGCTTGGCCGTTGAATCGTCGATCCAGGCGATCTGCAGGCGGCCACTGTGCACGCCGTCGAAGAAGACCCGCACGAGCCGGACGATGAAGCGCGTGATGACGAAGATCAGCGCCACGAAGAACAGGTCCGGGACCGCGCCGAGCGCGGCACGCCCGAACCCGCCGAGCGCGCGCAGAAGATCCTGCAGCAGCGTTTCGCCCCACGGCCGCGTGTACGGGAAAAACTGCAGGACCAGAGCCGCCCATTCGTACATGCACAGCACGGCCAGGGCCCAGGCCAGCAGCCTGAGAGGCAGGACGAGCAGCTCGACGACGGCGCCGTGACCGGCGATCTCCTGACCCCACGCCGGCCCCATCGATGCGGATCTGCGCTGCAGGAAGCCGCGAGCGCGCCGTGCCAGCCTGCCGTACCCCAGGCTGATCAGCCACAATGCGACCGCCAGCATGGCCGTTGCGACGACGGCCTTGCCGGCGGCGGCAAGCAGCGCCTGCGTGTCGCGCCCTTCGCGCAGTTCGTGCAGCGCGATCGTCAGGTTGCGCACCGCCCCGTCAGCAACCTGCTCCGGGCTCTGCGCGGCTTCGCGGTCGGCATCGTCCGGCAGTACGCGCACCAGCAACTGGTCGTCGACCATGACGGCGATCGCGTCGCCCACGAGCCGCCGGGTGACCACCTGCGGGCCGCCGCGCTCGAGCAACACGGCGAGACGCTCCTCGACGCCGCGCTTGCGGTCGGCGGGGTCGGCGCCGAATTCGTTCGTGGCGCGCAGGGTGAGAATGTGGCGGTTGCCGATACTGACCACGGCCGCAGGCGCACCGGAGGGCGGCATTCGCGCGGTTGCGGCGGCCTGCGATGCCGTCTGTTCTTCCGCAATCGCCGGCGTCGCGCAGACCAGACTCGCGGCGAGAAACATTGCTGCCAGGCGCATGTGCGCGGTAAGCATGCGGGCGCCCCCAGCAGCATCGTTCACGTGCAGACTCCCTTCGTGCCGTCGGCACGGTGGCTGGCGACCGCCGGTGTCGCCGCGGCGATCCAGTATCTCCCACCGGGGCGGGAGAATGAAGCTCAGGCGCATCCGTGGGCTCGGCGGCCAGTGCGCCGCGCCGCGAAGCACTAAGATGCGCAGCAGGAATGGGGAGGCCCGCATGCTGTTGCCACAATCCGCGGTCCGGGTGCGCTGCCGTGTCCTTGCAGCCTGCGTCATCGCGGCAGGCGTCGTGCTGCACGTCGCACCGGCCGCGGCAGCGCCGAAGACCGACGTCGTGACGCTGGTCAACGGCGACCGGATCACCGGCGAGATCAAGGGGCTCGAGCACAACCAGCTGCGCTTCAGCACGGACCATCTGGGCACGATCTACGTCGAGTGGGACAAGATCGAGCAGCTCGTATCGGACCAGTACCTGCTGCTCGAGCGGTCGGACGGCACGCGTTATTACGGGCAACTGGTCGCCGGTGCCCGCGACGCGGAACTGCTCGTGCGGCGCGATTCGCAGGGTCGCGCCGAGGACGTGGCGATGGCGTCGATCGTGCGCGCCGAGCCGATCATCGGTGGCGACCTCATCGACCGGCTCGACGGCTACGTGAGCGCGGGTTTCGACGCGGCCAAGGCGAACGACCGCCGCAGCCTGGACTTCGCCGTGGGCCTGTCCTCGCGCACGCGTATCCGCGAGTGGACGATCGACGGCTCGGCCAATCTGACGGACGACGGCGCGGACGACACGAGCGAACGCTACGAGCTGCAGGGTGCCTGGCGCCGTTTCTGGCGCAACCGGGACTTCTGGCAGGGCTTCGGGGGCCTGGAGCGCAACACGGAACTCGACCTGAACCTGCGAACGCTGCTCGGCGCGGGCTACGGCCGCTATTTTGTGCAGAGCAACTCGGCGGAGTGGGTGAGCGGTGCCGGTCTCGCTTATACGCACGAGAACTACGCCGGCGGCGAGACCCTCGACAGCGTCGAAGCCGTGCTGGTGACGGCGTTCTCGATCTTCCGCCACGACTTTCCGGAGACGGACATCGGCGGTTCGCTCGCGGTCCTGCCGAGCCTCACCGAGTCGGGCCGCGTCCGCGCCGAAGCCGACCTGCGCGCGAAGTACGAGTTTGTCGACGACCTGTATTTCGAGCTCAAGCTGTACGGCAGCTATGACAGCGCACCCCCGCTCGAGAGCGCCGAGCAGAGCGACTACGGCATCGTGACCTCGCTCGGTTACTCGTTTTGACGGCAGATCCACACCGGCACGGAGGCGGCGCCGAGGGAATGTGACCGTCGACGGGCGTCAGCCGCCGAGCAACTTCCGGCGCGACATGGCCGGTGCGGGCTTCGGTTCCGCCGGCTGGTCAAACGTATCGGGCTCGAACAGCGCGCCGGCGGCTGCCAGAGCCGCGACCTGCGCTGCTTCGTGATCGCTGAAGTCCTGCATCGGCGAGAACAGCGAGCAGGTCGCGATCAGCCCGTTGTCGCCGGCTTCGCTGACGACGAAGTCGTACTGGCCCGAAGGAAACGCCAGTCGCGTCACTTCCCCGGGGCGCCACGTGCCGAGATCCTGCGGCGCAGGCAGCACCGTGAGGTTCATGAACCAGGGCGTCACGATGACGCCGACCGGGCGACCGAGATGCTCGCGGAAGCCGACGCCTTCGACGGCCAGCGTCGGGTTGTAGATCGGCATGCCCATCATGTGCATCGCGGCGTGCCGGTAGTAGTTGACGAGCCGCGTGACCGGGTCGAGCGGCCGCGCGTCGCCGAGTGCGCTGCCGATCACCAGGAACTTGTTCTTGTCGGCGTCGCAGTTCGGGCAGCGCCAGGTGTCGGGCAGCCGCGCGAACGGCGTGCCGGGCGCCACCTGGCCCAGGTCGTCGCCGGCCACCGGGTCGTAGATCCACCAGCAGATGCCGCACTCGAGACGCGCGTCGTCGTCGAGCTTCGACGCGTCGCCGAGGTAGCTGCCCTCGAAGCGTGAATTCATGCCGAATACGCGCCGAGGATCTCGGCGAGACGGGCCGCCGAGTCCTCGAAGTCCTCGCGCGCCGCGAGCACCGCCGTCGGTACGTCGCCAACCTCGAGCGTGTCGAGGATGACCGCGTTCATCGAGTTGAGATACTGCACGGCCCAGACGTGCCGCAGCCCGGTCGCGAACACGCGGCAACTGCCATAGCCCTCCGAGCGGATGACCATGGGCACCTGGCCGAGCACCGTCGTGAGCACGTCGGCGTCGACGTCGGTGAGCGGCAGCAGCGTGAAGTTGACGACGTGGTTGATCTCGCCGGGCCGCCAGGTCCGCGCGCGTTCGTGCAGCTCGGCGATCAGCGCGGGCGCATTCATCGCGCCTCGCGGCCACTGCCCGGGGATGTCCACGCGTTCCCGTGAGAATCGGTCGGCCGCCTGCACGACCGCCTGCGGCACGGTCGCGACCTCGAGCCATTCCGTCCGCCGGTCATCGGCCTCGTGTGCCTCGACGCGCCAGAGGCCCGTGAGGACGGTCTCCTGTACCCGCCAATGCGCGCCGCCGCCGACGTCTGCGGTCACGTCACCTTCGCCGAGCAGGTCGAGCACGACCGCACGATCATCTGCCGACAGCGACTGCAGGGCGATGCGCTCGGACGCGGCAGGTGCTGCGCCGAACCGGCGCAGCGACGCGAGCACCTCCGCGAGCACCGCGCTCGCCGCCGGCGTGAGCGAGTCCGCGGCCTGGATCTGCCGTCTCGGGCGCACGAGGCCGGCGGGCATGCCGAGCAGGCTGGGTTGCCCGTCCGGCGGCGTGGCGTCCGTGCGGCCGGACAGCCGTGCATGCCAGGTCAGGACGTGCTCGGTCATGTGGACAGTTCTCCCGGCTGGAACATCCGCTCGGCGGCCTGCGCGTAGGCGGCCCAGTCGCGCATCCGCGCAACGATTTCGACGGGCTGCCCGTGGGCGACGAAGGCCACGGCCGGCAGCACAACGACGCCGGTCTTCGCCATCAGTGCAGTCTCGTCGCGACGGTCGACGATGCCGAGCGCGAGACGGCCGTCGTACTGCCGGAGCAGTTCGCGCACGACGATGGCGACGTCGAGCCCCTCGGGCCGCGTCGCAACGTCGCCGGTGAAGAACAGCAGCGCGTGCGTCTGGCAGGCGAGGAACTCGTCGAAGCCGGCCCGGCGAACGATGACGCTGGCCGGGCGCCCGGCCAGCTCCACGATGAGATCGGTCATGCGGCGGATTCCGTGGACGAAGCGTCGGTCTGGCCGGCTTCGCTCACGGAGCGCGCGCGGATGGCGAGGAACCGCTCGTCGCCATGGCGGCAGGCCTGCCCGGAGGATGGCCGCCCGGCCTCGTAGCGGTCAAGGGCGAGACTGCCCGTCAGGGGTGACGTGGCATCCGCAGCGGTGCGGGCGACCGGCTCGACGCCCCAGGCGCGCAGTTCCGCGAGCGCGAAGCCCAGTGCCGCAGGCACGCGCGCGCGCGCCAGCGCGGTCAGGCTGCCGCCGTAGTCCTCGAGTTCCACGGGCTGCAGCCCGATCAGCGTGAACGCCTGCGGCACGTGGCCGAGCATCTCGAGACAGGCGAGCACGTCGTTCATGCCGGCCTGATGCAGGCTCATCTTGCCCCGCGTCATCAGGCGTGGGACGTCCTCGTCGCGGGCGACGATCAGTGAGCCGGGTGCGCCGCCATAGTCGACGGCGTCGAACAGGATGACGCGCTCCGCCTGCTGCAGCACGGGGATCAGCGCGAGCCCCTGCGTGCCGCCGTCGACGATCCCGACGTGCGGGGGCAAGACCCACTGCGCGTCGAGCGCCTCGGCGCAGCGGACACCGAAGCCCTCGTCGGCCCACAGCAGGTTGCCGACGCCCATGACGACGATCCTGCCGGTCACCAACCGCCTACCTCCGGGAATGCCGGTGCCGGAGTCACTTGAAGTAACGCCAACCGCTCACCATGGCGCTGACCGTCGTCTGCCGGCGCGTGAAGTCCTCGCGGATCGCCATGTACATGTGGATCATCGAGAAAAGCACGATCACCCACATGCCGAGGTGATGGACCGTGTGCACGGTCATCGAGCTGCCGAGCAGCCCGAGCACCCAGCCGAACGCCGCGTACCAGACGCTGTCGATGCCTTCGCCCTCAGCGTAGAGCGCGAATCCGGTGAGCAGCATCAGCACCAGCGGCAGCACGAACACGAAGAACATCGCGACGTGCGCGAGCGGATTGTGGCCGACGTAGTCCCTGGCGCGCGGCTTCAGGAACAGGTACCACTGGATCTCGTACCAGACCTCCTTCCACCACGCGAGGTTCCAGACCGGCGCGTAGAAAATCTGGCGCGCGTGCGGGCCGCCGACCAGCAGCCGGTACAGCCGCAGCACGAACATTACGCCGAGCACCTGGCCCGCGGCGAAGTGCACGAGCCGGATGTACCCGAACATGAAGTGCTCCGAGGCCTCGCCGCCAATTGAAGGCGGCGGACTGCCGATGAAGTAGCCGGTCACGGCGAGCACGAAGATGCACAGCGCGGTGATCCAGTGCCACAGACGCACGGCGGCGTCGTAGACGTAGACCGGTGCGGGCTGCGCCCGGGCCGGCAGCAGCGCCTCGCCGAAGTTGCCCTCGGTCACGCGGCTCTCGGGCGCCGTCCCAACCGGCTGGATGGTTCTCATGACAGCACCTCCGGGCTCAGCACACCTTCACCTTCGTGACCTCCTCGCCGTCCATGTCGAGCACGTGCGTCGAGCAGGCGAGGCACGGGTCGAAACTGTGGATGGTGCGGAGGATCTCGAGCGGCTGCTCGGGGTTCGCCATCGGCGTGTCCAGGAGGGCGGCCTCGAACGCGCCGATGTTGCCCGCGGGATCGCGCGGGCCGGCGTTCCAGGTGGTCGGCACGATGCACTGGTAGTTCTCGATCCGGCCGTCCTTGATGTGGACCCAGTGGCCGAGCGCGCCGCGCGGCGCCTCGGTGAAGCCGACGCCCTTGCAGTCCTTCGCCCAGCTCGATGGCAACCACTTTTCGCTGTTCGCGGTCGCCGTGTCGCCTGCCTTGATGCTGGCGATCAGCTTCTGCTGTTCTTCCTTGAGCTTTTGCGCCGCCCAGCTCGCCTCGAGACCGCGCGCCGCCGTGCGGCCGAGCGTCGAAAACAGCGCCGTGAGCGGCAGGCCGAGTTTGCCGAGCAGCGCGTCCGCCGGCTCCTTGAACTCGGGCAGCCCCCTGGCGTAGCCCACGACGTAGCGGGCGAGCGGACCCACTTCCATGGCGTGCCCCTTCCAGCGCGGCGACTTGATCCACGAGTATTTCGCCGACTCGTCGACGGCCTCGATCTTCGTCCTGGCGCCCTTGGCGCCGCCGAGGTCGAAGTCCGGCTGTGTCACGCCGTCCCAGGGGTGCAGGCCGATCTTCTCGTCGGCGTACCTGTACCAGGAGTGCGTGACGTACTCCTGGATCTCCTGCTGCGCACGCATGTCGACGTCATGCACTTCCTTCAGGTTGCCGTCGACGATCGCGCCGCGGGGCAGCAGCAGGTTGTCGCCGGCATAGTTGTTGGCGGTCTTCGGCATGTCGCCGTACGACAGCACGCACTTCGACGAGAGACCGCCGCCAAACGTCCAGTCCTTGTAGAAGGACGCGATCGCGACCAGGTCCGGGATGTAAACCTGGTCGATGAACGCCTGCGCCTCGCCGATGATCCGCGTGACCATGTTGAGGCGTTCCATGTTGATCGCGCCGACCGCGCCCGTGCCGTCGACGTTGATCGGCGAAGGCACGCCGCCGACCAGCCAGTTCGGATGCGGGTTCTTGCCGCCGAAGATCGTGTGGATCTTGACGATGTCCTTCTGGAAGTCGAGCGCCTCGAGATAGTGCGCGACCGCCATGAGGTTGGCCTCGGGCGGCAGACGGTACGCTGGATGGCCCCAGTAGCCGTTGCGGAACGGCCCCAGCTGCCCGGACTCGACGAATTTCTTCAGCCGCGACTGCAGGTCGCGGAAGTAGCCGGGCGAGGAGAGTGGCCAGCTCGAGATCGACTGCGCGAGTTGCGATGTGGCGACGGGATCCGCGCCGAGCGCGCTCACGACGTCGACCCAATCGAGCGCGTGCAGGTGATAGAAGTGCACGAGGTGGTCGTGCACGTACAGCGTGAGCTGCATGATGTTGCGGATGGTGTTCGCGTTCTCGGGGATCGCGATGCCGAGCGCGTCCTCGACAGCACGGACCGAGGTGAGCGCGTGCGTGCCCGTGCACACGCCGCAGATGCGCTGCGTGAACGCCCAGGCGTCGCGCGGGTCGCGGTCCTTCAGGATGATCTCCAGACCGCGCCACATCGTGCCGGTCGAAACGGCATTGCGGATGACGTTGTCCGTGTCGACGTTCACCTCGATGCGAAGGTGACCTTCGATGCGGGTCACCGGGTCGACGACGACGCGCTTGCCCGAGTTGTCGAGGTTGTAGCCGTTGGGGGTTGCGATGCTCATGGTGTCTCTGGCTCCGGTGCTCGAGCGTCAGGCCGACTCGGATTCCTTGCGCGGCGCGGTCGAATTGACGCGCGCCTGGCGCAGGGCGGTCAGGCCGGCGTGGGCGGCGATGCCGACGCCGACGATGGTCGCCGCCGTGCCGCCGATCCGGTCGGCATTCGACTCGATGCCGACCTGGTGCACGTCGGTGAGCCGGTCGTAGAACGGTCCGTTGTCCCAGAAGTCCGGCTCCGAGCAGCCGATGCAGCCGTGACCCGAGCCGATCGGGAACGAGACACCCTCGTTCCAGCGCACCGTCGAGCAGGCGTTGTAGGTCGTTGGCCCGCGGCAACCGACCTTGTAGAGACAGTAGCCCTTGCGCGAGCCCTCGTCGTCGTACACCTCGGCGAACTGACCCGCGTCGAAATGCGGCCGGCGATAGCACTTGTCGTGGATGCGCTGGCTGTAGAACATCTTCGGCCGGCCTTGCCGGTCGAGCTCGGGCAGCTCGCCGAACGTCACGAAGTACGTGAGCACGCCGGTCATCACCTCCGCGATCGGCGGGCAGCCGGGCACCTTCACGATCGGCTTGTCGGTGATGACCTTGTGGATCGGTGTGGCCCGCGTCGGGTTGGGCTTGGCCGCCTGGACGCAGCCCCACGACGCGCACGAGCCCCACGAGATCACCGCGGCGGCATCGGCGCAGACTTCCCGCAGCTGCTCGACGAACGGCCGGCCGCCGACGATGCAGTACATGCCATCCTCGTTGAGCGGCGGATTGCCCTCGACGGCGACGACGTAGTTGCCCTTGTACTGCGTGCGGATCTCCTCGAGACACGCCTCGGCCTGGTGCCCGGCCGCCGCCATGATCGTGTCGTCGTAGTCGAGCGAGATCATGGACAGGATGACGTCCTTCACGAGCGGATGCGCCGAGCGGATGAAGCTCTCCGAGCAACAGGTGCATTCGAGGCCGTGCAGCCAGAGCACCGGCACGCGCGGCTTGGTCTCCATCGCGTGCGCGATACGTGGTGCGAACGAGGGCGCAAGGCCCAGCGAGGCGGCACTCAGCGAGCAGAACTTCAGGAAGTTCCGGCGCGAGATGCCCTGGCGGCGAATGACGTCGTAGAACGTCTCGGCATGAGGCATGGCGGGCTCCCGTTGCGTCGTCGTGCGGGGAGCGCCGCCGCGGTGCGCGGCGTCCCACTGCTTGCGGGCCCGCCAGGTGCCGGGCCCGGGCGTTGTCCTCGCGATGCTTTCAACTCAGCCCATGACGCGGCAGTGGGGAAACTACTTATGAATCATGATGTTGCGGTGCAGCATCCAGACTGAAGAAACGATTTGTATTTGCTTCGGGCGGGTCGCCCACGTCCATGTCGTGGCGCAACCCGTCACACGCCACTACTCGGCTCCCGGCCACAACCTCGCGAAATCGAAGCTCAGCTGCCGGTGGTGGCGGATCGACAGCAGGTACAGGGTCCGGTCACTCTCTCGCCGGCGTACAGGATCAGGTAGTCACCACTGCCAAGCACTCGCAGGTCGTCGGCTGCACCGGGCGGCAGCTGCGCGAGTTGCGCGATCGCTTCGGCGGACTGCGGCGGCCGATTCAGGTAGCGGTGGCCCATGCTCGGGAAACGCCACCACGTCCTCCAGGCCGCGGCGCGCATCGTCGATCAAGAGCAGGTGGATGCGTTCGCGCTCCAGGCGGTGGTAGTAGTCGAGCCGGTCGGAATCGATCAGTGCGACGTAGCTCTCGCCGTTCCTGGTGATGATCTTCTCGGCGCCGGCCTTCACCTGTTCGGCGAGCTCAGACAGGTTGGCGCGTGCCTGAGTGAACGGCACGACGTCGCGGGCGTTGAAACCCATGGCCGGCTCCCACGGTGAAAGGTACAGAATCCTGTGCAGACTACGCAGGATCGGTGCGCGCCGGAAGGGGAGGCCGGACTGACGGTCTGGTGTCCCGCGATCAGGGGCCCGAGCCGTCCTCGGGGGCGACGACCATAACGCTGCCCGAACCGATGCTCGCGACGTAGGCGCGCCGGCCGGGTGCGAACCACGCGACGCCGTGCGGCCCGTGGCCGGCCGTGACGGAGGCGAGCTTCAAGCCGGAGCCGGGGTCGACGAAATCGAGCGCGTCGGCCGACTTGCGCACGACCAGCAGCGTGTCGGCAGCGGCCGGCCCGGCTGGCGCGAACAGCAGCATCGACGTCCACATGCACGACAGCCATCGTTTCATGACGCCTCCCCGGAAGCAGGTGCCCCGCCCCGGAAACAGGTGGATGCCCCGTGCTTCCGGCATTCGGACAGCGCGAGCCGCTGCCGTCCCTGCGCATCGAAGTTCGCCGGATCGAGCCAGCGCTCGAACCCGGCGCGGACACGCGGCCATTCCGCATCGAGGATCGAATACCACGCGGTATCGCGGTTGCGGCCCTTGTACACCATGTGCTGGCGGAAGATGCCCTCGAACGTGAAGCCGAGCCGCTCGGCCGCACGGCGCGAACCGAGGTTGTTCGCATTGCACTTCCACTCGTAGCGCCGATAGCCGAACGCGAACGCCTGCCGCATCATGAGGTACATCGCCTCGGTCGCGGCCGGCGTGCGTTGCAGCCGTGGCGAAAACGCCAGGTGACCGACCTCGATGACGCCGTTCGGCGGGTCGATGCGCAGGTACGAGGCAACGCCCGTGGCGAGCCCGGTCGTGGCGTCGACGATCGCGAAGAACAGCGGGTCGCTCGAGTGCTGCTTGTCCTTCACCCATGTCCGATACGCGTCGACGGTCGCGAACGGCCCGCAGGCGAGATACGTCCACATGTCGCCCGCCGCGTCGAGCGAGTTCGCCGCATGCAGGTCGGCTGCGTGCCGGCCGGCATCGAGCGGCACGACGGAGCAGTGGCGTCCGGCCATTGGCGTGTGCGCCGGAACGGGCGGCGGCGTCCAGCCTGGCAATGGATGATCGACGTTCTCCGGCATGGTCGTGCTTCTCCTGCGCGACTCAGGCGGCCGGCATCGTCTGCCCGTCGGTGCCGCCACCGTCCGCGAACTGCAGCGCCGCGAGCCGCGCATAGAGCTCGTTGCTGCGCAGCAGCTCGGTGTGCGTACCCTGCGCGACGATGCGGCCGTGATCCATGACGACGATGCGGTCGGCTTCGAGGACCGTGGCGAGCCGGTGGGCGATCACGATCGTCGTGCGGCCCCGCATCAGCCGCTCGAGTGCGCCCTGCACGAGACGCTCGCTCTCGGCGTCGAGCGCGCTCGTCGCCTCGTCGAGCAGCAGGATCGGCGGGTCGCGCAGGATTGCGCGCGCGATCGCGATGCGCTGGCGTTGCCCGCCGGAAAGCCGCGTGCCGCGCTCGCCGAGGAACGTGTCGTAGCCCTCGGGCAGGCGGCGAAGGAACTCGTCAGCCGCGGCGGCGCGGGCCGCGGCTTCGACCTCCGCGTCGCTGGCCTCCGGCCGGCCGTAGCGGATGTTCTCGCGCGCCGTGGCGGCGAACAGCACGGTGTCCTGCGGCACGAGACCGATCCGTGCGCGCACCTGGCGCGGGTCGGCGCTCGCGACGTCGACGCCGTCGACGAGCACGCGCCCAGCGGTCGGGTCGTAGAAGCGCAGCAGCAACTGGAACGTCGTGCTCTTGCCTGCTCCCGAGGGGCCGACGAACGCGACCGTCTCGCCAGGACGGACCGCGAGGTCGAATAGGTCGAGCGCCTTCGTCTCCGGGCGTGACGGATAGTGGAACGTGACCTGCTCGAAGCGGATTTCGCCGCGGCCCGGTGCCGGCAGCGGCACCGGGTTCGCAGGTGGCTGGATCGTGGGCTCCGCATGCTCGAGCTCGATCAGCCGCTCCATCGCGCCCGCCGCACGCTGCACCTCGCCCCACATCTCGCTCAGGCTCGCGGCCGCGATGCCGACGTAGCCTGCATACAGCAGGAACTGGCCGAGTTCGCCGCCCGTCATGGTGCCGCGCACGACGTCGTGTGCGCCGAGCCACAGCACGAAGGTGATCGCACCGAACACAAGCATGGTCGCGAGTGCAGTCAGCGTCGAGCGCGAGCGCGTGCGGCGCACGGCCGCGCCGAACGAGGCCTCGACCGCGGCATCGTAGCGCCCCGCGTTGACGCCTTCGAGCGTGAATGCCTGCACGGTCTGGATCGCGTTCAGCGTCTCGTCGGCGAGCCCGCTGGTGTCGGCGATGCGGTCCTGCGAGGTGCGCGACAACCGGCGCACGCGCCGGCCGAGCACCACGAGCGGCACAATCACGACCGGGATCAGCACCAGCAGCACGCCCGTGAGCTTGAAACTTGTGACCGCGAGCATCACCAGGCTGCCGGCGAGCGAAATCGTCGAGCGCAGCATGATCGACAGGTTCACGCCCGCGATCGACTGCACCAGCGTCGTGTCCGCCGTGAGCCGCGACAGCACCTCGCCGATGCGCGTGACCTCGAAGAACGCCGGGTCCATGCGGATCACGCGCGCATACACGGCCGAGCGCATGTCCGCCACGACGCGCTCGCCGAGCCAGGTGACGAGGTAGAAACGCAGCGCCGCGAACACGCCGAACACGCCTGCCGCCGCGAGGAATGCGACGAAGTACTGGTTGATCGTCTCTGTGCTCCGGGAGGAGAGCCCGTGGTCGATCAGGTGCCGGAACGCGACCGGCAGCGCCAGCATCGCGGCGGAGGCGACCAGCAGCGCGCCGAGCGCAAGCAACAGCACGCCGCGGTAGGGCGCGAGGTAGGGCAGCAGCGCCCGCAGCGGGCCCAGCGAACGGGCGCGCGGGCGGTCGTCGGAGTGGGAGGGCATGGAAGGCGGGTGGCTGGTGGCGGTGACGTGTGAATAGCAGTAAGGGAGCGGTGCCGGGTCACTCACTTTTCAGGAACTGCCCATGACTGCCGAACGGCACCGCCCTGATCCGAGTGAGGAACAGGCGCGCCATACATGTGTCCGAACGGTCGTAATCGGCCGAGGCTGTGTGAAAGCCCCACGTTGAAGCCTACCATTTCCGCGTGTTCCCGCTCGAGACCTGACCATGAGCCGGTTCATCGCCGAAGCCGACCGATCCCAAGGCACGCTGCTTCCCGTGAGCATTGACGAGTACGTCGCGGAGGAGAACCCGGTCCGGGGCATCGACGCGTTCGTCGACGCACTCGATCTGGCTGATCTTGGCTTCGCCGGCGTCGGGCCGAAGGCGACGGGCCGCCCGACCTATCATCCGGCGACGATGATCAAGATCGACCTGTATGGATACTTGAACCGCATCCAGTCGACGCGACGGCTTGAGCAGGAAGCTCGACGCAACCTCGAACTGTTGTGGTTGGTCGGGCGCCTGGCCCCGTCAGCTCAGTAGTACGACTTGAGTACGACGCCGAGCGCGTCCAGATCCTTCGGCGGTTCAGGCGCATCTGGTGACACTCGCCGGTGGGAGCCACCTTCCCAGCAAGATTGCCGAACCACCCGACCTCGCCGGTTTCGTTGCCAGTCTTTCCAGCGCGTGGCGTGCGGGCGAAATTCGGCGCACGTTTTCCGCAGAAGCCAAGCCGCGCTACCTGCGCGGTCTGCAGTCAGTGGTTCAATCCGATGTCGCACGGATGCCGGACTCAGCTGATCTACGCCGAACCCGGCAAGCCGGTCTACCACGCGTTCACCATGATCTGGCCACTGGTGTGCCGCCGCCTCGAAGGCTGTCCGAATATCACCTCCGCGCAACTGTTCGACGAGCTCTCTGCGCGTACGCTGCGCCGACGTGTGCAGGTCTGGCGCCGGGAGGCTATTCAGCGACTGATCTGCAGGGTGCAGGACCATACACAGGATGTCAGCCCCGGAGCGCCAGCGTGATGGCCATGGTCCATGCAAGCCCGGCTTCTGCCGCCCTCGGCGTCCAGACTGGGCTTCGTCTTACCGCTGATAAAGCCCCGCAACCCAAAAGGCCGAGCCCGGCCGGTAACATCGCTGGTGAGGCAGCCGGTAACAGAGTTACGTGAGGCAACACGGGGGGATGACCGCCTTGCCGCCACGACCCGGCCGGCGATGGTCCTCGAGGACTGCTTCCGACCC
>JAYRRR010000067.1:0-16870 GCA_041910015.1 Steroidobacteraceae bacterium
ACCTCCTCAATGGTCGAGGAGGCAAAGTAACGTCCCGCTCGCAGCGGCTCAGCGCGGCGATTACCGCGGCATCAGAGCCCCGTCAGGTGGAGGAGTTTGACCTGGCCACGGGTGGGGGAGTTTGGGTGGCCGCCCGGGCGTGCAGCCAGGAGTCACGTCCAGGCGCCGCGGACTGCGTCGGTCAGTGCAGAGACGAGCTTCGATGACTGCCCGCGTTCGCGAGCTGCGCCGACACCGCTCATGCGAAATCGTTTGCCTATATCTGCTGGCTGTGCATAATACGCGGCTCGATTGCGGGGTGGAGCAGTCTGGCAGCTCGTCGGGCTCATAACCCGAAGGTCGCAGGTTCAAATCCTGCCCCCGCTACCAATCCTGAAGAAGCGAACGGCCCCTCTGGGGCCGTTTTGCGTTGTGCAACGTATACAATTTCGTGGTTGGCCCTCACTCGAAGAACCGGAGTCACGCGATGCGCATTTCGATTTTCATTGCCGCCATGGCTTCCACGTTGGCGCTGAGCCAGGCGGCACTGGCCCAGACCAGCAACGTCGTATCGGCCAGCGAACCTGGAAGGGTCGGCATTGCCCAGACGGTGGAAGCGAGCGCCACGATCACGGCGATCGATAAGGCGACGCGCGGCATCACGTTGAAGTCGCCGCAGGGCGACGTGGTTCAAGTCACCGCGGGCCCCGAGGTCAAGAACTTCGACCAGCTGCAGGTTGGCGATGTCGTGATGGTCGGGTACCTGGAGGCACTGGCCCTGGAGCTGAAGAAGGGCGGCGGCCTGACAGTCGGAAAGACCGAAACGTCAGGCGCAGCAGGCGCCCAGCCCGGCGCGCAGCCTGCGGGTGCGGCCGGCCGGCAAATCACCGTTGTTGGCGACGTTATCAAGCTCGATGCTGCCACTCAAACCATCACCGTGAAGGGCCCTGAGCGCACGGTGGACCTGAAGGCTCGCGATCCCGAGCAGTTCAAGCTGATCGCCGTGGGCGACCAGATCCAGGCGACGTACACCGAGGCGTTCGCGGTCGAGGTGACGCCCGTAGCCAAGCCTGCGAAGTAAGAGCCAACCAAAGGCGGGGCGGCCCTCGTGGCCACCCCATCCCGAAAAAGCAAGCGACCCCTCCGGGGTCGTTTTGCTATGGGGACCCCGTCAGGCTCGACGCATCGCTTCGAGCGCCGCCTTGGTCAGGAAGCCGCTGCGGGTTTCGCCGTGTGCCCGAGCATGCTCATCAATCTGCTTGAGCAAACGACCGGGAACCGTGATGTTGATCTTCTCGGCAGGGCCAAAGAATCGCTCGACCGGCACGTCGACGATTCCCCACGTCCAACCCTTGTATTCACGATCTGCCTGCCAGTCGCTCATCGGCTTCGGGCGCGGCATCGCCTTGCCATCCTCGGCCAGCATCTCGCAGTGAGCTTCGATGGCCTCACGGACGTTGTCGAAGGCCTCTTCCACTGTATCACCGGCGCTGAAGCAGCCAGGAAGATCGGGAACGACGACGCCGAAGGCAGCCATGCGCGTCCCCGGCTCAATGGCGATGGTGAACTTCATTTGAGGCCTGCCTGCTTCCTGATCTTGTGCACGAGTCCTTTGCCAAGGTCCTTCTTCGGGTGCGGCACCGTAATGTGCCCTGGGCGTGTCGCATGTCCGAAGATGTGATGACTGCCAACCGTCCGGCGCAACGTCCAGCCCGATTGCTCGAGTTCGCGGATAAGGCCGGCACTTTTCAAGGTGGGTATGGTAACCACCAAATCCTTCGACTGTCAACACCATACCCACTGCTCACCTGAATCGGCTCAGGTCGGCGCAGTCGCAGTCTGAAAGCCTTGCCTGGATCGGTAGCAGGCCCCGCTACCCACGCATTCGAAGCAAACAGCCCCATTGGGGCCGTCTTGCGTTGCTGTTCGTCACACGACCAGCAGACCCTGGCAGCCGCTACGGAATCACGCGCGCGCACAACGCCAGCAGTGCACCGGGGAACAGCCCCAGCACGAGCACGGCAAGGCCATTGAGGCTCAGCACGAAGCGCATGGCCCCGCTGCCCTGCAGCGCCGTCCGCTCGGTGGGTTCGTCGAAGTACATGACCTTGACGATGCGCAGATAGTAGTACGCACCGACGACCGAGAACGCCACGGCGAGGACGGCGAGCCACGTCATGTCGATGTGCAGCACCGACTGGATCACGGCCAGCTTTGCCCAGAACCCGACGAACGGCGGCACCCCTGCCATGCTGAACATCAGCATCAGCATCACGGCCGCGAACCAGGGGCTGCGCGCGTTGAGCCCCTTGCAGTCGTCGATCGCGTCGGCCTCGAAGCCCGCGCGCGAAAGCAGGATCACGACGCCGAATGCGCCGACGGTCATCAGCACGTAAACGATCGTGTAATAGAGCGCCGATTCGTAGCCCTCGCTCGTGCCCGCCAGGATGCCGAGCAGGATGAAGCCGACGTGCGAGATGGTCGAATAGGCCAGCATGCGCTTGATGTTCGCCTGCGCGATCGCGACGACGTTGCCGACGACGATCGACGCCACCGCCACGAGCGTAATCATGTCCTGCCAGCCCGCGGCATGCGTCGACCCCAGCCCCTCGGCCAGCAGCCGGAATGCCAGGGCGAACGAGCCGAGCTTCGGCGCGGCCGACAGGAACAGCGTCACTGGCGTGGGCGCGCCGTGGTAGACGTCGGGAACCCACATGTGGAACGGCACGGCGCCGAACTTGAACGCGACACCGACGACGATGAATGCCAGCCCGAACAGCAGCCCGATCTGCCCCGCTTCCATCTGCGCGGCGGCGCCGCTGACCACGCCGAGTTCGAGCGAACCCGTCACGCCATAGACGATCGACATGCCGTACAGCAACGAGCCCGAGGCGATCGAGCCCAGCACGAAGTACTTGATGGCCGCCTCGGCGGCGACGCCCGATTCGCGGTGGAAGGCGACCATCGCGTACATCGACAGCGCGAGCAGTTCGACGCCGAGATACAACGTCACCAGGCTGTTCGCGGACACGAGCACCATGATGCCGAGCAGCGCGAACAGGCCGAGCACGAAGTACTCGCCCTTGAGGATGCGCCGCACCTGCAGGTAGCCGTAGCCGTACAGGAACGCGACCGCGACGGCGCCGTAGGCCACGAGCTTGAGCAGGCTCGACAGCGGATCGGCGACGTAGGCGCCGAACCAGCCGACCGTGCGTTCGCCGAAGCCGGTCGTGCTCGTGACCCAGGACGCGCCCGCGAGCGTGACCAGCGACAGCACGAAGGTGATCCACCGCCGGCGGTCGTCGACGAACAGGTCGACGAGCAGCACGACGCACACCGCCGCGAGCACGAACATCTCGGGCGCGGCGAGCGTGAGGTCCAGCCTGGTAATCGATGCCGGGTTCATGGCTGCGGGAATTCCTGGAGCTTCGTCATCATCATCTGCGACACGAGTTGCTCGATCGTCGGGCGCATCGCGTCGAGCAGCGGTGCCGGCCACAGGCCCAGCGCGAGCACGGCGACGGCCAGCACGCCGAGCACCAGGAACTCGCGGCCGTTCAGGTCCTGCAGCGCCGCGACGTGGTCATTGCCGACCGGACCGAACACGACGCGCTTGACCAGCCACAGCGTATAGGCCGCGCCGAGGATCAGCGTGATCGCCGCCAGCGCCGCGTAGATGAAGCTCGCGTTGAAGACGGACAGGATGACGAGGAACTCGCCGACGAAACCGGAGGTGCCCGGCAGGCCGGCATTGGCCATGGCGAACAGCACCATGAAGGCGCCGAAGACGGGCATGGTGTTGATCACGCCGCCGTAGTCCGCGATCTGCCGGCTGTGCATGCGGTCGTAGAGCACGCCGATGCACAGGAACAGCGCGCCCGAGACCAGGCCGTGCGACACCATCTGCACCATCGCACCGTCGAGCCCCATCGCGGCGCCGTGCGTGTTGCCGGTGACCCGGACGATCTCGAACGCGATGAACGAGCCGAGCGTCACGAAGCCCATGTGCGCGATCGACGAGTACGCGATCAGCTTTTTCATGTCCTGCTGCACGAGCGCGACGAAGCCGATGTAGACGACCGCGACGAGCGACAGCAGGATGACCAGCCAGTCGAGCTGATGCGCCGCGTCCGGGGTGATCGGCAGGCTGAAACGCAGGAAGCCGTAACCGCCCATCTTCAGCATGATCGCCGCCAGGATCACCGAGCCGCCGGTCGGCGCCTCGACGTGGGCGTCGGGCAACCACGTGTGCACCGGCCACATCGGCACCTTGACGGCGAAGGCGAGGAAGAACGCCAGGAAGATCGGCACCTGCTCGCGCAGCGTCAGCGGCATCGCCTGCAGGTCGGCGATGGAGTAGCTGCCACCCTGGAGGTACAGGTAGATCAGGGCGACGAGCATCAGCACGGAGCCCAGGAACGTGTACAGGAAGAACTTGACGGTCGCATACACGCGTCGCGGGCCGCCCCACACGCCGATGATCACGAACATCGGGATCAGCATGGCTTCCCAGAGCACGTAGAACAGCAGCGCGTCGGTGGCGGCGAACACGCCGATCATCAGGCCCTCGAGCAGCAGGAACGCCGCGAGGTACTGCGTGGGGCGCTTGTCGATCACGCTCCAGCCGGCGATCACGACCAGCGGCGTGACGAACGCCGTCAGCACGATCAGCGGCATCGAGATGCCGTCGACGCCGAGCGAGTACCAGGCGTTGAAGGCGCCGATCCACGGCTGGGTCTCGACGAACTGCATCGCGGCGGTCGAGGCGTCGAAACCGCGCCAGAGCAGCACGCTCACGACGAAGGTCGCCACGGTCACCGCCAGCGCGAGCCAGCGCCCGATGGACGCGTTGCGCTCGCCGACGAGCAGCAGCAGCACGCCCGCCGCGATCGGCAGCCAGACGAGCACGCTCAGGATGGGCCAGTCAGCTTGCATGTCGTTGTATCAGCTTCGCAGGAGGAGCCACGCGAGCAGGACCGAAAGCCCGATGATCGTCGCGAAGGCATAGTGGTAGAGATAACCGGACTGCAGGCCCCGGGCGACATTGGCCACCCACCCCACGAGCCGCGCCGAGCCGTTGACCGCCGCACCGTCGATCACCGCGACGTCCCCGCCCTGCCAGAGCGCCCGGCCAAGCGCACGGCTACCGGCCGCGATGACCTTCTCGTTGAACCAGTCGAAGTAGTACTTGTTGACGAGCAGCGTGTAGAGCGCCCCGGCCCGGTTGCGGAGGGTCTCGGCAACGTCCGGGCGCTTCAGGTACAGGAACCACGCGAGTGCCACGGCTGCCAGGCTCAGCAGCACCGGCAGCCCGGTCAGGCCGTGCAGCACGAATGCAGCGGACCCGTGGAACTCCTCGCGCAGGTGACCGAGCACGTCGTGCACCTCGGCCACGCGGATCGCGTCGCCGAAATAGCCGCCGAACAGCAGTGGCTCGATTGTGAACCAGCCGATGATCACCGACGGGATCGCGAGCAGCACCAGCGGCAGCGTGACGACCCACGGGCTCTCCTGCGGCGGGCCGCCGTGGCCATGAGTGCCGTGGTCATGCGCGTCGTGCCCGTGATCACTCCCGGCCGCGTCGGGCTCGTGACCCGCATCGGCGTCGGTGGCGACGTGCGTGCCCTCCGCCGCCGCGTGATGATGACCGCCCGTCACGAACCGCTCCGGGCCGTGGAACGTCATGAACACCAGCCGGAACGAATAGAACGCGGTCACGAAAACGCCCGCGACAACGCAGAAATACGCGTAGCCCGCGCCCGGGATGCGCGAGGCGTGCACGGCCTCGATCAACGCATCCTTCGAAAAGAAACCCGAGAAGCCCGGAAACCCGATCAACGCCAGCGTGCCGAGCAGCGCAGTCCAGTAGGTGACGGGCATGTACTTGCGCAGCCCGCCCATCCTGCGCATATCCTGCTCGTGATGCATCGCGATGATGACCGAACCCGCCGCGAGGAACAGCAGCGCCTTGAAGAACGCGTGCGTCATGAGATGGAAGATCGCGCCGGCATAGGCCGACACGCCGAGCGCCACGGTCATGTAGCCCAGCTGCGACAGCGTCGAGTACGCCACGACGCGCTTGATGTCGTTGTTGACGATGCCGAGGAAGCCCATGAACAGCGCGGTCGTCGCGCCGATCACCAGCACGAAGCTGAGCGCGGCCTCGGACAACTCGAACAGCGGCGACATGCGGGCGACCATGAAGATGCCCGCGGTGACCATCGTCGCGGCATGGATCAGCGCCGAAATCGGCGTCGGACCTTCCATCGAGTCTGGCAGCCAGACGTGCAGTGGCACCTGGGCCGACTTGCCCATCGCGCCGATGAACAGGCAGATGCAGACGACCGTCGCCGCCTGCCAGACGTGCCCCGGGATGATCTCGAACGTCGCCGCCGAGATCCGGTCAGCCTGCGCGAAGACGTCCGCGTAGTGCAGCGACCCCGTCATGTGGACGATGCCGGCGATGCCGAGCAGGAACCCGAAGTCGCCCACGCGGTTGACGAGGAACGCCTTGAGATTGGCGAAGATCGCCGACGGCCGCGTGTACCAGAACCCGATCAGCAGGTACGACACGAGGCCCACGGCTTCCCAGCCGAAGAACAGCTGCATCAGGTTGTTCGACATCACGAGCATGAGCATCGAGAACGTGAACAGCGAGATGTAGCTGAAGAACCGCGTGTAGCCCGGGTCGTCGCGCATGTAGCCGATGGTGTAGACGTGAACCATCAGCGACACAAAGGTCACGACGCACATCATGAGCGCCGAGAGGCGGTCGACGAGGAAGCCGACCTCCATGCGGATGCCGTCGCTGACCAGCCAGGTGTACACCGGGCCGTCGAATGCCGCAGCACCCTGCAGCAGGCCCCGCAGGATCTGGAAGGACAGCGCGCAGGAGAGCGCGACGCCCGCGATCGTGAGCAGGTGGGCCCCGGTACGGCCGATCTGCCGCCCGAAGAGGCCGGCGACGATCGAGGCCGCCAGCGGGGCCAGGACGATGGTGAGGAGCGTCTGTTCCACGGCTCAGCCCCGCATCTTGTCGAGGTCGTCGACGTCGATCGTGCGCCGCTCGCGGAACAGCACGACCAGGATCGCGAGGCCGATGGCGGATTCCGCCGCGGCCACGGTCAGGATGAAGAACACGAACACCTGGCCCGCGAGGTCGCCGAGGTGGTGTGAAAAGGCGATGAAGTTGAAGTTCACCGACAGCAGCATCAGCTCGATGCACATGAGCAGCAGCAGCACGTTCTTGCGGTTCAGAAAGATGCCGGCGACGCTCAGGCTGAAGAGAATGCCCGACAGCAGCAGCACGTGGGACAGGGGAATCACTGCTTCGCCTCCGCGTCCATGCTGACCACCCGCAGGCGGTCCTTCGCGCGCACCGCCACCTGCCGGCCGACGTCCTGAACCTTCTGCCCCGGCCGCTGACGCATCGTCAGCGTGATCGCCGCGACGATCGCCACCAGCAGGATCACCGCCGCGATCTCGAACGGGTACAGGTACTGCGTGTACAGCAGGTGACCGAGTTCGAACGTGTTCGAGTAACCCGCGGGCTTCGGCGTCGGCAGCGTCGAGGTGTCGAGCCCGAGCCGCTTCACGTAGACCACGAGGCCGATCTGCGCCACGACGACCAGCGCGACGAGCGCGCCGAGCGGCGCGTAGCGCGTGAACCCCTGTCGCAGCGTGGCGAGATCGATGTCGAGCATCATGACGACGAACAGCCAGAGCACCATGACCGCGCCGACGTAGACGACGATCAGGGTGACGGCCAGAAACTCCGCCTCGAGCAGCAGCCAGATCACGGCGCTGTTGAGGAACGCGGCGACGAGGAACAGCGCGCAGTGTACCGGGTTGCGTGCGGTGATGACGCCGAGCGCGGTCACGACCAGGATCGCGCCGAACACGTAGAAGAGGACGTTGACGATCATGCTGGGTGACGCCTCGGCCGGTGGTCAGCGGTACCGCGCGTCGGCGGCCTTGTCCGCGGCGATCATGGCCTCGTAGCGCTCGCCCATCGCCAGCAGCTTGTCCTTGGTCATGATGTTCTCGCCGCGGTTCTCCATGTGGTACTCGTGGATCCGCGTTTCCACGATGGCATCGACCGGACAGGCTTCCTCGCAGAAGCCGCAGTAGATGCACTTGAACAGGTCGATGTCATAGCGGGTCGTGCGGCGCGTGCCGTCGGCGCTCACGTCCGACTCGATCGTGATGGCGAGCGCCGGGCAGACCGCCTCGCACAGCTTGCAGGCGATGCAGCGCTCCTGGCCGTTCGCGTAACGGCGCAGCGCGTGCACGCCGCGGTAGCGGAACGACTGCGGGGCCTTTTCCTCGGGGTAGAACACGGTGAACTTCGGCGCGAAGAACTCGCGCAGCGTCAGGCGCATGCCCTGCAGCAGTTCCCAGAGAAAGAATGTCTTGATGAAGCTGCGCACGCTCTCGCTACCTCACGCGGCCCAGGGGCCCGCCTCGAAGATCCACAATGCCGCCTCGACGCACAGCCAGACGAGCGTGACCGGGATGAAGACCTTCCAGCCGAGCCTCATGATCTGGTCATAGCGGTAGCGCGGAAACGTGGCGCGGAACCAGAGGAAGCAGAACAGGAAGAAACAGGTCTTGAGCACCAGCCAGTGCAGGCCGGGCGCCGCGAGCCAGCCGATGCCGCCCACCACAGGGTAGCCTTCGAACGGCGACAGCCACCCGCCGAGGAAGAACGTCGCGGACAACGCCGCGATCAGGATCATGTTCGCGTATTCCGCGAGGAAGAACAGCGCGAAGGCGATGCCCGAGTACTCGACGTGGAAGCCGGCGACGATTTCCGATTCGCCTTCCGCGACGTCGAACGGTGCGCGGTTGGTCTCGGCCACGCCGGCGATGAAGTACACGACCATCAGCGGGAAGAGCCACAGCCAGTACCAGCTGCCCGGGCCGCCCGACTGCGCCGCGACGATCTTGCCGAAGTTGAGCGAGCCGGCGGCCATGACCACGCCGACGAGCGCAAAACCCATCGCGATCTCGTAGGCGACGATCTGCGCGGCCGAGCGCATGGCGCCCAGGAACGCGTATTTCGAGTTGGTCGCCCAGCCGGCGAGGATGATGCCGTAGGCGCCGAAGCCGGCGAGCGCGAGCACGTAGAGCACCCCGGCATCGACGTCGGCCACCGCGAAACCCGGCCAGAGCGAGATCACTGCCCACGCGCCGAACGCCGTCGTGAGCGTGAGCAGCGGCGCAACGATGAACAGGAAGCGGTTCGAACGCGCCGGCACGACGACTTCCTTGATCAGCAGCTTGATGACGTCCGCGAACGGCTGCAGCAGCCCGTAGGGGCCGACGCGATTCGGGCCGATGCGTCGCTGCATGTAGCCGATGATCTTGCGCTCGGCGAACGTCATGTAGGCGACGCACAGGATCACCGTGATCGTGATCACGAGGACTTGCGCCAGCGACACGACGGTCGCGCGCAGCCACTCGGGCTGCGCGGTCCACAGCGAGACGATGGCGTCGATCATGCTTCACCGCCCTGCGCTGCCACGGCCGCCAGACCGTCCGGCGTCGCCTGCAGTGGCGCCGAACGCCGCACGATGGCATCGACGCGATAGATCCCGACCGCGCGCGTCACGTCCATTGCGGCGAGACGCCCGGGCGTGAACGAGCCGACGGGCGCCACGCCGCCGTGAGCCGTCTCGAGCGCGTGACGCAACTCGTCGCGTACCTCTTCGGAACTGGCCTGATCGAAACCGGCGAGCCCGAGCAGGTTGCCCAGCACACGCAGGATCTTCCAGGCGGGCCGCGCCTCGCCGGCCGGACGGGCCGCGCCCGGCACGCTCTGCCAGCGGCCTTCGACATTGATCCAGGTGCCCGAAGTCTCCGCAAACACCGCGCTCGGCAGGATGACCGTCGCGACCGCGCGGATGTCCTCGCTGGCATACGGAGTGACCGCGACGACGCACTGTGCGCCACGCAGCGATGCCGACGTGGCGGTCGCCGGGGCCAGGTCGGCGTTCTCGATGCCGCCGACCATGACGTAGGCCCTGAGCCGGGCCGCGAGCATTTCCGCGCTGCTGAGACCGGCGTTCGGCACCGGGACGCCGCCCGCGGCACGGTGCGGCAGCACGCCCGCGAGCGCGGCGCCGACGCCGTTGCCGCCTTCGGGCAGATAGCCGAGCTTCGCGCCCGTGGCATGGGCCAGCGCCAGCGCCAGGGTCCGGATCTCCGAGTACGCCGCATGCCGTTCGGCGAGCGCCCCGAGCAGCACAACCTTGAGTCCGCCGGCGGCGAATGCCGCCGCGACCGCTGCGTGCTGCGCCGTCGGCACGATGCCTTCGAGCGACGCCGCGACGTTGCCCGGCGCCGGCCTGCCCTGCGCCCGCAGCGAGGCCACAAGCACCGCCGCCAGATGCTGCGCCATGCCGAGCCCGTTGCTGGTCAGTTGCGCAACGACGGGGAAGCGCAGGTCGACAGGCTGCGGGTTGACGAATGCGATCTTCGCTCCGCGTCGCACCGCGCCCTGCCGCAGGCGGTGCGCGATGAGCGGCACTTCCTTGCGGAGGTTGGAGCCGACGACGAGCACGGCCGAGGCCTGTTCGAGCTCGGCGATCGCGCAGCCGAGCGTGGGTGTCACCGGATCGTTGGCCTGGTCGCGGAAATCGACGCGGCGCAGGCGATGATCGAGGTTGTTCGTGCCGAGCCCGCGGGCGACTTTGGCGGTGAGCGCCAGTTCTTCGAGCGTGCAGATCGGCGATGCGAGGAACCCCACCTGGTCCGGGCCCGCTTCCGTCACGACCCGCTTCAGGCCGTTGGCGGCCGCCTCCAGCGCGGTTTCCCAGTCGACTTCGCGCCAGGCGTCACCCTTCCTGACCATCGGCCTGGTCGCGCGGTCCGCGGCGTAGAAACCCTCGTAGCTGAAGCGGTCGCGGTCGGCGATCCAGGTTTCGTTGATCGCTTCGTTGGCGCGCGGCACGACGCGCATCACGCGCCCGCGCAGCACGTGCCCGTGCAGGTTCGTGCCGAGGCAATCGTGCGGCGACACCAGCGGAGCCTGCGTCATTTCCCAGGCGCGGGCACGATAGCGGTAAGGCTTGTTGTTGAGGGCGCCGACCGGGCAGAGGTCGATGATGTTCGCCGACAGCTCGTGATCGATGCTCTGCTCGATGTACGTCGAGATCTGCGTCATCTCGCCGCGGCCGATCGTGCCGAGCACGGGCGCCCCGGCGATTTCCTGGCCGAAGCGCACGCAGCGCGTGCAGTGGATGCAGCGCGTCATGTCCGTCGACACGAGCGGACCGAGGTTCTGGTCCCGGAAGACGCGCTTGCGCTCGGTGTAGCGGGAGATGTCGCGACCGAACCCCACGGCGAGGTCCTGCAGCTCGCACTCGCCGCCCTGGTCGCAGATCGGGCAGTCGAGCGGGTGGTTGATCAGCAGGAATTCCATCGCCGCCTTCTGCGCCGAAATGGCCCGGGGCGATTTGGTGAAGACCTTCATGCCCTCGGCCACCGGCGTGGCACAGGCCGGCAGCGGCTTCGGCGCCTTCTCGACCTCGACGAGGCACATGCGGCAGTTGGCCGCAACGCTCAGCTTTTCGTGGTAGCAGAAGCGCGGGACCTGCACTCCGTTCGCATCCGTCACCTGGATGATCATGGCGTTCTTGCGCGCCTTCATCGGCACGCCGTCGACTTCGATGTTGACCAGATCTTCGCTCATGGTGCTCGATCAGGCGGCGGCCCGCCGGGCCTCGACGATGCTGTGGCCGTGCTCGACGAAATACTCGAACTCGTGCCGGAAATGACGGATGAAGCTCTGCACCGGCCACGCGGCTGCGTCGCCGAGCGCGCAGATCGTGTGACCCTCGATCTTGTTGGCGACATCGACGAGCATGTCGACATCGGCCTGCCGTCCCTGCCCCGCCAGGATCCGTTTCAGTGTGCGGTTGAGCCAGCCGGTGCCCTCGCGGCACGGCGTGCACTGCCCGCACGACTCGGAGTAGTAGAAGCGCGAGAGGCGCTCGAGCGCCTTCACCATGCAGGTGGTCTCGTCCATGACGATGACTGCCGCCGACCCGAGCGACGAGCCCGCCTTCTTGAGCGAGTCGTAGTCCATGTTGGCCGCCATGATGGCGGCCGCCGGCAGCACCGGCACCGATGAGCCACCGGGAATCACGGCCTTGAGCCGGCGGCCGTCGCGCATGCCGCCCGCAATCGCGAGCAGGTCCGCGAACGGGATGCCGAGCGGCAACTCGAAGTTGCCGGGCTTCGCGACGTGACCAGACACCGAGAAGATCACCGTACCGCCCGAGTTGGGCGGCCCCAGGCCGGCGAACCAGTCCGGGCCCTTGCGCATGATGGTTGGCACGGAGGCGTAGCTCTGCGCGTTGTTGATCGTGGTGGGCTTGCCGAACAGACCGAAGTTGGCCGGGAACGGCGGCTTGAAGCGTGGCCGGCCCTGCTTGCCTTCGAGCGACTCGAGCAGCGCCGTCTCCTCGCCGCAGATGTAGGCGCCCGCGCCCACGAACGTGTACAGGTCGAAGTCGACGCCCGAACCCTGGATGTCCTTGCCGAGCAGCCCCGCCGCGTAGGCCTCGGCGAGCGCCGCTTCGAACCGCGGGATCGGCTCGGCCATGAACTCGCCGCGGATGTAGTTGTAGCCCACTGTCGAATTGGTGGCATAGCCGCCGATCGCCATGCCCTCGATCAGGGCGTGCGGGTTGTAGCGCAGGATGTCGCGGTCGTGGCAGGTGCCGGGCTCCGATTCGTCGGAGTTGCAGACCATGTATTTCTGCACGGGTGAATTGCGCGGCATGAACGACCACTTCAACCCGGTCGGGAAGCCTGCACCGCCCCGGCCGCGCAGGCCGGAAGCCTTCACGGCCTCGATCACCTGTTCGCGTGGCGGCTTTTCCGCGAGGATCTTCTTCCAGGCGTCGTAGCCGCCGATCTTCAGGTACGTCGCGAGTTCCCACGAGCGCTCGTGCCCGAGCGGCTCGAAGCAGACGAGGTTCAACGAAGAATTCCAGTCGGCCACGCGCGGGGCTCCTGCTCGTTTCCTGTCCGGCTACTTGTGGTCGTCGAGAATCCGGTCGACCCTCTCGGGCGTCAGGTTCTCGAAGTAGACGTGGTTGACCATCATCATCGGCGCGCCGTTGCAGGCCGCGAGGCATTCCTCTTCCTGCTTGAGATAGAAGCGGCCATCCGGCGTGCTCTCGCCGACCTTGATGCCGAGGCGGCGCTGGATGTGCTCGAGGATCGACTCGCCGCCGCACAGCATGCAGGAGATGTTCGTGCACACCGAGATGTGGTGACGGCCGGTGGGCCTGGTCTCGAACATCGAGTAGAACGTGGCGGCCTCGTAGACCTGGATCGGCGGGATGCCGAGGTACCCGGCCACCGCATCCATCGACTCGGTCGGCAGGTGCCCTTTTTCGTGCATCACGGCGTGCAGCGCGGCGATGACCGCGGAGCGCCGGCGGTCCGGCGGGAATTTCGCGAGCCAGCGGTCGATCTCCTCGCGCACGTGCGCGGAGAGCGCCTCGCCCGTGTCGTGCGGATGATGATGGGCTTCGCTCATCGGTCGATCTCTCCGAACACGATGTCCAGGGTGCCGATCACCGCGACCACGTCGGCCAGCATGTGACCCTTCGTCATTTCCTCGAGCGCCGCGAGGTGCGGGAAACCCGGCGCGCGGCATTTCACGCGGTACGGCTTGTTGGCTCCGTCCGAGATCATGTAGATGCCGAACTCGCCCTTCGGCGCCTCGACGGCGGCATACGCCTCGCCCTCCGGCACGCAATAGCCTTCGGTGAACAGCTTGAAGTGATGGATCAGCGACTCCATGTCGCCCTTCATGTCCTCGCGGCGCGGCGGCACGATCTTGCTGTCGTCAACCACGACCGGACCCGGGTTGGCCTTCAGCCAGTCGACGCACTGCTTGATGATGCGGTTGGACTGGCGCATTTCCTCGACGCGGACGAGATAACGGTCGTAGCAGTCGCCGTTGGTGCCGATCGGGATGTCGAACTGCATGCGGTCGTAGACGGCATAGGGCTGCTTCTTGCGCAGGTCCCAGGCGATGCCCGAGCCACGCAGCACGGGCCCCGTAAAGCCGAGGTTCAGCGCCCGCTCGGGGGGCACGACGCCGATGTTGACCGTGCGCTGCTTCCAGATGCGGTTGTCGGTGAGCAGCGTTTCGTAGTCGTCGACGTTGCCGGGAAAGCGGCTCGTGAAGTCGTCGATGAAGTCGAGCAGCGAGCCCGAGCGCGCCTCGTTCAGGCGGTCGATCTCCTTGCGGCTGCGGAAACGCGACGGGGCGTACTTCGGCATCGAGTCCGGCAGGTCGCGGTATACGCCGCCCGGCCGGTAGTAGGTGGCGTGCATGCGCGTGCCCGACGTCGCCTCGTAGCAGTCCATGAGGTCTTCGCGCTCGCGGAAGCAGTACAGGAACATGGTCATCGCGCCGATGTCCATGCCGTGCGCGCCGAGCCACATCAGGTGGTTCAGGATGCGCGTGATCTCGTCGAACATCGTGCGGATGTACTGTGCGCGGACCGGCGGCTCGATTCCGAGCAGCTTCTCGATGGCGCGCACGTAGGCGTGCTCGTTGCACATCATCGAGACGTAGTCGAGCCGGTCCATGTAGCCGATCGACTGGTTGTACGGCTTCGATTCGGCCAGTTTTTCCGTCGCGCGGTGCAGCAGGCCGACGTGCGGATCCGCCTTCTGCACGACCTCGCCGTCCATCTCGAGCACGAGGCGCAGTACGCCGTGCGCCGCCGGATGCTGCGGGCCGAAGTTCATCGTGTAGCTGCGGATCTCAGCCATTGCGTGGGGCATCCTTCAGCGCCGGCTCGTAGCGGTTGTCGTCGCGCAGGACGCGCGGCACGAGCGTGCGCGGCTCGATGCTGACCGGCTCGTAGACGACGCGGCCCTTCGCGGGGTCGTAGCGCACTTCGACGTTGCCGCTCAACGGGAAGTCCTTGCGGAACGGGTGGCCGAGGAAGCCGTAGTCCGTGAGCAGCCGCCGCAGATCGGGATGGCCCCGGAACAGGATGCCGTACAGGTCGAACGCCTCGCGCTCGAACCAGTCGGCCGCCTTCCAGACTTCGACGACGGAAGCGATGAGAGGTGGCTCGCCCGGCGTGCACCACGCGCGCAGGCGCAGGCGCAGGTTGGCGCAGAGCGACAGCAGGTGATAGACGACGGCGAAACGCCGCCCGTCGCCGGCCGCGACCTCCGCCGTGCCTGCGCCGGCCAGCCCCGGCACCCGACCGGCTGCCGTCACGTCGCTGGGCTCGAACGCGAGCGCCGCGGCCGAGTGACGGTTCACGCCACGGCTGAAGCCGCGTGACGTGGCGGTCTCGGTGTTCCATTCCGAGCGGCCATAATGCAGGTAGTCCACACCGCACAGGTCGATGAGCTGCTCGAAGCCGCCGTCCGGCCGGTCGCGCAGCGCCGTGCAGACCTCGACGAGCGCCTCGGCGGCCACCTCGAAGGTGAGCTCGCCGCAGCTCGACGGGACGCGCGCGACCCTGTCGCCAAACCGTGCCGAGAGTTGCTCGGCGAGTGTTTCCAGCGCCTGGTTCATGGGTGCTCGGTGCGATGTCCGGTCAGCGCGCAATCGTCTGCGTGCGGTGGATCTTTTTCTGCAGCTGCAACAGCCCGTACATCAGCGCCTCGGCCGAGGGTGGGCAGCCCGGCACGTAGACGTCGACCGGGACGATCCGGTCGCAGCCGCGCACGACGGAGTACGAGTAGTGGTAGTAGCCGCCGCCGTTCGCGCAGGAGCCCATCGAAATGACCCAGCGCGGTTCGGGCATCTGGTCGTACACCTTGCGCAGCGCCGGGGCCATCTTGTTGACCAGCGTGCCGGCGACGATCATCACGTCGGACTGCCGCGGGCTCGGCCGGAAGATGATGCCGAACCGGTCGAGGTCGTAGCGCGCGGCACCGGCGTGCATCATCTCCACGGCGCAGCAGGCGAGACCGAACGTCATTGGCCACATCGAGCCGGTGCGCGCCCAGTTCATCAGCGCGTCGACGGTCGTCGTGAACACGCCGCGGTCGGGTGCGTCGCTCGCGGTCGGAGCTTCTAGTCCCATTCGAGGGCCCCTTTCTTCCACTCGTAGATGAAGCCCACCACGAGCACCAGCAGGAACACGCCCATCGCGGCAAGCGCCGCGACGCCTATGGAGTCGAGCGCGACGGCCCACGGAAACAGGAAGGCGATCTCGAGGTCGAACACGATGAACAGGATCGCGACGAGGTAGTAGCGCACGTCGAACTTCATGCGCGTGTCCTCGAAGGCCTCGAACCCGCATTCGTACGCCGAGACCTTTTCGGCGTCGGGCTCGTGCGGCGCGATCAGGTAACCCAGCACGAGCAGCAGGACACCGAGGGCGCCCGCGACCGCAAGAAAGACTAGGATCGGCAGATATTCGGCGAGCATCGCGTCGGGCGAGTCCGGTGACGAGGTCCGATGAGCCGATAATTCTAACAGCGTTGGGTGCAGCGCAGTAAGTGCCACGCATGAAAAAGGCGAGCACCCGGCTCGCCTTCTTCGTCCCGTCTGGTGCGGATGGAGAGACTCGAACTCTCACGCCTTACGGCACTACCCCCTCAAGATAGCGTGTCTACCAATTCCACCACATCCGCAAGTTCGATCGACCGTACTGCCTCGGCGCTCACTTCCCGGCCGGAGCGGGTTGCGGCGGCTGCCCCGGACCGGCAGGCGCCTGCGACGCAGGCGCCGCCGGCGTCTCGCCCGCGGGCACCGTCAGCGACGGCTGCGTCGGAGCGGGCGCTTCCTGCTGCGGCAACGTGTCGAAGACGCTGGTGGGCGCCTTCTGCTGACTGAACAGGTACGACAGGCCGAGGCTCGTCAGGAAGAACAGCGTGGCGAGCACGGCCG
>JAYRRR010000068.1:0-1942 GCA_041910015.1 Steroidobacteraceae bacterium
CGGTGGCAGCGCATCCGGAACGCGCTTCGTGCCTGACGCAGTTCCCGCATCGCTCGCGGTCGCGCTGGAGGCCATTACGCGAGTACTGTCTTCCGCCAGGGTGCCTGCGGTCGTCATTGGTGGGGTCGCCGCGTCCCTGCCCCCCCGCGTCAGAATAGTTGTCGCCTGGATAGGAACTGATAATCCGGGGGCGACAGTGAGGCGTGGAAATGGCTCGATACGGCAAGCAATTCAAAGACCGGGTGGTGGCACGTCTGCTGCCGCCGGAGAGTGCGGCGCCCGAGATCGTCTCTCGGGAGGTGGGTGTCACGGTGCAGACGCTGGAGCGGTGGCGCAGCGACGCGTTGCTGCAACCGGCGCGGGAGCGGATCTGGACGGCTGCGGCGCGGCTCGAGGCGGTGATCGCCACGGCGGCGCTGGAGGCGGCCGCCCGGGCGGCCTGGTGCCGGGAGCACGGGGTGTATGCCGTGCAGCTCGAGCAGTGGCGCGACAATGCGACGCAGGCGCTGGCGGAGCCTGAGGAGGTTCGGGCCAGTCCGCAGCAGACCCAGCAGGACCGGCGGCGGATCAAGGAGCTCGAACGCGAGGTCCGGCGCAAAGACCGGGCCCTGGCCGAGACGGCGGCGCTGCTGGTTCTATCAAAAAAAGTCGAGGCGATCTTCCACAAGGGCGGGGACGAATGATGGGCCTGGAAGATCGCCGCAGCCTGGCCCGCGAGATCGACACCGCCCATCGCGCCGGCGCCCGGTTGCGCGAGGCGTGCGCAGTGGCCGGCATCGACGTGCGCACGCTGCAGCGCTGGCGGGCAGAGGACGGGCTCGAGCGGGGCGACCGCCGGCCCGATGCCGTGCGTCCGACGCCGGCGCATGCGCTCAGTGCCGCGGAGCGCGAGCAGCTGTTGCGCGTGGCCAATGAGCCGCGCTTCGCCGACCTGCCACCGGCGCGGATCGTCCCGGCCCTGGCCGACGAGGGCGTGTACCTGGCGAGCGAATCGAGCTTCCAGCGCGTACTGCGGGCCCACGGGCAGACGCGGCATCGCGGCCGTGCGAAAGCGGCGCGGCGACGCCGAGCGCCGGCCACCCACGTGGCCACCGCCCCGCGCCAGCTGTGGTCGTGGGACATGACCTATCTGCCGGCCGCAGTCCTCGGCCACTGGTTCTACCTGTACCTGATCCTGGATGTCTTCAGCCGCAAGATCGTGGGCTTCGAGGTACACGACAGCGACGACTCGCTGCACGCCGCGCACCTGCTCAAGCGCACCGCACTCGCCGAGGGCGTCCACGCCATGGCCGAGAAGCCGGTCCTGCACGGCGACAACGGCGCCACGCTCAAGGCCACCACGGTGCTCACGATGCTGCACTGGCTCGGTATCAAACCGTCTTACTCGCGCCCGCGCGTGAGCGACGACAACGCGTTCGTGGAGAGCCTGTTCCGCACGGCGAAATACCGACCGGAGTTCCCGGCACGGGGCTTCCTCGATCTCGAAGCCGCGCGGGTGTGGGCCCACCGCTTCGTGCGCTGGTACAACCACGACCATCAGCACAGCGGCATCCGTTACGTGAGCCCGGCGCAGCGCCACGCGGGCCTGGATCGACCGATCCTCGCTCGCCGTCACGCGTTGTACCTCGCGGCCCGCGAGCGCCATCCGCGCCGCTGGTCACGACACACGCGCAACTGGTCGCCGATCGAGGTCGTCACGCTCAATCCAGAGCGAGAGACCGTCGCCGGCAGCGTCGAAAACGGACTGCATAAATCCACTCAGGCCGCATGACTCAGGCGACAACTATCTTGACGCGCGCCGCTGCTCGGCAGGCCGAGACTCACTCGCGACGTCGACATCCTCGTGGACTTGCCGGAGGCCCGTTGGCAGGAGATCCTCACCGCCGTGGAAGCCTCTGGCATCGAACCGCGGATTCCCGAGGCGTTCGATTCGCACGACGAG
>JAYRRR010000069.1:0-12612 GCA_041910015.1 Steroidobacteraceae bacterium
CGGCCGGCGTCCTTGGTCGCCTGGCGCTGCGAGTCGTTGAAGTAGGCCGGCACCGTGATCACGGCTTCGGTGACCGGCTCGCCGAGGAAGTCCTCGGCGGTCTTCTTCATCTTCATGAGCACGCGCGCGGAAATCTCCGGCGGCGCCATCTTCTTGCCGTGCACCTCGACCCAGGCGTCGCCGTTGTCGGCCTTCACGATCCGGTACGGGACCATGTCGACGTCCTTCTGCACGACCTTGTCGTCGTGGCGGCGTCCAATCAGGCGCTTGATCGCATACAGCGTGTTCTGCGGGTTGGTGACGGCCTGGCGCTTGGCCGACTGGCCGACCAGCACCTCGTCGTCCTTGGTGAAGGCGACGATCGACGGGGTCGTGCGATCGCCCTCGCTGTTCTCGATCACGCGGGGCTTGCCGCCTTCCATGATCGCGACGCAGGAGTTGGTGGTACCGAGGTCGATGCCGATGACTTTTGCCATGTGAGTTGGGCTCCGAAGGGAAGCTTTGAAACGGGTTGCGCGTTAGGTAGGGTCGCGCCCTGGAAATTCAAGCCGCAGCGGTCATTTGCGGCCTCAGCCGGCCACGTCGGGGGCGCGGGCGATGACGACCCGGGCGGCCCGCAACAAGCGGCCCTGCAGCGTGAACCCCTTCTGGACCACGGCCATGACGCTGCCGGGCGGATGGTCGGCGGTGGGCTGGGTGACCATTGCTTCGTGGAATTCCGGGTTGAAGGGCTGGCCGGCGGGGTCGATCACCGCGATGCCCGCCCGGTCGAAGGCCTTGTCCACCATGCGCAGTGTGGCCTGCATGCCCTCGACGAACCGGGCCGCCTCGGGGGCCGCCGCTGCGGCGAGGCCGAGTTCCAGCGTGTCGCGCACCTCGATCAGGTCGGCGGCGAACCGCTCGATGCCGAACTTGTGGGCCGCCTCGACGTCGCGCTGGGCCCGCCGGCGCACGTTTTCCATTTCGGCCAAGGCCCGCAGCTGTGCGTCGCGCGCCTCGGCCAGCTGCGCCTGGCTCGCGGCCAGCTCGGCCGCCAGCCGCTCGACTTCGGTGGGCGCCGGCGCCTCGACCTCTGCGGCCCCGGGGACGGACTCATGTTCGGGATGGATGCTCATTTCACCTGCCTGCCGACGCAAACTGCCCGTCGCCCGCGCTCCCACGGAGGCAGGCCGGCTGGGGACGCCCCGCAGGATGGGGACTAGCGGCGCGAATTCAAGGCGGAGCCCAGCAAGCGGGCCGTGACGTCGACGATCGGGATGACCCGGTCGTAGGCCATGCGGGTGGGCCCGATCACGCCGAGCACGCCGACCGTCTCGTTGTCGAGCGCATAGGGCGCCGTCACGAGGCTGATGTCGTCGAGGATCTGGTAGCCGGACTCCTGCCCGATGAAGATCTGCACTCCCTCGGCACCGAGGCTCTGGTCGAGCAGGTGCAGGATGTCGCGCTTGGCCGTGAAGGCGTCGAACAGCCGGCGCAGCTTGTCGACGTTCGACAGCTCGGCGAACTCCATGAGGTTGGTCTCCCCGGCAATGACGTATTCGGGCTCGCCCTGGCGCCGGCTCTCGCCCACGACCTGCTGCGCGACCCGGATGGCATCGCGCATGAGCCCGCTCAGGGCCTCGGTCGTCTGCGTCAGCTCAGCGACGATGTCCGAACGGATCTGGCTCAGCTCCTTGCCGCCGAACTGCTGGTTCAGGAAGCTGGCGGCCTGCCGCAGCTCCTCGGCCGAGTAATACCGTTCGAGGTGCACGATGCGGTTCTGCACGTCGCGGCCGTTGACCACCATCACAGCCAGCACACGGTTCTCGGACAACGGCAGGAACTCGATCTGGCTCAGCGACTGGTGCGGCTGGCGCGGGATCGTCACGACGCCCGCCAGGTGCGTGAGCGACGACAGCACCTGGGACGCCACGGCCACCAGGGCCTTGGGGTCGCGGTCCTCCTGCTGTTCCAGCCGCTGCTGCAGCTCGTCCATGACGTTTTCGACACCCGCCGTCGCCTTCTGGCGCAGCAGCGTGTCGACGAAAAAGCGGTAGCCCTTGTCGGTGGGGACCCGGCCGGCGGAGGTGTGCGGGGAGGTGACGAACCCGTATTCCTCGAGGTCGGCCATCACGTTGCGGACCGTCGCCGCACTCAGGTTGAGCCCCGAATCGCGCGACAGCGTGCGGGAACCCACGGGCAGGCCCTCGCGGATGTAGCTCTCGACCAGCACGCGCAGCAGATGCCGGGCGCGATCGCTCAGGGAATCGTCGTGCGGGTCGCTCATGGGCGTGCTTCACGTTGCCGCGCCCCTGCCGGCAAGTCAAGCAATGCATGCGGCCGCGATGCGCAGGATTCGCGCTGGCCGGGGCGCGCGCACGCGTGCTAAAAGGCAGGCCACTCTATGGACAGGCACTCCTCCGACGGCACCTGCGTCGCCCTGGCCGGTCGCGCGCTCGACCCGCGCGTCGGCGAGGTCATGAGCATGCTCGCGGACCATCTGGTCGCGCAGGGCCACGTCGTCAAGGTGGCGGCCGGCCAGTCGCTCGTGCTGCCGGGTGACGGTGTGCACACCGTCCTCGAACCCGAACTCGCCCTCGACGCGACGCTGGTCGTGGCGGTGGGCGGCGACGGCACCATGCTGCACGCCGCCCGCATGGCGGCCATGGCCGACGTCCCCGTCCTCGGCGTCAACCGTGGCCGGCTCGGATTCCTGGCCGACGTGGGGCCGGACCGCATGCTGGAGAGCGTCGACGACGCCCTCGCCGGCCGCTGTCTCGCCGAGCGCCGCATGTTGCTCGCGGCGCACGTGACCGTCGACGGCCGCCCGGTCGACGCGCTCGCGCTCAACGACGTCGTCGTGACCAAGCGCGAAACCGGCCGCACGGTCGAGGTGCGTACCTGGGTCAACGGCGTCTACGTCAACACGCACGGCGGCGACGGCTTCATCATCGCCACACCCACCGGTTCCACCGCCTACGCGTTGTCCTGCGGCGGGCCCATCCTGCACCCGAGCCTGGACGCCGTCGTGCTCGTGCCGGTCTCGCCGCACACCCTCTCCGACCGGCCGATCGTGGTTCCCGCCGGCAGCGTCGTCGAGATCGAGCTCAACGACCGGTTCGAGTCGTGGGCACAGGTGGCCTGCGACGGCAACGTCGTCTGCGACCTGCCGCCGGGCGCGCGGCTGCGCGTCGAGCGGGCCAAGGTAAGCGCTACGCTGCTGCATCCGCCCGGTCACGACTATTACCGCATCCTGCGCTCGAAGCTGCACTGGGGCCGCGGCACGCGCGACCAGCCATCCGGGTCGTGAGCGCGCCGCGATGCTGACACACCTGCAGATCCGTGACTTCGCCATCGTCGATGCGGTCGAGCTCGAGTTCGACCGCGGCTTCACGGTGCTGACCGGCGAGACAGGCGCCGGCAAGTCGATCCTCGTCGATGCCCTGATGCTGGCGGTTGGCAGTCGCGCCGACAGCGGCTCGGTGCGACACGGCGCGGACCGTGCCGAGGTCAGTGCGACGTTCGCGCTCGCGGACAACGCGGCGGCGCTCGCCTGGCTCGACGAGCAGTCCATCGCGCACGAAGGCGAATGCCAGTTGCGACGCGTGGTCGGCGCTGATGGCCGTGGCCGTGCCTGGCTGAACGGCCAGGCGGTGCCAGTCCAGTCGCTGCGCGCGCTCGGCGGACTGCTGGTGGACGTCCACGGCCAGCTCGAATTCCAGTCGCTCTCCCGCCGCGGCTATCAGCGGGAAATGCTCGACGCCAGCGGGCAGCTCGCCGAGGCAATGGCCGCGGTGCGGGCCGCCTGCGAGGAATGGCGTGCGCTCGACGAGCAGCGCGCTTCGTTCGAGCAGTGCCTGCGCGAGCGCGAGACACGGCTCGACCTGCTGCAGCACTACGTAGGGGAACTGGCCACGCTCGATCCGAAGCCCGGCGAAGGCGCGGCGCTGCTCGAAGAGCGCAAGCGCATGGCGAGCCTCGGCCGGCTGGCAGAGGGCGCGGCCCAGGTCGAATCGCTGCTCGCGGGCGATGACGGCGGCGTGACGTCGGCGCTGGCACGCACCCAGTCGGTGCTGCGGCCGCTCGTGGCACTCGACGCCGCACTCGAGCCGGCGGCCGCCCAGCTCGAGGAAGCGGCCATCGGCGCGCGTGAAGCGCTGTCCTCGTTGCGGCGCTACACGGACTCGCTCGAAGCCGATCCGGCGCGGCAGGAATGGCTGGAATCGCGGCTCGCCGCCCTCGAAGCCGTGGCGCGCAAGCATCGGCTCGACGTCGACGGGCTGCCGGCGCTCGCAGACCGGCTGGTTGCCGAACTCGGCGAGCTCGAGTCCGGCGCGCGCAGCGAAGCCGCGCTGCAGGAGAAGTTGCGTCTGGCGCGCGACCGCTATCTGCAGGCCGCCGGCAAGCTCACGGCAGGACGGCGCCTGGCGGCCCGTGCGCTCGACGCGAAGGTCACCGCGTCCATGCAGGCGCTCGGCATGCCGGGCGGCGTCTTCGCGACACGCATCGAGCCGCACGACCCGCCAGTCTTCACCACCCACGGCAACGACGACGTCGAGTTCCTCGTCAGCGCCAACCCCGGCCAGCCGCCGCGGCCTCTCGCCAGAGTCGCCTCCGGCGGCGAGCTGTCGCGCATCAGCCTGGCACTGCAGGTGGCCGCGGTCGAAGCGGCACACCTGCCCTGTCTCGTGTTCGACGAAGTCGATGCCGGTGTAGGCGGCGCCGTGGCGGAAATGGTCGGACGGCAACTGCACGCGCTCGCGTCACGCGGGCAGGTGCTCTGCGTCACGCATCTGCCGCAGGTGGCGTCACAGTCGGATCACCAGCTGCGCGTCTCGAAGCAGGTCGCGGGCGGCGCTACGCGCACGCGCATCGAGGTACTCGACGCCGAGGCGCGTGTCGAGGAAGTCGCACGCATGCTCGGCGGCGCGAAGATCACCGAGCGAACACTGGAGCACGCGAGGGAGATGCTGGGCTCCGGCCGCCGCCCGGCGCCCCCGGATGCGGCCGTCTCGCGGGCGACGGTGCGCGCCAGGAAGGAGCCTAAGGCCGCTTCGGTCGGTAAGGGCACGCCTCGCGGACGCAATGGCCGTGCAAGGTCAGCGAGTGGTCGGTGATCTGGAAGCCCAGCCTCGTGGCAATAGCCTTCTGACGCTCCTCGATCGCATCGTCCGAGAACTCCTCGACGCGCCCGCAGTCCACGCAGACGATGTGGTCGTGGTGCGTGCCCTCGTTGAGTTCGAACACCGCCGTGCCGCCCTCGAAATGGTGGCGCGTGACGAGCCCCGCCGATTCGAACTGCGTGAGCACGCGGTAGACGGTGGCGAGGCCGATGTCCTCGTTGAGTTCGAGCAACCGGCGATAGACGTCCTCCGCGCTCATGTGCCGGACGGTTGCGCTGGCGAGGATCTCCAGGATCTTCAGGCGCGGCGCAGTGATCTTGAGGCCAGCGCGACGCAGTTGCGACGGTTCCACGAGTTGCACCCTCGGGGCCAGGTCCCGCGCCCGTGCGCGGTTGGGGTAGAATCGATAGGCATTATCACCGGCCCGGTCCGGCAACTCCAGACAGCATGAACCGAGACAGCATGAGCGCAACCCTGCGTGCCGCCTTGTTATTGGGCCTCGTCGTGGTGGCAGGCGGCATCGCCTCCGGTTGCGTCTACCGGCCGAACATCCAGCAGGGCAACCTGCTCGAGGTTGAGGACGTCGAGCAGGTGCAGACCGGGATGACCCGCAGCCAGGTCCGCTACCTGCTCGGCACGCCGATGCTCGCCGACCCGTTCGACCCGCAGCGCTGGGACTACATCTACACCTTGCAGCGTGGCCGCCAGTCGAAGGTCGACCGGTCGCATTTCGTGGTCCACTTCGACGGCGACAAGGTCAGCCGGGTCGAGAAGCTCGACATGCCGGACACCCCGAGCGGCACCGGCAAGAGCACCAGGCAGAACGGGAATGGTCCGGCCAAGCCTGACGCGAACCGTGAGCCACCGCCGCTGCCGTCGATCGACCAGCGGCCGCCCGACGCGCCGCGGCCCGGCAGCAGCGGCTGAGTTCATGGAAAGAACGGGGCATGCACCTGTTTCAGCGTCGAAACAGGTGCACGCCCCTATTTCCGGCGGGCCCGTTCGCGCCGGACCTTGCGCGGGTCGTGGGCCAGCGGCCGGTAGATCTCGACGCGATCCCCGTCTCGCAATGCCTGCGCGGGGCCGCACACCGCACCATGGATGCCAATCACGAGTTCCCGGTGAGCGATCTCCGGGAACTCCTGCAGCAACCCCGAGCAGGCCACGGCCTCCGCCGCCGTCATCCCGGCCGCAGGCAGCGGCAGGCGCACGACACGCTGGCGCTGCGACAGTGCATAGGCGACTTCGACGGCACCCGCGGACCCCGTGTCGCCCGGTGCAGCGGCATCGCTGCCGCCCGCCGCCGTCTCAGCCGGCGCCATGGGCCTGCTTCGCGCGCGCGACGAAGGCGTCGATCAACTGACCGATGCTCTGCTCGAACGTCTTGCCGAACAGCATTGCCGCGATCGGATTGCCGAACTCGAACTTCATGTCGAGCAGGATCCGGGTACCCGCGCTGCCGATGGCGTCGAAGGTCCAGAGACCGTCGAGCACCCGGAACGGGCCGTCGACGAGCTTGAGCGACATCGAACGCGGCCGGTCGAGAGCGTTGCGGGTGGTGAACGTCTGCCGCACGCCGGCGCGCTCCATCGTGATGCTCGCCTGCAGTTCGCTGCCGGTGTTCTCGTGCACGCAGGCCCCCTTCACCCACGGCAGGAACTCGCAATAGCGCTCGACGTCGACGACGAGATCGAACATCTGCTCGGGCGTGAACGTGACCAGCGCCGTACGCTTGACTTCGTGGATGGACATGCCGGGGGGTGTAGCCGCAAACGCGCGCAAGTGTAAGCGGGGCGGCTAGAATGCGCGACCCGCCGGGACCACCTGCCATGGCCACGCCGAGCAAGCACCAGGACGGCAAGTCCGCCTCGAAACCGTCGATCGCGCTGAACAAGCGGGCGCGCTTCGACTATTTCATCGAGGAAAGACTCGAGGCCGGGCTCGCCCTGCAGGGCTGGGAGGTCAAGAGTCTGCGCGCGGGCAAGGCGCAGATCACCGAGGGCTACGTGATCGTCAAGGACGGCGAGGCGTTCCTGATCGGCGCGCACGTGACGCCGCTGCGCACCGTGTCGACGCACATCGTCGCGGACCCCACCCGCACCCGCAAGCTGCTGCTGCACCGGCGGGAGCTGGACCGGCTCGTCGGTGCCGTCGAGCGCAAGGGCTACACACTCGTCCCGCTCGAGCTTTACTGGAAGAATGGCCGGGTCAAACTCGCGATCGGGCTCGCCAAGGGCAAGCAGGCGCACGACAAGCGCCACACGGAGAAGGACCGCGACTGGCAGCGCGAAAAGGCACGCCTGCTGCGCAAGCGCTGACGCAATTCCGGGCGGCGCTCCCACGTGGCACGCAGCCGCCGGCGCTTCGCTTGATTTCCGGCGGCCTGCCCCTACACTAGGTTCGTTCCCGGGGGCGACCGGTTTCGACGTGGGTCGCGAAACTCCAGGTGCATGCCGAGGTGCAGGTACCTCGTAAAACCGCTTGCAAACTTATAGTTGCCAACGACGACAACTACGCTCTGGCGGCTTAATCCCGCCTAACCCCCGACTGGCGTGTGCCTGTGCACCCAGACCCGGGGGACGCGCTCACAGGCTCGCGTGTCCAGTGTGCTGAGGGCTGGCTCGCTAAAACGTTCCTGAGCTGGACGTGCATCTTCCCTGCCGCTCGGGTAGTGCCCGTCGAGAATCAAAGAGCCGGCTAAGCATGTAGGTCCTGGAATGTAGGGCTTGCGGACGCGGGTTCGATTCCCGCCGCCTCCACCAATATCAAAACCCCAACCGTTCTCGGTTGGGGGTTTTTCTTGCCCGATCGCGCCGGTTCCCGCGTGTTGTTGGGGGTTCCTGCGGAAGCCTGCGGACTTCACCAGCCGCCCGAAGTGGCCGTTCCCGGCCACATTCCACTCTCTTCTGGCCATTCCTCGCTCCGACCTCGCTCCCTGAAACTGGCCCGAAGTCCGCAAAGGCCACAAGTCTGCCCCATACAGATCAAAGAGTTACGCGCGGACGAATCAAGCGGTTGGATTGCCGCATTGGGTGGGGAGGGAAACGCGGCGGTTTCGCTTTGTCGGTAGTTGTCGAGATGTACCGGCAAATTGCAGCATCGAGAGGATGCACCAGGATGGCTGACGGCAGAGATCACTTGTCAGGACACTGTCCGGACAACCACAATAGGGCATTCAAGATCAGTCCGGAGGGGCACCATGAGCACCCTGAATCTTTCCAAGACCGAGCGCATTGACGTTCGCGCCAGTACGCCAGTCAAGCAACTGCTGCAGGAAGCCGCGCGCGCCTGCCACAAGAACGTCAGCGAGTTTCTGCTCGACGCCGGCGTGACAGCAGCCGCGCAGACGCTGGCAGATCGTCGTCAGTTCGTTCTGGATGAGACGCAGTGGCAGGCCTTCCAGGAAGCGCTGGACCGCCCGGTTCAAAGCAAGCCGCGTCTGAAGAAGTTGCTGCGTGAACCTGGGGTGCTGGGTTGAGCAATGACTACTCACCCGTTCGCAAGCTCGCTGCAACGGATCAGGTCGATGCGTTCGACGGCGGCCAGGCCGCGCTGAACCAGTTCCTGCAGCGCTACGCGCTCGTCAACCAGAAGGCCAATAGCGCGCAGACCTACGTCTGCTGCCAGGGTGACGTTGTGGTCGGCTTCTACAGCCTCGCCGTCGGCAATGTCGATCCGGAGGCCGCGCCGTCAAGAGTGATGAAGGGGCTGGCGCGTCACCCGGCACCGGTCATGATCCTGGCCCGGCTCGCGGTAGACAAGGAGCATCAGCGCAAAGGCCTGGGCCAGGCCTTGCTCAAGGATGCGTTGCGGCGCACCGCTCAGGCTGCCGACATCGCCGGCATTCGCTGCCTGCTGGTCCATGCCAAGGACGATGCGGCGCGGCAGTGGTACGAGTCGTGGGAATTCGAGCCCAGCCCGACTGACCCGTACCACTTGTTCCTGATGCTCAAGGATCTCAAGGGCATATTGATCTGAGGTGCATCTTCGCCTCAGAGACCGACTCTTTCGCGCTGCTCATCCCACAGAGCAGGCGGGTCCACCGCCAAATCAAACGTAGGTGACTCACGGAGCACAGGGTAGTCGCGGTGCGCGGGCGGTGGCTACGATGGCTCATGGACACGACGATGGCGAGCGCGCTGCCGGGGTGTCCCCGGTTACGGTAGCGGGCGTCGTCGTTGTTGGCCCGAATCGGGCCGAATCAGGTCCTGTCGTCGGTCGGTTTTCCACGTCCATCTCTGTCTCCTTCGCAGTGATGGGTGGGGATTTTTCGATTACCGCGGGTGGGAATTATTGGGTTACCGCTGACAGTCGGCGCCGCGAGCAGGCAAGAGAGGCCGGGGTGGACGGTGCACTGATCGAGGTGACGCGTCCGTTGGCCGCGGCATCGCGGAGCGTGGCGTCGCGGGCGTCGGCGTCAGCTGTGATGACGATATCCGGGATACGGGTGGAGATTGCCGCAGGCAGCGATCCGGCGTGGGCCGCCGCCCTGATCCGTGCGCTGGCCCGATAGCTCGGGCGGTGATCGCGATGTTCGCGCTGGGTGCGACGACGCGGGTGTACCTGAGGAGCGGTGCCACCGATCTGCGGTTGTCGTACGAAGGGTTGTGTGCACTGGTGGTGACGGCGCTCGAGGCCGACCCGCGCTCCGGCCACGTGTTCGGGTTCTGCAACCGGGCGCGCCGAGCTTGATGCGGTGGGGCTTGCGGCGCTGCTCGAGGGGTTCACGCTCGAAGCGCGCCGCGGTTGGTACCGAGGTGCACAGCCGCACCTCTTCCCATCCAGGAAATCGGTGGTCCCCAACCCGGGAAATCGGGTGGGCCCGAACTCAGGAAATCAGGTGATCCCCAACCGAGGAAATCGGGTGGTACCCATCAGAGGAAATCGCGCACCGGCAGATCGTTCAGCTCGTAGCTGGTACTGCGCCCACCCGCATCCGATTTGCGCAGCACGCCCTGCGTCAGCAGATCGTTGATGTCGCGCAGCGCCGTGTCCGGTGAACACTTGGCAATGGCCGCCCACTTGCTGCTGGTGAGCTTGCCCTCGAAACCGTCGAGCACCCTGTTCAGCAACTTCACCTGTCGCTCGTTCAAAGGCGTGGTCGCCCAGCGCTGCCAGAACCGCGCCTTGGTCAGCACAGCATCGAGCGTGTACTGCGCCTGATCGACGGCGCGATGCAGCGTGTCGAGGAACCACGCAAGCCACTCGGTGACGTCCATCGACCGCTTCTGCGTCCGCTCCAGGATGTCGTAGTAGGCCTTGCGTTCGCGCTGGATCTGCGCCGACAAACTGTAGAAACGCTGCGGGCTACCGTCGGCACGCGCCAGCAGCAGGTCGCCGATGGCGCGGGCGATACGACCATTGCCGTCATCGAACGGGTGCAAGGTGACGAACCACAGGTGGCCGAGGCCGGCCTTGAGCAGCGGCAGTTCGCTCGATGTGCCATTCAGCCAGTCGAGGAAACGGCTGATTTCGGCTTCGAGGCGATCGGCCGACGGTGCTTCGAAATGCACCCGCTGACGGCCGATGGGGCCGGACACTACCTGCATTGGGCCGGTGGCATCGTCACGCCAGTCGCCGACCTTGATCTTGGCCAGGCCGGAATAACCGGTAGGAAATAGCGCGGCATGCCAGCCGAACAAACGCTCCCGCGACACCAGCGCCTGGCAGTTGGCGGTAGCGTCGAGCACCATTTCGACCACACCGTCGACGTGCCGGTCGACCGGGGCGAGCGCACCGATGTCCACGCCCAACCTGCGCGCGATGGACGAGCGCACGGATTCGACGTTGAGTTGCTCGCCCTCGATCTCGCTGGTCTTGACCACATCCTCGGTGAGCGCCGCGAGGCTCGCCTGGTCACGCAAGGCCATGCCGACGTCGGCCAGGCGCCCCACCAACAACCCCTGGGCGCGACTGACCTCGGCCATTGGTCCAGCCAACGCCGCCAGGTCGAAGCGCCAGGCAGGCCAGTCGCTGGCCTGCCAGATGTAATTGTAATCACCGCTATTCATGCGGAGATTATGGCTTGCAATCTCCGTATGTGCAAGTCATTCACCGCACCCTGTGCGGTGAATGTGAGCACCATTCGCCGCATGGCGGATCGCCTTGCCCAGGAATGGGTGTAAATGGGTGTGCTATTTGCAGGTCAACCCCGAGCAATACCTGACCTGGGTGCTCCCGAAGCTCGCCACTGCCCGCAGCCACGACACCGCAGGCCTGCTGCCGCACGATTACGCAGCGCTCGACACGTCGTAGCACTCGCGACGCCCGCATCCAGCGGCATCACTCGATCGCGAATGATCCTCGCGAGCCGCACGCGGCTGTCTTGCAATCCTGTACCTCGTGTGTCACTTACGAACGACCGGCAACATCTCGGCGCACGTCCCCGTCGCTATTTCCGGACACCCTCTCTGACCCGGTACTCCTGATCGTACTGGCCTTTCCGGACTTCAAGCACTTCATCGTATTTCTTGAGTAGTGCCGAGAACGTCGTCGCACCATAGGACGCCTCGTCGAAGGTCGGATCGAGCCTCATCACCATCGGCCGAATCGCCGCCTTAAGAACCCACGGGTCGCCCTTGTTCGCCGCGAGGCGGGCAATCGCTCGACGGATCAGGTCGATCGCGGCCGGCCGCTCTGGAGCCGAGGTCCCCGCCTCCTCAGATGCCTCCTCGAGCGGAAGTTCGTCCTCGGCCACCAGGCGCTCGTAGTAGCGGAACTCGTGACAGCTGTGCGCCCAGTGCTTGTTCGTCGCCGCTTCGATGCCAACGCCGACCAGCGTCCGCCCAGCGGCCTTGATTTTTTGCGAGACCGGCAGGAAATCGCTATCCGCGCCGATGATGACGAGCGTCGTGACATGTGGGAAGCGGATCATGTCCTCGGTCGCATCCAGACACAGCTTGATGTCCGCCCCGTTCTTGGCGGCCGCTCCCGGCGGAAACAGCTGGATGAGTTCGACCGCGTTGTGCAGCAGTGCTTCGCGATACCGCGCAAACCACTGCCAGTTGCCGTAGGCACGATTGATGGCCACGGACCCGAACGACGCGCAGAACTCCATCAGTGCCGCAACATTGACGGCTGGATCCTGGGGCGTGAATCGGGTCTGTCGATACGTTCCGACCCCCTTCAGCTGATCGATCAGGCTCGCGTGGATGTTCTCGAAATCCCAGTAGATCGCCACTGACGGCCTGTCGATGTCCATCTCGCCTCGTCCGGATTCATTTGAAACCTGCCGGCCAGCTTAGTCTTGGCGCCCCGCGGCCGGAAAGAATGTCGCCCCGTCAGGCGACCATCCAACTCGAATCACCGAACGTCTACGCCGGCCGGGGAGTCACCGCCCGCACCTGAGTTCATGCCGCTGCTGCTTCACGTCATGCCACTGCGACCGCAGCCGGTCCCCTGCCGCTGCGCCATGCCGCTGCCGCATCCGTGCGTTGAGATTATCGATCGCCCGATCCACCGCCTGGCAGGCCGCCTCGTTCGACGCTCCGGAGGTGGATCCTGCTCTCGA
>JAYRRR010000070.1:0-5325 GCA_041910015.1 Steroidobacteraceae bacterium
CCCGGGACCGAGGCGATGCGCGGCGTGATGCAGACGTGCAGCAGCAGGCCGGCGGGCCGCGCCGCCTGCACGAGTCGCAGCACCTCGCCGCCGAGCGTCTCGTGCGCGCCCGTGACCTGCGCACGCTGCAGCACGATGCGGTGCGTCGTCGTGCCGAACTCGATCTCCGCGGCCGTTTCCTCGTCGGTGACCAGCCGCTCGAGCCAGTCGGGCAGGCGATCGTGCAGGCGCTGCTCGGTCGCGGCTTCATGCAGCGGATCGAAACGTGTCTCGCGCACGAACGCGGTCGCGATCGCTTCCGCTGCCGCCTGCCGGAACGCGAGCAGCCCCGCGCCCGGCAGCAGTTCGTAACGTGCCCTGCGCAGCACACCGTCGTTGCGCGACAGCTCGACCAGCGTGGCCACCGCCTGGTGCAGTTGCAGGTCGAGGTGCAGCAGGTGCGGCGCCGGCGTCACCGTCGCGCAGGCGGCGAGGCCGAGGTCGACGAGTCCGCGCGTGGTGACGCCGCATTCGTTGGCGATGCCGACGAGCAGGCCGAGCTGCTCGCGCGCAAAGCCGGGCGGCACGGCCAGCAGCAGTTCGCGCGCGCCCGCGGCGACGGCCGGCTCGAGCACCATGCGGAGATGCGCGTGCGCGAGGTCGGCGGGCGTGGCGATGCCGCGTGTGCTCCACGGCAGCGGCTCGGTGCCGAGGCCCGCCCAGTAGCGGTTCTGCGCATGCAGCGGCGCGACCCGATGACGTCGCACCGCGTCCGTCCCGACCAGCACGCGGCCTTCGTGCAGCAGCGCGAAGCCCGGGCTTTCTTCGCCGACGAGCGCCGGCATGCCGTCCGCCCCGGCCTGCGCGCAGCGCAGTCCGGCGTCGTTGAGCTCGACGGCTGCGAGGTCCTGCGGCTTCATTGCGGCGGCACCGTCACCTCACGAGCATCTGGCGCACGACGTGGGTGTCGAGGAACTCCTCGGTGTCGAGCACGGCGCGTTCCTGGCGCAACTGCACCTGGTGCAGCAGGAACATCACCAGGATGCTCAGCGCCAGCGCCACCAGCGTCGAGTTGAACGAGATGCCGAGGCCCGCGACGACACCCGAGACGTCGCCCTCGACGGCCTTGTGCGCCTGCTGCAGCGACTCGCCGATGCCGCGCACCGTGCCGACGAAGCCGATCGCCGGGATCGCCCAGGCGACGTAGCGGACCATCGACAGCTCGGCGTCGAGGCGACCGAATTCCAGCTCGCAGGTGTCGTGGATCGCCGAGGACACGTCCTGGATGTTGCGCGTCGAGCCGAAGCGGTGCAGACCCGAGAGCAGCGCGCGCGGCAGCAGCTCGCCGCGCATTTCCTGCGGCAGCGCCTCGACCTGCCGCGCGTAGTCACGCGAGTCCTCGGGCAGGATCTTCATGCCTTCCGGCAGGCGCAGCAGGTCGGTCTCGAGCAGCTTCCGCCCGCGCCGCAGCGCCAGCGCCTTGTAGCCCATGATCGCGAAGGCCCACAGCGCGAGCACGAAGCAGACCTCCTGCTCCGGATCCTTGACGATGACCTCGATGAAGCGCTCGGGCACGTAATCGGGGTCGACCTTCATCCGGGCGGCGTCGTGCGCGCGGATCGCCGCGGCCCGCGGCCGCACGTGGATGGAATAGACGGCGTGGACGAGGATCGCGATGACGATCAGCGAGATCACCTCGAACAGGAACTCGCGATTGCCGGTCTTTTTCATGGTGCGCTCGGGCTGCATCCGGATCAGATGTCGACGGGGAACGCGACGTCGAAGTCCGGACGGACCTTCTCGGTCGGCTCGAATCTCTGCGGCGAGCCCTTGGCGGCGGCCGGCCTGGAAGGCGTGGTGGCCGGCGGTGGCACGGCCTCGTCGTCCTGTTCCGTCGCCGATGCGGCATCGCCCGACGGTGGCTCCGCAGGCGACGACTGCTGCGACGACGGGGGCGGTGATGCAGGCGCCGGTGGTGACGCCGCCGATGGCTGCGCCGACGGTGCGCCCTGTGGCTTCGTGCCCGCTGCCGCCGGCGATTGCTGCGCGCGCACGGCCTGCGTCAGGCCGGCAACGGCGCCCATGACAACGAGCGCCCAGAGCAGCATCGACCGGACCGTGTCGCCGTTCATGCCTCGATCACTCCGCGTACCGTGCGATGCGGAAGCCCACGTCGTCGCGCTTCCCTTCTCCATAGTCGCGGAACGCGGCGCGCAGTTCCGTGACGGTCGCGTGACGCCAGCTCGACCCGCGCAGGACGTGCACGTTGCCGGGGCCCGCCGCGACCGGGTCAATCGCCACGCTGCTCGCCGGCGGCTGCACGGTGTAGATGTCCTGCGTCCACTCGGCGACGTTGCCTCCCAGGTCCTGGAAGCCCAGCGCATTCGCGGCGAACGATCCCACGTTGGCGGTCACCGCGAAACCGTCGTCGATCTCGGCGAGGACGGTCTGCAACAGCGGCTGCGCCCGGCGGTCGCCGAAGTTGCCGGCGCCGGGCGGCACCGGCAGCGCGTCGCCCCACGGGTACTTGCGCAGCGACCCGTCGCGGTTGGCGCGCGCCGCCCACTCCCATTCGGCTTCCGTCGGCAGGCGGAATCCGGTCGTCGCCGGCGCCACCGGCACGAGCCCGCCGCCGCCGGATTGATACGCGGCCGGCAACCCTTCCTGCCGGCTCAGCCAGTTGCAGTACTCGGCCGCGTCCTGCCAGCTCACCGCGACCACGGGCTGCTGGTCGAGCTCGAGCGTGCTCTGGCCGACGAAGCCCGAGCGATGCTGCGGCCGGAACTGCTTGAACTGCGCGTTGGTGACCTCGCGCGTGCCGAGATACCAGCGGCGTCGCAGCTCGACGGGACGCTGTGCCTCGTTGGCCCGCCGGCCCGATTCACGGCGCGGGCTGCCCATGGTGAAGCTCGCCGGTCCGAGCAACCGCAGCTCGTCGCCCGATCGCGTGCGGACGGTCGACGCCAGCGCGGCCGGCGTCGCGGCGGTCGGCGCAGCGGACGCGTCCGTCGCAGGGCGCGTCGCAGCCGGCGCCGCACCGTCGCTCGTCGCGACCGTCGCTGGTCCGCGTCCCGGCTCGAGCGTCACGTTGACGACCTGCGGCAACCCCGGCCGCGGCGTCACGGCCGTCTGGTAGGGCCGGTAGCCCGCAAGCCGCACCTCGATCTCCTGGCGTGCCGACGGCAGCTTCAGCACTTGTCCGGCGCGACCCGCCAGCCGGCCGTTGGCGTAGATCTCGGCGCCGGCGGGCTCCGACTGCACCGTCAGCTCGCCGAGGATCGCCGCGAGCGTGAGCGCGATCTCGCGGCGCGCGCCCGCTGCCACCGAGGTCTGCTGCGTCGCCGGCTCGTAGCCGTCGCGCGTGGCAACGATGGTGAGCGGCAGGTCGGGGCGCACTTCGAGCGTCAGCGGTGAACGGCCACGGAACGCGCCGCCCACGCTGACGCTCGCACCCGCGGGCTCCGTGCGCACGACGAGCGTGCCGTCGGGCAGGCCGAGCCGGACGGGACCCAGCGTCTGCGGTTCGTTGGCCACCACCTGCAGGTCGGTGACCCAACGCTCGAATCCGGTCTGGCGCAACTCGATGCGATGCGTGCCGGCGTCGAGCTCGAGCTTCGCGGGCGTGACACCGGCCGGCCGCCCGTCCACCGCGACCTTCGCGCCGACGGGTTCGGTCAGCACCGTCACCACCGCCCATGCGGGCACGAGCTTCGCGACCAGCGTCTGTCGCCTGCCTTCGCCGACGATGTCGACCGGCGCCGAGTACGGCAGGTGCCGCGGCGCGGCGATGACGACTTGGTGCCGGCCCGGCGACAGCTCGACCTCGCCGGGGACCCGACCGAGGTCCTTGCCGGCCACGCTGGCGCGTCCGGGCACGGAGCTGCGCACATCGAGCCGGCCGGGCAGCTTCTGCAGCTGGAAGGCGAACCGCTGCTCCGTAGCGTCGGTCACCGTGATCGTCCTGCGCAGTGGCACGTAGCCTGTACGCTCGATGCGCACCTCGTAACGACCCGGGTGCACGAAATGATTGTCGCCGAGCGACACCGAGGGCCCGCCGCTCAGGGCGACATGCGCACCCCGAGGGCGGGCCTCGATCGTGACCGCGCGCCCGGTGACGAAGAACCACGCGACGAGCGCGAGAACGGCGACCGCCAGCACGGCGACGAGTCGCGGCACGAGACGGCTCCGCGCGCGTCGCTGTGCATCCGTGTGCCGGAAGGCGACGGCCGCGATGCGCTCGTCGTCGTCATCCTCGCCGCCGGTCACCATCGGCACCGGCGGCGCCTCCGGCGGCACGGTCAGGTTGCCGCCGCTGCCGTCCTCGACGTCGATCTGTCGCACGCCGTCGCGCGCCGAAACGCGCAGACGGCCGCGCGCGACGTCGACGACGTCACCCTCGCGCAGCCACGTGGCACGCGCGACGGGCGCGCCGTTGACGAGCGGAGTCTCGCCGCCTTCGGCGGGCTGCAGGAACAGTTGTCCGTCGTGCAGGGCGATCCAGGCGAGCGCCGTCTCACCGGCGCCCGGCATCACGATGGTGTGTCCGGCGCCGCCGAGACTGACCGGGAAGTCCTCGGCGGTCAGCGTCCTTTCGCCGAGCGGATCGCGCAGGATCAGTTCGACGCCGGTCAAATGCGCTCCTCGCAGCGGACCACGAGCGTCGGCGGCGGCGCGCCCGGCAGCAGGTTCAGTTCCTTGCGCACGTCGCGGAACCCCTGGCGCGTGCCGACGACGGTGTAGCGGCCGGGCATCAGCTCGAGATCCTTCTGTTCAAAGAGCCCAAGCTTACCAATCCGGTAGATCTGCACTTCGGTCGCATTGTCCGACGCGAACGCGACGCGGATCGGCGTCTCCGCCTGGCGCAGCGCTTCCTGCAGACGCGCGATCTGCGTCCGCAGCCGCGGGCCCGCGGCCGGCACGGCACCGGCGCGCTCGAGGACGTTGCGCGCGACGTCGCGCCCCGCGGGGCTGTAGAGGCGCTCGGGGCGGTCGAGGTGCGACTGCAGCTCGGCGTCGAGCATCGTGCGCGGCTCCGTGCGCTCGACGCCGGACTGGGCGGCATCGAGCGTCGCTTCGACCCGCAGCGCATCGCGGTAGAGCGCAAGCGCCTGCGACCAGCGCTCCTCGCGTTCGGCGACGCCGGCACGCTCGATCGTCGACGCGAGGGAACGCGTTTCGGTCGCGCGGCGCACCTGTTGCAGACCTTCCGCGACCTCCGGCGCTGCCGGTCGCAGGCGTCCCGCCCGCTCGTAGGCGGCCTGCGCCGCCGCGTAGTCGCGACGCACCAGCGCCGCCTGGGCCTGGGCCATCGCCGCGGACCAGGCATCGCTCGACGCGCGCGCCTGC
>JAYRRR010000071.1:0-89765 GCA_041910015.1 Steroidobacteraceae bacterium
CCTCCCGGCGGGCCGGCGACGACCTATCCGATGGAAGACCCGAACCCGGGCACGCCGCCGCCCGGCACCTGAACGCCACGCACGACGCGCCTGGTGTCACGCACCCGGCACCTGTTGCGTCCCCCGTCGATGCAGCCGCTCAGCGATCCGCCGGGGCCACGGACGGGCAAGTCACGCCCGTACCGCCAAGTCCGCAATAACCACCGGGGTTCTTTGCGAGGTACTGCTGGTGGTACTCCTCGGCGTAGTAGAACTCCGGCGCCGGCAGGATTTCCGTCGAGATCGCGGGATACCCCGCCTCGCGCAGTTTCGCCTCGTAGGCAGCCCGACTCCGCGCGGCGGCCGCCCGCTGCGCGTCGTCGTACGTGTAGATGCCCGAGCGGTACTGCGTGCCCACGTCGTTGCCCTGCCGCATGCCCTGCGTCGGATCGTGCGCTTCCCAGAAGATCCTGAGCAGATCCTCGTAACCGATGTCGTGCGGATCGAAGACCACGCGTACGACTTCCGTGTGACCCGTGAGGCCCGTGCAGACCTCCTCGTACGTCGGGTTCGGGGTCAGGCCTCCGGCATACCCCGCGGCGGTGCTGTAGACGCCCGGCGTCGTCCAGAACAGGCGCTCGGCGCCCCAGAAGCACCCCAGTCCGAACAGCGCGAGTTTCGTTCCGGCCGGGAACGGCGGCTCCAGCCGGTGCCCGTTGACGCAGTGCAGTGCCGGTACCGGCATGCGCCCGGCCCGGCCCGGCAGCGCTTCGTCGGCGGTCGGCAAGTCGAGTCTGCGGCTGCGTGTGACCATTGGTCGAACTCCTAAGAGCCGCCGCGCATGGCCGCGGCGAGGCCCGACCAGAACGAGGGATCGTCGAAGACCATCCTGAGCCCGTTGATGCAGAACTGCACGCCGATGCAGATCATCAGGAAGCCCGTGAGGCGCGTCAGCGCGATCATGCCCGTCGAGCCGAGCAGCCGGTTGACGCGTTCCGCGCCGCGCAGCACGAACCAGCTCAGCAGCGCCGTGAGCAGGATGGCGGTGAACACGGCCATGAAGTCGACCATGCTCAGCCAGCCCTTGCGCGCCGCTGCCTGCGAGGACAGACCCATGACGACCGCGAAGGTTCCGGGCCCGCTCAGCCCCGGCATCGCGAGCGGCGTGAAGGCGATGTCGTGGCGGCTCTCGGCCGCCTTGGTCATCGCCTCCTTGTCGGAAATCGGGTTCGGAAACAGCATCTGGAAGCCGAGGAATCCCACGATCAGGCCGCCGGCGATGCGCATGCCCGGGATCGAGATGCCGAAGAAGTTCATGATCAGGCCACCCGCGAGCAGGAAGCCCGACATCAGGAAAAAGACATAGATGCAGGCGCGGCGGATCTGCCGCAGCCGTTCCAGCTCCGGCAGGTGGCCCGAGGCGGACATGACCAGCGGCACGGCGCCGAACGGATTGACGATGGGCAGGATCGCGAGCAGCGCGCCCGCGAGATAGCCGAAATAGGCGCCGATCCAGTTCATCCGCGCACTTTAGCCCGCCGCTAGAATGCGTGCATGCCTCCGCTGTCGCTGCCGTCCACATTGTCCCGCAGCACCCCGCGCGTGCGCGTCATGACCCTGGCCGTGCTGTCGTGCATCCTCGCGGTGTCCGTCTCGCAGCGTCCGCTCCTGCCGGGCATCGCGGGTACCGTCGCGGCGGTGGCGGGTTTCGTGCTCGTCGTGCTCGCGGCGCTGGGGCGCGCGTGGACCACGCTGTTCATCGCCGGCTCCAAGGACACGGCCCTGGTCCGCATCGGCCCGTACGCGGCATGCCGCCATCCGCTCTACGCGCTGTCGCTGCTGGGGATGCTCGGGCTCGGCCTGGCCACGCGCAGCGTCGTGCTGACGGCGGGTCTCGTCGCGCTGGCGTGGCTGCTGCATCGACGGGCGTCGGTCGCGGAGGAATCGCGGCTCGAGGCGCTGCACGGCGCCTCGGCACGCGCCTATCGCGCCGACGTGCCCGCCTGGCTGCCCGACGGGTCGCGCCTTGCGCTGCCGGAGCACCTGGACGTCGTGCCACGTCTCGCCTGGAAGGGCTTTCTCGACGCCGGCGCGCTGCTGCTCGCATTCGCGCTCGTCGACCTCGCGCACGTGCTGCAGACCGCGGGAGTCACGCCCGTCCTGCTGCGCCTGTGGTGACGCTTGGACGCGACGGAACGACGCTCGCCGCTGAAGCACGACCTGCTGGGCTCGGTCGTCCGCGTCGAGCGGCATGCGGTGCATGCGGCCGATCCCGTCGTACTGGTCGAGCGCGACACGCGCGACGCGCGCTGGTGGCTGCGTCCGGCCGCAAGATGGCTCGCCGCGCGCGAGGCCCGCGCGCTCGCGGCATTGCGCCGGCTCGAGGACGTGCCCGCGCTGCTCGACTGGGATGGCGTCCGCCTGCAGCGCTCGTGGATCGAGGCCCAGCCCCTGCACCACGCGCAGCCACGCGACCCCGCCTACTTCCGCGACGCGCTGCGACTGCTGCGCCGGCTGCACGCCGCCGGCATCGTGCACAACGATCTGGCCAAGGAGCCCAACTGGCTCGTGACCCCAACCGGCAGCCCCGCGCTGGTCGACTTCCAGCTCGCCATGCGGCCGCGGCATCGCGGACGCCGGTTCCGGGCCCTGGCCTACGACGACCTGCGCCACCTGCTCAAGCACAAGCGCACGTATTGCGCCGATCGCCTGACGGCGCGGCAGCGGGCCATCCTCGCGCGACGCTCGTGGCCCGCGGAGCTGTGGATGCGCACCGGCAAGCCCGTCTACCTCGGATTGACGCGCGGCCTGCTCGGCTGGTCGGACCGCGAAGGCGCCGGCGACCGCGGCGCCTGAGTCAGGGGTCGATCTTCTCGAAATCGAGGGTCGGTGCGTCGCCCGGCCGGAAATACAGGTAGCGCCCGCTCATCTGCGCGTGGGCCGCGTCGCGCTCCCCGCGCGTGGCGAACCAGTGCTCCTTCTGCCAGTCGTCGCCCACGAGGTTGCGGAACGGGTCGGTCTTGCGTGCGCGCAGGCGCAGTCCGTAAGGGCGGGATCGGGGCAGCGGCTGCCGCAGGTTGTGTTCGTGGGAAATCGCCATGACGTGCTCCGGGGGGAACGCGGATTTTAGCGGATCCGCCCGCGGCGCGGCTTCCGAAACGGAAGACAGGGGACATTCACCTGTCTTTCGCCGGCATCAGAACGTGCGTCCCAGGTAGAGGTAAAACGCCGTCTCGCCGCCGCTCGCGAGCCCCGCGGCGAGATACACGGGCCCGAACGGACTCTCGGCGCCCAGGAACACGCTGCCGCCCGCTTCGAGGTCGCCCCAGTCGACGTCGTCGCGCGTCTGCCAGACGTTGCCCGTCTCGACCGACACACCGAGGTAGGCCGGGAATTCGAAGAAGCCCGTGCCGCCGCGACTGATCCGGCGGTACAGGATGCCGCGCGCGATGCCGTACTGCGTGCCGGTCCGCGCATCGGGCGCCAGCCCGGAAATGTCGAACAGGCCGCCGAGCGTGAAGAGTTCCTGCGGCGAGGCCACCACGTCGTCGAGCGCCGAGCCGGCGTCCATCGACCAGACGAAGCTGTAGCGATCGCGGCTGCGCGCGAACTGCCACGAGGCGCGCACGACATCGGCGTCGACGTCCGCCCCGAGCGCCTCGCGGTCGGCGAGCCACGAGGCGCGGAACGCCAGGCCGTGCTTCGGGAAATAGGCGCTGTCGAGACGATCGTAACCGAACTGCACGAAGGCACCGCCCAGGTCGTAGGTGCCGACGGGCAGCGACGGATCGCCGATCAGGAGGCGGCGGCTGCCATCGCCCCGACGCAGGCCCGCACGCAACTCGCCCCAGTTCGACAGCTCCGCGCCGAGCGCGAGCGACAGGTCCGTGTCGCGGACGCGATAGCGCGCCACGCGCTGTCCGTCCGGCGCGACGACCTGCAGCGACTGGGTCTCGTAGCGGAACGCCGGCGCGACGAAGAACTGGTTGCGCAGCGACAGCGGCTGGTAGAACTCCGCGAGCAGGCGCGGCTCCTCGCCCACCTGCCCGTCCAGCGTCAACTCGGCGTCCAGCGAGTTCAGGCCCGTCAGCCGCAGTTGCGCGGCGGCGTTGGCGGTCGCTCCGCCTTCGTAGTCGTTCTCGACGCTGACGCCGAGCCGCAGGAACGTCGGTCCCCAGGACTTGCGCCGCAGGTCGACCTCGATGCCCTGTTCCTGGCCGTGGCCGACGATGCGGTAGTCGACGCTCTCGAACTGGTCGAGCCGGTATTGCGTCTCGAGACGCCGCTGCAGTTCCGGCGAGTCGAGCTTGCGGCCGACGAGGTCGCCGAAGACCGCGTCGACGCGGCGCGCCTCGTCCCGCGAACGCTCGCTCGGCCGCACGAACGCGATGCGCAGCGAAGGATCGCTGGCCCGCGCGCGGCCGGCCACGTATTGCCCGTACTGGCCGGCGGGCAGGGCGAGCGCCGTGAGTTCGTCTCGCGTCGCGAGCGCCGCCGCGCGACCCATCTCCATGACCGCTGGCACGCGGCCAAAGTCGAGCGACGTCATGCGGCCGAGGTCGGGCTCGATCAGGACATCGGCGGGCCGCAGCGTCGCCTTCGACTGGCGCGTGCCCCGTCGCACCATGATGCCGATCATCTGGTTCGCGATGTCGAACGCCGAGTCGAAGTCGTCGCGCCGCGCGAGCGGGAAACTCACGTCCACGACGATGAGGCGGTCGACGCCCATGCTGCGCGCGAGGTCGACCGGCAGGTTGTCGACGAGGCCGCCGTCGACGAGCAGCCTGCCGTCCATTTCGACGGGCGTCAGCACGCCCGGCGCCGACATGCTCGCGCGCAGCACGGTGACGAGGTCGCCCTGCGCGAGCACGATCGGGTCGCCGGTCTCGAGGTCCGTGGCCAACGCGCGAAACGGCGTCGGCAGCGCATCGAAGTCCCGCACGTCGGCGACGCGCGCCGTCGCGCCGCGCAGCACCTGTGTGATCTTCTGGCCCTGCACGAGCCCGAGCGGCAGCACGATGCCCGACGACGGATGCACACCGAGCGCACCCTTGGCGAGGACGTTGCGGTCGTCCTGCTTGCGCCGGTAGGTGAGGTCCTGACGCGGGGCGCGGTCGCGGATCGCTTCCTGCCAGTCGAGCTCGCGAAACACCTTCTCGATCTCGTCGCCGCTCAGGCCCGCGGCGTAGAGCCCGCCGACCATCGCTCCCATGCTCGTGCCGGCGACGGCGTCGATCGGCACGTGCAACTGCTCGAGCGCGCGGATGACGCCGACATGGGCCGCGCCACGCGCGCCGCCGCCACTCAGCACCAGGCCGATCCGCGGCCGTCCGCCAGACGTGCCGCCCGCTGCCGCACCGGCGCCGGCGGCGGAATCCGCCGCGACTGCAAATGCCGGCAGGAGCGATGCGAGCGCGAGCAGGCCGAGCACGCGACGCAGCGTCACCGCCACGCGCGACCGGCCGCCGGGCGCGGGGCAGGAGCGATCAGGCATGGGCATCACCTCCGGTTCCTCGACTGTCCGGGCTCTGCGCCGACTGGCCGCGATGGTAACAAACAGGAGCGCTGCGCCTACGTTGGCGGCGCAGCGATTGCCCGATATTCTCCGGTCATCCGGAGACCACGGCCAAGATGTTCAGACGACGTTCGCTCCATGCCGGCCTGTCCTGTGCCTGCCTCGCGCTCGCTCCCGCGCCGCTGCCCGCCGCACCGCGTCTCGAGGAGGTCGTCGTCACGGCGCAGCGACAGGACGTGCCGACGCTCACCACGCCGCTCAGCATCGACCGCATCGGCGGCGACGCCATCGACCTCGTCGGCGCGACGCACAGCTCGCAGGTACTCAACCGCGTGCCGGGCGCGATGATCCAGCGCGGCAGCGGTCAGGAGAGCCTCACGGCGATCCGCTCGCCCGTGCTGACGGGCGCTGGCTCCTGCGGCGCATTCCTGATCCTCGAGAACGGCGTGCCGATCCGGCCGACGGGCTTCTGCAACGTCAACGAACTGCTCGAGGTGAACACCGAGCAGGCCGACGCGATCGAGGTGCTGCGCGGCACCGGCAGCGCGCTCTACGGCTCCAACGCCGTGCACGGCACCGTCAACGTGCTGCAGGACGCGCCGCGGCAGTTCCCGCGCGCCGCGGTCACCGTCGACGCCGGGCCCGATGAATACGGTCGCATCGGCCTCGAGGCAAGCCACGACGGCGGCCGGTACGCAGCGGGGGTCAAGGGCTTCTACGCTCACGACGGCGGCTGGCGCGACGCCTCCGGCTTCGACGAGGCCAAGCTCAACGCGACACTGACGTTCGGAGACGCGGCGGCGACCTCGAGCCGCTTCGACCTCGCCGCCACCGACCTCCGGCAGGAAACCGCCGGCTATGTGCTCGGCCACAACGCCTATCGCGACGACGACCTGCGGCGGACGAATCCGAACCCGGAGGCCTGGCGCAACGTCTCTTCGGTCCGCCTGACAGGTCTCGTCACGCGTACGCTGCAGCCGGGACGCCTCGAGTTCAGGCCGTACGCGCGCCACTCGCGCATGGATTTCCTGCAGCACTTCCTGCTCGGGCAGCCCGTCGAGGAAAACGGCCAGGACAGCCTCGGGCTCATGACCACGTTCGACTGGCAGACACCGCCACGGCTCTCGCTGGCCACGGGCGTCGACGTCGAATGGGCCGATTCGTTCCTGCTCGAGCAACAGGATGCGCCGACGACGGGTGGTTCGCCGGCCGCCAACGCGGCCCGGCCGGTCGGAAAACACTACGATTACACCGTGGTCTCGACGATGGCCGCCGCCTACGGCCAGCTCGAGTACGCCCTGACACCGGCGCTGCACCTGGGCGCCGGCGTGCGCGTCGAGCACGTCGCCTACAATTACGACAACCGCATGCTGGCGGGCAATACCGACGAACAGGGCGTGCCGTGCCCGCCGCGTGGCTGTCTCTACAGCCGGCCGGCCGACCGCGACGACTCGTTCACCAATGCGGCGCCGAAGCTGAGCCTGCGCTGGAACGCCACGACGGGCCTGATGCTGTACGCAAACGCCTCGCGCGGCTTCCGCCCGCCGGAAATGACCGAGCTCTACCGGCTGCAGCGGACCCAATCAGTCGCCGACCTGGACTCGGAGCGGATCGACTCGCTCGAGGCCGGACTCAAGGCCGCGGCCGCCGCCTGGCGCATCGACCTCGCCTGGTTCGACATGCGCAAGGACCACGTCATCCTGCGCGACTCGAACGGCTTCAACGTGAGCGACGGCCGCACGACGCATCAGGGCCTGGAATACCAGCTCGACTGGGGGCCGTTCGACTGGCTCACGGCCACGGTGGGCGGCACGTACGCGCGGCATCGCTACGACTTCGCGCAGGCAATCGACGGCGGCGAGACGATCGTGCGCGGCAACGACGTCGACACGGCCCCGCGCCAGCTGCTGCGCGCGGCTTTGCAGGCGCAGCCGGCGCCCGCGATCGCGGCCGAGGCGGAATGGCTGGTCGTCGGCGAGTATTACGTCGACGCGGGCAACCGGCGCCGCTACCCGGGGCACGAGTTGCTGAACCTGCGCGCGCGCTGGGATTTCGCGCCACGCTGGTCCGCTGCGCTGCGTCTCGACAATGCGCTCGACCGCGCCTATGCGGACCGTGCCGATTACGCTTTCGGCTCCTACCGGTACTTCCCCGGCCGGCCGCGCGCGCTGTTCGCCGAGCTGGCCTGGCAGGTGGATTGATGGCCCTCAGGCCGCGACACGCAGCCCCTGCCAGACGACGGGGGCGCGGCCGAACCAGTGCAGGTCCGAGGCGAGGGCCGACACTTCGCCGACGATGACCAGCGCCGGCGACTGCACCTGCAGCGCCTGCCCGGCACTCGGCAAGTCCTCCAGCGTCGCGAGGATCACCCGCTGCTGCGGCCGCGAGCCGTTTTCGACGATCGCCACGGGCGTCGCCGGCGACCGGCCGTGCGCCACGAGCCGGTCGCGAATCGTGGCGAGCCCCGCCACGCCCATGTAGAACGCCACCGTCTGCCGCTCCTGCGCGAGCGCCGCCCAGTCGAGCGTGTCGCGCGAGTCGCCGCAATGCGCCGTGACGAGACGCAGCGACTGCGCGTGCTCGCGGTGCGTGAGCGGAATGCCGGCGTAGGCGCCGCAGGCGATCGCGGCCGTGATGCCCGGGACGACTTCGAATGGCACACCGTGCGCCGCGAGAAATTCGAGCTCTTCGCCGCCGCGTCCGAACACGAATGGATCGCCGCCCTTGAGACGTACGACGCGTCGACCCCGGCGCGCATGCTCGAGCATGAGATCGTGAATCCGCTGCTGCGGCACCGGATGCTCGCCAGCCGTCTTGCCGACGGCGATGCACTCGGCATCGCGGCGCGCGAGCCCCAGCACGTCCGGGGACACCAGCCGGTCGTACAGGATGACGTCCGCTTCCTGCAGCGTACGCAGCGCGTTCAGCGTCAGCAGGCCGGCGTCGCCGGGGCCGGCGCCCACGAGCGCGACCGAGCCCTGCGCGGCAGCCTCGGCACGCATCAACTCGTGGGCCAGTGCGGCCTGCGCGGCCGACTCGTCGCGACTGCGCAGCAGCGCAGCCACGCGCCCGCGAATGACGCGCTCGTAGAAACGTCGCCGCGCGCCGAGCTGCGGCAGACGGGCCCGGATGCGCCCACGCCATTGCTCGAGCAGCAGCGCCAGCGCGCCGAACGAGCCGTCGAACAGCGCCTCCAGCCGTTCGCGCACGAGTCGCGCGAGCACCGGCGCGACGCCGGCCGACGAAATCGCGATCACCAGCGGCGAGCGGTCGACGATGGCCGGCACGATGAAGCTCGACAGCGCGGCGTCGTCGACGACGTTGACCAGCACGTTGCGCTCGCGTCCGGTGGCCGCCACCCGCGCGTTGACGGTGGTGTCGTCCGTCGCGGCGATGACCAGCAGCATGCCGTCGCAGTGCTCAGGCCGGAACGGCTCCTGGCGCAGCCCGAGCGAGCCCTGTCCGGCGTGCTCGTCGAGCATCCGTCGCAGCGCAGCCCCCACCGCCGTCGCGACTACCGTCACGCGCGCGCCGGCGTCGAGCAGCAGGCGCACCTTGCGCGCGGCCACCTCGCCGGCGCCGACGACCAGCACTTCGCGACCGGTCAGGTCCGCAAACAGCGGGAAGTGACGCATGGCCGCTCAGCCGTCGAGCCCGTGCAGGCCGCACTCGCGCTTGAGCCCGAAGAAGCGGGTCGCCTCGACGTCGCCGGCCTCGGCGAGCGAGCGCGTCGTGTGCCAGTCGCCGATCGAGACATAGCCCTCGTGCCAGAGCGGGTGATACGGCAAGTCGTGCTCGCGCAGGTAATCGAAGACCATGCGGTCGTTCCAGTCGTGGATCGGGTGCATCTTCCAGCGCCCGTCGCGCCATTCCAGCGGGCGAATCGCGCGGCGGCTGCGCGACTGGTCGCGGCGCAGCCCGGCAAACCACGTGCTCACGCCCAGTTCCTCCAGGGCGCGCTGCATCGGTTCGGTCTTGCGCAGCTCGTTGTAGCGGTCGAGACCGTCGAGGCCCTGTTCCCAGAGTCGGCCGTGACGCGCCTCGAGCCACGCCGGCGAGACGCGTGACTGGTAGACCTTGAGGTTCAGCTCGAGCTTTTCGACGAGCTCGTCGATGAAGCGATAGGTCTGTGGGAACAGGTATCCGGTGTCGATCAGCACGACGGGCATCGACGGCTGCTGGCGCGTCGCCAGGTGCAACGACACGGCCGCCTGCGCGCCGAAGCTCGACGACAGCGCGTGCGCGCCCGGCAGGTGCTCGAGCGCCCAGCGCACGCGCTCCTCCGCGCTGCGCCGCTCGAGATCGGCGTTGATCTCGTCCAGCACGGCCGGCTCGTGCATGGACGTCTCCGGATCCCAGGCCAGTGCCCTCATCTGCGCCACCCCGCTGGTCATTGCGCCGCCCCGGGCCCCACGAGCCCGGCGCGCCAGGCAAAGTCGCCGAAGCGCTCGCCGTCGATACGCTCGCGCGCATACCGTGCGAACGCCCGGTCGAGCGCCGCCGCGATGGCCGCCTCGTCGCCGTTTTCGAGATGCATGGCATTGAGGCGCTGCCCGCGCCCGTCGCCGCCCAGGAACAGGTTGTAACGACCCGGCGCCTTGCCGACCAGCGCCACCTCGGCGAGGTAGGGCCGCGCGCACCCGTTCGGGCACCCCGTGATGCGCAGCACCAGCGGTTGCCCGGCGAGGCCGTGCTGCCCGAGCAAGCCGTCGACGAGCTGCGTGAGCTGCGGCAGGTAGCGCTCTGCCTCCGCCATCGCCAGGCCGCAGGTCGGCAGCGCCACGCAGGCGAGCGCGTCACGCGCGAGCGGGCTGGCCTGCTCGTGGCAGTTCAAGCCGTACTTCACGGCCAGCGAATTGATGAAGACCTTCGCCGCCGGCTCGACGTTCGCGATCGTCAGGTTCTGGTTGGGCGTCAGCCGGAAGTCGCCGCGATGCACGCGCGCGATCTCCCGCAGGCCCGTGAGTCGCGCGCCCGCGGCCGTGTCGGCGATGCGACCCGCCTCGATGCGCAGGGTCAGGTGCCAGCGGCCGTCGTAGCCCTCGATCCAGCCGAAGCGGTCGCCCTGCTGCGTGAACTCGAACGGTCGCACGGGCTCGAGCGCAAAACCCTGGCGGCGCGTGATCTCGCCGACGAACCACTCGAGACCGCGGTCCTCGATCGTGTACTTGAGCCGCGCGCGCTTGCGCACGGCGCGGTTGCCGAAGTCGCGCTGGGTCGTCATGACGGCTTCGGCGACGGCGAAGACCTGCCCCGGCCGCACGAACCCGACGACGTCGGCCAGTCGGGGGAAGGTCTCCGGGTCGCCATGGCTCGCGCCCATGCCGCCACCCACCGCCACGTTGAAGCCCTGCAGCTCGCCGTTCTCGACGACGGCGATGAAGCCGAGGTCGTGCGCGAACACGTCGACGTCGTTGACGGGCGGCACGACGATCGCGACCTTGAACTTGCGCGGCAGATAGGTCTCGCCGTAGAGCGGTTCGCTCTCCTCGGTGGTGACGACCTTCTCGCCGTCGAGCCAGATCTCGTGATAGGCGTTCGTCCGCGGCAGCAGGTGGTCCGACAGCTTCCGGGCCCACTCGTGGACCACCGGGTGCGCCCGCGTCTCGACCGGGTTGGCGCTCGCGAGCACGTTGCGGTTGACGTCGCCGCAGGCCGCGATCGTGTCGATCAGCGCCGCGTTGATGGCCTGCATCGTGGCCTTGAGCTCGGTCTTGATGACGCCGTGGAACTGGAACGCCTGCCGCGTCGTGATGCGCAGCGTGCCGTTGCCGTAGCGACGTGCGGTCTCGTCGAGCTGCAGCCACTGCCGTGGAGTGCAGACTCCGCCCGGCAGCCGCGTGCGGATCATGAAGCTGTAAGCCGGCTCGAGCTTCTGGCGCCGGCGCTCCTCGCGGACGTCGCGGTCGTCCTGCTGGTAGCTGCCGTGGAACTTGATCAGGACGGTGTCGTCCTCGCGGATCGAGCCCGTCAGTGGATCCCGGAGGCTTTCGGCGAGCGTGCCGCGCAGGTGGCGGCTCTCGCGCTTGATCTGTTCGACGTGGGACAGCTCGGTCATGGCTTGCTCAGTACACGTCGCGCAGGTAGCGGCGGTCATCGGCGAGCGCCCGCACGTATGCCTCGGCGTCCTCGCGGCCGCGCCCGCCGTGTTCCATCACGATCGCGACCAGCGTCTCGTGGACGTCCGGCGCCATGCGCTCGGCGTCGCCGCAGACGTAGACGTACGCACCCCCCTCGATCCAGGCGTAGACGTCCCGGCCCGCTTCGCGCAGCCGGTCCTGCACATGGGCGCGCGGGATGCTGCGGTCGCGCGAATACGCGGCGTCGAGCCGCGTCAGCACGCCCTTGCGCAGCGCGTCCTGCCATTCGAGCTGGTAGAGGAACTCGCTGTGGAAATGCCGCGCGCCGAAGAAGAGCCAGTTGCGACCCGTGGCACCCTGCGCCTCGCGGTGCTGCACGAAGCCGCGGAACGGCGCCACGCCCGTGCCCGGGCCGATCATGATGACGTCGCGCGAGGCGTCGGCGGGCAGCCGGAAGCGCTCGTTGTGCTCGATGAAGACGCGCGCCCGGGCGCCGTCGCCATCGAGACCGGCGAGAAAGGCCGACGCGGCGCCGTAGCGACGCCGGCCGTCGAACTCGTAGTCGACCACGGCCACCGTCAGGTGCGCCTCTTCGCCGACGGCCTCGGGACTCGACGCGATCGAATACAGCCGCGGCGCCAGCGGCCGCAGCGCCTGCACGAACGCCTTCGCATCCCACTCGCCGCGGTGACGCTGCAGCAGGTCGACGACCTGCAGGTCCTTGAGCACGCGCCGCAGGTCCTGTTCGTGGCCGGGCAGCAGCGCCGCCGCGAGCGCCGGATCGCCCGAGCGTTCGGCGTGCTGCGCCAGGAACGGCCGCGTCAGGCGCGTGACTTCGCGCGCCGTCGCGAGCCACTGACGCAGGGTCTTCGACTGGCCTTCGATCTCGACGCCCTGCTCGCCGTCGAGCCGCAGCGCCTGCAGCACGTCGTCGACGACCGGTGCCGGGTTCTCGTGCCAGACGCCCAGCGCGTCGCCGGGCTGGTACCTGAGCCCCGAGCCTTCGAGCGCCAGCTCGAGGTGACGCACGTCCTTGCTCGCCTCGCGCGCCGTGATGCGCTGGTTCGCGATCACTTCGGCCGCGAAGGGCTGCTCGCGCGAATGCTGCGGCTCGGCCGGAGCGGCCCGCAGACGCGTCACGGTGGCGACCTGCGGCGCACCGCCCAGGTTCTCGCGCGCCGTCGTGACGACCCGCTCGACCCAAGGGTTCGCGAGCGTGTCGTAGTCGACGTCGCAGTCGACACGATCGAGCAGCCGGCGGGCGCCGAGCGCGACGAGCCGCTCGTCGAGCAGCCGGCCCGTTTCGCAGAACCGCGGATAGCTCGAGTCGCCGAGCGCGAGCACCGAGTACGAAAGCTGCTCGAGCTTCGGCGCCCGACGCGAGGCCAGGAACTCGAGGAAACCACGCGCGTCGTCGGGCGGGTCGCCGTCGCCCTGCGTGCTGACGACGACGGTCAGCAGCCGCTCTTTCGCGAGGTCCTTGACAGGGAAGTTGCCCGCCGCATAGACGCGCGCCGCGAGCCCTGCCGCCTCGGCCGCCCGGCCGAGTTTCTCGGCGATGCGCTTGCTGTTGCCCGTCTGGGAGCCGTAGACGATGGTCAGACGGCCCAGGCTTTCGGGGCGCGCGGCCGGAGCGGGCACCGGAGCCGCGACGCCACCGCGACCGAGGGCGCGCTCGTGCGCGACACCGGCCGCGAAACCCGACAGCCAGTGCAGCGTCGACGGCTCGAGACCTTCGACGACGCGCAGCAGCAGGTCGCTCCGCTCGAGGTCCAGCGGGCCCAGCGGCAGGGAGGCGACGGGGTTGGCGCTCATGAAAGGATCTCTCGCCCGGCGTGCAATGCGGCAGGCGAGCATCCTAGGGACGGCCCCCCGGCAGGCGGAAAGGCCGGGTGGTTATCGCTTAATAACGTGTGCGCCCCTGGGGCGCCTCAGGCGGGGAAGAACTCGATCGGCTTGGTCGTCGTCATGACGGCGACGTCACGGTCCTCGAAGCGGAACATCCTGACGCGCGCCACCAGCTTGCGTTCGAGTTCCGCGTCGCCCAGGTCGCTCGACACGACCCGGCAACCGGTGACCTCGCCCGAGGGGGCGATCGTGACCTCGAGCACCACCTTGCCCTGCAAAGCCGGGTTTTCGCGCAGCGCGCGGCTGTAGAGCGAGTAGATGGCCGACTTGTTCCGGTCGAAGACGAGTTCGATTTCCTCACGCGTGCGCGCCGCCTTGGAACTCCTGCCGGTGCGTTCGGCCGCCTCGGGCGCGGGCTCCGTGGTGGCCGACGACACCTGCGCGGTCGCATGTCCCTTGAGACCGGTCGAGCCGCCGCCGAAGCCCTTGCTCGCCGCGCTGACGGCGATGCCGCCGCTGCCCGAGCCCACCTTCGCGGTGAGGATCGAGCGATCCACGCGCGTCTTTTCGCCCGCCCCCGCATTCAGCGGCCGCGCCGCGACGTTCGTGACCTCCCGGTCGCGCAACTCGGCGATCTGGTCCGACAGCGCGAGCAGGCCGGAAGCCGCCGCCTGCTGGCGCGCATCGGGCTTCGGCTCGGCCATGGCCGCCGGGGCCGGCACCTCGATGCGCTTCTGCACCCTGGGCGCCTCGACCGGCTTGGGCGGCGGCGGCACCTCGATCACCTTCGGCTTGGGCAAGGGCTTGGGCTTCGGCTGCTCGAGGATGAACTCGACGATGTGCTCCGGCACGGCGGGCGTCATGGACGGCGTCCGCGGCGGGTCGGGCAGGAAAGGCACGACGATGCCGAAGCCGATGAACAACCCGAGCGCCGCGCCGAGCACGCGCCGGAAGCGGCGCTCCTCCTCCGGGGACGGTGTCCACGGCAGGTCGAAGATGCGGTAGTGATGCGGCAGGACGGTGGCGTTCATCGTATCGCTCGCCTCAAGCGCCCGTTGCGCCCTGGAATGCCTGCTCGCGCTCGACGACCGCCAGCGAGACCTTGGTGTATTCCGCGGCCGAACTGCTCGCGACGATCTTGCGCAGCACGGCGTATGGCAACGACTTCTCGGCCATCACCGTGACCTCGCGATGCGCCTCGGAACCCGGCAGCAGGCCGGCCGCCTGCCGGCCCAGCGCCAGGCGCAGCGGCTCGCTGACCTGTTCGTCCGACGCCCGGAATTCCGCCACGGTCACGACCGGATCGCCGTTCACGTACAGCATGTCGCGCGTCACCATGACCACGGTCGCCTCGCGCGGCTTCATCTCGGAGTTCGATTGCGGGATCTGGATGTTCCGCGAATTCGGCAGGATCTCCATGTCCGCCGCGTGCACGAGCAGGTACACGACGAGGATCGTGAGCATGTCGATCATCGGGATCAGCGCGAGCGGCCCGTGGCCACCGCCGGCCCCGCCCTTGCCGTGGCGCGCGTGGCGCCGCAAGCCGATGCGGATCATGTCGGGGCGTCTCCGAGTGCGATCTGCGGGAACAGTTCCTCGCGCGTGACCTTGCCGCCAGCGACCGTCTGGTGTACGCGCGCCGCGTCCATGACCTGCACGATCGTGTCGTAGTCGACGTCGTCGGCGACCAGCAACGTCGCGCTGCCGACGTCGGGCAGGCGCCGCTTGAGCCCGGCGAGGTACTCGCCCAGGCGGGCGACGTCCTGGCCGGAGGTGGCGACGGGGATTGACTCGAGCACGCCCTGGTGGCGGTCCGCGACTTCGATGCCGGTCCTGCGCAGGATCAGCTCGAGCTCGAAGCGAGGCTCGACCTCGGCGACCTCGGCCCCCGGTGCGGGCAGGTTCACCTCGAGCACGCTCGTCTTCGAGAACACGGCCGTGAAGATCAGGAAGAACGTGAGGATGACCATCACGTCCAGCATCGGCACGATGTTGAGGTCGTTGCGGCCGCGGTAGCGCGCGTGGTTGCGCTGCTGACGCCGCACGAGGGCGGAACTGCGTCTCATGCGCGCGCGGCCTCGCGGACAGCCTCGTCGGGCACGCGGCCCGACTTGCGCGCCTGGGACGCTCCGGCGGCCGTGGCCGCTGCCGACGACTGTGCGTACGCACTCAGGCCCTGGTCGCGCGCCTCGACGACGGTGTTCAGGAACTTGATCGAGGCGACTTCGAGGCTGTCGACCAGTTCGGTCGTCCGGGTCTCCAGGTACATGTGGCAGAGCAGCAGCGTGATCGCGAGGCCGAGGCCGAGCGCCGTGTTGTTCATCGCCACCGAGATGCTCGCCGACAGCATGCTGGCCTTCTCGGCCGGGTTCACGCTCGCGACCGCCGCGAACGCGTGGATCAGGCCGATCACGGTGCCGAGCAGGCCCATGAGCATGCCGATGTTGGCGAGCGTGGCGAGGTAGTGCGTGCGCTTCTCGAGACGCGGAATCACCTCGATCAGGCTCTCCTCCATGGCCTTCTCGATGTCGTCGCGGCGCTGCGCCGTGGCGATGCGCGAAAGGCCGTAGCGCATGATGGTCGAGAGCGCCGAGTCCGTCTTGCCGGCCACCTCCATCGCCTTGCGGAAGTTGCCCTCCGCGAGCAGCGGCGAGAGCTGCGCCCACAGGCGCCGGTTGCCGGCCGAGACCCGCGACAGGTAGATGAACCGTTCGACGGCGACCACGAGGCCGACGACGAAGACGGCGGCGATCGGGTAGAGGAAGACCCCACCCTGCTTGAAGAAATTCACGATCAGGTCGAAGGTGTCCATCGTTTACTTGGCTCCGGGGGCTGCAACGGTCGTCTGAACGACACTTTGCGACGTCAGGTCGCGGTGATATGTGATCTCGCGCCGGAATTCGTCACGATCCAGAGGCGCGAGCAGTTCGTCGATGAGGCTGCCCATGGGCCGGTCGGGGCCTGTGGGCGGTTCGGCGGCTTTCCACGGCACGATGCTCATGACCTTGGGCAGCTCGCGGTTGCCGGTGATGGAGGTCGAGTCGAGCTGCAGCCGGTCGATGGCGCGGGGGGTTGCGGTGGCGGCCCTGGCCTTCGGGGCGGCGGCAACCGGCTCGGCCGAGTCCGCGCGATGCGCGGCACCGAGCAGCGCCAGACCGAGCAGCGCGACGACGAGCACGCGGATCACGGCTGGGCCCCGGCGGTGCGGGTGATGGCGGCCAGTCGCGTCTTCAGTTCGACGAGCCATGCGGTGACCTCCGGGTCGGCGCCCTGCGTGAGCGCCTGGTAACGCTCGTAATGCGGCAGTGCCGCCGTCGGGTCGTCCAGGTACAGGTCGTGCAGGATGGCGAGGTTGCGCTCGGCATCCGCATACGACGGATCGAGCGTGAGCGCCTGTTCGTAGGCGGCGCGCGCCGCCGTGAAATCACCGGCGCGGCGCCGGGTGACACCCTCGCGATTGGCGTCGGCTGCGGCCATGACGGGTGTGGCCGGGTCGGTGGCCGGCTCGGCAAAGCGTTCCTCGCGCGCATAACGCGCCGGCAGGAGCTGCGCCAGGTCCGCGAAGCTGCGGCGCACCCACTCGTCGTAGACGCCCTGCGACGCGAGCCGCGCGTTGCGTTCATGCAGGCCGATGGCCTTTTCCTCGAACGGGAACGCCTGCTCCTCGAGCAGCAGAGTGTACTGCTCCAGCGCTTCCTGCTCGAGGCCCTTGGGCCGGTCGGACTCGACCAGCGCGCGGCCGAGGTCACGGTACAGGTCGGCCATGGCGTAGGTCGCCGCCGTCGCGACGTCCGCCACGCCGTAGCCTTCAGCGGCTGCGTAGGCGTCGAGCGCGGCTTCGAGGGCCTTGCGGCGCGCGGCAAAGGTCTGTTCCAGCGGCAGCGCCAGCCGGATCGCGCGCGCCCGCGCGTCGAGCGGTCGCGCCAGCTCGAGCGAGGCGCTGGCCGCGAGGTAGCGCGTGCGATCGGTGCGCTCCGTGCCCGCGGCGGCGTCCGCCTTCACGATCTCGCCGAGCCAGTGCTCGCGCGCAACGGCGTCGTGCGCGCCGCGCGCCAGGTCCGCGAGCGTCTGGCGCGCGTCGATCGCGGCCGCAGCGGGCAGCGGAAACTGCTGCACATAGTCGGCATAGACCCGGGCCGCGCCCGACTCGTCGCCGGCGGCGAGCCGCAGTTCGCCGGCTTGCCAGAGTGCGGCTCTCCTGACGTCGGCGGACTCGCTGGCACTGGCCGCGATGCGTTCGTACTCGGTGGCGGCGCGGACGGGTTGTCCGGACTCCGTGTACGCGACGGCGAGCTTGCCGGCGACGTCGCGGGTCAGTTCGTGGTCGGGATGCTCGAGACGGAACGCCTCGAGCACCGTTGCCGCGGCAGCCCACTGCTTCTCGCCGAGCAGCAGATTGGCGGCGTCGAACTCGGCCTTGGCGCGGACCGGCGAGGACGGCGCCACCTGCGCCACACGCAGGAACGTCTGCACGGCGCCCTGCAGGTCGCCGGCGGCCTGGCGCTGCTCGGCCTGCCGATACACCGAAGCCGCGAGACGCTCCGTCGCTTCCGCGCGCTGCGGGTCGTCGCCCGGCAGGCGCGCGAGCAGTTCGCCATAGGCGCGCTCCGCGTCGGCGTAGCGCCCCGAATCGAAGTACGTGTGGGCCAGCACGGTCCACGCGACGCGCTGCTGGCCCGCGTTCGCTCGCGGCCCGAGCGCGAGCACGCGCTGCGCCAGCGCCTCGGCGCGCTCGCGATCGTCGGCGTCGAACAGCATCTTCGTCGCGCGCGTCAGCACCGCAGGCGTCTCGGCATCGTCGGGGAACGCATCCGCGAACCGCACGGACAGATCCACCATTCGTGCCTGCAGCGCCGGACGATCCGCGACGGCCGTGCTCGCCTCGGCCTTGTCGAGCGAGACCAGCGCCGCATAGCCCGCGCGCGCGGCTTCGGTGGCGTTGGCATAGCCATGGGCGGCTTGCTCGTATTCCGTCGCCGCCTCCGCGTAGCGCTGGCCTTCGAAGAGCAGGTCGGCGAGCAGCAGGCGCGTAGCGGCGGCTTCCGCCGACGCATCGAAGCCGTCGAGGTACTCGCGGTACCAGCGGATCGCCGCATCGCGGTCGACGGCGTGGCCGGTCTTCTGCGCGAGCGCATGATGATGTCGCGCGAGGTCGAGCAGGTTGGCCTGCACGGCCGCGCTCACGCGCGGGTCGATGTGTTCCGCGCCACGCTCGGCCCAGAACCGGCTGCGCGGCCCGTACAGCTCGACGAGCTCCTGCTTCGACTCCAGCACCAGCGCGACGAATCCGGCTTTCGCGTAGGCGTCGGTCGCGAGACCGAGCAGCAGCGGCGCCTCCGTGTCCATCGGCTGGCGCCGCGCATACGCCCGGTAGACCTCGGCACCGTCCTGATAGCGTTCCTTCTCGACATAGAGATTGCCGAGCGCGCGGTACAGCCGCGACTCATACGGCGCCGGTCCGCGACGCGAGAGCGCCGCCTGCAGCGATGCCGCGCCGTCCTCGGCGGCGAACATCAGGCTGAGCGCGCGCAGCGTGTCGTCGACCAGCTCGCGCTCCGGGCGCGACAGCGCCGCGTCGTCGCGCAACTTCCCCGCGTCGACCAGCAGGCGGTCGAGCAACGCCAGGAAACTCGCGCTGCTGGCGGCGTTCTCGCCGAGCTTGAACTGGGCCCAGCCGCGCTTGTACAGCGCCTGTTCCTGGAACGAGCTCGGCGGGCTGGCGGCCAGCACCGCCGCATAGGCCCGTTCGGCGTCGGCGTAGCGCTTCGCGCTGAAGAAGACCTCGCCGCGACGGAACTGTGCCTCGTCGGCATGCGCGCCCTGCGGATGGCGCAGGACCAGCTCGTCGAGCGCGTGCATCGCACCCTCGGCGTCGCCCGCAGTTTCGCAGGCGCGCGCCAGCTGGTAGAGCGCCGCATCGCGCGCGGGATACTGCGGGTACTCGTCGAGCAATTGCCGGTACGCGGCGATCGCCTGTCGCGCCGTCGCGGCCGCGGTCGGGTCGGGTGTTTCGCCGCTGCCCGCCAGGGCGACGGCCTGCTCGAGCCGCAGATCGCCGACGCGTCGCAGGGCCTGCGCCTTCATCGCGGGATCCGCGTCGTCGATGCGCAGGAACGCCTCGTAGCTGCGCGCGGCTTCCGCCGCGTCGGCCTGGACCGGCTGCGACCGGTCGACCGGCGCCGGGCGCTGCGACAGCGACCCGAGCGTCGGCGCCGGCCTGGCGCGGGCGCACTGCGCCGGTGCGCTCCACGCCGACGCGAGAGCGCACGCCACGGCGACCGTCAATGCGCGGGCCGTCATCGACCACCACCGCCGGTGCTGGCGCCATCGTACAGCGACGCCAGCGCAAACTGCGCCTGGGTCGCGTAGCTCGCGAGGCGGCGCTGCTGCGCGTGCAGTTCGGCGACCGCGAGGTCGGCCAGCACTCGTTCCTGTGCGGCGGCCGTCACGTCGATCGCGGGACCGATCCGCTCGACGCGCGCCCGGAGTTCCGTCACGCGTCGCGCGAAGCCCGCCGTGTCGCGCGGAGCGAGATCGCCCGCCGCGGCCACGGCGTCGAGTCGCCGGCGGGCCTCGGTCAATGCCTCGCCGGTCTGCCGCAGGTCGCGGTTCGCGCCCGTCGCGCGCAGCCTGAATTCGCGGTCGAGCTGCCACAGCAGCACGCCGCGCAGCAACCGGGCGCGCTCGGCGAGCGCCTCGCGCGGCGCACCCGCGGGCACCGTCGCGAGTCGGGTCTCGACGGCATCGAGTTCGTCCCAGCGGCGTCGCTCCTCGTCGGTGGCGAGCGCCACGATGTCGCGGGAGCCCACGACGGCCGCGAGCCGCGTCGACAGTTCGTCGAACCGCGCGGCCAGGGCGTCGAGATCCGTCTGCTGCAACGCCTGCGCACGCAGAGGCTCGCGTCGCGCAGCCGCCTCCTCGCGTGCGACGATCATCGCGTCGAACGCCTCGAGGGAATCGCGCCAGCGCCCCAGATTCGCCTGCATCAGCCGCAGGTCGCGGTAGTTCTTGAGTCCTTCCTGGAAGGCGTGGGACGCGAGCAGGTGGTACAGGTAGCGCGTGTGCGGAGCATCCGGCAGCGTCTCGAGCTGCCAGAACCAGCCGATGTCGCCACCGGCCGGCGCGGCGTCGAGGATCGCGTCGAGGAAGCCCCCGGCACGGATCGCCGCGATCGACTCGTCGATGCGTCGCGCCTCGGCGGCGTACGCGTCGACGGCGCTGCGGTAATGCTGGCTGGCCTGGCCGTTCGACGCGAGCCGCACGTAGGCATAGGGTACCGCGAGCAGCGATTCCTGCACCGAGGCGTCGACCGGCTGGCGCTGCTGCAGCTCCAGCCACGGCACCAGCGCCCGGTCCGGACGGTTCGCGTTGGTCTCCGCCCAGCCGAGCGCCAGCAGCGCCCGGTTCGTGAACGGCCCGTCGAGCCGGACGCGGTTCAATGCCGCGACGGCGGCGTCGCCGCCCTGCTGCTGCAGCAAGGCAAAGCCGAGCGCGAGGTTGGCACGGTCGCGCAGCGCGGCCTGCTCGTCGTTACTCGGCACGAGCGTACCCACCTGCTCGAGGTAGGCGCTGCCCTGGGCCACGTCACCCGATCGCACCAGGGCGACGCCGAGGTTGAACCTTGCGTACTGGCTCCAGCCGGTCGTGTCGGTCCATTGCGAGAGCTCGCGGGCCGCGTCGCCGAAGCGACTCAGCGCCATCAGCACGTTGGCCTGCAGCAGTCGCCGCTCGGGCTCGAGCTTGCCCGGCAGCGGCGACTGGACGTGGTGCAGGTTGGCGAGCGCACGTTCGTAGTAGCCGCGCTGATAGCCGATGCGCGCGAGGTAGAACCAGGCGCGGTCCCGCACCGACGGCGCGACCGGGCCCGCGAGCAGTCGCTCGAAGATCTGCGTCGCCTCGTCGTGCAGCCCGAGCGACAAGTAGAGCCCGCCGGACAGCAGCTCCGCGTCCGCCGCGTGCTGACGCATGCGGCCAAAGTCACGATTGGCCTCGAGGCGGACCACGGACCCGAAGTAGTCTTCCTGGAAGAACCAGTAGAGCACGTCGCCGTAGTCGAGGTCGCGCACCCTGGCGGGCACCGGCGCATCGCGCTCGATGTCACCCGCGTGTGCCGACCACGCGAAGGCGGCGCCCAGCACCAGCGCGGCGCAGGCGGCATAGAGACGCAGGGTACGGAGACGGCGCGGCATGGGCGGGTCGTGGGCGGACTGCGTGGCGCCGGTCATTCCCACTGTCGCACGACGAACTCCGGCTGCAGCGAGGCCTCGCGGTCGCTGATGCGCAGCTCGACGTACTTCGCGCCGACGGCTTTTTCGAACTTGAGGGTCGTGCCGCGGCGATAGTCGCGTTCGTGCGGTCCCTTGCCGGTGAAGAACGCGACCAGCTCGTGCTCGCCCGCCTTGAGGTTGCCGAGGTAGAGCTTCTGCACGCCGCCGCGGTGCAATGCCTGCACCTCGCGCTCGGTATAGAGGTAGTTCGCGACTTCCTTGTCGTCGAGACGCAGCGTCACGGCGTCGAGCGCGAAGAACGTGCCGACGTCGACCGAGACGAAGACCGCCACCTGCGTGCTCGCGGGATACAGCAGTTCCTCCTCGAGCTTGAACAGGTCGCGGTTCAGGTCGATGAGCTGCTTTTTCAGCGCCTGGACGTCCTGGTCGACGCCGCGGACGTCGGTCGCCGGCGTGTCGGCGCGCGAGGACGCGGGCGGCAGCGCGAACGCCAGGACGAGACAGGCGATGCGACCGAGGTGGTGGAGCGGCATGGGTGTCATTCCCGGGCGAGAGAATCGAGGGAGCGCGACAGCTCGGCAGCGTCGACGGGGACGCCGGACCAGCGGGCACGGACGACGCCGGCGCGGTCGAGCAGCAGCGTCAGCGGCAGTTCATCGACGGCGTACGCGCGGGCAACCTGCTGGCGCACGTCGACGAGCGTGGGATAGGAAAGATGCAGCGCCCCCGAAACGGCCGAGGCGCGGTCGGACGTGCCGTCGAGGTTGACGCCCAGCACCGGCACGCCGGCCTGCCATGCCACGGTCTCCAGCGTGACCAGCGAGTCGCGGCACGGGCCGCACCAGCTCCCCCAGAACGTGAGCACGACGGGTTCGCCGCGGTATTCCGAGAGGCGGTGATTGCGGCCATCGACGGCCTTGAGCGCGAAATCCTGCGCGGCGGCGGCAGTAGACCCCGGGGCAGCTCCGGCAGGCGCAGACGACGACGCGATCGCCGCCCCGATCAGGACGGCGATGGCACCCTGCACCCGCGTGGGCGCGCGCCTGCGATGTCTGCTGCGATCCAACCCGGCAACCCCGCTGTCATGGGAATGTCCCGAAGACCGGTGGCTTTGCGTCCCCGCCTTTCGACGGGTTTGCCCTTTTCAGTCAGACCGCATCGTCTGCCGTGGCTCGCCACGGTGTCAACGCAACGGCCAACAGGATGCCCGAGGTAAGCAATGCATCACAAAACAGGGGACGTTCACCTGTTTCCGACAGCCGGAATCCGCGCCGACACCAGGATTCATCGAAACAGGTGAATGTCCCCCATTCCGCCCGCACTATTTCCGGCGCGTGTAGGTCATCTCCATCATCCTGACTTCCCGGTCCTGCTTGTCCGGTCCGTACATCTCGAAGACCTCCGTGTCGGGCCCGGTCCAGCGCGTGGTCATGCGCATCCGGGTGGGGCCCTTGCGGATCGGGTCGTTCCAGGTGCCCTCGAACGTGCAGACACGGTCCCCGTTGCAGGTTCCCGTGCTGACCATCAGGCCGGTCGACATGCTGTCGTTCCAGGTGGACCAGTACTGGCCGGTCACGTTGTCGTAGCCGGTCATGCCGTGGCCATTGAACGGGCCACCCATCATCGTGCCCTCGAACTCCTCCATCAGCACGCGACCGTCGAGCGCCATGACGCGCGTGGCGGCGCCCCGTTCTTCGGCAGGTGGGGCGCCGGGCTCGTACCAGTTGCGGATACGGACGTCGTACCTGCCCGCGGCGGCCGCGAGGCCGCGGTGCTGTTCGCCGGGCGCACCGGCCCTGGCGTAGATCTCCATCTCGGCCTGCTGCTCGGGCGTCAATTTCGGCGCGGCCGGCGACGCGTCCTGCGCCTGCAGCGACGTGGCCGCGAGCCAGGCGGAAACGAACGTGCACGCGATCGACCCTCGACTGACCATGGCTACTCCTCCTTGTGTGAACCTCGGGCCCGTGGGACGGCCAGTATAGGCGCGCTCCTTCAGGCCGGCTCCAGCCCCGGCGAAAGGAACACGCGGCCTGCGCAATCGACGACGACGGCTTCGACGTCGCCCAGGTCGCGGACGAACGCCAGGCCCCGCTCGGCGCCGAGGATGAACACCGTCTTGGTGAGCCCGTCGGTGCGCGTGGCATTGGCGCCCACGACCGTGACGCTGTGCACCGCATCGGGCGACCTGCCGGTGCCCGGCACGAGGATGTGGTGATGACGCACGCCGCCCTCGTCGAAGTAGCGCTCGTAGTCGCCCGAGGTCGAGATCGCCTCGTCGGCGAGCGGAATGCGCGCGATGACGCGGTCGGGATCGCGCGGGTGACGGATGCCCACGATCCAGGGCTTGCCCAGCCGGTCGCCGAGGAACGCCGTGTCGCCGCCTGCGTTCACGAGCCCGTGCGCGATGCCGTGACGGCGCAGGATCTCGATGCCACGGTCGACGGCCCAGCCCTTGGCGATGCCGCCGAGGTCGATGCGCATGCCGGGTTTGCGGAAACGGATCGTGGAGGCACGGCGGTCAATCTCGATCTGGCGATAGTCGATGCTCGCGAGGCGGGCCTCGATCTCGGCGTCGGTCGGGTGGACCTGCCGCCGATAATCGTAGAGATAGCCCACGCTCGCATAGGTGATGTCGAAGGCGCCACCGCCGAGTCGCGAATACTCGACCGCCTTGGCCACGACGTCGACGATGTCGCGGTCGACCTGCACCGGACGCGTGGAGCCGTGCTCGTTCACCTGCGACAACTGACTCCAGGGCTTGTACGTGCTCATCAGTTCGTCGGTGCGACGCATGTCCGCCATTACGGCGTCGATGGCTGCCGACGCGACGGCAGCGTCCGACCACACCTGCACGGCCACGCGCGTGCCCATGATCGCTTCCTCGCGCTCGTGCCAACCTGGCTCGACACCCACGGCCTCACCTGGTCCGGCGGATGACGCTGAGCGTTCGCTCATGACACGCCGCCCTGTTCCGCCGCGGCCAGCTGTCGCTGCAGGTAGTCGCGCACGATGCCCACGGCTTCGTCCGGCAGCAGCAGTCGCTCCTGCACCAGGCGCTCGGCGATGTCCGCCACCGAGCGGCGACCGTCGACCAGCGAGGCCACGTAGCCCTCGATGCGCAGCGCGAGCGTCCTGTGCTCGAGCGCCGCCGACAGCGGCACCGGCCGACGCGGATCCTCGAACCACGGGTCGCCCGGCGATCGCACCGGGCCCGCTTTCGCGAGCTTCGTCACGGCGAAGGTCACGACGTCCTCGTGACGCGCGTGCCGGCTCGCGGGCGAAACGAGGTAGGGAACGCGGCGCTCGTGGAACGCGGGCTGCTCGAACCCCGCCGCACGCACGACTTCGCCCACTTCGGTGCCGGAATAGGCCTGCGCCGGATCGACCCGCTCGAAGAACAGCGTGCCCGTGCAGATCCAGACGCCACCGGGACGCAACAGCCGGTTGACGACCGCCGCCAGCGCTTCGAGATCGGCGTCGATGACGTCGACCAGCCAGGGCGTGACGACGCTGTCGAAGGACGCCGGTGCAAACGGCGGTTGGCGCGCGTCCGCGAACACGACCCGCAGGCCCGGCCGCGCAGCCCGCGGCGCCGCGAGCGTACGCCGCACCGCGAACGACTCGAGATCGCGCGGCGCCAGCGGGAACTCGTGGAGTTCCAGCGACTCGCCGGCGAACATGCGTTGCGCCACGAGCAGCAACAGCGGGTTGATGTCCGCCGCGACGGTCAGGCCCGGCCCGAGCAGCTCGTGCACGTCGTAGGCCAGCCGGCCGGCACCGGCGCCCAGCACGAGCGTGCGCCCCGGCGTTCGGGCGTCGAACGCCGCCCGCACCATTTCGAGCGATGCCGCGTTCTCCTGTCCGCCCCAGCACCAGTCGCGGTGCACGTTCGCGTAATAGGCCAGCGGATTGAGGCTCGCCGTCTGCGCGGGGGCCAGCCCCTGATAGGTCGCCGGATTCGACGTGACGGGATCGCCGAGCAGAGGCTGCAACAGCTCGCCGAGCTGCCGGGCATGGTCGTCGCAGGCGCGCGCGAGCAATTGGAGACGGCGGCGGGTGCTCGCGCGGCTGACGGCCGGCAGCAGTCTCGCGGCGTACTGCTGCGATTGCTGGCGCAGGCGTGCGAGCGCGGCACGAGCCCGGCCTCGCCATTCGGACAGCGACAGTTGCGGCCTCGGCAACAGCCACGGGATGCCCGCGAGGTCGGGATAGACCTCGTCGCAGCGACCGCACGCCACCGGCGACGCGGACAAGACGCCGCCGCATCGCGGACAGCGCAAGTCGAGTGCGGGGGCCGGTACGGTTGCGGTGCTCAACGCCTCAAGATTAACCGATCCGGCCGCTCACGATCGCGTCGAAGGCGATCAGGCTGTCCTGCAGCGTCGCGTTGCCGAGCCCGTGCCGCGGGAACTTCGCCGCGAACTGCCCCTGCTCGCCGTGCAGCGCCATGTAGTTCAGCACGACGGTCTCGACGAGCAGGTTGACGTTGCTCGCGGCCGGAGTCGACGCCGTTTCGACCGACGCGTCGGCGCGGAAGTAGCCGATCTGCTGGTGACGCGCGGCGCCGCCGGCGCCGGACGTGAGCAGGTTCGGCCGGCCGCGGGGGTTGTACACCAGGAAGAACGACGCCGCCGTGGTCTGGTTGTCGCTCGTCCAGTCGAACTTGCCGCGACCGTCGACGCTGTTGTCGACCTGTCCGGCCGCAGAGACCGAGCCGTCCGAGAACACGTAGAGCATCAGCGGCAGGCCGCGTCGTGCCGCGTATTCGAGGCAGGCTCCCATGCAGCGGCCCGCTCGCAGGTCGCGCAGCTCCGCGCTCGCCCGCCCCTGGCCGTGATAGTCGTAGCCGCCCATGGTGATCGTGCCGGCACCGGCGTAGCCGGAGAGCACCATCTTCATCACGGCGGCGGTCTTGCGGAACTCGTCGTCGCCGTCGTACTCGGCTCGGCTGAAGATGCCGCCGGCCCCGACGATGTCCGGATCGAGATCGGGGTTCAGGCTCGACGGATCGCCGTAACGGTCGACGACGTCGGCGGCCTTGACGTAGCCGCAGCTCACGAGCTCGCGCACGACCTCGTTGCGCGTGACCGTGCCCTGCTTCGGGTCGATCCACGGCTGCTTCGGGTCGACGACGGCGAGCTTGCGGTCGCTGATGCGCTGGATCGCTTCCATGACGGCCACGGTGTCGTCGATGCTGAGCAGCGTCGCGAGCTGGCCGGTGTCGACGAGACCGGTCACGTCGCTCGCACGATCGACCTTGGTCGGCCGCACCGACAGGTCGACCATGGCGGCGGGCGCCACCGAGTTGCCGCCCGAGTCGGAGGCACGCGATCCGACCAGGGTCGCGAGCGAGCCGTCGGCGCCGGCCTGGTGGATGCCGTACATCGGGTTGTGCGGGTTGTTGCCCGTGTCGTTCTCCGACCGCGCCGCGATCACGGCGCCGTTGATCGCCGCCGCGGTCGCCGGTGCGACGCGGTCGAGGATGCCGCGCAGGAACGCGCTGTCGCTGTGGAACGCGAGGCCGAGCCGCGTGTCGGTGAAGCTCGTGCCCGTGGTGGCATTGGTCATCGAGGGCAGCATGTCGCCCGGCAGCCCCAGCTTGGCGTAGCCCGCCGTCGACAGGAAGTCGAGCTGTCCGCCCGCGCCGCCAATCAGCACGTTCGAGCCGACCATGTTGGCGCCGCCGGCAAGGTCGATGGCGATGAACGGGATCTTGCCCGCGCCCTCCACGTCGATGCCGCAGGACGCCTTGAGCGCCTGCAGGTCCGACGACAGCGCCGCCTGCGCCGCACGCGCGTTGGCGAAGAGGCCGAAGACGCTCGGCGCCACGACCGTGGCGAGTCCGGAACCGAGTCCCTGCGCGATGAAGTCACGCCGCGTGACCGGCCGCTTGTGGGCGAGCCCGTGACGGATCGGCTCGTCCGGTCGCAGCGTCCGCGGGGCCTGGTTGCGTATGAGCATGCTGATTCGTCTCCCTGCCCTGCGCGTCACTGGATCAGCGTCGCCGCGCTGCCGAGCAGTGCGGCGCAGCTCGCCTTGACGATGGTCTCCGTGCGATCCGCGGAGCAGCTCCCGCCGCAGGCGGCCAGTCGCGTGATCAGCGCATCGAGGTCGCTGCGCACACCGGCGGCGTTCGGCTCCGTGGCGACGCCGGTCCGCAGCATGCGGCTCACGAGCGAGTCGAGCACGATGCCGCGGCCGGCCGGTGCGAAGGCGGTCCCGGGCGCCGCCGCGAAGTCGAAGCCCGGGAAGTATTGCGCGCGGGCCGACGGGTTCTCGACGAGCGCGTTGCAGTACTGGATCGAGAGCTGCGCCACCGCGACCGGGTGCGCCGACACGAACGTGTCGACCATCTCGAGGCTCGGCAGCGACTGCCTGATGCTCGCGTAGGTCGACGCGACGTCCGGGGCCGTCGTGTCGATGCCGGTCAGCTCCGACATCGTCGCGTTGAGCTCGTCGAACACACGCAGGCCGATGTCGGCCGGACGCGGCACGTCGGGCGGCGGGGCCGGCGCCAGCGGCACCGGCGCGAGCCGCACGTTGCGGTGACTGCCGAGGACGTCGAACGTCAGGAAGAACTCGTCGCCGTCCGGTCCCTTCTCGAGCGCGATGACGGTGCCGATCGTGGCGAGCGGCTGGCCGAGCGGCCCGTACTGCGAATCGGTGATCGTCGTGTCGAGGTTCAGGTAGGCCTGGCCGACCGCGACCTCGTTGCCGTTCAGGCCGATGCGCATGCCGGCAACCGGAATCGAGCCCGGGCGCGCGTTCGAGTCGAGACTGATGAACGTCGGCTTCGCGAACAGGTAGCTGTAGGAGTCGAACTGGCTCACCTCGAGCAGGATGTACGCCTCGGGCACGTTGACGAGGTGGCTCACCGAGAACAGCAGGTAGTACTTCTCGCCGACGCCGGCCTGGAAGTTCGTCTGGATCTGCTGGTCGGTCAGCGCGCGGTTGTGGACTGCGACGAGGCGGAAGACGCCCTGGAACTGCCGGTCACCCGACACCTCGTTGCCGAGCACGAAGGCGAACGTGTCGTCCCAGTCGCTGATCGTGCCGCCCGCGGCGGAATCGGCGTCGCCCGTGTACTCGCCGTTGACGTAGACGCGCCGTCCGCGCACGGGGTCGAACGTCGCGACGACGTGCTGCAGCGTGGCCTGCAGGTCCTCGTCGGCCGCCGCGGTCGTGAGCTTCGGGTCGCCGTTCTGGTCCGTCCGGTTCGAGCGGTTGTAGAAGTCGTAGCTGTAGAGGGTCTGGCCCAGCATGAAGTTGCGCGTGGTCGTGCCGCCCGAGTAGGAGACGATGCGCGCGTCCTCCTGCGCGACGTTGCCGGGCGCAACCCAGGCCTCGATCGAGTATTCGCCGGTGGCCTGGATCAGGTCGCGCAGCTTGCGGCTCGCCGTGGTCGAGCCCTGCGCCTTGCCGCTGCGCACGTTGATGCCCCAGCCGCCGACCCACTGCACGTCGCCGGAAAGGTTCAGGTTGAGCGCCGGCTCCACGCCGCTCGTGTCGTAGACGACGCTGCCGCGGCCGGTCTTGAACTCCCACAGCGCGATCTGGTTCGCCGCGTAGCGATTGCCGCCGCTCGCGACGATGCCGTCGGGCAGCCTGAGCGCCTTCGAGTAGACGAGCGACGGGTCGAGCTGCGTCGGCGGCACCTGGCCCGCGAACGACGCGATCGCGCTTTCCATGGTCGCCGCGTTGCTCGCGCAGTCGCCCCAGCAGTTGTGGAACTCGGAGCGCAGCCGCACGACGAGCCGCGACAGCGACGGCTGGTCGAGGTTGATCTTGGTCTTGACCGACGCATAGGCCTCGTCGACGTCGCTCGAGGCGAAGAACGGCGATTGCGAGGCTGCGGCCGTCGACGTATGGCAGCGCGAGCAGTACTGTTCGAGCAGCGGATGGACCGTCGAGGCGAACAGCGCCGGCGAGACCGGGAAGCCCTTGCTGGCTCCGGGGTCCCTGATGACGGGCGCCTTGAGCACGACGCCGGTCACGCCACCGGCGGTCGCGCCCGCCCAGGCGGAGATCCACGTCGTCAGGATGTCGGCGCAGGCATCGTTGCTCGCGAGCCAGCAGTTGTGGCCTCCGGCCACCTTCTGCACCAGCCGCGAGTCGCGCGGCGAGGCCAGATCGACGATCGTGTTCGCGGCGGCATAGGCGAGGTTGACGTCGTCCTGGCGCACGAACTGCGGCGACTGTTCGCCGGCGACGTGGCACTGGCCGCAGCGGTTCGAGGCCTTGAGGTTGTCCCAGACGTTGATCTTGAACGCCTGCACGTCGGCCGTCGCCGGCGCCGGCCCGCCGTACGCCGCCGGCGTGCCGCCCGACGTGGCGGGGTTCTCGACGGTCTTGGCGCCACCGCCACAGGCGACGAGCGCGAAAGCGAGCGCCGCGACCGCGAGCGCGCGCAGCGAAGCAGTGCGGGCTTTGCCGATGTCCATGTGCGCCACCTCAGTCGCCCATGCAATACGCGGCGGCTTCGGCGAACACCTGCTTCAGCCTGTAGCCGTTGGCCTTGAAACTCGCCGTCATCGTCTGCACCCGCGCGCGGTCCTGAGCGTCGCTCGGCGCGCGGAAGCAGACGTTGCGGAACACCTTCTGCACCTGGCACGACGCGAAAGCGTCGCTGCGCGCGAGCTCGCGGCCGAGCGACTTGGCGCCGACGCCCTTGCCGGGCAGCGAGGCGTCCCAGCCGAGCAGCGAATTGCGACCCGTGCGCCAGTAGTTGTCCCAGTGGTCGTCGGGCGTCGAGTAACCCGCCGGGAACGAATCCTTGTTGTTGAAGTACTTGGGCCGGACGACACCGCTGGTGTACAGAAGGCGCCCGCCGGCCGTGTCGAAGTCGTAATAGGCGAACGCCTGCGTCATCGGGTCCATGCCCGTGTGGCAACCGATGCAGTTGTTGAGGAACACGCGGCTGTCGCCGCCGGGGCTGCGGCTCACGTCCTGGCGGATGCGGTCCGACGACAGCGTCGGGTCCTGCACCTGCTCGAGGTCGGTGCAGAGGTGGTTCAGCAGCGTGTAGCGGAACATCGCGCGGTTGGTGCCGGCCGTGAAGAAGGCCTGCGCCGCGGCGCGCGAGGTGATGACGCCCGCCGTCGCGTCGGCCGGGGTGCCGTAGGCGGCGGACTGCGTCGTCGCCACGAGGTCGTCCTCGAGGTTGACGCCGCGCGACTCGAGCGCCGCGTAGTGGTCGTTGTTCGAGGTCGAGACCGCCGGCAGGCCGGCACTGGCGCGGCCGACGTACAGGATGTCGTCGTAGAGGACGCGATCGAACGCCACGTCGTCGCGCACCATGCCGATCACCGTGGCGACGTAGTCGTTGAGCGGCGCGAACACCGTCTGGTCGCGGTTCGTCCACGGCATCGCGAAGTTCTTCAGCGTCACGTCGTAGAAGGCGCGGTGCTGCATGGCCTTGAGCGCGGCGTCGGTCGCGCGTCCCGCGGCGATGTCGCCGGACATGGAGGTGAGCACCGCCTCGGTCGGCGGCACTCCGGCGAGCCGGTCGTGCATGCGCTTCGCCTGCGAGCGGGCGTCGCCGAACGCGGCACCTGCCTGCAGCAGGCCGAGCACGCCGAGTGCCACGACGACGCATCGTCCCGCCCCGGTGCGGCGTTCACTCGAACCCGACGTGTGCATGCACCCTTCCTCCCGGCGCGACGCCGCCGTGGCGACGGAATCTGCTGAACGCGCGACGAAGCGCCAAGCGCCGTTCCCGTTTGTGAGAGGCGGCTCACACAACGGATGCGTGACAACGAAGCCCGGGCTTGGTTATGCGAGAAACTCCGCTCGCGGCGTCCGGAGGCGGTCGCCACTTCGAGGATCAACGATGCGCGCACGCACCGCGGCCGCGGGCCACCGGCCCGGCATCCGGCCGACACGTCTCGTCCTGCTGCTCGCTCTTGCGGTGGCGGCGGCCGGCTGCACGAGCGGCGAGGGCGGCAGTGCCGGACCCGCGGGCGGGCAGTCGCCGGATCCCGTCGTGCTCGACTTCCCGATCGCCTACGTCAAGCGTGCCGTGCCCGAGGCGGACGACCTGCAACAGGACGTGCGCGACCTGCTCGCCTACCATCCGGGCGGCGACCTCTGGGTGCGCGACCGCGCGTCGCCCTCCTCGTCCGAGCGCAACGTCACCGCCGGGGTCACGAAGGGTCTCGGCGACGTGCGGGACGTCGAACCGTCGTTCGACGGCCGCAAGCTCGTCTTCGCGCTGCACGAGCCGGAGATCGAGGACGCCGACCCCGAAGACCAGCCGACCTGGGACATCTGGGAATACGACGTCGCGTCGCAGGACCTGCGCCGCGTCATCGGCTCGGACACGGTTGCGCACGAAGGCGACGACGTCGCGCCGCACTACCTGCCGGACGGCCGCATCGTCTTTTCGTCGACGCGGCAGCGACAGTCCCGAGCCATCCTGCTCGACGAGGGCAAGCCGCAGTTCGCCGCGCTGGTCGAGAACGGCGACGACCCCGCGTTCGTGCTGCACGTCATGGGCGCGGACGGGTCCGACATCCACCAGGTGTCGTTCAACCAGAGCCACGACCTCGACCCCGCCGTGCTCGACGACGGCCGCATCGTCTTCAGCCGCTGGGACCACGCGGCCGGTCACGACGAGATCAGCCTGTACGCGATGCGTCCCGACGGCGCCGACCTGCAGTTGCTCTACGGCGCCCGCAGCCACGACACGGGCACGGACGGCCAGGAAGTGCACTTCCTCGACCCGCGTCCGATGGCCAGCGGCAAGCTGCTCGTGCGCGTCCAGCCGTTCGTCGCCCCGGAACTCGGCGGCCAGTTGCTCGAGATCGACACGTCGAACTACGTCGAGAACACGCAGCCGACGCTGCCGAACCGCGGCTCGCTCGCCGGCCCGGCCCAGCTCGCCGCCACGATCAACGACGTGCGGACGGTCGAGGGCCCGTCGCCCGGCGGACGCTACGGCTCCGCGTTCCCGTTGCGCGACGGCACGTCGCGCATCCTCGTCACCTGGTCGCAGTGCCGCCTGATCGAGCGGCCGACGGCGACGACACAGCGCGTCGTGCCCTGCACCGAGGACAGGCTCGCGGCCGGGACGCCGGAGACGGCACCCCCGCTGTACGGCATCTGGATGTACGATCCGGCACAACGGACGCAGTTGCCCGTGGCGGCGCCGGTCGAGGGCACGCTGTTCACCGAAGTCGTCGCCATGCAGCCGCGCGCGCTGCCGCCGGTGCTGATCGACCGGGTGGCCGGCGTCGACTTCGACGCGCAACTCGCCAGCGAAGGCGTGGGCATCGTCGACATCCGCAGCGTCTACGACATCGCCGGCACGGACACCGCACCGGGCGGCATCGCCGCGCTGCGCGATCCGGCGCAGACCGTCGCGGCGCAGCGTCCCGCGCGCTTCGTCCGCATCGAGAAGCCGGTGTCGATTCCCGACGAAGACGTCCGCGATTTCGACGGCAGCGCCTTCGGCGTCACGCGCGCGTTCGGCATGCGCGAGATCCTCGGCTACGCCCCGGTCGAGCCCGACGGCTCCGTGCGCATCGAGGTTCCCGCGGACCTCGCGTTCGCCCTCTCGGTGCTCGACGCCGACGGCCGGCGCATCGGCGCACGACACGACAACTGGCTGCAGGTCCGCGCAGGCCAGGAACTGAAATGCAACGGCTGCCACGCGAACGACCGCGACGACTCGCACGGGCGGCCGAACCTGTTCGAGGCCGCCAACACCGGCGCCCCGGGCACCGGCGTCCCGTTCCCGAACACGAATCCGGCGTATTTCGCGGATTTCGGCGAGACGATGGCGCAGGTCCGGGCCCGCATCAGTTGCCAGGACGACTGCGCGGCACTATGGCCCACGACGGCGCTGGTCTATGACGACGTCTGGACCGACCCCGTCGCGGCGGGCCGCGCGGCCGATGCGGGCTTCCGCTACGACTACGCCGACCTCGACACACCGATTCCCACCTCGACGGACTGCGTGACGTCGTGGCGCTCCGGCTGCCGCATCACGATCCACTACGAGCGGCACATCCACCCGCTCTGGAGCAAGCCGCGGCTCACGCTCGCCGCCGACGGCACGGTGGCACGCGACGACACCTGCACCTCCTGCCACACGGCTCGCGCAGCGGACGGCACGACCCAGGTGCCCGCGGCGCAACTCGAGTTGACCGACGGGGCCTCGGCGGACAATCCGGCGCACTTCCACGCCTACCGCGAACTGCTCGCCACCGACGCCGAGCAGGAGGTCGTGGCCGGCGCGCTGCAGGACCGCCTCGTGCAGGTCGGCGTCGACCCGGTGACGGGCCAGCCGCAGTACACGACGATCGCGGTCGTGCCGGCGCTCCGCGCCGGGACGGCGGCCGGGTCCGTGACCTTCTTCTCATTGTTCGCACCGGGCGGCTCCCATGCGGGGCGACTGACGCCCGCAGAGTTGAAGCTCGTCTCGGAATGGGTGGACATCGGCGCTCAATACTTCAACGACCCGTTCGCCGCGCCGGTGCAGTGAGTCCGACCTGATGTTCCGCACGCTGCTGGCCCTTTGCGTCGCGCTGTGTTGCGCGGCCGCCGCCCCCGCTGCCCGTGCGGCACGCGAGCCGACGGTCGTCGTGGTGCAGGACGCCTACGCGGACCTGCGGACCGGACCGGGCCGTGGTTTCCCCGTCGCCTGGTCGGTCGAGCGCGACGCGACGATCACGCTCGTGCGCCAGCGCACCGACTGGATCAAGGTGCGGACGGCCGGCGGACGCGAGGGCTGGGTCAACCGCGCGCAGCTCGAACGCACGCTGACGCCCGGCGGCGCCGAGGTCCGCGTTGCGGGGCCGGTACCGGAGGCGCGCACCGCGCACCACTGGGAAGCCGGCCTCGTCACGGGCGATTTCGGCGGCGCGAACGTCGTGGGCGTGCGCACCGCGTACGCGCTGACGCCCAGCCTGCTCGTGCGCGCCGACGCGAGCCACCTGCTCGGCGACTACTCGAACGGCTGGCTCGGCGCCGTCGGCATCGCTCACGTGTTCGTGCCCGAGTGGCGCGTCTCGCCGTTCGTCGGCATCGGCGGCGGCATGCTCAGCATCTCGCCGAAAGCGACCCTCGTGCAGGCCGAGGATCGCACCGATTCGATGGCCTACGCAGGGCTCGGCCTGCGCGGCTACCTGACCAACCGCTTCCTGCTGCAGGCCGAGTACCGCAACTACGTCGTGTTCACGAGCCGCGACGAGAACGAGGAGATCGACGAATGGATCGTGGGCTTCACCTACTTCTTCTGACCGCGCTGCTCGCGGCGGCGGCCTGGCCGGGCTACGGTCACGCGCAGGCGCGCGGGACGGACGAAGGGCTCGAGGCAGGCCAGCCCCAGGTCGTCGAACCGGCCGTGAAGCGCCGCGAGATCGAGCGCGCGCGCATCGACACGGAGAACTTCGAGGCCGGCGCGTTCGTCGGCACGATCAGCATCGAGGACTTCGGCTCGAGCTTCGTCTACGGTGGCCGCTTCGCCTACCACTTCACCGAGGATCTGTTCGCCGAGGCGTCGCTCGGCACCGCGAAGGCCGGCAAGACCAGCTACGAGGACCTGAGCGGCGCGGCGGAACTGCTGACCGACGACGAGCGCGAGTACACGTATTACGACCTGGCCATCGGCTGGAACGCGCTGCCGGGCGAGGTGTTCTTCGGCGGCCGGCGTGCGATGCCGAGCTCGGTCTACTTCACGCTCGGTGCCGGCAGCACGCGGTTCGCGGGCGACGACCATTTCACGGTCATGGTCGGCTCGGGGCTCAGGCTGCTCGTCACCGACTGGGTGGCGCTGCACCTCGACGTGCGCGACCAGATGTTCGACAGCGATCTGCTCGGCGAGCAGAAGCTCACGCAGAATCTGCAGGTCGGCCTCAGCGTCACGGCATTCTTCTGAGGATCGCATCATGACTTCGCGACGCTCGATGCTCGCCGCCGTCTGCCTCGCCCTGGTCGTCCCGGCCGTCGCGGCCGCGGCAACGTCGCCGGCCGGCGCTCCGGCCCCGGACTTCACGCTGGCGGCGCGCGACGGTGGCAAGGTGCACCTCGCGGACCTCCGCGGCCAGGTCGTCATGATCAACTTCTGGGCGACGTGGTGCGGCCCCTGCCGCCAGGAAATGCCGCTGCTCGCCCAGTTGCACGAAAAGTACGAGCCGCTCGGGTTCACGATGCTCGGTGTCAACGTCGAGCCCGACAGCGCCGCCGCGGTGGCGTGGCTCAGGAACGTGCCGGTGACGTTCCCGATCCTTTTCGACACGACCAGCGAGGTCGCCGGCCGCTTCGGCGTCGAAGGCATGCCGAGCTCGGTGCTGGTCGACCGCCAGGGTCAGGTGCGCTACGTGCACCGCGGCTACAAGCCCGGCGACGAGGCGAAGTACGCGGACATGATCCGCAGCCTGGTGAAGGAATGAACCCGCTGCGTTCGATCGCGGCGGCCTCCCTGGCCCTGCTGGCGCTGGCCACGACGACGGCGTGCAGCAGCGTCGAGCCCTGGGTGAAGCCCTACGAGCGCCAGAACTTCGCCGACATCATCATGGCCGCGCAGCGCGACCCGGTCGCCGCCGCCTACCTCGACCACGTGTTCGAGGTCCGCGAGGGCGCGCGGGGCGCAACCGGCAGCCACGGCGGCGGCTGCGGCTGCAACTGAGGGCTCGTCATGTCGAACGGCAACACCCATCGGCTCGGCACGCTGACGACGCTCGCCGGCACGCTCGTCGCATCGACGACGCAGGCGGCCGTGCTGCCGGACGACCGCGCGGACGCGATGTATCACAGCTACGACGGCGGCGGCGTGACCGTCGACGGGCCGTCGCTGCTGGTGCGCAAGAAGTTCGCCGAGAAATACTCGGCTGCGGCCAACTTCTACATGGACATGGTGTCGAGCGCGTCGATCGACGTGGTTTCCACGGCGAGTCCCTACAAGGAGGAGCGCACCCAGGGCAGCCTCGCGCTCGACATGCTCGCCGGCAAGACGCAGTACAGCCTGAGCTATGCGCTGAGCGACGAAAGCGACTACACCTCCAACACCGCGAGCTTCGACATCACGCAGGACATGTTCGGCGACCTGACGACGCTTTCGTTCGGGTTCAGCCAGGGCTGGGACGACGTGCGCAAGCGCGGCGACGCGACGTTCGACGAGAACGTCGACCGGCGTAACTACCGCGTGAGCCTGTCGCAGATCCTCACGCCCAGGCTGATGGCGGGCCTCGACTACGAGGTCGTCACCGACGAGGGCTTTCTCAACAATCCCTACCGCTCGGTGCGCTATCTGGACGAGTCGAGCCCGCGCGGCTATTCGTACCAGGCCGAGGTCTACCCGAGCACGCGCACCAGCAATGCTCTGAGCCTGACGGGCCGTTACTACCTGCCGTACCGGGCCGCCGTGCACGGCGAGTACCGCTGGTACGGTGACACCTGGGGTGTCGACGCGAACACGATCGCGGTCGGTTACACGCAGCCTTGGGGTACGCGCTGGATCTTCGAGCTGGGTTATCGCTGGTACGACCAGTCGGCGGCCGATTTCTACTCCGACCTGTTCCCGCGCGAGAACGCCCAGAACTTCCTCGGCCGCGACAAGGAACTGAGCACGTTCTCCGACCAGATGTTCAGCTTCGGCGCAACCTACGAGCTGCCACCGCTCGGCTGGCACCGCATCCGCCGGTCGACGATCAACGTGTACGTCGACCACGTCCGCTACGAATACGACGACTTCCGCGACGTCACCGCCGGCAGGGCTCCGGGCACGGAGCCGCTCTATGGCTTCGAGGCCAATGTCGTCAGGGTGTTCTTCTCGGGCTGGTTCTGAATCACGCGCGGTCACGCCACGTTCACGGCGAGTCGCGGTTGTCCAGCCTCGTGAGCAGGGCACGCGCGAGGCGCCCGGCGCTGCCGGGTGCATGCGCCAGGAACAGCGACGGCTCGGTCAGTTCCAGTTCGAGCACCAGGGGCGCGCCGGACGGGTTGCGGATCATGTCCATGCGCGCATAGAGCGGCGGGGCGAACGGCAGGGCCGCAAACGCCGCGGCGGCCAGCGCGCCCTCGTCCACGCCCGGATCGCGCGGCGTGATCTGCTCCGGCGCGAACAGACCCTCGACCAGGCCGTCATCCAGTCGCAGCAGCGGCCCCTTGCGGATCGCATGGCTGAATCGCTCGCCCAGGTAGATGACGGCCGTCTCCCCCAGCGTGTCCACGCTCGGCAGGTAGGGCTGCAGCATGGCGCTGCGACGCTCGCTCCGCACCAGCCGCTCCAGGTGCTCCCGCGCGCGATCGCGCTCGGCGCATCGATAGCGCGCAGCGTCCCGTGAACCCGCGCCGATCGTCGGCTTCACGACGAACTCGTCGAAGTCGCAGGCGGCGCCTGCCGTGAAGGCATTCACGCCCCCGTCGAGGAATTCCCCGAGCTCCCCGCCGGCGTCCGCGTCGGGCTCGACGAAGCGTGTCGGTACGACCGCGACGCCGCGGCGGTGCAGGTGTGTCAGGTAGTGCTTGTCGGTGTTCCACGCCACGACGTCGGCCGGGTTCGCCAGCCGGGTCGCGGCGCCGCAGCGCCGGGCCCAGGCGAGGAACTCGTCGATGCGGTCGACGTAGTCCCAGGTCGAGCGCAGCAGCGCGAGGTCGAAGCGCGCCCAGTCGCCGCGCGTATCGTCCCAGCTCGGCGTGGAAACCTCCGCGCCGAGATCGCGCAGCGCGGCGACGAGCGGTGGCATGTCTTCGTCGAGTGCGAGTGCCGCATCGGCGGTGACCAGGGCGATGTGGGTCAAGGGTCTCTTCCGTTCAGTCGAGCGCCGCGTCGATGCCGTCGCCCAGCGTGCGCAGGACCTGCAGACGCGCGAGCCGCCCCTGCAGCCGCTCCAGTTCCTGGTCGTATTCGTCGTCGCTTGGGTGCGGTGCTGCGCCGCGTGTCCCGAGACGCACGGAGGCGATCGTGCGAACAGGAGCCGGCGGCGGCGCGACCTGACCCCTGCGGAAGGCGGCGCACCCGACATTGCCTGCAGCAGACGGCGGCCGACCTCGAGCGCCCGGTGCTGCGAATCGGTGCCGTCCACCAGGTGCCAGGCCGCCCTTGGGCGGCAGGATGCGCCAGTAGCGCCAAAGCGGCAGCCGTTCGCGCTCGACGTCGTTGCACTCGCGGAAGCCGTAGACGGTCACGAGCTTCGGATTCAGCCAGCCGAGCAGCGTTTCGTGCAGTCATCGCCGTGCCATGGCGTGGCCGGCTTCAGGCGGTCCGGTGACGCGCGAGCGGGACCTGCTGCGTCACGCAATGGACGTTGCCGCCGCCGAGCAGGATCTCGCGGCCCGGCACACCGACGACCTCGCGCTTCGGGAACAGCTCCTGAAGCTTGCGCAGCGCCTTGCCGTCGCGCTTCGGATCGAGCAGTGGCACGACGACGCGGCGCGTGCCGAGGTAGAAATTGACGTACGATGCCGCGAGCCGGCCGCCCGCCTCCCGCGGCATGCTGCTGTCCGCGGCGTCGATGCCCGCCGCCTCCTCCGCCGTCATGTGCAGCGGACGCGGTTGCTCGAGCTTGTGCACCTTGAAGCGGCGGCCACGCGCGTCGCGCGCCTCCATCAGCCGCTCATGGGCGTCGCGCGAGATCTCGTACTGCGGATCGTTGCGGTCGCGCGTCCAGGTCAGCACGACCTCGCCGGGCCGCACGAAGGCGCACAGGTTGTCGACATGGCCGTCGGTCTCGTCGAGGTGCACGCCCTTGCCGAGCCACACGATCGCGTCGACGTAGAGGTAGCGACTGAGCTGCCGTTCGAGTTCCGCGCGCGACAGCTGCGGGTTGCGGTTCGCATTGAGCAGGCATTCTTCCGTCGTGATCAGCGTGCCCTGCCCGTCGACGTGGATCGCGCCACCCTCGAGCACGAACGGCGCACGGTAACGATCGCAGCCCTCGGCCTCGAGCACCTTCTGCGCGACGGCGTCGTCGCGGTCCCAGGGAAAGTAGAGCCCGCCATTCAGGCCGCCCCAGGCGTTGAACACCCAGTCGACGCCGCGCAGCCCGCCGCGGTCGTTGACGACGAACGTCGGGCCGACGTCGCGCATCCAGGCGTCGTCGCTCGACAGCTCGACGACGCGGACCTGCGGGGGCAGCCGGTTGCGCGCATTGCGGTATTGGCCAGCCGACGCGCCGACGGTCACTGGCTCGCTGCCGGCGATGGCCGTGGCCAGCGCGACGAAGGCCTGCTGCACGGGCTTGGCGCCGAGCCGCCAGTTGTCGGGCCGCTCCGGCCAGAGCATCCAGCAGCCGGCGTGCGGCTCGAACTCGCCGGGCATGCGATAGCCGTCGCGGCGCGGGTGACTGTCGAGGGTGCGGGTCATCGCGCGATTTTAGCAGGGCGTGACGGCCCGCAGCGGCGGCCGTTCAGTCTCTCTCATCGCGCAGCCCCCAGCCGTTCAGCAGCAGGTACAGCGACGGCAGGATGACCAGCGTCAGCACGGTCGCCGACACCATGCCACCGACCATCGGCGCGGCGATGCGCCGCATGACCTCCGAGCCCGCGCCGGAACCCCACATGATCGGCAGCAGGCCGGCGATGATCGTGATGACGGTCATCAGCTTCGGTCGCAGGCGCAGCAGCGCGCCCTCGACGATCGCCTCGCGCAACTCGCGACGCGTGGGCTCGCGCGACTCCGCCGCCGCACGCCTGCGCCGTGCGGCCCATGCATGATCGAGGTACATGATCATGACCACGCCCGTCTCGGCCGCAACGCCCGCGAGCGCGATGAAGCCCACGGCCGCCGCGATCGACAGCTCGTAGCCCAGCAGGTACAGCAGCCAGATGCCGCCCACGAGCGCGAACGGCAGCGCGAACAGGATCAGCCCCACGTCGCGCGCATTGCGGAAGTTCAGGTACAGCAGCAGCACGATGATCGCGAGCGTGGCGGGCACGACGACGGCGAGCCGATCGACGGCCCGCTGCAGGTACTCGTACTGGCCCGACCACGCGAGGCTGTAGCCCGCCGGCAAGTCGAGATCGGCCGCGATGCGCCGCCTCGCCTCGTCGACGTAACCGCCGAGGTCGCGACCCTGCAGGTCGACGAACACCCAGCCGGACGGACGCGCGTTCTCGCTGCGGATCATGCCGGGCCCATCGGCCACGTCGACGCGCGCGACGTCGGCGAGCGTGGCGCTGGCGCCCGTCGGCGCGACGATCGGCAACTGTCGCAGCTTCTCCAGCGAGTCGCGGAAGTGCTGCGGGTACCGCAGGTTGATCGGGTAGCGTTCGAGTCCCTCGACGGTGTAGCTGACGGTCATGCCGCCCACGGCCGATCCCACGATGTCCTGCACGTCCTTGACGTTGAGCCCGTAGCGGGCGGCCGCGACACGATCGATGTCGATGTCGATATAGCGCCCGGTCGCCGTGCGCTCGGCATAGACGGACGTCGTGCCCGGCACCCGCCGGAGGATGTCCTCGACGCGCTGGCCGAGCGACTCGATCACCTGCAGGTCGGGCCCCATGATCTTGATGCCCACCGGCGTGCGGATGCCGGTCGCGAGCATGTCGATGCGGGTCTTGATCGGATAGCCCCAGGCATTCGACACGCCCGGCAGGCGCACGAGCGCGTCGAGTTCGGCCTCGAGCTTCTCCGGCGTCATGCCCGGCCGCCACTGGTCGCGCGGCTTCAACATGATGGTCGTCTCGAACATCTCGATCGGCGCGGAGTCGGTCGCGCTCTCGGCGCGCCCGGCCTTGCCGAACACGCGCTCGACCTCGGGCACCGTCCTGATCAGCCGGTCGGTCCGGGCGAGCAGCGCGCGCGCCGCATCCGTCGACAGGCCCGGCAGCGTCGTCGGCATGTACAGCAGGTCGCCCTCGTCGAGCTCGGGCATGAACTCCGTGCCGAGCCGCGAGGCCGGCAAGAGCGTGGCGACGAACAGCACCGTCGCCCCGGCCGTCACGACCCAGGGCCGCTGCAGGGCCAGGTCGAGCAGCGGACGGTACGCCGCCGCCGCGGCGCGGTTGACCGGATTCGCGGACTCGGGCCGGACGTTGCCACGCACGAGCCACCAGATCAGCACGGGCACGAGCGTGATCGACAGCAGCGCCGCGGCGAGCATCGCGTAGGTCTTGGTCCAGGCGAGCGGCGCAAAGAGCCGCCCTTCCTGCGCCTCCAGCGTGAACACCGGCAGGAACGACAGCGCCACGATCATCAGCGAGAAGAACAGCGACGGGCCGACCTCGCGGCAGCCCTGGTAGACCGCCTCGAATCGCTGCGACGCATCGGCCACGCCCTGTTCGAGCTTGCGGTGCACGTTTTCGACCATCACGATCGCGGCGTCGACCAGCGTGCCGATCGCGATCGCGATGCCGCCGAGCGACATGATGTTCGCGTTGATGCCCTGCGCCCGCATGACGACGAAGGCCGCGACCACGGCGAGCGGCGTGACGATCACGACGATGAGCCCCGAGCGCACGTGGTACAGGAACACGAAGCAGACCAGCGCGACGACGATGAACTCGTCGAGGAGCTTGCCCCGCAGGTTGTCGACGGCGCGCTCGATCAGCGAGGAGCGGTCATAGGTCTCGACGATCTCGACGCCCGCCGGCAGGCCGGCGCGCAATTCGTCGAGCTTGTGTTTCACGCGCCGGATGGTCTCGCGCGCATTGTCGCCGTTGCGCATGACGATGACGCCGCCGACCGCTTCGCCCTCGCCGTCGAGTTCGCCGATACCGCGCCGCATCTCGGGGCCGACGCGCACGTCGGCGACGTCGCGCAACAGCACCGGCGTGCCGGCCGGCGTCGCCATCACCGGGATCTGCTCGAGGTCGGCGACGCCCTTGACGTAGCCTGTCGCACGCACCATGTATTCGGCTTCGGCCATCTCGACCACCGCGCCGCCGGCTTCCTGGTTGCCGCGTCGGATCGCCTGCTCGACCATCATGAGCGGGATGCCGTAGCCTCGCAGCCGCAGCGGGTCGACGACCACCTGGTACTGCCTGACCATGCCGCCGATCGTCGCGACTTCGGCCACGCCGTCGAGCGCCTGCAGCTCGAATTTCAGGAACCAGTCCTGCAGCGAGCGCAGCGCGGCCAGGTCGTGCCCGCCCCTGCGGTCGACGAGCGCGTACTGGTAGATCCAGCCGACACCCGTCGCGTCGGGACCGAGCGAAGGGCGCACGCCTTCGGGCAGACGCGCCGTCGCCTGACTGAGGTATTCGAGCACGCGTGAGCGCGCCCAGTAGGGGTCGGTGCCATCGGCGAACAGCACGTTGACGAACGAGTCGCCGTAGAACGAATAGCCACGCACCGTCGTCGCGCCGGGTACCGAAAGCAGCGCGGTCGTGAGCGGATACGTGACCTGGTCCTCGACGAGCCGCGGTGCCTGGCCCGGCCAGGGCGTGCGCACGATCACCTGCACGTCGGACAGGTCGGGCAAGGCATCGACCGGCGTACTCTGCACGGCGTGCAGACCGACCGCCGCCAGCATGAGCGCCAGCAACAGGACCAGCGGCCGGTTCGCGAGCGAGCCGCGGATGATCGCATCGATCATGGCGCATGCCCCGCGTGCCCGGCGTGCGGACCGACGCCCGGCGCGGCTTCGGCATCGCCGGCCCCTTCGCCGCCACCTTCGAGCCGCTCGAGACCGGCGTCCAGGTTCGCCTCGGAATCAAGCAGGAACTGCGCCGCTGTGACGACCTGCTCACCCTCGCGCAGCCCGTCGAGGATGGCGACACGGTCACCACGCTCGGCACCGGCCACGACGCGACGCGAGGCGAATCGCCCGTCGCCGAGCGCCACGACGACGCGGTCCTGCGCGCCGCCACGGATCAGCGCTCCGCGTGGCACGTTGAGCACGTCCTCGCCGCCCTCCCCGACCAGTTCGACGTTCGCCAGCATGTTCGGCTTCACGCCGGCCGGCGACTTCCGCAGCGTGATGCGTGCACGGACGGTGCGCGTCTCCTGACCGAGTTCCGGGTAGACGTAGTCGACGCTGCCGTGCACCACGTCACCGGGCAGCGCAGGGAAGCGCACCATCGCGTGCGTGCCCGCCTGCAGCCACGCGGCCTGCGCCTCAGGGACTTCGGCGATCACCCAGAGGCTGCCGAGTGCGGTGATCGTCATCGCGACCATGTCGGGGCTCAGCATCGCACCTTCGCGCGCCATCAACTCCGTGACGACGCCGTCGATCGGCGCATGGAACGGCACGCGCCCGGTCGTGTTGCGTGTCCTGGCGAGACCGGACGCGGTGCCGCCGAGACCCAGCGCCTGCAGGCGGTCGCGCGAGGCGGCGATCAGGTCGTCGTTGCCGATCTCGAGCGCGTCGAGGTACTCGCGCTGCGCGCTCTCGAGCATGGGCGAGTACAGCGTGAACAGCAATTGCCCCCTGCGCACCGGCTCTCCCATCGCGCGCACCGCCAGCGCCTCGACCCAGCCTTCGGCGCGCGTACGGACCTGTCGCACGCCTCGCTCGTCGAACTGGACGTAACCCACCGTCTGCGCGCTGCGACGCAGACGGCCGCGCACGACGGGCTCGGTACGCACGCCGAGGTTGTTGATCACCGCCGGCGAGATGCGCACTTCGCGACCCGCGGCCACGGCCTGCGCCGTGCCGGGCTGCGTCGTGACCGCCGGCGTCGCCTCGAACTCGACGAGCTGCATACCGCAGATCGGACACTGGCCCGGCGCGTCGCGCACGACGTCCGGATGCATCGGGCAGCGATAGCGGACCTGTGCTTGCGTGTGCACATGCTTCGCCGGCGTGTCGTCAGCGGCCGCGCGCGGGGCCTCGCCCGGCGGCTGTCGCGAGCAGGCTCCGAGCAGGACGGCGAGCGCGAACAGGGCCGCGCAACGGATCGGGGAGACGTTCATGGGGTGGACCCTGCGAGGTAGTCGATGTCGTGCTGCGCCAGCGCGCGGTCGGCGGCCAGACGCAGGTGCTTGAGCCGTGTTTCGCCGGCGAGACGCCGGGCGCGCACGACCTCGTCGATCATGACCCGGTTGGCGCGCCACGCGAGCAGCGCGGCCTTGACGGACTGGTCGGCCAGCGCGAGCAGGTCGGTTTCGTAGAACCGCTCGAGTTCGCCCGTGCGCTGTGCGGCGTTCCACGCCTCGACGAGCATCGCCTGCATTTCACGCCGGTGATCCTCGTGCCGCTCGTGCAGGCCGCGCGCGTCGAGACGCGCTGCCGCGACCTCGCGGTCCTGGCGGTTCCTGGCGAACAGCGGGACGCTCATGCTCAACATGGCGCTCAGCAGGTCGGCCCGCGACGTGCCGTCGGGCATGTCGTCGCGGAAGCCATAGCTCACGTCGAGCATCCAGCCGGGCTTGCGCCTTTCCCTGGCGACGTCCACGGCCGTCTGCGCCGCATCGAGGCGACGCTCGTAGTCGATCTGGGCGGGGTGTGAGACAAGACGTGCCTCGAGGACCGCCAGCGGCTCGAGCTCCGCGCGCGCGCCGATCGCCGTGGGCTGCGCCCGTGCCGCGTCGTCGGCGCCGAGCCAGAAGGTGAGCTGCGACCGATACATCGTCGCGTCGCGATCGAGATCGAGCTGCTGTTCGCGCAGCATCGCGACGTCGAGACCCGCCGCGAGCACGTCGAGCTGCGAACCTTCGCCGGCAGCGTAGCGGGCGCGCGCCGACTGACGCATCTGCTCGACCCAGGCGCCCTGCTCGTCGACGACCTGGCGCGCCGCGCCGAGGTAGGCGAGCTGTGTCCACAGCTTGCGCACCTCACGCGTGACCAGTCGCTCGCGGTCGAGCGCCGTCGCGTCCATGGCCGCGGCGAGCTGCTGCATCTGCCGTTGCGAGAGTTGTCGTGACCGGCCGGGCTGAAACTCCTGGCTCAGCCCGACCTCGAGCATGGTCATGTCCTCCTCCGACAGGCTGAAGGAGTCGACGGGGACGCTGGTGACGCCGAAGCGGAGCTGAGGGTCCATCAGCTCGCCCTCCGCGACGGCACGCTCGCGCATGGCCGCGGCCTGTGCGCGCATCTCGCGGGTCATCGCGTCGCGCCGGAGAGCGATCTGCTCGGCGTCGGCGAGGGTCAGTTCCTGCCCGGCCGCGCGTGGCGGGCCCAGCAGCGTTGCGAATCCGGCGAGCCCGCAAAGACTCGCGACGAAGGATCTAAAGGCAGACATGTCGGACTCCGGCCGTTCCACGGGCACGGGGAAGCCGGCGACGGCGACCCCGGGGCGGATGCAACTCGGCGAAGCGCGACTATTTCAGAAAGCGACAGTAGCTCACGGCCAACGCGGGCCGTGGCAGGACGACAGTGGCGACGGTGCGCGGCACCGGCCCGGCAGGCGCCCGCGACATCGGCGCCAGAACGAACACCGCCGCAACGAGCGGCGCCGCAGGAAACGCCAGCAACGGCCGCGTGTCGACCTGCGGACCGTCCGGATACAGGCAGTCGACGCCTGTGTCGGCCGCCGGATCGGCGGACTGGCCTCGCTCCGGCGGACAGTAAACGCAATGCTCTTCCCCACCGGCCATCGCGCCGTCCGGCATGAACGCCATGGCGCAGGGCACGAGCGCCGCCTGCAACCAGACCGCGCAAAACAGCGCAAGCACGCCCTGCGTCAGGGTGCGCTGTCGTCGGCGGATCCAGTCGATGCCCGGAAAACCCAAGCGGCCGTCCTGCGTTGCGGTTCGCAACGGAAATTACAGCGACACGGTCGCCGTCGCAAGGACCCTGCTCACGGTCGGCGGCCCGGCTGCGGCAAATCCCCGGCACGGCCCGGTGTGCTAGCATTCCGACCCTTTCCCGTCCCCAAAAGAGACGTCACGTCGGAGCCAGGTTCGATGTCCACCGCGCTCAAGCTCAAGGTCCCGCCGCAGGGACAGAAAATCACCATCCACGATGGCAGGCTCGTCGTGCCCGACCAGCCGGTCATCCCCTTCATCGAGGGCGACGGCACGGGGCCCGACATCTGGCGCGCCTCGGTGCGGGTGCTCGATGCGGCGGTCGCCAAGGCATACGGCGGCAAGCGCAAGATCCACTGGATGGAGGTCTACGCCGGCCAGAAGGCGAACGACCTGCTCAATACCTGGCTGCCGGACGAGACCGTCGAGGCCTGCCGCGAGTACCTGGTCTCCATCAAGGGGCCGCTCACCACGCCGATCGGTGGCGGCATCCGCTCGCTGAACGTCGCGCTGCGCCAGATGCTCGACCTCTACGTCTGCCTGCGCCCGGTGCGCTGGTTCCGCGGCGTGCCCTCGCCGGTCAAGGCGCCGGAGAAGGTCGACATGGTCATCTTCCGCGAGAACACCGAGGACATCTACGCGGGGATCGAGTTCGAGGCGGGCAGCCCCGAGAACGAGAAGTTCAAGGCGCTGTTCAAGGAGTCGTTTCCCAAGCTCTACGGCAAGATCCGCTTCCCGGACACGTCGGGCATCGGCATCAAGCCGATCTCGAAGGACGGCACGGAGCGTCTGTTCCGCGCGGCCATCGAGTACGCGATCGTCAACAAGCGCAAGAGCGTGACGATCGTGCACAAGGGCAACATCATGAAGTTCACGGAGGGCGCCTTCCGCAACTGGGCCTATGCACTGGCCGAGCGCGAGTTCCCGCAGCACACCTACACCTGGGACCAGTGGGAGCGCACCAAGGCCGAGAAGGGCGACAAGGCAGCGAATGCCGAGCAGGACGCCGCGAAGGCCGCCGGCAAGATCATCGTCAAGGACGCGATCGCCGACATCACGCTGCAGCAGGTGCTCACGCGTCCAGAGGAGTTCGACGTCATTGCGACGATGAACCTGAACGGCGACTACCTGTCCGACGCGCTGGCGGCGCAGGTCGGCGGCATCGGCATCGCGCCCGGCGGCAACATCAACTACATGACCGGTCACGCGGTGTTCGAGGCGACGCACGGCACGGCGCCGAAGTACGCGAACCTCGACAAGGTGAATCCGGGCTCGGTAATCCTCTCGGGCGAAATGCTGCTGCGCTACCTCGGCTGGTTCGAGGCCGCCGACGCCGTCATCTCGGCGATGGACAGGAGCATCGCCCAGAAGACGGTCACCTACGACTTCGCGCGCCTGATGGACGGTGCGAAGGAAGTGAAGTGCAGCGAGTTCGGCGACGCCCTGATCAGGAACCTCTGACCCGGGGCGGGCCGGCCGGGAGGGAGGGGGCGGCGGCTGGAGTTCGACAGCACATGAACCTGACCGTCGCCCATCCGAGCACGCGCGACACGCTGGTCCGCGACTGCGCGCAACTGCTCGTCGATGCGTTCGCCGACTACAACGCCGATTTCCGCGCCATCACCCAGCGCGCCCGGCAGCGCTTCGAGGAGCGCGACTGGCGCGGCAGCCAGCGCGACGCGGTCGAGCGCATCGAGCTCTACCGCAAGTACGTCAACGGCACCGTCGAGCTGATGCGTCACCGCCTCGGCGACGAGATGCACGAGCGGGCCGTCTGGTCGGCGGTCAAGCGTCGCTTCGACGAGATGATCGACCCGCTGCCGGACTGCGAATTCCCGAAGACGTTCTTCAGCTCCGTCACGCGCAAGACCTTCGACACCGTCGGCGTCGACCCCGCCGTCGAGTTCGTCGCGCTCGACCTCGACCCGCTCGCCAACGTGCACTCGCACGTCGAGACCCGCGTCTACGCGGTCCGCGGCGACCTCGACCTGCTGGCCGAGGAACTGCTGGCCGACTACCGCTTCCGCACGCCCTACCGCGACTTCGAGCGCAGCGTGAAGATGGTGGCCGACGAGATGAAGGCCCTCGTCAATGCGAGCACGGAGCGGCGCGCGCCCGAGTCCGTCGAGGTCATCAAGGAAGTCTTCTACCAGATGACGCGCGCCTATCTCGTCGGACGCATCAACGGCCGCGGCTGGACGGCGCCGTTCGTGGTCGCGCTGCGCAATCTCGACAGCGGCGTCGTCGTTGACGCGATCATGCTCGAGACCGGGCCCGTCAGCATCCTGTTCAGCTTCACGCGCTCGTATTTCCACGTCGACCTCGCGCACGTCGGCGAGGTGGTCAAGTTCCTCAAGACCATCCTGCCGCTGAAGCCGGTCAGCGAGTTGTACACCGTGCTCGGCCGGGCCAAGCAGGGCAAGACCGAGCGCTACCGCGAGCTGTTCAAGCACCTGCAGCACTCGGACGACCAGTTCGTGCTGGCGCCTGGCGAGCGCGGCCTCGTCATGATCTGCTTCACGCTGCCGTCGTTCGACGTCGTTTTCAAGCTCATCCGCGACAGGTTCCCGTACCAGAAGAACATCCTGCGCGAGGACGTGCTCTCCAAGTACGAGCTGGTGTTCAAACACGACCGCGCCGGGCGCCTGGTCGACGCGCAGGAGTTCAAGAGCATCCGCTTCCCGAAGGCACGTTTTTCGCAGGAGCTGCTCGAGGAGCTGCAGAAGGAAGCGGCACGCACCGCGCACTTCGATGGCGACGAGGTCACCATCGACCACCTGTACATCGAGCGGCGCATGACGCCGCTCAACCTTTACCTGCGCTCCGTCGACCGCGAGCTCGCCGAGAAGGCCGTCGTCGAGTACGGTCAGGCGATCCGCGACCTCGCGGTGACGAACATCTTTCCGGGCGACCTGCTGCTGAAGAACTTCGGCGTGACACGGCACGGGCGCGTGATCTTCTACGACTACGACGAACTCTGCCTGGTCACCGACTGCCGGTTCCGCGACGTGCCGCAGTCCGAGCACGACGAGGATGACATGCGCGCCGACGCGTGGTTCTACGTCGGCGAGAACGACGTCTTCCCGGAGACGTTCCTCAACTTCCTCGGCTTCGATCCAGGGCTGAAGCAGGTCTTCCTCGATGCGCACGCCGAGATCCTGACCGCGGAGTGGTGGCGCAGCATCCAGCAGCGCCTGAGGGAGGGCGACCTGCTCGAGGTGCTGCCCTACCACCGCCACCGCGTGCGCGTGTTCAGCAGCCTGTGAACCACCACGTCGCGGCTCGCCCGCCGGCCTGGCTGCTCGCCCTGCTGTTCGTCGTCGCCTTCGCGTTCCAGGGCACGCGCGGCATCTGGGAGCCCGACGAGGGCCGCTACAGCTCGGCCGGTATCCACATGCACGAGAACGGCGACTGGCTCGTGCCGACGGTCGACGGCGAGCACCCGCACCTGACCAAGCCGCCGCTGACGTACTGGGCGCTCGCCGCGAGCTTCGCGTTGCTCGGCCACCACGAGTGGGCCGCGCGGCTGCCGGGCGCGCTGGCATTCATCGCCACCGGGCTTTTCGTCTTCGGCCTCGGTCGCCGGCTGTGCCCGGTCAAGCCGTGGTTGCCGCCGACCGTCTGGGCGCTGTCGTTCGCGCCGGCGGTGGCGTCCAACATCGTGTCGACGGATCCGATCCTGGCGTCATTCGAAACGGCCGCGATGTACGCGTTCGTCGAGGCATGGTCGCGCGACGGGGCGGGCACGCGGCGCTGGTTCCTCGCCATGTGGCTGGCCTGGGGGCTCGCGTTCCTGACCAAGGGTCCGCCGGGCCTGCTGCCGCTGCTCGGCATGGTCGCCTTCGTTGCGGTCCACGAGCGCCGGCACCTGCGTCCGATGTTCGCGCCCGCCGGCCCGGTCCTGTTCGCCGTCGTCGCGTTCACGTGGTTCGCGGTGCTGATCGCGCAGCAGCCGGACCGGTTGCGGTACTTCCTCGGCTACGAGGTCTATGACCGTCTCTTCACGGCGGCCCACGACCGCAATGCCCGGTGGTACGGCGCCATCGAGGTCTACCTGCCGATGCTGCTGGTCGGCACGCTGCCGTGGTCCGCCGTCGCCGTCGTCACCACCGGCGGGCCGCGCGCAGCCTGGCACCAGTGGCGCGACCGGCTGCGGCAGCGTCGGCCCGAGTGGCTGCTGCTCGCCTACTGGCTGCTCGTGCCGCTCGCGGTGCTGTGCCTGGCACGCTCGCGGCTGCAATTGTACGTCCTGCCGCTGTTCGTGCCGCTCGCTCTGATCCTGTCGCGCCCGCTCGCGCATTGGCACGAGCGTTCTGCCGGGCGCTTCGCCGCGGTCGTCCTGGCGGCGACGGTCGCCATGGTCGCGTTCAAGGGCACCCTCGCCCACTGGCCATCGGACCGCGACGCGCGCGCCATCGCCGCCCAGTTGCGCGCGATCCTCGATTCCCGGTCGATCGACGGCATCGTATTCGTCGGCATGCGGCCGTATTTCGGCTTGAACGTCTATCTCGACGTGGCCGTCGAGGGCGTCCAGATCGGCGAGCGCAAGTTCGAGTACTCGAAGTACCTGGCGCCGGAAGACCTCTGCGCCGAGATCGCGACGCCCGAGCGCAACGTCTATGCCATCAAGTCGCACCAGGCGGCGAAGTTCGTCGCGGCCGTCGGACGCTGCGGCACGGCTGCGTCGCGGCTCGGGACAGTCCGGGCGGACGGCCACGACATCGAGCTGTTCGAGGTCGTGCCGGCCGTGCGGTAAAGTCGCCATGGCCCCGATCGACGAGGGTCGTCAGGGGGCCGACGAGGTGCAGGATGGAACCTGTCCGCCGCAGCCCGCAGGCGCGCCTGCTCGCGCTGGCGCTGGTGATCGTCGCCGCGGCCGTCCCGGCGCAGGACGCCAACGTCACCCGGCCGGTCGATGAACTCGAGCAGCTGCTGCTCGCCGAGCCGCTGCGCATCGAGCACGCCGAAATCAGCCGGCCCAAGGCGAAAGGCGACATCACGCTCAAGGCGGACGTCTCGCTCGGCGGCTCCGCGCCGCTGCACGTGAAGCTGCGCAAGGCCGCGCCCGGCGCGGATTCGTTCAACAACGTGCCGCGTTACGACCTGGCGGCCTACGAGCTGCAGAAGCTGTTCGTCGACCCTCCCGAGTACCTCGTACCGCCGACCGTGCTGCGCTTCCTGCCGCTCGCCGACCTCCGCCCATACTCGCCGGACGTCGAACGCACCTTCGCCGCCACCGACCAGGTGCTCACGGTGATGCAGTACTGGCTGCAGGACGTGACGGCGCTGCCCGACGTCTACGCGCCCGCGCGATTCGAGTCGGATGCGGTCTATGCCCGGCACGTCGGCCAGTTGAACGTGCTGACCCGCCTGATCCGGCATCGCGACCCGAACCTCGGCAACTTCCTGATCGGCCGCGCCGCGCAGGGACCACGTCTGTTTTGCACCTGATCGTCGGTGAGCGCGACGGCGTTCCCGCCGGAGGACGCGCGGAACGCGCGCGGCTCGACGAGCCAGTCGCCCACGTGGAACCCGGCGTCCAGGCCGGCGGCATCCATGTCCTATGCCCCAGGTGTCCTCGGGGCGGAGCATAACAGACGTCAGGGTGGGCGCTAAGGCGCCCGCGCCGCGGCCTGCAGCGCCTGCCCGAGGTCCGCCGTCAGGTCGTCGACGTCCTCCAGTCCGACAGACAATCGCACGGTGCCCGGCCCGATGTCCGACCACCGCTGCTGTTCGGCCGTAAACCCGCGCGGCTGCTGCAGAGCCGGCGGCAGCACGAGCGATTCGGTCGATCCGAGGCTCGCCGCGATGGCGAACAGCTCCAGTGCTTCGGCAAAACGCGTACCCGCCTCGAGACCGCCGTGCAGGTCGAACGTCACGACGGTGCCGAAATCGTGCATCTGTCGCCTTGCCCTTTCGTGCCCGGGGTCGTCCTGCAACCCCGGATGACGTACGCGCGACACCTGCGGCTGCCGCGCAAGGAATTCGGCGACGGCCTGGGCGCTGCGGCACTGTGCGTCGCGACGCACGTAGTAGGTCTTCATGCCGCGCAGCAGCAGGAACGCCGCGTGTGGATCGAGCGTCGGTCCGAGCAGCGAGGCATCGTCGCGCAGCGCGTCGATCAGCTCCGCGCGGCCGATCACGGCACCGCCCATCACGTCGCCGTGGCCCGACGCGTACTTGGTCAGGCTGTGCACGAACAGGTCGACTTCGAACTGGCCGTGGTTGTGGAAGCCCGCGAGCGTGTTGTCGAGCAGCGTCGTCGCGCCGTGCCGCCGCGCCAGGTCGGCGATGCGGGCGACGTCGGCTATCTTGAGCACGGGATTGGTCGGCGACTCGAACACGACCAGCTTCGTTGGCGTCGCCGCCAGCACGCGCTCGAGGCCCGCGAGGTCGTCGATCGACAGCAGCGTGCTCGCGACGCCGAAGCGACGCAGCATCCGGCCGATCAGCGCGCGCGTCGGCTGATACTGCTCCGCGAAATGCACGACGTGGTCGCCGGACCGTAACAGCGCGAGCAGCGGCGTCGCCACGGCCGCCACGCCCGAGCCCGTCAGCAGGCAACCGTCCCGGCCCTGCAACTCGGCGAGCAGCCCCTCGAGCTGTGCGAGCGTCGGATTCGCGACGCGCGAATAATAGAATCCCTCGCGTTCACCCTTGAACTGCGCGAGCGTCTGCCCGACGTCGTCGAACGTGAACTTGACCGACTGGTAGATCGGCGCGACGAGCGGCCGGTTGTCCGTCGGCACGCGCACCTCGCGCGGATGCGTGACGCGCGTGCGCTTCTTCATGCGGACCCGGCCCCGAGCTCGAAGGCGTCGGCGTCGAGATGCGCCGGGAACTCGCGCCGGTAGGTGTCGAGTGCCTCGCGGTCGAGCACGACCGTCTCGACGAAGTCACCGCCGTGCTCGCCGCCGAGCGACTGGCCGAGGAAGTCGTAGACGGCGCTGTCGCCGGCATAGGTCGCGCCGTTGCCGTCCTTGCCGACGCGGTTCACGCCCACCGAGTAGCAGAGATTCTCGATCGCGCGCGCCTTGAGCAGCGCGGACCATGCCACGCGCCGCCGCGCCGGCCAGTTGGCCACGAACACCAGCGCGTCGTAGTCGCCGCGGTTGCGGCTCCACACCGGGAAGCGCAGGTCGTAGCAGACCTGCGGACAGAGGCGCCAGCCCTTGTATTCGATCAGCTTGCGGTGCGCGCCCGCGGCGAAGTGCTTCTGCTCGCTGGCCAGCCGGAACAGGTGGCGCTTGTCGTAGTGGTCGATGCTGCCGTCGGGCTTCACGAACAGCAGGCGATTGTAGTGCTTGCCCCCGTCGCGCACGATCAGACTGCCCGTGATCGCGCAACCCCACGCCGCCGCTTCTTCCCGCATCCAGTGGACGGTCTCGCCATCCATCGTCTCGGCGAGGCCGGCGGCGTCCATCGTGAAGCCCGTCGTGAACATCTCGGGCAGCACGATCAGGTCGGTGTGGCCGGCGAGACCGCGGAAGTGGGCGGCGAGCAGACGCCGGTTGGTCATCGGGGCCTGCCAGGCGAGGTCCGCCTGGATCAGCGTCACGCGCAGATTCACACTCATAGGGTCCTCAGTCTGGCGGCCGCCGCGTCGAGCGTGGCCTCGTGCTTGGCAAAACAGAACCGGACGATCCGCTCCGTCGCGGGCGGTCTGGCGGAGAATACCGAGATCGGTATCGCGGCGACGCCGTGCTCCGTCGTCAGGCGGCGGGCGAACACCGTGTCCCCCTCGTCGCTGATGGCCGAATAGTCGGCGAGCTGGAAATACGTGCTCGCCGCGGGCTCGTACCGGAAGCGCGTGCCGTCGAGCAGCCGGGCGAAATGGTCGCGCTTCGCCTGGTAGAACACCGGCAGCCCGCTCGCGTGCCCCGGGCACTCGCGCATGAACGCGGCGAGCGCGGCCTGCAGCGGTGTCGCCACGGCAAACTGCACGAACTGATGCACCTTGCGGAACTCCGCCATGAGCGCGCCCGGCGCGACACAGTAGCCGACTTTCCAGCCCGTCGCGTGATACGTCTTGCCGAACGAGGACACGACGAAACTGCGTTCGGCGAGCTCGCGGTGCGCGAGCAGGCTGTGATGCCGCCGCCCGTCGAACAGCATGTGCTCGTACACCTCGTCCGACAGCAACAGCACGGGCGTGTCCCGCACGAGGGACGCGAGCGTGTCCAGGTCGTCCGCGGCGAGCACGGCGCCGCTGGGATTGTGCGGAAAATTGAGCACCAGCAGCCGCGTGCGCGGCGTCAGCGCATCGCTCAGGCACTGCCAGTCGACGCCGAAGTCCGGCCGCCGCAGCGGCACGCGCACGGCACGGCCGCCCGCGAGCACGACGGCGGGCTCGTAGGAGTCGTAGGCCGGGTCGAGCAGGATCACCTCGTCGTCGGGCCGCACCGTCGCGTGGATGGCGCAGAAGAGCGCCTCCGTGCCACCCGAGGTGACGGTGATGTCCGCTTCGACGTCGACTTCGCGTCCGTAGCGGTTGCTCAGCCCGGCGGCGATCGCCTCACGCAACGCGGGCAGCCCGGTCATGGGCGCGTACTGGTTCTGCGATCCGCCGGCGCGGCCCATGTAGTGCGCGACCAGCTCGACCAGCCGCGCCGGCGGATCGAAATCGGGATAGCCCTGCGAGAGATTGATCGCGCCATGCTCCGCCGCGAGCCGCGACATGAGCGTGAAAATCGTCGTGCCGACGGCCGGCAGCTTGCTCTCGATCCGCGCGCGCATCGGCCGGATTCTAGCAGGCGCCCCCGAGCCGGGCGGCCGCCATCGCCGCGCCGACGAGGCCCGCATCGTTGCCGAACGCGGCGCGTACGATCTCGGCCCGGCTGTTGAGCAGCGGTCCGAAGTGCTCCCAGTTCTCGGTCACGCCGCCGCCGACGATGAAGAGGTCGGGCCAGAGCAGCGCATGGTAGGCATCGAGCACGACGTTGACCTCGCACGCCCACTCGACCCAGTCGAGGCCACGATCCGTCCGCACCCTGGCCGCCGCGCGATGCTCGGCCTCCCGGCCGCCGACTTCGAGGTGCCCGAATTCGGTGTTGGGCAGCAGCCGGCCGTCCACGAACAACGCCGATCCGATGCCCGTGCCGAGCGTAAGGACCATGACGGTGCCCTGGCCGCGGTGGCGACCGGCGCCGAGCGTCATCTCTGCCACACCTGCGGCATCGGCGTCGTTGAGAAAGGCGACCGGCCGCTGCAGCCGCGCCTGCAGATGGGCCTGCACGTTCATGCCGATCCAGCGCTTGTCGATATTGGCCGCGGTCCACGCGACGCCGTTCTTCGCCACCACGGGGAACGCGAGCCCGATCGGGCCCGCAGTGGAAAGTTCGCCCGCCATGGTGACCAGCAGTTCCAGCACCGCCTCGGGCGCGGCACCGGCTGGCGTCGGCCGGCGCCGCACGTCGCCGAGCACCATGCCGCTGCGCACGGCGACCAGGCCCGCCTTGACGAAGGAACCACCCACGTCGAACGCGACCACGACCTGGCCCAGGTCACCTTCCACGCTTGCCTGACCGCGCCGTTCGCCCGTCACGCGTCTCAGCCCTTCTTGAGGCTTTCGATCAACTGCTGGTTGGCCGCGAGCGCCATCTGGGCATCGCGGTCGCGTGCCTTCTGCTGTCGCGCCGACACGACGCCCGCCACGACCGCCCCGACCGCGACGATCGCCACCAGGATCGTCGCCAGCGCGTTGATGTCCGGACTGACGCCGAGACGGACCTTGGAGAAAATCACCATGGGCAGCGTGCTCGAACCCGGGCCGGCGACGAAACTGGTGATGACGAGATCGTCGAGCGACAGCGTGAACGCGAGCAGCCAGCCCGACAGCAGCGCCGGGAAGATGATCGGCAGCGTGATCAGGAAGAACACCTTGTGCGGACGCGCGCCGAGATCCATCGCCGCCTCCTCGAGCGAATCGTCCATCTGCGCGAGCCGCGACTGCACGACGACCGTGACGAAGGCCATGGTGAAGGTGATGTGCGAAATGACGATCGTCGTCATGCCGCGCCCCTCCGGCCAGCCGAGCAGCTGCTCCATCGTGACGAACAGCAGCAGCAGCGACAGGCCCGTGATGACCTCGGGCATGACCAGCGGCGCCGTCGTCAGGCCCGACAGCAGCGTGCGGCCCTTGAACGGCCCGAAGCGTGCGAGCGCCATGCCCGCGAGCGTGCCGAGCACGACGGCCAGCGTCGCCGACAGCACGGCGACCTTGATGCTGAGCCACGCGGCATTGAGGATCTGCTCGTTGCGCAACAGCGCGCCGTACCATCTGGTCGAGAACCCGCCCCAGACGGTGACCAGCCGCGACTCGTTGAACGAGTACACGATCAGCGAGACGATCGGGATGTAGAGGAACGCGAACCCTAGCGTCAGCACGATGGCGCGGAAGACGGTGATGCCCTGCTTCATCGGTGCAGCCCCCCGCCGGATTCCGCATCCTGCGCGCGCTGGTAGAACATGATCGGGATGACGAGGAACAGCAGCAGCGCGATGGCGACGGCGCTGGCGACCGGCCAGTCGCGGTTGTTGAAGAACTCGGTCCACAGCACCTTGCCGATCATCAGCATGCCCGGGTCGCCGAGCAGCGAGGGAATCACGAACTCACCGACGGCCGGGATGAAGACGAGCAGGCAGCCGGCGACGATGCCGGGAACCGACAGTGGCAGCGTCACCTTGCAGAACGCCTGCCAGGGCTTGCAGCCGAGGTCCGCCGCCGCCTCGAGCAGCGTGAGGTCCATCTTCTCGAGGTTGGCGTACAGCGGCAGGATCATGAACGGCAGGTACGAGTACACGATGCCCACGTAGACCGCGAAGTCGGTCTGCAGCATCTGGATCGGCTCGTCGATGACGCCGGTCGCCATCAGCAGGTTGTTGATCAAGCCGTTGTTCTTGAGGATGCCGATCCAGGCGTAGACGCGCAGCAGGAACGACGTCCAGAAGGGCAGCACGACCAGCAGCATCAGGATGCTGCGCGCCGCGGGACTGCTGCGTGCGATCGCATAGGCGATCGGGTAGCCGATCAGGAGGCAGATGACCGTCGACACGGCGGCGACCAGGATCGAGTTCAGGTACGCCATCCAGTAGAGGTTGTCCTGCACCAGGAAAGCGAAGTTGGCCAGGTTCAGCTTGATCTGCAGCACCTGCTCGCCTGCCCAGCGCACCAGCGGCTCGTACGGCGGCATCGCGATCTGCGTGCTCGAGAAGCTGATCTTGAGCACGATCGCGAAGGGGATCAGGAAGAACACCACCAGCCAGAGGTAGGGCACGGCGGTGACGAGCGTCCGCCCCTGCAGGCCGAGACGCTTGAGGAGCCTCTTCACTTGGTCACCACGACGGGGCTCTCGGGATGCCACTGCAGGTAAACGTGCTCGTCCCAGGTGACGCGGTCGTCGGCGTGCCGGTAGGTGTTCGGCTGGGTGACGCGGACGATCTTCCCCGACGCGAGCCGCAGCAGGTAGATCGACATGTCGCCCATGTACGCGATGTCGCGCACGACGGCCGACGTCCAGTTGTCCGCCGCGTCGGGCTTCGCGCGGCTCATGGTGACCTTCTCCGGCCGGATGGCCGCCCAGATCGTGGCGCCGGGCGCCGAGCTCACGCCGTGGCTGACGAAGATCGGCGCCTCGAGGTCATCGCAGGCGATGCGCACGTACGAAGGCTCGTCCTCGATCAGGCGGCCCTCGAACATGTTGACCGAGCCGATGAACTCCGCGGCAAAGCGCGATGCCGGGTACTCGTACATCTCGCTGGGCGTGCCGACCTGGATGATCTCGCCGTGGTTCATCAGGCCGATGCGCGTCGACAGCGTCATCGCCTCCTCCTGGTCGTGCGTGACGACGACGAACGTGACGCCGAGGGTCTCCTGGATGTTGATGAGCTCGAACTGCGTGTGCTCGCGCAGCTTCTTGTCGAGCGCCGCGAGCGGCTCGTCGAGCAGCAGCAGCTTCGGCTTCTTCACGAGCGCGCGGGCGAGCGCGACGCGCTGCCGCTGGCCACCCGAGAGCTGATGCGGCTTGCGCTTCCCGAACTGGTCGAGCCGGACGAGCTTGAGCATGTCGCCGACGCGCTGCGCGATCTCCGCCTTCGGCAGGCTTTCCTGCCGCAGGCCGAAGGCGACGTTCTGCTCCACCGTCATGTGCGGGAACACCGCGTACGACTGGAACATCATGTTGACCGGACGCTCGTACGGCGGGATCGACGTCATGTCGACGCCGTCGATGAAGATCTTCCCGGACGTCGGCCGCTCGAAACCCGCCAGCATGCGCAGCAGCGTGGTCTTGCCGCAACCCGATGCACCGAGCAGGCAGAAGATCTCCTTCTTGTAGATGTCGAGCGTCACGTCGTCGACGGCGAGGAAGTCGCCGAACTGCTTGGTGACCTTCTCGATGCGGACGTAGGGCTTCGCGTTCGGGTCGGTCCAGGGCTCGAACTTCTGCTGCGCGGGGCGCGGTGAGGTGGACATTGGGTACTCGCGGTGTGCGGGGATCGTGGCTTCGGTTCGCGGCCGGCGGGGCTTCGCGGGCGTCAACGCCCCGTCATGAAGCGCGTCCAGGTGCGGTTCAGCGCGCGCGTGAACGCCGCGGACTTCGCCAGGTTCGGCTGCAGCCGGGCCTTCACCTCCGGCGTCGGATAGATGCCCGGATCGTTGCGCAGCTCCTCATTGACCAGCGGAGTGGCCGCGGCATTGGCGTTCGCGAAGTTGACGAAGTCGGAGTTCGCGGCAGCAACCTCTGGACGCAGCAGGAAGTCGATGAACGCGTGCGCGTTGGCCACGTGCGCCGCATCGGCCGGCACGGCCAGCGTGTCGAACCAGGTCAGGGCGCCCTCGCGCGGGATCGAGTACCGGATGTCGACCGGCTTGCCCGCCTCCGCCGCGCGGTCGCGGGCCTGCAGGATGTCGCCGCTGTAGCCGACGGCGATGCACAGCTCGCCGTTGGCGAGCTGGTCGATGTACTGCGAGCTGTGGATGGTCCGCAGATAGGGCCGGATCTTCATCAGCACGGCTTCGGCTGCGGCCAGGTCGGCCTCGGACTCGCTGTTGGGGTCCTTGCCGAGGTAGAGCAGCACCGTCGAGACGATGTCGGTCGGGTCGTCGAGCACGGACACGCCGCAGCCCTCGAAGCGCGCGACGATCGCCGGGTCGAACACCAGCCGCCAGCTGTCGACCGGCGCGTCCGGCAGGATCGCCTTCACCTTGGCGGCGTCGTAGCCGATGCCCGTCGTGCCCCACATGTACACGACCGAATGCTCGCCCCCGGGATCGTGGCGGGCGGCTTGCGCGGCGAGTTCGGGATCGAGGTTCTTCAGGTTCGGCAGTCGCGACCTGTCGAGTTTCGCGAACACGCCGGCCTTGACCTGTCGCTCGAGGAAGTAGGCGCTCGGCACCACGACGTCGTAGCCCGAGTTGCCCGTGAGCAGCTTGGTCTCGAGCACCTCGTTGGAGTCGAAGACGTCGTAGTTGACCTTGATGCCCGTCTGCCTCTGGAAGTCGTCGATGACCCTCGGATCGATGTAATCCGACCAGTTGTAGACGTTGACGACCGTTTCGCCCCTCGCTGTCCCGGGGCCGCTGACGGCGCCCGGAGCGTCCTCCGGCTTCTGGCCGCAGGCCCCCAGCGCGGAAGACAGCAGGACCACGCAGAAGCCGGTCTGGAGCAGGGTGTTCATGGGTCTCCCGGGATGAACGCCGCCCCGGGGGCCGGCTCGACCCGGTTATAGCTCAGGCCATCCGGCTTGGGTAGCGGGACCTCGCGGGAAGACGGGGCGACCGGAAGTGCTCCGGCCGCCCCGCGGTCGGCGTCATGCCCGGGCGATCACTTGCCCGTCGTGAACCTCGTCCAGGTGCGGTTCAGCAGGCGCGTGAATTCCGCCGTCTCGGCCAGGTCCGGGAACAGCTTGGCCTTGACCTCCGCCGGCGGGTAGATGCCGGGGTCGTTGCGGACGGATTCATTGACCTGCGGCAGCGAGGCGGAATTGCCGTTCGCGTAATTGACGAAGTTCGAGTTCGCCGCCGCGATCTCGGGCCGGTTCATGAAGTCGATGAACAGGTGGGCGTTGTCGGGATGCGGCGCGTCGGCCGGGATGGCGAACATGTCGAACCAGATGATCGTGCCTTCCTTCGGCACGCTGTACTTGATGACGTTGCTCTGGCCGGCCTCGGCCGCGCGGTCGCGGGCCTGCAGGACGTCACCGCTCCAGCCCACCGCGATGCAGATTTCGCCGTTGGCGAGCGCGTCGATGTAGTTCGAGCTGTGGATCATGCGGATGTAGGGCCGGACCTTCATCAGCAGGTCCTCGGCGAGCTTGAGATCGGCCTCCGACTGGCTGTTCGGGTCCTTGCCCAGATAGGCCAGCGCGACCGCCGTGATCTCGCTCGGCGCATCGAGCACGGAGATGCCACAGCCCTCGAACTTCTTCGCCTCCGCCGGATCGAACACCAGCCGGAAGCTGTCGACGGGCGCCTTCGGATCGATGGCCTTGACCTTGCCCTCGTTGTAGCCGATGCCGGTCGTGCCCCACATGAAATTGACCGCGTGCTCGTTGCCCGGGTCGTGCAGGGCCACGCGTTGCAGCACCTCGGGGTCGAGCTTGTCCCAGTTCGTGATCTTCGCGCGATCGAGCTTGCGGAACACCCCCGCCTTGATCTGCCGTTCCATGAACGAGGCCGACGGCACCACGACGTCGTAGCCCGTGTTGCCGGCGAGCAGCTTGGTCTCGAGCACCTCGTTCGAGTCGAACACGTCGTAGTTGACCTTGATGCCGGTCTCGGTCGTGAACTGCTCGAGCGTCTTCGGGTCGATGTAGTCGGACCAGTTGTAGACGTTGACGATCTTCTCCTCGGCCGAGGCCGGCGCGGTCACGGCGGCGGTGTCCGCCGCGGGAGGAGTTTCCTGCTTCTTGCCGCAGCCCACGAGCGCGGTGGCGGCCACCAGGCCGAGCAGGCCGGCGCGGATGCTGATGATCATCGTAGTCGTACCCCTGTGATTTCTTTCGATGGGACGGGCGCCGGACGGCGCTCGCCCGACGCAGACCCCGCTGTATAGCGAAGAAATTTTGTGGTGACTAGGGGGCCTGCGGGGCGGGCCTCGGCACGCCGCGGCCGTGCCGGGCGCCCCGCGCGGACACGACGGGCCGGCTCAGAGCCGCCCTTCGGCACGGCAGCGCGCCTGCGTCAGGTCAAGACACCGCCAGGCCTTCTCCGCCAGCTCGTCGAGCTGCTCGCGCGTGATCACCAGCGGCGGCGAGACAATCATGGTGTCGCGCACCGCGCGCATGATCAGGCCGTTCCGGAAACAGAAGTCGCGGCAGATCGTGCCGACCTCGCCGCGCGGGTCGAAGAAAGTCCGCGTGGCCTTGTCCTTCACGAGTTCGAGCGCGCCGATCAGGCCCACGGAGCGCGCCTCGCCGACCAGCGGGTGTTCCGCGATCTCCCGCCATTTCTTCGCCAGGTACGGCCCCGTCTCGTCGCGGGTGCGCGCCACGAGGTCTTCCTGCTGGATCAGGCTCAGGTTCACGCTGGCCACAGCGCAGGCTGCGGGGTGTCCGGAATACGTGAAGCCGTGCGCGAACTCGCCGCCCTGCTCGATCAGCACGTCGGCGACGCGGTCGGCGACCATGACGCCGCCGATCGGCAGGTAGCCCGACGACAGACCCTTGGCGATGGTCATGAGGTCGGGCGAGATGCCGAAGTGGTCTGAGCCGAACCAGTGGCCCGTGCGGCCGAAGCCGCAGATGACCTCGTCGGCCACGAGCAGGATGCCGTAGCGCTCGCAGATCTTCTGGATTTCCGGCCAGTAGGTGTCCGGAGGGATGATGACGCCGCCCGCGCCCTGGATCGGCTCGCCGATGAACGCGGCGACCCGGTGCGGGCCGACCTCGAGGATCTTGCGCTCCAGCGCACGCGCCGCCCGCAGGCCGAATTCCGCCGGCCCGAGCGTGCCGCCCTCGCCGTACCAGTACGGCTGCGGGATGTGGACGATGTCCGGAATCGGCAGCCCGCCCTGCTCGTGCATGAAACCCATGCCGCCCAGGCTCGCGCCGGCCACGGTGCTGCCGTGATAGGCGTTGATGCGGCTGACGATGACCGTGCGCTCGGGCTGGCCGAGCAGGTCCCAGTAGCGGCGCACCAGCCGCACCACCGTGTCGTTGCCCTCGGACCCCGAGCCCGTGAAGAACACCCGGTTGAACTGCGGCGGCGTCAGGTCGACGAGCTGCTTCGCGAGTTCGATCGCCGGCGGGTGGGCGGTCTGGAAGAAGCTGTTGTAGTAGGGCAGCTCGAGGAGCTGGCGATACGCGGCCTCGGCCAGCTCGCGGCGGCCGTAGCCCACGTTGACGCACCAGAGCCCCGCCATGCCGTCGAGGATGCGGTGGCCCTCGGAGTCGTACAGGTACACGCCCTCGGCCTTGACGATGATCCGCGTGCCCTTCGCATGCAGGTGCTTGAAGTCCGTGAACGGGTGCAGGTAATGCTGGCGATCGAGGTCCTGCCAGTACGCGGTGGTCTTCTCGGCGAGATAGGGGGTGGATCGCATGCAGGGTGTGTCCTCGGGCGTCCAGTGCGGAGGCGGTGGCCGGCGTCGCGGCCGGCCGCCTGCGGTACATCAGACATTGAGCAGCAGATGCTCGCGCTCCCAGCTGCTGATGACCTGCAGGAACGTGTCGTGCTCGCTCTCCTTCACGGCGGTGTAGGCGAGCACGAAACGGTCGCCGAGCAGGTCGATCAGCGACCGGCAGTCGCGCAGCATGCGCACCGATTCCTCGAGGCTGCGCGGCAGCCCGAACGGCAGGTCGTAGGCGCTCCCGGTCACGGGTTCCGACGGCTTGAGGCCTTCGAGCATGCCGAGGTAGCCGCACGCGAGCGAGGCGGCGATGGCGAGGTATGGGTTCGCATCGGCGCCGCCGAGGCGGTTCTCGACGCGGCGGTTCTCGGCGTTGGAGATCGGTACGCGCAGGCCCGCCGTGCGGTTGTCGTAGCCCCATTGCGTGTTGATGGGCGCGAGGTGACGCAGGATGATGCGGCGGAACGCGTTGACGTTGGGCGCGAACAGGCACATCGCCGAGGGCAGGTATTTCTGCAGCCCCGCGATGTGCGCGAAAAAGAGCGCGCTCGGGTTGCCGTCCTTGTCGCTGAAGATGCTGCGGCCGGTCTTCGTGTCGACGACGCTCTGGTGGATGTGCATGGCGCTGCCGGGCTCGCGGGCCATCGGCTTGGACATGAACGTCGCGTACATCTTGTGGCGGAAGGCCGCCTCGCGCGCCGTCCGCTTGAACATGAACACCTGGTCGGCGAGCGACATCGCATCGCCGTGGATCAGGTTGATCTCCATCTGCGCCGCGCCGTCCTCGTGGATCAGCGTGTCGATCTCGATCTCCTGCGCTTCGCAGAACGCGTAGATGTCGTCGAACAGCGGATCGAACTCGTTGACCGCCGCGATGCTGTACGACTGGCGGCCGATCTCGGGACGGCCCGAGCGGCCGACCGGCGGCTTGAGCGGATAGTCGGCGTCGGTGTTCGGCTCGACCAGGTAGAACTCGAGCTCGGGCGCGACGATCGGCTTCCAGCCCCGCGCGGCATAGAGGTCGAGGATGTGGCGCAGCACGTAACGCGGCGCCATGGTCACCGGCCGGCCGTCGGAATAGAAGCTGTCGTGGATCACCTGCGCGGTCGGCTCCGCGGCCCACGGCACGACGCGCGTCGTTGCCGGGTCGGCCTTCATCACGATGTCGATCTCCGACGGGCTGATCGCGCGGTCGTCTTCCGGATAGTCGCCCGTCACGGTCTGCAGGAAGATGCTCTCGGGCATGCGCATGCCCTCGTCTTCCGCGAATTTCACCGCGGGCATCACCTTGCCACGCGCGATGCCGGCCATGTCGGGCACGACGGCCTCGACTTCGGAAATGCCGTGCTCCTTGAAGAACTGCTGGATCGGGGTGCTCATGCGTGATTACCGTCTGTTGCTGCGCGAGCGGGCCGCGTCGCCGAAGGCGGCGAACAGCGCACGCGAAAAGGGATGCTTCATGACCTGCCACTCGGGGTGCCACTGTACGGCCAGCGCGAAACCGGGCGCCGAGCGCACCCGAAACGCCTCGACGAGGCCGTCCGGTGCGCGGGCCTCCACCTCGAGGTCGCGTCCGAGCGTCTGCACGCCCTGCGAGTGCAGCGAGTTGACCATGACGCGGTCGCTGTCAGCCAAGCCACGCAGCAGGCCGCCCGGGACGAGTTCGATTTCGTGTGCCTCCGCGTACTGCATCTCGAGCCGCTGTTCCTTGTCCTCGCGGTGATCGCCGAGGCCAGGCACCTCCTGCACCTTCTGGTGCAGCGTGCCGCCGAACGCGACGTTCATCTCCTGGAAGCCGCGGCACACGCCGAACAACGGCACGCCGCGCTCGATCGCGTGCGGAATCAGCGGCAGCGTCGTTGCGTCACGGTGCGGATCGTGCAGCGTGTCGGCATCGCTCGCCGGGCCCGCATAGCGATGCGGCTCGACGTTCGACGGACTGCCCGTCAGCAGGATGCCGTCGAGCGTCTCGAGCAACTGGTCGAAATCGCGTTCGCCCAGCGCCGGGATCAGCAGCGCAATGGCGTCGGAGGCGTCGGCGACGGCCGCGATGTACTTCTCCCCGACGCAGTGGAAGGGGTGCGGACCGAGGATGCGCCGGTCCGCGGGTATGCCGATCAGTGGTTTGCGGCGAGCCACGTTTAAGATCCTAGACAGCTTCTGCCCGGCTGTCGTCTGCGAATGCGCAGCATTAGACCACAGCCACCCCCGCCGAGTCGCCGAGCAACGCAAAAAAACGGGCAAAAACAAGCCAGCTCAGGAACTTGACGAGCGCCAACCACCACCGGTCGCGGCTTGCCGCCGACCGCGGCGAGGGGCTATCCTGCCGCCTCCCCGGCGGCGCGGCCGTCGCTAAATCCTAAACAACGGGGTCATCATGCCGCAGCTCGCGGACTTTGCGCAGGCGCGCGCCTGGCTCGGCCGCCACCCGCAGGTGCGCTGTATCGACCTGCTGCTGGCCGACCAGATGGGGATTCCGCGCGGCAAGCGCGTCACGGTGGACGAACTCGAAGGCATCCACACGACGGGGCTCCTGCTGCCGGCGTCCATGTTCGCGCTCGACGTCCTGGGCGGCACCGTGCAGTCGACCGGCCTCGGTTTCGACGAGGGCGACGCCGACCGTGCCTGCCTGCCGATCCCGGGCACGCTGGTGCCAGTGCCGTGGCTCGGCGAGCACGTGGCGCAGATGCAGGTAACGATGTTCGACCACGACCGCTCGCCGTTCGACGGCGATCCGCGTCACGCACTGGAACGCGTCGTGGCGCGCTTTGCCGCACTCGGTCTCACGCCGGTCATGGCTGTCGAACTCGAGTTCTACCTCGTCGATCGCAGGCGCACGCCGCAGGGGCATGCGCAGCCGCCGCGACAACCGCTCACGGGCCGGCGCGAGTACAAGACCCAGATCAACTCGATGCAGGAACTCGCCGAGTATTCGGCGGTGCTGGGTGCCATCGAGACCGCGGCACACGCGCAGGAACTGCCGACGGGCACAGTACTGGCCGAATACGGCCCGGGACAGTTCGAGGTCAACCTGCACCACGTCGACGACGCGTTGCTCGCCTGCGACCACGCCATCCGGCTGAAGCGGCTGGTCAAGGGCGTGGCATTGCAGCACGGCATGGAAGCGACGTTCATGCCCAAGCCGTATCGCGATCACGCCGGCAGCGGCGCGCACCTGCACGTGAGCCTCGTCGACTCGCAGGGGCGCAACGTCTTCGCCGCGGACGATCCGCAGGGCAGCGTGCAACTGCGTCATGCGATCGGCGGACTCGCGGTCACGATGAACGACGCAATGGCAATTTGTGCGCCGACGGCGAATTCGTACCGCCGTTTCCAGCCGGAGGCCTATGTGCCGCTGAACCCGAGCTGGTCGGTGAACAACCGTGGCGTCGCGTTTCGCGTGCCGCACGGGCCGCCGGCGAGCCGCCGCGTCGAGCACCGGGTCGCGGGTGCCGACGCCAATCCCTACCTGCTGGCGGCGATCGTGCTGGCAGGCATGCACCTCGGGCTCACCCGCAAGCTCGATCCCGGCCCTGTGCTCGCCGGCAATGCCTATCGCGACTCCACGCCGACCATCCCGCTGTCGTGGCCGGAGGCGATCGGAGCATTCGAGCGCAGCGAATTCGTGAAAGACTATCTCGGCGCACGGCTGGCGCGGCTGTACGCACAGACCCGTCGCGGCGAGATGATGGATTTCAGCTCGCACGTTCCCGCGATCGACTACGACTGGTACCTGACGACGAGCTGAAATGGCCGCCGTCCCGCACATCGACTCGTACTACGCCGTCTCGGCGAACCCGGCCCCGGTACGCGCTGCGCTGAGCGAGGACCTCGTCGCCGACATCTGCGTGGTCGGCGGCGGACTCGCCGGTTGCTCGACGGCACTCGAACTGGCCGAGCGCGGCTACGACGTCGTGCTGCTGGAAGGGAAGCGCATCGCGTGGGGCGCGTCGGGCCGCAGCGGCGGACAGGCCATCGTCGGCTATGCGTGCAGTCAGGACAAGCTGGTCGCGCAGGTCGGGCGCGAGGCTGCGCGGCAGATGTTCGACATCACCGTCGAAGCGCAGGAACTGATCCGGCATCGGGTCGCGCGGCACGCCATCGAATGCGACCTGCACTGGGGCCATCTGCACGTGGCGCTCAAGCCGCGGCAGGTGCAGGAACTGCGCAGCCATCAGCAGGAACTCGAGCGGGACTACGGCTACGCCGGCACGCGCTGGCTCGAACGCGACGAGCTGCGGCAGGTACTCGGCACCGACCGCTACGCCGGCGGTCTGCGCGACGATCGCAGCGGCCACCTGCACCCGCTCAACTACACGCTCGGCCTCGCGGCCGCGGCGGAAGCGGCCGGCGTACGCATCTTCGAGGGCACCGGGGTCGTGGGTTTCGAGCCCGGGGCGACGGTGCGCGTGCGCACGAAGGATGGCGCCTCGGTGCGCGCGAAACACCTCGCGCTCTGCTGCAACGCGTTCATCGACGCCCGGCTGTCGCGGCGCTTGCGCAACCGGATCATGCCGGTGGGCACGTACATCGTCGCAACGGCGCCCCTCGGCCGCGAACGCATCGAGTCGCTGCTGCGCGAGAACGTCGCGGTGTCCGACGTCAACTTCGTGCTCGACTACTTCCGCCGCTCCGCGGACCACCGGCTGCTGTTCGGCGGCCGCGTGAGCTACTCCGGCCACGACGCCATGGACACCGCGAGGGCGACGCGCGAGCGCATGCTCAAGGTCTTCCCCGGCCTGCGCGACGTCAGGATCGAGTACGCCTGGGGCGGCTACGTCGACATCACGATGAGCCGCGCTCCGGACTTCGGCCGGCTGACGTCGAACGTGTACTACCTGCAGGGTTTCTCGGGCCACGGCGTCGCCCTGACCGGCATGGCGGGAAGGATGGTGGCCGAGGCGATCGCCGGGCAGGCCGGACGCTTCGACCTCTTCGGCCGCCTGCGGCATCGGGACTTCCCGGGTGGCCCGGCGCTGCGCATGCCAGTGCTGGTGCTCGCGATGCTCTGGTACCGGATGAAGGACTGGCTGTAGCAGTCGTCGGGTCTCGCGCGGTACCGGAACGACACACCCGGCTCTCGCAAGCGTACAAGCTCACTCGCCCGCGTAGCTCACCCCGCTCGAGCAAGTCTCGTGCACGACGACGCGCGAAAGTTCCGGCAGCGCGGGTTTCAGCTCGCGCCAGATCCACCGCGCGAGGTTCTCGCTGGTCGGATTCTCGAGGCCCGGCACGTCGTTCAGGTAGTGGTGATCGAGCCGTTCGAACAGCGGCGCGAAGGCCTGCTTGATGACCCCGAAATCCATGACCCAGCCGAGGCGCGGGTCGACCGGGCCGGCGACGTGCAGATCGACCCGGAACGAGTGCCCGTGCACGCGCGCGCACTTGTGCCCCGTCGGGACGTTGGGCAGCCGATGCGCGCTTTCCAAAGTGAAGGACTTGTAGATTTCCACGGCGGAGGGTTCGGGAGGAATGCCGGTACGCGGGCGCCAGTATCGGCACGCCGTCAGGCCGTCGCAAGCACCGGCGTGCGGGGTCGCAGCAGATAGCAGACGTGGATCTTCGCGTTGCGCGCGAAATCCTCTGGAATCGTGGCGCGCGTGAGATCCTCGACGTCGAACTGCGCGAGCGTCGTCGCGTCGAGCCTGAACTTCTGGAAATTGTTCGAGAACACGATGCTGCCGCCGGGCGCCAGCAGGCGGGAGGCCGCCCCGAGCAGCCACACGTGGTCCTGCTGGACGTCGAACTCGCGTTGCATGCGTTTCGAGCGCGAATGCGTCGGCGGGTCGATGAAGACGAGGTCGTATTGCGGTGGCCGCGACGCTTGCGCCTGCGTCTCCAGCCACGCGAGGCAATCCGCCTGCACGAATTCGTGCGGCGGCCCGCGCAGGCCGTTCAGGTCCATGTTGCGCAGCGCCCAGTCGAGGTAGGTGCGCGACATGTCGACCGTCGTCGACGCGATCGCCCCGCCGCCCACGGCGTGCACCGTCGCCGCGCCCGTGTAGGCGAACAGGTTCAGGAAACGCCTGCCCGCCGCCATTTCGCCGATGCGCGCACGGGTGATGCGATGGTCGAGAAACAGACCCGTGTCGAGGTAGTCGGTGAAGTTGACGAGGAACCGGTACCGGCCCTCGCGCACCGCGTGGAACTGTCCACCCGCATCGAGCTTCTCGTACTGCTCGCTCGCCCTCTGCCGACGTCGCACCCTGAGGAACATGCGCTCCGCATCGATGCCGAGCACGCCCGGGACCTGCGCCAGCGCCTCGTCCCGACGCGCCCGCACCGCTTCCTGCGCGACGGTGTCTGGCGCCGCGTATTCCTGCACGAACGCCCAGCGCTCGTCGTTGCCGTAGATGTCCACCGCGAAGGCGTACTCGGGCATGTCGGCGTCGTACACGCGATAGCACGCCACGTCGTGGCGACGCGCCCATTTCTCGAGCCGATCGAAGTTCTTGCGCAACCGGTTGCCGAACATCGCGGAGCCCGGTCGTGTCTTCGCGGCCTCGAGCCGCGCAGCCCGCACCTGCCGCGGATCGGGCTCGATGGCGCTTTCGTCCAGCCGGAAGCGCAGCAGTCGTCCCTCGATGGGGCCGTTGTAGAACGTGTGCACGCGCCAGGCTCGCAGCCGCAGGGCGCGGCCAAGAGCGGGATCGCCGGTGAAGACGGCTGCCTCCCAGCCCGCAAAGCAGCGCAGCAGCTTCTCGCCGAGCTGGCCGTAGAGCGCCTCGATGCGCTCGGGATCGCCGATGCGCACGCCGTAGGGCGGGTTCACGAGCACGAGACCGGACCCGTGGCGCGTCGCGGGCAGGTTCGCCAGATCGCGTCGCTCGAACACGAGGTGATCCCCGAGTCCGGCGCGATTCGCGTTCGCGAGGCTGGCGCGGACGGCAGCCTGGTCGCGGTCGCTGCCACCGCAACGCCCGCCGGCGAGCACGTCGAGCTTGCGCGCGCGCTCCGCCGCCGACCGCAGGCCCTGCCAGAGCGTCGCGTCGTGCTGCCGCCAGCGCTCGAACCCGAATCGCCGCCGCAACAGGCCCGGTGCGACGTCCGCAGCGATCAATGCTGCCTCGATGACCAGCGTGCCGGAGCCGCACATCGGATCGAAGAAGGCGCCGCCCCGCGCCGCGATCTCCGGCCAGCCCGTGCGCAGCAACAGTGCCGCCGCGAGGTTTTCCTTGAGTGGTGCTTCGACGCCCGCCTGACGGTACCCGCGCCGGTGCAGCGGCTCGCCGCTCACGTCGATGCCGACCGTGACGCGCTCGCGTGCGAACCGCAGACTGACGCGCAGGTCGGGCGTCGCGAGATCGACAGAAGGCCGCGCCCCCGCGCTTTCGCGCATGCGGTCGACGATCGCATCTTTCGCCTTGAGCGCCGCAAACTGCGTGTGCCGCAGCCAGCGAGGCGGCTCGCCGACGACGTCGACGGCAAACGTGCCGTCCGGCCCGACGTGCGACTCCCACGGCAGGCCGAGCAGGCCCCGGTACATCGCCTCGGGCTCCGCGGCGTCGAGTTCGTCCAGGGTCAGCACGACCCGACTTGCCGTGCGCGAATGCAGACAGGCGAGGTACGCGTCGCGCAGCTCGCCGTCGAAGGCGACGCCGGCCGGGTGCTCGCGCTCGACGGCGATGCCGAGTGCGCGCAGTTCACCGCCCAGCAGGTCGCTGACGTTGCGCGGGCAGGCCGCGAAGAACCTCACGGCCGGCCCACCGGCCTGGAGAGCAGGAGCAGATCGCGTGGCCTCACGTCCTTCAGCGCGCGTCCGATGATCCGATAACCGTCCGCGTCAAAGGCCACCGCTGCCGCGGTGCGCACCAGTTCGGCGATCTCCTTGTCGTCGCGCGCCGTACCAAGGTACCGCCAGCGATCGAGAACGTGCACCTGCGTGCCACCCGCGTCGGGCGCCGGCTCGCGGATACCGATCGGCCCGGCGAACGGCCACGCCCTGAGGCGCAGTGACGCGAGGGTGAGCTGCAGGCGCGCGTCGTGCACCGTACGCGGCTCCATGCCCACGCAGGCGCCGCGGCACGTGTTCACGTGGAAGCCGAAGCAACTGCCCTCGCCCGGCTCGAGCCCGAGCGTCTTGAGACACAGCCCGGCCTCGCGCGCCTTGCCTTCGATCGCACGCCAGGCGTCCTTTGCGCTGCAGAACGGGCCGAAGACGGCTTCGTCGCCGTTCAGATCCGCTTCGTCGAGCGGCACGACCTCCGGCATCAACCCGGCACCCGCCGGCACCAGGCGCACGACGCAGTCCTCCCCGCCGCGGCGCAGTCGCCGGTTCGTCGCAGGACCCAGTTCCCTGACCAGCCGCGATTCGAGCAGCAGCGCACCCAGTTCGCCCCCGGTCTCGATCCACTCGACCCGGTGCGTCCGCTGCGCGAGCTTCGACTCGCGGCCCGACCGGTGCCTGCCCGCGAAATGCGCGAACACGCCGCTGCGGATGTTGCGACCCTTGCCGACGTAGAGCAGCGCGCCCCCCTCGTCCCGGAAAAGGTACACGCCGGCACCTTCAGGCAGGTCGTCCGCCAGATCGGGGGGCAGGTGCGCCGGCAATCGAGCCTCCCGCACGGCGTGGGTCACGGCCGCGTGCACGGCCTCCGCGCCACGCTCACGCTCGATCGCCGCGAGCAGCGCCGGCAGGACCCGGGCATCGCCGAGCGCGCGGTGACGGGCCACGCAGGCGAGACCGAACCGGTCGATCAGCGCGTCGAGATTGTGGCGCGGGTGCTCGGCGTACATGGCGCGGGACAGGCGAACCGTGCAGAGCACGGGTGCCGAGAAGCGCAGGCCCAGGCGGCGGAACTCGGTGCGCAGGAAACCGTAGTCGAACCGGGCATTGTGTGCGACGAACAGCCTGCCTTCGAGACGTCGCTGCACTTCCGCAGCGACGTCCTCGAACCGTGGCGCGCCGGCCACCATCGAGTCGTCGATGCCGGTGAATGCCGCGATCGCCGGCGGGATGCGCGTGCCCGGACGCACCAGCGTGCTCCATTCGTCGACGACGGCGCCGTCTTCGAGCAGGACGATGCCGACCTCGATGACGCGGTGCTGCGCGGCCAGACCGCCGGTGGTTTCGAGGTCGACGCAGGCGACACGACCCCGCAGCGACTCGGCGTGCAGTGTCGGCGGCTCGGGAAGATCCACCATTCCGCTCAGGCGTCACCACGCCCGTCGAGCGTGAAAATCGGCCCGTACAGCTCCGGACGACGGTCACGAAAAACGCCCCACGCGTGCCGCTGCCGACGCAGCTGCCCGAGATCGAAGGTGGCCGTGAGCACCGCTTCGGACACGCGGTCGGCCTCGGCGATCTTTGCGCCGGTGCCGTCGGTGATGAACGACGAGCCGTAGAACGTCATCTCGCACTGCTGGCCGCGCTCGACGCCGATGCGGTTCGATGCGACGAGCGGCATGACGTTCGCGGCCGCGTGCCCCTGCTGGCAGCGCTGCCAGTGGTCGCGAGAGTCGATCGACGCGTCGTGCGGCTCCGAACCGATGGCGGTCGGGTAGAGCAGCAGGTCGGCTCCCATGAGCGCCATGCAACGCGCCGACTCGGGAAACCACTGGTCCCAGCAGATGCCGACGCCGAGGTTGCCGTAGCGGGTCTTCCAGACGCGGAAGCCGGTGTCGCCCGGTGAGAAATAGAACTTCTCGTGGTAACCGGGCCCTTCCGGAATGTGGGACTTGCGATAGACGCCGAGCACGCTGCCGTCGGCATCGACCATGACCAGCGAGTTGTAATAGGCATTGTTCGCGCACTCGAACACGCTGACCGGCAGCGCAACCTGCAGCTCGGTCGCGAGCGCCTGGAACCGGCGTACCAGCGCGTCGTCGGGCAGCGGGTGCGCCGTTTCGAAGTGGCTCGCGAGATGGTCCTTGCAGAAATACGGCCCCTCGAACAGTTCCTGCAGCAGCACCACGTTCGCGCCGCGCGCGGCCGCCTCGCGCACCAGCGCCTCGGCCTTGTCCAGGTTCTCGGCGCGGTTCGACGAGCAGGCAAACTGGGTGGCGGCGACGGTGACCTTCATCGCGGTCTCCTGCGGGAATCGGCGGCTGGAACGGGAAGTCTAGCGAACGGCCGGGGCCCCACCAACGGAAATAGCGGCCATGTCCTCTATTTCCCGAGCAGGCCGAGCACGTGCCGGGCAATCATGCTTTCCTCGTCGGTGGGCACGACGTATGCCGCGACGCGGCTGTGCGGGGTCGTGATGCACGGACCGTGACGGAGGTTCGCCTGCGTATCGAGCTCGATGCCCAGCCACGAGGCCGCCGCACCGATACGGGCGCGGATTTCCGGCTGGTTCTCGCCGATGCCCGCCGTGAAGACGACGGCGTCGAGCCCGCCGAGAGCGGCGGCGAGTGAGCCGAGTTCGCGCCCCGCCCGGTAGACGAACACCTCGAGGGCGAGCTGCGCGTGCGGCTCGCGGCTCGCGAGCAGGTCGCGCACGTCGCTGGAGACACCGGACATTCCGAGCAGCCCCGACTCGTGGTAGATCAGGTGCTCGATCTCGCGCGGGCCGAGCTTCAGCTCGTCCATCAGGAACAGCAGCACGCCCGGATCGAGCGCACCACAGCGCGTGCCCATCGGCAGTCCGTCGAGGGCGGTGAATCCCATCGTCGTCGCCACGCTGCGACCGCCCAGCATCGCGCACATGCTCGAACCATTGCCGAGATGGAACACGACCGTGCGGCCCGACGCGGCGCGGGCATCGAGCGACGGCAGCCGCGACGCGATGTACTCGTACGATAGCCCGTGGAAGCCGTAGCGGCGCACGCCGGCCTCCGCCAGGCGCGGCGGCAGCGCGAAGCGCTGTGCCACCTCGGGCACCGTTCGATGAAAGGCCGTGTCGAAACAGGCCACCTCGGGGATGCCGGGCAGCCGCCGCAACATGACCCGGATCGCGGCCAGGTTGTGCGGCTGATGGAGCGGCGCGAGCGGCACGTATCGCTCCAGCTTGGCGAGCACCGCGGCGTCGACGGCGACCGGCGCCATGTACTCGAGACCGCCGTGCACGACGCGGTGCCCGACGCCGACGATGCGGGCATCGCCCAGGTGCCGGTGCAGGTCGTCGAGCAGCTGATCGAGCGCCTCCGCGTGCGGCACGGCCCCTTGCGCCAGCGCGGCATCGACCAGCACCTGCCCTGCCCGGCGCATCGACAGCCGTGCCGCAGTGGCGAGTCCCGACACCTGTCCGCAGAGGTCACGCGTCGGCACCCCGGTGTCCAGCCGGAATACGCAGAACTTGATGCTCGACGATCCGGCATTGAGCACCAGGATCGCCTGCGCTCCGTCCGCGGCCGTCATGCGGGCTTCGAGGCGATCGCCGCGCGGCGCGCGTGCACGACGAGCTTGGCCACTGCCGCCGATCCGATCCGCATGCGCACGTTGTCCGCGCGGCTCGTCAGGATCACCGGCACGCGCGCCCCGAGCACGATTCCCGCGCTGTCGGCCCCCGCGAAGTAGAGCAACTGCTTGGCGAGCATGTTGCCCGCTTCGATGTCCGGCACGAGCAGGATGTCGGCGGTGCCCGCGACGGGCGAACGGATGCGTTTGGTGCGCGCGGCAAGCTCGCTGATCGCATTGTCGAACGCGAGGGGGCCGTCGAGGATGGCGCCGCGGATCTGGTCTCGATCGGCCATCTTGCAGAGCGCGGCGGCGTCGAGCGTCGACTGCAGATCGGGGTTGACCGTCTCGACGGCCGAGAGGATGGCGACCTTGGGAGTTTCGACCCCGAGACTCCGCGCGAGATCGATCGCATTCTGCGCGATGTCCGCCTTTTCCTTCAGCGTGGGCTCGATGTTGATGGCCGCGTCGGTCACGAACAGCATGCGCTCGTAGGCCGGCACATCCATGACGAACACGTGGCTAACCCGGCGCTCCGTACGCAGGCCCCGCTGCGACGAGACGACCTCGGACATCAGCTCGTCGGTGTGCAGGCTGCCCTTCATGAGCGTCTCGACTTCGCCGGCGCGCGCCAGCTCGACAGCGACGGCCGCTGAAGCGTGACTGTGCTCGGTGTCGATGAGGCGGTACAAGTCGATCTCCAGGCCGAGCTTGCCGGCCAGCGAGCGGATGCGCGCGAGCGGCCCGACGATGACGGGTGTGATCAGTTCGCGCCTCGCGGCCTCGACGACGCCCATGAGCGACGGGCCGTCGCAGGGATGCGCGACAGCGCAGGTGACGGGCGCGAGCGGCTCGCAGCGCTTGAGCAGGCGGGCGAAGACGTCGTTGCGGCGTACGATGAACTCCGGCCGTTCCAGGTCGGCGTAGGTCGCCTTTTTCGAAGGTGCCGCGACGACGACCGTGCCGCGCAGCACTTCGGCGCCAGCCGCCTCGACGTGACAGTCGAACACGACTTGCCGCTGCTCGACACGCTTCTCGCGCGCGGTCACCGTGGCCCGGACGAGGTCGCCCACGCGCAGCCGGCCGGTGAATTCCAGCTGTTGCGAGACGATGCGGGTGCCGGGGCCCGGCAGGCGCCGCTCGAGCATCCCCGAGATGATCGCTTCGGCCGCGACGGCGTCGACGCAGAGGTGATTCGGGTCGAAGTCCTCGCCTTCCTCCACGTGGAACGGTGCGACGTCGCCGGAGACGAGCAGCAGTGCCTCGGCCTCCGACTGGCTCAACGCGCGCTCGGCGCTCGCCGAGGCACCGATCTCGATTTCATCGAAGGTGACGTTGCTGTAGCCGGTCATTGCGAGAGGTCCACCCAGGTCGTCTTGAGTTCCGTGTACTTGTCGAAGGCGTGCAGCGACTTGTCGCGCCCGGTGCCCGACTGCTTGAAGCCGCCGAACGGCACGGTGATGTCGTCCGCGTCGTAGCAGTTGACGTAGACCATGCCGGCGCGCAGCGCCCGCGCGATGCGGTGCGCCTTGGTGACGTCGCGCGTCCAGACGGCGGCCGCCAGGCCGTAGTCGACGCCGTTGCCGACGCAGACGGCCTCTTCGGCGTCCCGCACCGCGATGGTCGAGAGCACGGGCCCGAAGATTTCCTCGCGCGCGATTTTCATCTCCTGCCGCACGCCAGCGAACACCGTCGGCTCGACATAGAACCCGCCGGTGTCCTCACGCACGCGACGGCCGCCGGCGAGCACGGACGCGCCCTCGTTGCGGCCCGCGTCGATGTAGCCGAGCACGGCGTTCATCTGCACGTCGTCGACGATCGCGCCGAGACGCGTCGCAGGGTCGAGCGGGTCGCCCGGCGCGAAGTCGCGGCTCGCCGCGACGACCTTCTCCAGCACGCGGTCGCGGATCGATTCCTCGACGACCAGACGTGATGCCGCAGAACACATCTCACCCTGGTTGAAGAAGATGGCCACCGCCGCGGTAGCCGCCGCCCGATCGACGTCGGGACAGTCGGCCAGGATGATGTTCGGCGACTTGCCGCCGCACTCCAGCCAGACGCGCTTCATGTTCGACTGGCCCGAATACTGCAGCATGAGCTTGCCCGTGCGCGTCGAGCCGGTAAAGCCGATGCAGTCCACGTCCATGTGCCGCGCGAGCGCCTGCCCGGCCGTGTGGCCGAAGCCTGGCAGGACGTTGAAGACGCCGTCGGGGATGCCGGCTTCGCTCGCGAGCGCGGCGAGGCGGATCGCCGTCAGCGGCGACTTCTCGGAGGGCTTCAGGATGAACGAATTGCCGGCCGCGAGCGCCGGTCCGATCTTCCACGCGGCCATGATCAGCGGAAAATTCCACGGCACGATGGCGGCGACCACGCCGATCGGCTCGCGGGTGACGAGCGCGAGCGCATCGTGCGAGGTCGGCGCCACCTGGTCGTAGATCTTGTCGACGGCTTCGGCATACCAGTGGATGCAGCGCGCCGTGGACGGGATGTCGACCGCCAGGCTGTCGCCGATCGGCTTGCCCATGTCGATCGTCTCGAGCAGAGCGAGTTCGTCGTGGTGCGCAAGGATCAGGTCGGCGAACTTCTGCAGCACCCGCTTGCGCGCGGCCGGTGCCTGTCTCGCCCAGACGCCCTGCTCGAACGCACGCCGTGCCGCGGCAACGGCGAGGTCCACGTCCGCCTGCTCCGTCGAGGCGACCTGCGCGATCACGCGGCCGTCGATCGGACTCACGTCGGCGAACGTACCGCCGCTCGCCGCCGCCACGTAGCGGCCGTCGATGAAGGCCTGCCCGTTGATCGCGAGCGAAGCGGCGCGCGTGCGCCAGCCCGTGGCGACGGTGGTGGCGTCGTGGTTCGGGGTCTTCGGGTCGTCGTACATCGCTGGCTCGCTCCGGTCATGGACATCCTGCCCCGGCACCACCGCACCGTGGAACGGCTTCAGAAGGTCGGCGGGGTACTCGCCGAGATGATCTCGCAGGTCTCGCTGCCGTTGTTGCGAAACCGGTGCGGGACGGCACTCGCGAAGTAATAGGCGTCGCCGGGCCCGAGTTGCCGGGTTTCCGCGCCGACCGTGAGTTCGATGCGACCGCGCACGACGACGCCGCCCTCCTCGCCCTGGTGGCGCAGCATGTCGGCCCCTGTGTCGGCGCCAGGTGCGTAGTGCTCGTGCAGCAACGACATCGCCCGGTTGGGCCGCCGCGCCGCAACCAGCCGGAACGTGACCGAGCGGTCGCCGAGCACCGCGAGTTCGTCGGCCCGGTAGAACACCTGTGGGCTCGCCGAGAGGTCGAGCGTGAAGAACTCGGCCAGTGACATCGGGATGCCGTCGAGCACCTTCTTGAGCGAGCTTACCGACGGGCTCACGCGATTCTGCTCGATCAGCGAAATCAGTCCGTTGGTGACCCCAGCACGCTTGGCGAGTTCGCGCTGGGAGAGGCCGTACATGGTGCGCACCGCACGCAGGTGAGCGCCGACGTCGAGGTTGATCTCGCTCACGGGGTGTTCAATATCCTGCACACGGGGTCACAAATCTGCGGGAATTTCACGTCTGTTTGAGGCAAGTGTCAATTTTACTTATCATTGCGGCATCCCCGCGACGACCACGGTAGCCCCATGCAACGTGCCGAACTCGAAGCCTTCTGGATGCCGTTCACTGCCAACCGACAGTTCAAGGCGAACCCGCGGTTGCTCGCCCGGGCGGAAGGCATGCACTACTGGACGCCGGACGGGCGGCAGGTCCTCGACGCCGTCGCGGGCCTGTGGTGCGTCAACGCGGGCCACGGCCGCAGGGAGATCGCCGACGCGGTCAGTCGCCAGGTCGCGACGATGGACTATGCCCCGCCGTTCCAGATGGGGCACGCGGGGGCATTCGAACTCGCGAACGAAGTGGTGAGCTGGCTGCCGCCGGGCCTGAGTCACGTGTTCTTCACGAACTCGGGGTCGGAGTCCGTGGACACCGCCCTCAAGATCGCGCTTGCCTGGCACCGGGCCCGCGGCGAGGGCACGCGTACGCGCTTCATCGGCCGCGAGCGCGGCTATCACGGCGTAGGCTTCGGCGGCATCTCGGTCGGCGGCATGGTCAACAACCGCAAGTGGTTCGGCACGGCCCTGCCCGGTGTCGACCACCTGCCGCACACGCACGACCTCGCGCACAACGCCCATACCCGCGGCGAACCGGTGCACGGAGCCGGGCTCGCGGACGAACTCGAGCGCCTCGTCGCGCTGCACGACGCGAGCAACATCGCGGCCGTCATCGTCGAGCCCGTGGCCGGCTCGACCGGCGTGCTGATCCCGCCGCGCGGCTACCTGCAGCGCCTGCGGGAAATCTGTTCCCGGTACGGAATCTTGCTGATCTTCGACGAGGTGATCACGGGCTTCGGTCGTCTCGGCGCGCCGTTCGCGTCGCAGTACTTCGGCGTGACGCCCGACATGATCACGATGGCCAAGGGTCTCACCAACGGCACCGTGCCGATGGGCGCCGTGGCTGCCAGCACGCAGATCCACGAGACCTTCATGCAGGGGCCCGAGGGCGCGATCGAGCTGTTCCACGGCTACACCTATTCCGCGCACCCGCTGGCGTGCGCGGCCGGCATCGCCACGCAGCAGGTCTATCGGCGCGAGGGGCTGCTCACGCGCGCCAGCGAACTGGCCGACTACTGGGCCGACGGCGTGCACTCGCTCAAGGGCCTGCCGCACGTGATCGACCTGCGCAACCTCGGTCTCATCGGCGCCGTCGAACTCGAGCCGATTCCGGGCCGGCCCGGCGCCCGCGGCCATCAGGCCTTCGTACGCGCGTTCGAAAAGGGCCTGTTGCTGCGCGTGACGGGCGACATCATCGCGTTGTCGCCGCCGCTGATCATCGAGCGCCAGCACATCGACCAGGTCTTCGGCCTGCTCGGCGAAACACTGCGCGGCCTCGACTGACGCAGACGCCGTCGGTGTCCGTGCCCTCCTGGGCACAGACCGAAGACGCGCACCGCCGCCCGCGACGCGCGCAGCAATACGCCCGACCCCCTCGCGGGAACCGGGCGCTGCAGAACCGGCGAATGCCCGCTGTCTTCTATTCCTCGGCGCCCCACGGGAACGAAGTGGAAATCGAGAAGATGGCGACGCCTTCGCTGCTGCTCACGTCGTCGCGCGTGCCGTCGAGCGTCTCAAGGTCGCTGCCGTCGGCGTATTTCAACCCGAGGTCGAAGTGGCCGAGCGTGTAGGTCACACCCACGGACCAGTCGAAGTAGTCGCTCTGGCCGTACGCAGCCTCGACGCCGTCGCCGTCGCTGTAGCCGACGTGCGCGTTGAGCCCGAAGCTGGCCGGCAGCTCCCACTCGCCGCCGGCCTCGAGATAGAAGGCCGACTCGTCGGTGTTGCCGAAGTCGTTCGAATACCAGAGCTTTGAACTGAACCACTCGTAGCCGATGCCGGCGTAGATTTCGGGAAAGTCGAGATCTTCGGCGCCAGGATAGGTGTAGTAGTTCAGGCCGACGTCCCAGGTCAGCGTCTCGCCGCCGCTGAAACCGGCGTAGACGTCGACCTCGACCTCCTCGTCACAGCAATCGCCGAAGTCGACGTTGCTGCCCCAGGCGCCGATGTAGAAGCCGCTCTCGTGGGCGTAGTCGATGCTGCCCTGCAGGGCGGGGTTCTGTGAGGTCTGCGAAATGCCGCGCCAGTTGTAGTCGCTGACGGCCTCGACGGTGCCGGTGATTTCAGCCTGGGCGGTCATCGCCGCAAAGCCCAGGCCGGCGGCGGCCAGCGCGTGGCTCAATTTCATCTTGCTACCCCTTTGTTGTTCCCGAACAACACAAATGAACGCTTATTGGCCGCGAGTGTAGCAGAGGCGAAACGGCCGATGACCGATGCCCGCACGACGACGGCTCGAGGTGCTGATTTGCAGGAAGCGTGCCACGCACGGGGCCCGGTTTCGCCGGTGTTCGCGCCGCCTGGCGCACCGCGCGAGGGCGTCGACGGCCATTCACGCACCGGACTGAGTCAGCCAGGGAACGCGCCCGCCGCCGCCCTGGCTATCCAGTCTGCCTATCCGGCGGCAGGCTCGTAGATCGCGTAGAACTTCCGGGCGGGCTCGAGCACCTCCCAGAGGCCCTGGAACCCGGACGGCATCACGAAGCAGTCGCCGGGCCCGAACGTCCAGCTGCGACCGGCATCGTCGGAGATGCGCACGCGGCCCGCGGTGAGCACGCACAGTTCGTTCTCGGTATACGACACGCGCCACGCGCCGACACTGCTGCGCCAGATGCCGCCGAAGAATCGACCGGTGGCATCGGTGTAGGCGTTGCGGACGAACTGCGCCGGCACGGGGCTGCCCGGCGCGAGTCGTGCCACGTCGAGATCGAGCTTCTCTTCGCCGCCCGCCGCCTCATCGACGCGGACGACGGCGGGGCCGAGGGGATCGTTCATGTCGTGCTCCGTACACCGGCCCGTGACATGGGACGCGCGAGGTTATCACGCTGCTCACGCGCCGCCAGCGGGCCGCGCGCGTGCGGCGGCGGCGAGCAGTCGCGTCACCTCGGCGTCGTCGGTCTGGTCGAAGCGGTCGTACCACTGCCCCACGGACCCGAACCACAGAGGCGTGCGCAGCGTCACGATGCGCTCGGCGACGCGCTCGATGCGCTCGACCGCTTCCGGCGAAGCCACCGGCACCGCCACGACGACCGGATTCGCCTTCAGCATCTGCACGGCGCGGGCAGCAGCCTCCATGGTCGCACCGGTTGCGAGCCCATCGTCGACGACGATCGCCATGCGCCCCCGCACGTCGAGTGGCGGCGCATCGCCGCGGTAGGCACGCTCGCGACGCGCGAGTTCTTCCCGCTCCCGCTCGAGGACCGTTGCGAACGCGCGTTCCGCATCGGGGACGAGCGCGAGCACGTCGTCGTTGCGCACGACGGCGCCACCGCTGGCGATGGCGCCCATCGCCAGTTCGGGCTGGAAAGGCACGCCGAGTTTGCGCACGCAGAGGACGTCGAGCGGCAGGCCAAGCACCATCGCCACCTCGTACGCGACAGGCACGCCGCCGCGCGGCAGCGCCAGCACGACGGCACGCGGATCCGTGACGTACGGCTGCACGGCGCGCGCGAGTTGGCGGCCTGCCTCCGCCCGATCCCTGAAGCCCCGCGTCACCGAGTTCACCTCCCGCGTGGCCGGCTCTCCATCTCGCGCAACGCGACGACCGAGCCGCCGTGCTCGATGCGCCGCACCGCCTCCGCGAACAGGCTCGACGCCGGCAGCACGTCCAGCGTGCATCGTGAACCCGCGGGCATCTGCAGGCGCGTCGGCAGCAACGTGTCGGTGGTCACCAGGCGGTCGGGACCGTCGGGCCCGAGCAGACGCTCGGCGCCCAGCGCGAAGACGCCGTGCGTCGCGAACGCCGTCACCGAGCGTGCCCCGGCGGCACGGCACGCCTGCGTCGCGCGCAGCACCGTGGTGCCGGCGCCGATCAGGTCGTCGACGATGCAGGCATGCCGGTCGCGAACGTCGCCGGCGAGCAGGTCGCCGGTCACGACGCCTCCGGACCGACGCTTTTCGTAGACGGCGAGACCCACGTCGACCGTCGTGCGGCCGACCAGGAGTTCCTGCACGCGCTGTGCGCGCTTGGCGCCGCCGAAATCCGGCGAGACGATCACGAGCGGTTCGTCGACCCGGCGACGCGCGATGTCGTCCGCCAGCAGCGGCGCCGCCTCGAGCAGGTCGACGCTGCAGCGGAACGCATTCTCGAACGCCGCCACGTTGTGCACGTCCATCGTCACGACGTGATCGACGCCCATGGCCTCGAAAAGCTGCGCGACATAGCGGGAGTTGACCGGGTCGCGCTCCTTCGTGCGCCGGTCCTTGCGCGCATAGGCAAGGTACGGCAGACAGGCGGTCACGCGTGCCGCGCCGGCGTCCTTGATCGCGCGGATGGCGAACAGCACGCGCACCAGCCGGTCGTTCGCGCTGGCCTGCTCGTCGCCACTGAGCGCCTGGACGAGATACGCGTGGCGACCGCGGACGCTGACGAGCGGCCGGGTCTTGTGTTCGCCGGCTTCGTACTCGCGCTCCTCGAGGGGCGCGAGTTCGAGACCGAGGGCCGCGGCCATGCGCCCGGCGAAGGGACGCGTGGCCTGCGGCGCGAAGAGCAACGGTTCGGCGTTCATCCTGGTCCTGGCGATACGCCGCCCGTCGCGGCAGTGCCCGCTAGCTGACGGGCTTCTCGCGGAGCTTGGTCTCGCCCCTCAGCGTGGACATGCGCTGCTGCAATTGTCGCCGGGCGGCGTCGAACGCGTCGCGCAGCACGACGTAGACGTCCTCGTGTCCCAGGCGGTCCGGCCGCTCCATGTCGACGACCACGTCCTCGCCCGGCAGGGTGAGCTGGACCTTGACGTTGAAGACCTTGCCCTGGTGGTGGTGCCGATGCGGCGAATCGACGACCACGCGGCAGGACTGGATACGATCGCTGAAAACGCCCAGATGGCCGGCGAGCTCGCGCACGCGAGTCTCGACCGCGGGGGAGGTTTCCATGTGCCTGAAGGTGATTTGGACAGGGATGGTCACGATTCTGAGTCCCTCTGCTGTGACGTCCTCGTGGACGGTTTCATTGTCGAACGACGCGGCCCGACGACCATAGGTATTGATCGCAGGGAACCCAGGCGTCGTGCCCAAGAGTACACTGCCGGAAGCGCCCGTCGAGATCCGAATCTCGCGTGAACGCAGCCCATCACGAAGCCATGCTCGATGCACCCGCCACCCGGGCCGCATTCGTTGCTGCGATGCAAACGCCGGCCCCCTACGCCGCGCGACACGCCGTCGTGCTGCCTGTCCGTCTCGTCGAGACGCACGTTTCCTGGGTGTTCCTGACGGGGCCCTACGCCTACAAGGTCAAGAAGCCGCTGCGGCTGTCGTTCCTCGACTATTCGACGGCGGCGCGCCGCAAGGCCTTCTGCCACGAGGAACTGCGTCTCAACCGGCGCCACGCGCCCGGACTGTACGTCGACGTCGTGGGCATCGGCGGCACGCCGACAGCGCCGTGCGTCGGCGCCCCGGACGGCGCGTTCGAGCATGCGCTGTGCATGCGGCAGTTCGATCCGCAACTCGAATTGACGCCACTGCTGGCACGGGGCGCAGTGGACGGCGAAGAAATCGGGAGGCTCGGTGCCGACCTCGCGCAGATGCACGTCGCAGCGCAACGTGCCGACGCCGCGAGCGGCCATGGCCGACCCGACCGGCTGCACCGCGTCACGCTCGACAACTTCGACGCAATCCGAAGCGGCCTGGCCGACGCCACTGGGTGCACGCGTCTCGACGAGCTGCAGCGGGACCTCGACGCATCGTTTGCGGGCGTCGCCGACACGATGGAGCGGCGGCGGCGCGACGGCTTCGTGCGCGAATGCCACGGCGACCTGCATTGCGGCAACGTCGTCCGCTGGCAGGGACGGCTGGTCGCGTTCGACGGGCTCGAGTTCGACCCAGCGCTGCGCTTCATCGACGTCGCGAATGACATCGCCTTTCTCACGATGGACCTCGCTGCGCACGGCCGCAGCGAGCTGCGCCACGCGCTGCTCGAGACGTGGACGGCCGCCTCGGGCGACTACGCCGCCGTGGCCCTGCTGCCCTACTACGAACGCTATCGCGCACTCGTGCGCGCCAAAGTCGCGGTCCTGCGCGGTGGCCAGTCGGCGGAGGCGAGCGTCGAATCGCAGCGCAGCGCACGGCAGTACCTCGCCTGGGCATCGGCACGCGGCCAACCGCACCGGCCACGGCTCGTCGTGATGGTCGGTCTGTCGGGGTCGGGCAAGACCTGGCTGGCACGCCGGCTCGCCACGGCGTGCGAGGCGCTGCATCTGCGGTCCGACGTCGAACGCAAGCGCCTCGCCGGTCTCGGACCGCTCGACGATTCGCGCTCGCCGCCCGACGGTGGCCTGTACACGCGCGAATTCGGCGAACGTACCTATGCGCGCCTGCGTGAATGCGCGCACTCGTGTCTCGCGGGTGGCGCGAACGTGATCGTCGACGCGGCCAATCTGCGTCACGACGAACGCTCAGGCTTCCTGCGTCTCGGCCAGGAGTTCGGTGCGGACGTGAGACTCGTACATTGCCACGCGCCGCTCGCGACGCTGAAGCAGCGCGTCGCCATGCGGCGGACCGGCACCGCCGATGCCTCCGAGGCGACCGTCGAGCTGCTCGACCGGCAGCCGGGCTATTGGGAGCCGTTCGACCATGCCGAGCGGCCGCTCGTGCGTCGCATCGACACGGGTGACGCCCACGACGTCGAACGCCTCGTCGCCGAATTGCGCCGCTCTGACACAACGGCGCCATGAGGGCGCGCCCGCTCACGCAGGTGTCCTTCCGCGAGGGCGTCCAGGCACTGACCGCGCGCGATCGCCGGCTGGCGGACATCGTCGAGCGGCACGGGCCCCCACCGCTCTTCGCACGACCCCGCGGCTTCGAGAGTCTCGTCTGGATCATCCTCGAGCAGCAGGTCTCGCTCGCCTCCGCGCGCGCGATGCTCGTGCGGTTGCAGCAGGCGCTCGACGGCGTCGTCACACCGCAGGGCATCGTCGCGCTCGGCACGGCCGGCCTGCTGGCGCTGGGCTGCACGCGGCAGAAGGCCCGCTACGTGCACGATCTGGCCGGACGCGTCGTCCAGGGTCGCTTCCGGCTCGATCGCGTGGCGAGTCTCGACGACGCCGCGGCCGAAGCGGCGTTGCTCGACGTTCCGGGCATCGGTCCGTGGACCGCGGGCGTCTACCTGCTGATGGCGTTGCGACGTCCCGACGTCTGGCCGCCGGGCGACCTCGGGCTGCACAAGTCGATGATGGAGGTGCGGTGCCTGCCGCACGTGCCGTCGAGCGCCGAGGCGGCCGGGTACGCGCTGCGCTGGCGGCCATGGCGTGCCGTGGCGGCGCGACTGCTGTGGCATGCGTACCTGTCGCGGCGGACCCGGACCTGGGGATGACGCAGGCTACTTCCTGTTGCGGCGCGTGCGGACGAAATACAGCACCGCGACGACCGCGGCGACGAGCAGCACCCACTTCATGACGACCGACCCCGTGACCTCGAACGGGCCGATGCTAGCAAACCGGCCGTGGCCGCGCGGGCTTGCGTCGCAGTCTTCGTGGCAACGATCGCGTCGGGACACCCGCTGCGGGTAGAGTCACCGCCGTGCACACTCTCGAACCGGAATTGCGCGCGTTGCACGCCGAAGGCGTGATCGACGGCGACACGGCAGCCCGCGCACTGGCCCGCGATCGCGGCGCCGTGTTCTCCCTGCACGCGGAACTGCGTGCCGCGCTGTATGCGGGCGTGCTGCTGGTGATGGGCGGCCTGGGGATCGTCCTCGCCCGCAACCTCGACCGCGTCGGTCCGCTGGCCATCGTGGCGGCGATCGCGTTCGTCGCTGCGGCCTGCGTCGTGCCCGCCCTGCGCGCAAAGCTCGCGGGCCACACAGCTTCCGTCGCCGGCGACTACCTGCTGCTGCTCGCGGCGCTGCTCGTGAGCGCCGACCTCGGTTACGCCGAGCGCCAGTTCACGCTGCTCGGCCCGTCGTGGTCGTGGCACCTGCTGCTGCTCGCGGTCGTGCACGCTGCCATCGCCTACGCGTTTGCCTCGCCGCGGGTGCTCGCGGCATCGCTCGCCACGCTCGCCGGCTGGTTCGGCGTCGGCAGCACGCCGGGTGATGCGCTGCAGGTCTTCGCTGCGACGCCCGCACTCGGCGCCCGCGCCCTCGCCTGCGCGGCGGTGATCGCGGTCTGGCGCCTGGCCGATCGTCGAGCGCGGCCGTCTTCGCCCTTCACGGACGTGTTCGACCACGTCTCGGCGAATCTGGCCTTCCTCGGCGCGATCGCCTGGTGCGTCCACTGGCCGTGGCTCGCGGCCGGCCTGCCCCTGCTCGCGGCGCTGGCCTGGGTCTCGGTGCGTCGCGGGCTCGACACGGCTCGCGAGGCGTTCATCGTGTATGGCGTGGTGTATGCGGCCATTGGCCTGTGTGCCGCCACGCTGCCGCGCCTGAACGGCATCAGGTCGTCGCTCGGATTCATGCTGCTCGTCGTGTGCGCCGCGGCCGCGACGTTGTGGAGCCTGCGCCGGCGGCTCGCGGAGCGCGGCAGATGAGTCGCTGGCGTCCGTCGGTGGCGGAGGAGCGATGGCTCCAGGTGGCGTCCACGTTGGGTGTCGCGGTTCCGCAGGCGGCGCTGACCGCGCGCACAGGCCGTTGGCGCTGCACGGGCCCGATTGCCCGCGTCGCGTTGTTCGTGCTCGGCCCGGTCGCCGCCGTGCTGTGCGTCGGCCTCCTGGGCCTCGGCAGCGAGACGGCACTGCTCGTCGCCGGCGTGATCGTCACTGTTGTCGCCGAATGGCTCTCGGTCTCGAGGCGCCTGTACGCGTCCGGCATCGAGGAAGGCCTGGGCGTGGCCGGCTTCCTGCTGCTCGGCGCCTGGCTCACGACGGCAACCGGGGCGGGGCGGGATTTCGCCGGCGGCTCGGTCGACACGCTGATGCTGATCGCGGCGGCCGGCGCGGCCGGAGGGCGACGCCTCAATGCGTTCGTCACGACCTGCGCCGCGATTGCGCTGGTGTACTGGGCCGGATCGACGACGTCCGCGCATGTCCTCGACCGGTCACTCGGCGCCGGCATGACCTCGTTCGTCTTCGGCATGACGCTCGCCGCGGTGGCGCTCACGCTCGGTGCGCGGGAGTTCCGCCGCCCGTCGTCCGATCGCATGCTCGACTGGCTCGTCGCGACGCTGCCGGTCGCCGCGTACGTGCCGCAGGCAGCGTGGCACCGCTACGAGGCCGTGGTGCCGGCCGGTGTCGTCGGCGCGATCGACGCGACTCGTGCCGCCACTGTGCTGCTGCTGCTCGCGCTCGGCGCGGCAATGCTGCTCACGGGCCTGCGACGACGGCGTCATGCGCCGTTGCTCGGCCTTCTCGGCTGCATCGTCTGCCTCGCCGTCGAATGGTTTCCGGCCAGCGGCCTCGCCATCGAAACGTGGCTCATCCTCTGCGGGCTCGCCGCACTGGTGGCGGGCTTCGTGCTCGAGCGCCACCTGCGACAGCCCCGCGACGGCCTGACGTCAGCGTCGCTGACGGACGATGGCGACCTGCTCGACCTGCTGCAGAACGCCGGCACCGCGCTGCTCGCGCAGCGCGCGACACCGTCCCCCGCGGAACCTGCCTTCGGGCCCGGCGAGGGACGTTTCGGCGGCGGCGGCGCCAGCGGCGGCTACTGACGCTATTTCAGCGTCGCGTAATAGGCGGCGACGTTGGCGACATCGTCAGCGCTGAGCTTCTTGGCAGCCTTCGCCATCTTCGCGTCCTTCGTGCGCTTGCCGCTCTGGTATTCCTGCATCGCCACGACGAATTCCTTGGTCGACAGCTTCCCGGCCGTGATGTCCGGCGACTCGTCGTCGCCCTTGCCATCGTCGCCGTGACAATCGACGCAGTATTCCTCGGCCTTGGCCTTGCCCGCAGCGACATCCGCTGCGACGGCGGGAACGCAGGCGAGCGAAGAAACGGCGAGGAACATGGGCAGTGCGACGAACTTCATGGCTTGTCTCCGGATGGTGATGGCGTCGGACCCGACAGGGGCCCGAGGGCCGCCTGCAGCGTCACGTCCGCGACCGATTCTACCTCCGGCTCCACGTGACATCGATCGCAATTGCGGCGCGACGCGAACGCCCGCTGGCCGCCATGACAGACGAAGCAGGTCTGTCGGACCCGGTGGTCGGCGCGCGTGATCGGCAAGCTGCGGCTCACGTCGAACAGCTCGAAATGGCAGTCCGGACAGTGCATCCCGGGCCCGGTGTGCCGCTTGTCGCAGAACGTCACCTTGCCTGCGCCGTTGCCGTCGAACCCGATCGCGCGCAGCATCTCGCTCAGGCCGGGCTCAGTGTTCGACCTCACGCTGTCCGCGTGGCGGCTGGGCGAATGCCTGCTGTCTGCTGAGCGGCTCGCCAACGTCTCGGGCGCCAACCGCTCCACCATCAGTGTGCATGTGGAGTGCACGGGCTTGCATGGTCGTGAACATGTGTCGTTGTCAGGACGGCGTCGTGTCGCCGACAATCGCATCGCACATGCCGACAACACCGGATCGGGCAGGAAGCTGCTCACTGCAACGTCGCTGTTGCTGGTCGCTCGAGCCGTCATGGGGTCGCCAGACATCCACGGGCGCGCCAACCATGCCGCCCGCGCCCGCCTGGTGGGGGTCGCCCGCAAACGCGCACGTCGTCGCCGCAGCCCCGTCGTGCAGGTCGACAAACATGGCTTCGAGAAAGTCCGCGTTGGTGATGCTCATGGCTCACCCCCGGACGTGCCCGGCACCTTCGGCGGATGGCTCGAATCGCCCCATCCGCAGGGTCGACGGCACCACTCGGGCATGACGGTAGCGGGGTCGCGTGGCGGCCCTGCTGAACCGGTTGTGCGCCTGGATCGTCCTGACGTGGGTGAACGTAACGGACCGACGTTGCGACACTCGCGCCGCGACCGTCGCCGGTGGCGCAGGCTTCTTGGGCCCCATGATCGCGCCCCTTCGTGCGCCCTTCAAAGGAATCGTCGCGCCAGTCGCTACGACATGAACGCATCGGCCGGCAAGCCGAAGCGCTCGGACAGCCGCGCAATCTGGCGCACGTTCAGCCGCCGCTTGCCGCTCAGAACGGCGCTGACGACGCTTTGCGCACCAATCTCCGGCAGGTCCTTCTGCGTGAGCCCGTGCTGCTTCATCAGCTCGCGCAGGAACGCACGGGCCGGCATCTCGCGCATGGGCGCATGTGCCGCCTCGTACTCCGCCACCAGGTCGCCCAGGTAGTCCGCCAGGCGCGCGAGCGGGTGCGATTCGTCCGCGCCGCCGGCATCGAGCACGGCATCGAGCGCCGCCGTCAGGCGCCGACAGGCGGCCTTGCTGCGGGGCAGGGCCAGCAGCGGCGCAACGTGCGGCCAGTGGCGGATTGCGGTCTGTACTTCGTTGCTCATTGGATGCCTTCCCGGCGCTTCCATGCGCCACGGTCGTACTCGGGATGGGTCCGGACGTGGTGCACAAACACCTTGCCGACGCTGAAGTGAACGGCCGCAACGACGCGCAGCTTGTTGCCGCCGACGTTGAACACGTAGAGCGGCCCCACCTTGTCCACGCGGCCGAAGGTGGCCCGCAGCTCGGCAAAGCTGGCGAACCGGCCGCGCTTCATCGCCCGATACCAGAAGTCCAGCGCGCCGGCGCATTCGGGGAAGCGCCCGTGCGCCGCGACGACCCGGGCATGGCCGATGACACGCACGGGCAAATTCTATAGCAGATTGCTATTACGAGGACGTCCAGCACGTGCCGATACCGCATAGGCAGCAATCTCGCTCTCATTGCGAAGGTGATCGCCCGCGCGAAACTCGGCGCTTGCCAGTGCGCTTCTGGCAGTCCTGCCAGTCGCCATGTGCCGCCCCCTTGTCTCGTTGCTGCGTCCGCTTGTCGCCGCCGCACAGCAGCCGCACCAGTGCATTGCCGTCCTGCCCGCAATGGACCCGGCAGCCCGGTCCGTGTTCGATGCGCAGCGCGAAATAGCTGGCGCTCGATCCACTCGGACTTGTAGCCGCGCAACGTCGGCCCCCGCGTCGCCCCGGACCGCCCGCAGCAGCTCGCCCACCTTGGCGGGCTCCGTGATACTGGC
>JAYRRR010000072.1:0-29407 GCA_041910015.1 Steroidobacteraceae bacterium
GCGAGGGACACCCGGACCGGTCGTGAACCAAGGCACGCCTGCGGGTCGCGGACCGCTCACTGGCTCGCCGCCACCTTGAGGATGCGCTGCGGCGAGGCGATGCCGTAGCCCTGTGCATAGTCGACGCCGAGGTTGCGCAGCATGGCGATGATCTCTTCGTTTTCGGCGAACTCGGCGATGGTCTTCTTGCCCGTCAGGTGCCCGATCTCGTTGATCGACCGCACCATTTCGCGGTCGATCTGGTCGTGCAGGATCTCCTTGACGAAGCTGCCGTCGATCTTGAGGAAATCGACCGGGAAGTGCTTGAGGTAGCCGAACGATGACAGCCCCGTGCCGAAGTCGTCGAGCGCGAACCGGCAGCCGATCTCCTTCAGCGACTGGATGAAGCGGTTCGCCTGCGAATAGCTGTTGATCGCCGCCGTCTCGGTGATCTCGAAGCAGATCTTCGAGCCGTCGATGCCGCTCGAACGCAGCTGCTCGATGACGAACGGCAGGAATTTCTCGTCGGTGATGCTCTGGCCGGACAGGTTGATGGAGCACAGCGCCAGCCGCTCGCGTTCGTCGGCTTCCGAAACCAGCCAGCGCAGCGCGTTCGACACGACCCAGCGGTCTATCTGCGGCGTGATGCCGTAACGCTCGGCCGCGTGGATGAAGCTCTGCGGCGAAACGATCTTGCCGGCCTCGTCGCGCATGCGCAGCAACAGCTCGTAGTGCGAGCCCGGGTCGTGGCCCTGCAGTGGTGCGATGGTCATGCGGAACAGCTCGAAGCGCGATTCTTCGAGCGCGTTGTTGATGCGCGCCGCCCACTGCATCTCCTTGCGGCGGCGCATGAGGTCCATGTCGTTTTCCTGGAAGCTGAAGACGCGGTTGCGCCCCGCCTCCTTCGCCGCCGCACAGGCGCTGTCGGCTGCGGAGAGCAGCGCCGCCACGTCCTCGCTGTCGCCTGTGATCGGCACCACCCCGACGCTGCAGCCCAGGCGGAACGTGCGCTCCTCCCAGACGAACCGGTAGCCGCGGATCGTCTCCTTGAGCTGCTCGGCCATCCTGAGCGCCTCGTCGAGCGAGCAGCTCTCGAGCAGCACGCCGAACTCGTCGCCACCGAGGCGCGCAAGCGTGTCGCGCCAGCGGATCTTGGTCTTGAGCAGCGCGCCCACCTGCCCGAGCAGCGCGTCGCCGGCGCTGTGGCCGCAGGTGTCGTTGATGATCTTGAACTGGTCGACGTCGAGGTGGCACAGCGCGTAGGAGGTCTCGCGCGCCTTGGCGCTGCGCAGCGACCGCTCGAGCCGCTGCTCGAACTCGCGGCGGTTCACGAGGCCGGTCAGGACGTCATGGCTCGCGTGATAGGAGAGCTTGCGGTTCAGCTCGCGGCTCTCGCTCACGTCGTGGAAGACGAGCACGCCGCCGCAGACGGCGCCCGTGCCGTCGCGGATCGGCGAGGCCGTGCTCTCGATGTACATCTCGTTGCCGTCACGCTTGATCAGCAGCGTCGGCCGCACCGTCTTGATCGCGCGTGCCCGGCGGATCGCCACCGACAGCGGGTTCTCGAGCGGCTCGCAGGTCTCCTCGTGGAAGCCGCGGAAGATCTCGTCGATGTTGCGACCCTGCGCCTCGTCGAACTTCCAGCCCGTGAGCTCCTCGGCCGTCGGGTTCAGGTACTCGACGACGAGGTGGCCGTCGGTGGTGATGACGCCGTCGCCGATCGACTGCAGCGTAATCTGCGCGCTCTCCTTCTCCTTGAACAGCGCGTCCTCGTACAGCTTGCGCTCGGTGATGTCGAACTCGACACCCACGAGCCGCCGCAGGCGGCCGGAGGAGTCGACGCGCGCCTTGGCGCGGCTCACGACCCAGCGCCAGTCGCCCTTGACGTGGCGCATGCGGTGGACGCTCTCGAACATCGGAATCTTGCCGGCGACGTGGTCGCGGATCAGCGCCTGGACGCGTGCCATGTCGTCGGGATGCACGAGACGGCGCCAGTCGGGCGAGACGTTCGGGTCGTTCTCCTCGTACCCGAGCATCTTCTTCCAGCGCGGCGAGAACCAGACCGTGTTGTTCTCGACGTCGAAATCCCAGAGCCCGTCGTTGGCCGAAGGCAGCGAGAGCGCGTTGCGTTCCTCGAGCTTGGACAGGTAGCGCTGCACGCGCAGCCGTTCCAGCCCGGCGGCGAAGCTCGACCCGACCAGCTTGAGCATCAGGTGCAGGTTCGCGTCCCAGCCGTCCTGGCGCGGCTGCGACGAGAACAGCGCCACGAAGCCGCAGACCCGATCGCCGAGCGACAACCCGCATACGAGCGCGGCGCGGATGTTCAGTTCCGCAAGTCTGGCGGCGTCGACCGCGTGGTCGCGACGCGGCTCGAGCGTGTCGCGGATCTCCGCGAGACGCAGGTGCTCGAGCCGGCCCGCGAGCCCCGGCAGCCTGTCGACCGCGTCCCCCTTCAGGACCTGCGGATCGAACGGCGCGAGCAGCCCGGTGGCCGCGGCGACGCGCTCGATGACGCGGCGCTCGCCATCTAGCAGCGCAATGCATATGGCGTCGACACCGGTGGTGTCGCGCAGCGCCTCGAGATTGCGCTTGACGCAGTTGTCACCGGATTCGCCCGTCAGACCGACGAAATCGACGGCAACCTTGGTGACGAGGACGTCGAGCCCCACGGAAGCGCGATTGCCGCCGGTACCGAAGACGAACTGCGTCGACAGGAAATCGATTGCTTCCTGCGGTTCGTCGCCACCGTTGGTCGGCGGGGCTGCGGCGGACATCGCGCTGTTCGGTCTCCCTGTTCGCGGGCGCCGCGACCTGCGCGTACCCGGCACACGCGAGGTCCGCCCTGGACGAATTCTGCGGCGACCGCGCGTACGCGCGTCGGATTCTGACAGAAAGCGTCAGGAATTCAAGCTAACCGGCTGAATTTGCTGACGCATTCAGCGGCATGTACCAGCGGGCACGACGCCAATCGCCGCGCGCGACGCAAGCCGCGTCCGCCGCGCCACCCGTCACGAGAAACCAGGTCTGGCGATTTGCACGCGCGAGCTCGCGCGCCCGCGTGCCGGCGAAGCAGGTCGCCCGCGCCTTGTCGTCGAGCAGCAGCGCACGTCCCGGCTTCGCCGCATACCACGCCGCTGCGTCCGCCGCCTCCTGCTCTCTCTCGCGCCAGCGGGCATGGCCGAAATTGACGCTCGGCCGGTCCAATGCAAGCAAGTACTGTTCTTTCGCGCCGACGAGCCCCAGTTCCGCGATGCCGGCGGCCTGCGCGGCGACGATGCCCATGAACGCCCGTCCCGAACGTTGAGCGTCGATGCGGGGATAGACGACGAAGCCGATCGTGACGAGTGCGGCCGCGAGCGTCGCACCATAGGCGAGCCAGCCGTCACGGACGCGGAACCCGGCGCAGGCCGCGAGGCCCGCGACACCGGCGAGAGCGAGCGGCAGCGCGGGTGCGAGGTCGTAGTCGCGCACGGCCCGGGCCGTCGCTGTGCCATCGATGGCGAAATGGAGCGCTGCGAGCGTCAGCAACGCGCCGAGCGCCGCCGCCAGCCCGAAGGCGAACCGCCGCGTCCCGGCCCGGCGCAGCAGCTCCGGCAACCAGGGCGCCGCCGCCATGGCCAGCGCGGGCACGGCCGGCAGCACATACACGCCGCGCTTGCCGGAACTGGCGCTGAAGAACAGCAGCACGACGACGACCCAGCACAGCAGCACGGCGACGAACGTGTCGCGCGCGCCCGCGGCGGGCCGCAGTGCCGCGCGCCAGCGCGGCCAGAGCCACGGCAGCAATGCGACGAGCGGCAGCCAGAGCACCGGCACGACGTAGGTGAAGTAGTACCAGACCGGCGCGTGGTGATGCCACGCCTCGGCGTAGCGCGTGACCGTCTGATGAAACAGGATCTCGTTGCGGTACGCGAGCAGTTCGCCGCCGGCCGACGTCACCAGCATCATGGGCACGAACCAGACGGCGATCGCCCCGAAGAAAAAGACCGGGCCGAGCCACCAGCGGTGATCGCGAGCGCTCGCGGTCGCCGGCCAGCCGCGGGCGCGCAGCACGGCGAACGGCACGAGCAGGAGCAGCGGCAGGAATCCCACGCCCTTGGTGATCACGCCGACACCCGCTGCCGCCCAGCCGAGAAGGAACCAGCCGAAGGCCGGCCCGGCGAACAGGTGCCGCAGCAGGCCGTACAGGCTCAGCGTCGTGACGAAGCAGAGCACGCCGTCGATCTGCGCCTGGCGGAACTGCCAGACGAACTGGAACGTCACCAGCAGGACGAGCGCGCCCGCGAACGCGGCCTCGCGACCCCGGATACGCCGCACCAGGTCGTACACGAGTACGACCGTCCCGACGCCGGCGAGCAGCGACGGCAGCAGGAACCCGAGACGCGTCGAACCCGTCACCGCCATCGCGACCGCGAGCAGCCAGAAATAGACCGGGGGCTTGTCGGCATAGGGGTCGCCGCCGACGCGGGGAATCATCCAGTCGCCCGAGCGCAGCATGTCCTGCGCGACCAGCGCGAAACGCGGTTCGTCGGCGGGCCACGGATCGCGCAGGCCGAAACCGACGCCCATCAGGAGCAGCGCGAGGCCGGCCAGCCACAGCAGGTCCGTCGTGACGTCACCCGTGGATGCGGCGCCCGGTCGCAGCCAGCGATCGAGCAGTGACGTAGCGGCGGCGCTGCCCCGCACCGGCTCAGGTCTCCTCGTGGATCGCGGCACGCGGCGACGCGCGACGGATGAGCCAGCTCACGCCGAACAGGTCCACGATGCCGACCCAGAGGCGGTTGTGCAGGCCGTACTTGGAGACGCCCCGCGTGCGCTCGCGGTGATGCACCGGCAGCGAGATCACCTCGTAACCCTCGCGCTGGAACAGCGCCGGCATGAAGCGATGCATGTTGCGGAAACGCGGCATGTGCATGAACACGTCGCGGTCGAAGACCTTGATGCCGCAGCCGGTGTCGGGCGTGCCGTCGCCGAGGATCGACGAGCGGACGCCGTTCGCCACGCGCGACGACACGCGCCGCAGCCAGGTGTCGCGGCGCGTCGTGCGGTTGCCCATGACGAGCTTGAGCCGCGGCGTCGCGGGGTCGAGCAGCGCCGCGAGCAGGCTCGGGAAGTCGGCGGGGTCGTTCTGGCCGTCGCCGTCGAGCGTCGCGATCCAGCGGCCGCGTGCGTGACGCACGCCGGTCGCCACGGCCGCGCTCTGCCCTGAGCGCCGCAGGTGGCTCAGCAGGCGGATCTCAGGCATGTCGAGGGTGCGGGCCTGCCGCACGGCGGCCGCTGTCCCGTCCGTGCTGCCATCGTCGACGAAGACCTGCTCGAACGCGTACCTGCCGGCGAGCGCCGCGTGGATCTCGCGCGCGAGCGGCAGCACGTTGTCTTCTTCGTTGCAGACGGGGATGACGACGGAGACGTCAGGCGCCATCGCCGGGTTCGGGGCTTGCATCGCGTTGGGCTGGCAGTGCGCTCGTGGTTTGTGCGGCGGCCGGCGGCCGGGCCGTCGGGTAGTATAGACGGTCGCAGGCCAGCGGCCGCAGCCGGCACCTGTCGGCCTGGAAGCATCCCATCGTGAAGGACAGACTCGCCCGCTCACACGAAACCCAGGCGTCCGAAAGCCGTCGCCTCGGTTGGGCGCTCGCCATCACCGCCACCTTCATGGTGGTTGAGGTGGCAGGCGGTATCCTCTCGGGCTCGCTCGCGCTGCTGGCCGACGCCGGCCACATGCTCACGGACGCCGGGGCCCTCGCGCTCGCCTGGTTCGCAGCGCGCCTCACGCTACGACCCACGAACCCGCGGCGCTCCTATGGCTATCACCGCGCGCAGGTGCTGGCTGCCTTCGTCAACGCCATCGCGCTGTTCGTCATCGTCGCGTGGATAGTCGTCGAGGCCGCGCGCCGCCTCATGGCGCCGCCGGAGGTGGAAGGCTCGACGATGCTGGGCGTGGCGATCGCCGGCCTGTCGGCAAACGTCGCCGTCTACCTGACGCTGCACAAGGGCGGCACGGACAACCTGAACGTCGAAGCGGCGCGGCTGCACGTGCTCGGCGATCTGCTCGGCTCGATCGGCGCCATCGTCGCGGCCGGCGTGATCGTCGCGACCGGCTGGACCCCGATCGACCCGCTCCTGTCCGTGCTGGTCGCCGCGCTGATCCTGCGCAGCGCCTGGGGGCTGCTCGGCAAGTCGACACGCATCCTGATGGAAGACGCGCCCGAGTCGGTCGATCCGGAGGCGCTGCGGCAGACACTGGTCGCGACTGTCGGCGGCGTGCGCGGCGTGCACGACGTACACTGCTGGTCGCTGACGACGGGCCAGACCATGCTGACTCTGCACATGCAGCTCGAGCGCGGCGCCGACGCCCCGACCGTGCTGCGCGAGGCTAAACGCGTGCTTGCCGAACGCTTCGACATCGCGCATTCCGCGCTTCAGCTCGAACTCGACGAATGCCCGGACGAGGCGTGACGCCGCCGCCCGTACGACCCAGGAACGATGAGCGACAACGACGATTCCCCCACGGCCAGCGAGCCGCAGTCGCGTACGCACGAGCCGCTGCGCAACACCTTGTACCGCAGGGTCACCAAGGGTCGGCGCCGGCTCACGCCCGCGCGCCTGTTCGCGTACCGCGTCGCAGTCGTGCTCGCCTGGTGGGTCGTGCGGACGCTGTGGGCCACCTGTCGCGTCACGCACGTGGCAGGCCTGGAGGCCGCGCGCCAGGCCGTGCGCGACGCCCGGTCGCTGATACCGGTGTACTGGCACCAGCACATGCTGTTCGGCGCGCGCGCGATACTCGACCTGCGCGGCGAGGGGCTCAAGGTCGGCTTCCTGATCAGTCCCTCGATCGACGGGACTGCGCCCACCCTGCTCGTCGAGAAGGTCGGCGGCGTCGTGATCCGCGGGTCATCGACGCACACCGGAGCCCGCGCGCTGCGCGACTACTACGAGACCATCGTCAGGCAGCAGGTCTCGCCCGTGATCACGCCCGACGGGCCGAAAGGCCCCCTGCACGAGTTCAAGCCGGGCGCGATCATGCTCGCGCAGATCACGGGTAGGCCCATCCTGCCGGTCGCGGTCGCGGCGTCGCGCCAGTACACGCTCCGGACCTGGGACGCGTTCGAGCTGCCGCTGCCGTTCAGCCGCATCGCCGTGGTCTACGGCGAGCCGGTGAAGGTCGCGCGCGCCATGGATGCGGCCGCGCTCGCGCAGTGGCAGACGACCCTGACGGCAACCTTACTGAGGCTGCGCGGCGAGGCCGAGGCTGCGCTCCACGGCGGCTGAGACCTCCGGCCCCTCGAGCGTGGTGGCCTCGATCACGAGGTCGAGCGGCGCTTGCGCGGCGACGCAGCCGACGATCGCCGCGTGCTGCAGTACGTGGTGGAGCACGTAGCGTCGCCCGCCGAACTCGCCGGTGACGAGCGCGTCGTCGAGACGCAGGTCCCGCAAGGCACGTAGACCCTGACCGGCGGCCTTGAGCACGGCCTCGGTCGCCGTCCAGCGCCGCAGGCGTTCCCGCGCCGCCGTGTCGTCGACCGTCTCGATGTCGAGACCCGGTTCGCCGCGGCGCGAGACGACGCAGGCGACGCACGTCGCAGTGTGGGAGACGCTGAAGCAGGGACCCTCGGCAAAGCGGAGCCGGCCGTCGGCCGACGTCGCCAGCATGCGCACCGCCGGCGGCACCCCGTCGAGACGAGCCGCGGCCGCGAGCGCGAGCGCGATGCCGCCGAGGCTCGCCGTACGCGCCTCAGGATCGCGCGACTCGAGTTGCAGCCGGCGCGCATAGGGCAGAGCACCGAGCAGCGCCCCGGTCCAGCGCGGCACGCCGTGAGGAGGCAGCGGCGCGTGTAGTAAAATTGCGGCTTTCACCCGCACGGATTGTCGCCGCGCCACGGCAGCAGCGCCACGCCCCGAATTGAGCAGCCTCAGGCAGACCGCAGCATTGTCCGGCGCCCCACCCGTCGCGCCCTTCGAGCACGACCTCGGCGACACGGGGGAGACGCTCGGCCTGCTCGTCGACGCGTTTGCGACGTGCGGCGACCTGTTCCGCGCGTATGCGCCGGCCCGGCGTTCGTGGACCTGGGTGGTCAGCCACCCGGACGACGTCAAGCACGTGCTGGTCACCAACCATCGCAACTACACCAAGGGTGTCGGCATCGACCGCGTCCGGCTGCTGCTCGGCAACGGCATCATGACCAGCGAGGGCGACCGCTGGCGCCGTCAGCGGCGCATGATGCAGCCGTGCTTCCGGCGTCGCGTCGTCGAGCGCTTCGACGCCATCGTGCGCGAGGAGAATGCGGCGCTGCTGGCCGAGTGGTCGGCCGCGGCGCGTGCCGGGGTGACGGTCAACGTGACCGACTCGCTGAGCCAGCTCACGCTGCGCACCATCCTGCGCGCGGTCTTTGGTGACGACGGCGCGGGCCTCGTGGGCCACGGCCTCGGCCAGTCGTTCATGCTGGTGGCGCGGGAAACACGGCGCGATACGCGCTTCGCCTACGAATTCCGGCAGCTCGCCCGGCACGTGCGCACGCTCCTGCACGAACGGTACAGTCGCGATGAACCCCGGCCCGGTTTCCTGCAGATGCTGGTCGCGGCGCGCGATCCGGACACGGGCGCGTCAATGACCGAGACCGAGGCCGTCGACGAGGCGATGACGCTGATCGTCGCGGGCCACGAAACCACCGCCAGCGCCCTGAACTGGACGTGGTGGCTGCTCGCCCGGCATCCGGTCGTCGCGGACGACGTGGTCGCGGAGCAGAGGTCCGCGGACGAACCGCAACGGTTCGCCTACGCCGATCTCGAGCGGCTGCCGCGCCTGCGCCGGGTGGTCGACGAGGCGCTGCGTCTGTATCCGCCGGGCTGGCTCATGACGCGGCGCAGCCTCGGGCCGGACCGTCTGGGAGGTCTTCCCCTGCCGCCGGGGACGGACGTGTTCATCAGTCCGTACCTGCTGCATCGCCACCCGCGGCACTGGCCGGACCCCGAGCGCTTCGACCCCGCGCATTTCGACCCTGCCGCTGTCGTAGCGCGCCACGCGTTCGCGTACATTCCGTTCGGGGCCGGGCCGCGGCACTGCATCGGACAGAACCTGGCGCTGTACCAGATGATGCTGCACCTGCACGGAGCACTGCGTCGCTTCCGGCCGGTCACGCTGGAGCCGCCCGCGCCGCGGCTCGAAGCCCGCATCAACCTGCGCATGGCGCAAGACATGCACATGAAAATCGAGGAACGATGATCAGATACCAGACGCTGCCCGAGATGCTCGACGACCGCGCCCGCAGCCAGGACGCGATCGTCTACCTGGAGGGCGAAGGCGCGGAGAAGCGGCTCACGCTCGCGAACCTGCGCAAGCGGGCGCTCGGCATCCTGTTCCACCTGCAGCGCACGGGCGCGCAGCCGGGCGACAGGCTGATCCTGCACGTCGCGAGCAACGAGCAGTTCATCGATGCCTACTGGGCCTGTCTCTACGGCGGCATCGTACCCGTGCCTGTGGCGGTCGGCATCAGCGACGAGCACAAGCACAAGTTGCTGCGCATCGCCCGGCTGCTCGGCCGGCCGCTGCTCTACACCGACAGGAAGCTGTGCGATCGACTCGCCGCCTTTGCCGCCACGTCGGACGAGCCCGAAACCTGGAACATTCTGAAGGCGCGCACGTTCCTCGTCGACGCGCTGGACGACATCTCGCGCCCCGGCACGCCCGCGCAGGTGGCGCCCGACCGCACGGCGTTCATCCAGTTCTCGTCCGGCTCGACGAGCGATCCCAAGGGCGTGGTGCTCACGCACCGCAACATCCTCAGCAATGCGGAAGGCGCGCGGCAGGCGGCCCGCTTTGCGCCCGAGGACGTCTCGCTGAGCTGGATGCCGCTCACGCACGACATGGGACTCATCGGCTTCCATCTGATGATGATGTACGCGGGCACGCAGCAGCACCTCATGCCCACGGACCTGTTCGTGCGCCGTGCGCTGCTGTGGCTCAAGTGGTGCTCGGAAAAGCGCGTCACGATCACCTGCTCGCCGAACTTTGGCTACCGTCACTGCCTGCGTGCGCTCGGCGACAAGACGCTCGAGGATCACGACTTCGCCGCCGTCCGGCTGATCTTCAACGGCGCCGAGCCGATATCGGTCGAACTGGCCGAGGAATTCCTCGACCGCCTCGCGCCCCGCGGCCTGCGGCGCACGGCGATGTACCCGGTGTACGGGCTCGCCGAAGCCTCGCTCGCGGTGTGCTTTCCCGAGCCGGGCACGCTGTATCGCTACATCACCGTGGACCGGCGCCAGCTCGGCGTCGGCGTCGCGGCGCGGCAGGTGGCGGCCGACGACCCGTCCGCGCTCAGGCTCATGTGCGAAGGCCGGCCCATCCCGTTCACGAGCGTGAAGCTCGTCGACGACGCGGGCGAGACGGTGCCTTCCGGCACGGTCGGGCACCTGCTCATGCGCGGCGACAACGTCACGGCCGGCTATTTCGACAACCCGGAGGCAAACGCGGCCGCAATCACGGCGGACGGCTGGCTGCACACCGGCGACCTCGCGCTCGAACTGGACGGCGAGCTGTACGTGACGGGCCGCTCGAAGGAAATCATCTTCGTCAACGGCCAGAACTACTACCCGCACGACCTCGAGGCCGTGGTCCAGCACGAGCCGGGCCTCGAACTCGGCAAGGTCGTCGCCGCGGGCGCGCGCGGCCCGCACGCCGCGACGGACGAACTCGTGCTGTTCGTGCTGCACCGGAGCGACATGGCCGCGTTCCTGCCGCTCGCGACCAGGGCGATGCACCTCGTCAACGAACACGCCGGCGTCGAGGTCGCCCGCGTCGTACCTGTGCGACGCGTCCCGAAGACGACGAGCGGCAAGCTGCAGCGCGGCGCGCTCGCGAAAGCCTACGAGGACGGCGAGTTCGCCGCAGAAGTGGCCGAGTTCGACCGCGCATGGACGCAGACGCACGGTCACGGTCGCGCGGCCCGCGGCCGCATCGAGCAGCAACTCAAGGCGATCGTCGACGATGCCATGCCGGGCAAGCACGTCGACATCGACGACAACCTGTTCGACGTCGGCGCGAGCTCGCTCACGCTGATCCAGGTGCACGAGAAGATCGACGAACTCTACCCGGGCCTCGTCGACCTGACCGAGCTGTTCGACTTCCCGACCATTTCACTGCTGTCGAAGCACCTCGGGGAAAAGCTGCAGGCGCCGCCGCCCGGCTGAGGACGGCGCATCAACCGTCCGCGGCACCCTCCGGCGACCGGAGCTTCTTCCAGCGTCTGTGCGACCACCACCAGCCGGCCGGATCGGCCACGATGTCGCGCTCCAGGGCCCGCGCGTAGCGTTCGGTGGCCTCGCCGTCCGGCAGCCGCTCGCCGCGGGCGGTGAGCGGCTCGAGTTCGATCTCGTAGCACCCACGACGGCTGCGGCGCATCGCGACGAATACGATGGGCGCCCGCAGTCCGCGCGCGAGCCGCTCGGGGCCGCGGAAGAACGCCGTGCGCTGGTGCAGGAAGGTCGTCCAGTGCCGCTCCGGGCTCGTGCGCGGCACCTGGTCGGCGATCAGCCCGAGCGCCCTGGCCTGGCGGATCGTGCCGAGTTCCCTCATCGCCGACTTGGCCGGCAACAGCTTTGCGCCAAAGCGCGTGCGGATGGTCCTGAAATAGCGGTCCGTCCGCGCACCGCGCAGCGGCTTGTACAAGCCGACCAGCGCCGACCCCAGCTCGAGCGACAGCCGCAACAGCAGCCACTCGAAGTTGCACTGGTGCCCGCCGACGAACACCACGAGGCCGTGGCCGGCGGCAGACGCCTGCGACAGGATGCCCGCGGGGTCCCGCAGCACGACCCGCTGGCGCAGCTCGTCCGCGGACATGATGCGGGCGTAGTCGACCTCGGCGAAGACCTGCGACTGGCGTCGCACGAACTCGCGGGCGATGCCGGTGCGCGCTTTCGCGTCGGACTGCGGCAATGACCGCTGGAGGTTCCTGCGGATCACGCCGCGGCGCAACCCGAGGATGCGATAGGCGAGGAAGAAGAGCGCGTACGACAGCCAATAGCGCCAGCGCAGGCCCGCGGGCTCCTCGCGCGTCGTTGCCGCGAGCCCGCCCGCGCCGCCGGACGTCGTGTGCTCAGTCATACAGCGGCTTCTCGCGCTTCCAGCGGTTGTACGCCCAGAAGTACTGCTCGGGACTGGCGCGCACATGGCCCTCGAGCGCCGCGACGTAGGCGCGCAGGATCTGCTCCGGCTCCTTGCGTGGTTCCCCCGGCAGCAGTTCGACGAGGCGCACGACGTACACCCCGCGCCGCTCCCGGTGCATGGCGGCGAAGTACGCGTCGTAGCCGAACTTCGCGCCGATCCAGCCGGGGCCTCCGTAGAACGCAGTCGACTGACCGAAGAAATCGATCCACACCTGCTGCGGGTTCTTCACCGACGGCGACTGGTCCGCCAGCATCGCAAGGAGCGGGATCTGCCCGCGCCGCTCGATCAGGTGCGGCACCAGTTGCTTCGTTTCGACCATCGTGCAACCAAACCGCTCGCGCAGGCCGCGCACGCAGCGCTCGAGCGTGTCGTTGCGCAGCCGCTTGTGAACCGCGGTGAGCGGCGCCGTGAAGCCCGTCGAGCAGCGCATCAGCAGCCATTCCCAGTTGGCGTGGTGCGCCGACAGGATCAGCACCTTGCGCCGGCTGGCCAGACGGTCCTCGATCGCTTCCGGATTCTCGAGGCGCACGTGTCCGGCGAGGGCCTGCGCGTCCATGATGGGCTCGTACGCGACCTCGGCAGCGAGTTCGCCGAGATAGCGGTAGAACGCGCGCTCGACTTCGCGCCGGCGGGCCGCCGAAGCCGACGGCAGACAACGCGCGACGTGGCGCCGCACGAGCGCGCGACGCCAGCACGCGAGACGCAGGCCGGCCGCGACGAGGCCCATGACCGCGTACAGGGAGGCCAGCAGCGCGGCGGAGAACAGGCGTTTCACGGGAGGGAGGCCATGGTGCCGGAGGAGGGACTCGAACCCCCGACCCGCGCATTACGAATGCGCTGCTCTACCAGCTGAGCTACTCCGGCCCGGAGAGCCGGGCATTATAGGCAACCGACCCGGCCGGTGGAAGCGCGGCCTCAGTCCTTGCGGCGCCGCACGCGGATCACCACATCGACGCTGTCGATCTCGGTGCCCTCCGGCAAGGGCGGCAGCCGGGCGAACGCCAGATCCCCGGGCTGGATGTCGAGCATTTCGCCCGTCTCGACGTTCTGGAAGTGATGGTGCGGCGTCATCGTCGAATCGTAGACGCAGCGGTCCGGGTCCAGATGGATCTGCCGGGCGAGGCCGCGCTCCACGAACAGCTTCAGGGTGTTGTAGACGGTCGCCTTCGAGATGCGGTTCGGCGACTGCTTGAGCGTCGCGAGCAGCTGGTCGGCCGTGATGTGCACGGGGGCCGCGAGCAGGATCCGCGCGACCCTGACGCGCTGCGGCGTGGGCCGGATGCCGTGGCGTTCGAGCAGTGGGTTGATCTGGTACACGACCGGGTCCAGGCGATTCCGGGAGGTTGCGCGATGATAGGTGCGCACTCCCCCTCCCGCAAATCTGGATGTACCGCGTCCTTATGTGGGCGGCAGCCGTCGTCCGTGGCCACCTACCCTTGCCCTCCCGCGGCCGTCCGGGGCCGCCATACCAGGGAAGGCGGCCATGGCAGCGTCACGCAATCGCCGTTCCGCAGGGTCGAGCCCCCGCGGCTTCACGCTGATCGAGTTGCTCGCATACCTCGCGCTGGTCGGCGTGTGCCTGTCCATCGGCGTGCCGGCCTTCGGCGGGCTGGCGCGGGATTCTGCCCGCGAAGGGCAGGTGAACCTGTTCCTGCAGGCCGTCCACGTCGCCCGCAGCGAGGCCATCAAGCGCAACGGCGTGGTGAGCCTGTGCCCGAGCCTCGACGGCTCGCATTGCTCGCCACGACGCGACTGGGCCACCGGCTGGCTGCTGTTCGTCAACCTCGATCACGATTCGCCCGCGGCACGCGACGCGACCGAGCCGCTGCTGCGCGTGTACCAGAAGTGGGACCGCGGTCACATTCTGTCGAACCGCGACACGCTGTCGTTCCGTGCCTTCGGCCAGATGGGCGTCACGGCGACCGTGACCTTCTGCGACGACCGCGGAAGCAACGCCGCGCGCGCCGTGATCATCAGCCAGACCGGGCGCCCGCGCACGACGAGCCGCAGCGCGTCGGGCGGCATGCTGTCGTGCACATAAGTCAAACGCGGCGCCGCTCGTCGTCCGGCCGGCTCCGCTCGTCGGGGCCGCAACGGCGACCGTTGCGGCACGGCTATGCTCGCCCTCGGCATGAAACGCAACAACCTCGGCTTCACCCTGCTCGAGCTCCTGTTCGTCATAACGGTGCTCGCCGTGCTGATCGGCATCGGCGTGCCGGGCCTCACGGCCTTCGTGCGCAGCTCGCGGATGGCGAGCGCGGCCAACGACATCATCACGGACTTCGCCTATGCGCGGTCCGAGGCCGTCAAGCGTGGCGTGCCGGTGACACTGTGCAAGTCGGCTGACGGCGCCGCCTGCGATGCAGACGAAACGGACCCGTTCGACCACTGGATCGTGTTCGTCGACGACGAAGACCCGGGCGAGGTCTCCGGAGCCGACGGCAACGGCGCGGTGGACGGCGACGAAGTCGTCCTGCGCGAGCGCGAGCTGCCGGAGAGCATCACGGTCACGACGCTGGCGGACCAGATCCGCGCGACATTCCTGCCGAGCGGTTTCCCGCGCGTCGAAACCGAGAACGTCACGCAGTTCGTGCTCTGCGACGCGCGCGGCAACGAGATCGGCGTCGGCGGCGACTCGGCCGCACGCGCGATCGAGATCCTGCCGACCGGCCGCGCCAACGTGCTGCGCGACCGCGCCACGGTCACCGCTTTCGGGGGATGCCCATGAGGTCGCCAGCCCACCCGCGCGCGTATCGCGGGTTCACGCTCGTCGAGGCCATGGTTGCGCTGCTCGTGCTGTCGATCGGGCTGCTCGGCATCGCCGCGTTGTACGTCGAGGCCCTGCGTGCCAACCGTACGTCGCTGTACCGCACGGTCGCCGTGAACCTGGCAACCGACCTCGGCGACAGGATGCGGGCCAATCGCACCCCAGCGAATGCCTACGCTTGCGGCACCCCGGTCTGCACGCCGTCGAACGGCGGCAACGACATCGCGGATGCGGACCTGGCCGCCTGGATGGGTGCGATCCAGGCGCAGTTGCCTGGTGGCACGGCGGGCGTCGCCTACACCGCGCCGACGGCAACGACTCCCGCCGTCTACGTCGTCAGCGTGACCTGGGACGAGGTCGGCCAGGACGACCCGGTCACGTACCAGTTGCGCATCGAGATCTGAGGACGCCTCGTGAACGCATTGCACACCCCCAGGCGAGAGGCAGGCGTCGGCCTCATCGAACTGATGGTCGCCCTGGTGATCGGGCTGTTCCTGATCATGGGCGCCGTGACCGTCCTGAACCAGAGCCGCAACACCCATCGCACGGCGGAAAAGGTCGCACGGCTGCAGGAGACGGGCCGGCTCGCCCTGAGCGTCATTGACACCGATCTGCGCCAGGCGAACTTCTGGGGCATGGGCAATCGGGCGGACTACATCACCAACCGCGTGCCCATCGGCCAGGCGCCCTCCTCCGACTTCACGGCGACACAGCAGGGCAACGCCGCGGTCTGCGGCAGTACAGGCGCGCCGAGCAACTACTTCGTACTGAACCTCGACGAGTACGTTGGCGGCTCGAACAACGCCTACGGGCTTTCGTGCGGCGCGACCGACTACCTGGCCGGCACGGACACGCTCTGGGTGCGGCGCGCGAGCACGGACCGGCCGGGCACGATGAACGCCAATCGCATCCACGTGCAGACGAGCCGCATCCGCGGCACGCTGTTCGTGCCGGCCGCAGGGTGCACCAACCCGACCGATGCGGCGTGTATTCCGGCCGACTATCTGCCGCCCGCGTCACAGACGCGCGAACTCGAGGCTCATGTCTATTACGTCTCGTCGAATTCGACGAACCGCGCGGGTTTGCCGTCGCTGCGGCGCAAGCGTTTTTCGAACGTGAACGGCAGCGCGGGCACGGCCTTCATCGACGAGGAGATCGCGCCGGGCATCGAAGACCTGCAGGTGCGTCTCGGCATCGACACCAACGGCGACACGAGCGTCGACCAGTACGTGGATCCGGGCGCCGTGCCAGCCGCCGCGAGCGTGGTCTCGGCGACGATCTGGCTGCTCGTCCGTGCCGAGGACGCCGAAGTGGGTTATGTCAACGACACGGCGTTCCAGTACGCCGACATGGCCGGCGCCGTGACACCGAACGACGGGTTCCGCCGGCTGCTGCTGACCAGGACCATCCACATCCGGAACACGCGAGCATGAGCCATTCCAGCGCACCGAGGCCGTTGCACTCGCGGTCCCGGCAGTCGGGCGCCGCGCTCATCGTCGGACTGATCCTGTTGCTCGTGCTGACGCTGCTGGCCGTCTCCGGCATGACGACCGCGTCGCTCGAGTTGCTGATGGCCGGCAACATGCAGTACCAGGAGCGCTCGTTCCAGGCCGCCGACGCCGGCCTCGAGCAGGCAATGGCCGCCGGCATCTACGACACCAATACACCGATCGGCAGCTACGACGACGTCACGGCAATCAACCCGGTCCCCACGCGCGGCACGGGCAGCCAGATCCAGAACTGCGCCGAGCCGGACGACCCCGCTGCAACGCAGGAGTGCGAGTATTTCCTGCGCTTCGACATGCAGGCCGGGCAGACGCCGGTGCCGGGCGGCGGCTACAGCCTCGGCACGGGTTTCGAGGCCTATCACTTCGTGATCGACAGTTTCGGCACCGCCGAGCGCGGCGCCCAGTCGCAGCATCAACAGAGTTTTTACGTCGTCGGCCCCGGCGGCGGTTGACCGTCACCAGAGTCAGGTAACACGCACATGCGCAAGACTGCCATCGCAATCCTGCTCGCCGCCGGCACGATCGCCGCGGCGCCGGCGTGGCCGCAGGCCACGATGGACGCATTCGAGACCGGCGTCGAGGCCGACACCAGTTACGTCACACTGCCGAGCCAGCCGAGCGGCCCCTGGCTGGTCACCCCGTGCGCCGGGTGCACCTCGCATCAACTCAGGCTGGACGCCGAAACCCGATATTTCGTGGGGAAGACTGCCGTGTCGTTCGAGACGCTGAGAAAGCTCGCTGCGCACGGCCCGCAGAACCTCGACCTCTACTACGTGACCAAGACCCGCCGCGTGACTCGAGTGGTGCTGCGGGCAGACTTGCCGTCGGAAGGCCAGAAGCCGGCCGCGCAGCCGCGGCGCAAAGACGGCTGAGCGAGGAACAGTCATGAAAACCACCAAGGCACTTGCGCTGGCTGCCACGGCAGCCGCCACCATCGTCACGAGCCGGCCAGCCGCGGCCGACGACACCGAGTTGTTCGTCGGCGAAGCCGTCGCCGCCGCGCCATCGCGCCCGAACATCCTGTTCATCATGGACACCTCCGGGAGCATGGACGCCAACGTCAGCTCGCAGGTGCCGTACGACGCGTCGACGGTGTTCGCCGGCTCCTGCCGTTCCGACCGCATCTACTGGTCGGACGACGGCCGCCCGCCCAGCTGCAGTACCGACCAGTACGTCGCCGCGACGTCTTTCACCTGCAAGGCCGCACAGGCAGACCTGGATTCGGCCGGCCTCGCCTACGTCTCGAAGGCCGCGCGATGGCGCATCCGCTCCAAGGGCAATCGCTGGGACTCACTCTCGGACAGCGACCACACCAGCTGGGTCGAGTGCGCGGCCGATGCGGGCGTTCACGGGCAGAGCGATGCCGCCACCAAGAAGTACGCGGCCGACGGCGCCAACGGCCCCTGGTCGAGCAACTCGGCCAACAAGATCGACTGGGCCCGCGGCGACGCGATCACGTTCTACTCCGGCAATTACCTCAACTGGCGGTCCAGCTCGACCGTCACGCGCACGCGCCTCGAAATCATGCAGACCGTGCTGACGGACCTGCTCGACAACCTCGACGACAACGTCAACGTCGGGCTCATGCGCTACAGCAACGACGGCGGCAGCGGTGACTCCGCCGCCCAGGGCGGCATGGTCGTGAAGGCCATGGCGCGAATCGAAGATGTCCGCGCGGACATGCAGACGGAGATCAACGGCTGGAACGCTTCCGGCTGGACACCGCTCTCCGAGACGCTGTTCGAGGCAACCCAGTACTACCGCGGCGGCAAGGTCTATTTCGGCGGCGGCGCGGATTCCGCGCTGTACCCGAGCCAGTTCAGCAAGTCCGACAAGTCGACCAGCCTGCCGAACGGCGACTCGCCGAGCGTCACCGCCTCGCGCAACGCCTCCGACAAGTCGCTGTACGACTCGCCGGCCGACCAGGACTGCCAGAAGAACTACATCGTGTTCCTGACGGACGGCCTGCCGACCCAGGACACCGAGGCCAATGCGCAGATCCAGGGCCTGCCGGGGTTCCAGACCATCACCGGCAGCGCCACCTGCGACATCGAGCCGAACCTCCAGTACAACAACTCGGGTGCCTGTACCGACGATCTGTCGAAGTGGCTGCACGAGGCCGACCTGCGCCCCGACCGCCCCGGCGTGCAGAACGTGACGAGCTACTGGATTGGCTTCGGCGACGACGTCGCCGCCGGCACCGACTACCTCACCGAAGTCGCACAGCGCGGCGGCGGCCGGTACTACTCCGCGGCCGACACGGCCGAGCTGACCGAGGCGTTCACCGACATCATCTCGAAGATCCTCGAGCAGACGACGACGTTCACGGCGCCGACCGTGGCGGTGAACGCTTTCAACCGCACGCAGAACCTGAACTTCCTCTACATGTCGGTGTTCAAGCCGGCCACTTCCTACCGCTGGCTGGGCAACATCAAGAAGTACCGCCTGACGCAGGACGGCGAGATCCGCGACGTCAACGGCAACGCCGCGGTCGACCCCAACACGGGCTTCTTCGACGACGGCGCGCAGAGCTACTGGTCCGACACGGCCGACGGTGCCGACGCCGAGCTCGGCGGCGCCGCCGGCGAGCTGAAGACGCCGGCCACGCGGCTCGTCTACACGAACCTCACCGGCAGTTCGGGCGCACTCTCCGACGAGTTGTCCGACCTGAAGGACGCCGGCAACCTCACGCTGGCCAATCTGCTGTTGCTCGGGGTCGTGTCCAGCACGCCGGTCGCCGGACGCCCGGCCATTGGCGACCTGGTCGACTGGGCCTACGGTCACGACGTGCTCGACGAGGACGGCGACGCCGACTCGACCGAGGCGCGCAAGGACATGGGCGACCCGCTGCACTCGCGGCCGGCGACGGTCATCTACGGCGGTCCGGCCAACGACCCGGACATCACGCTCTATGCGACCACGAACGACGGCATGCTGCAGGCGGTCAACGCCAAGACGGGCGGCGAACTCTGGTCGTTCATGCCGCGCTCGATGCTCCACCGCATCGAGCCGCTCTACGAAAATCATGACGTCAGCTCGCGTACCTACGGCCTCGACGGTGCCATCAAGGTCGTACGGATCGATCGCGACAGCGACGGTACGATCGAGCCGGCCGACGGCGACCACGTGTACCTGTACTTCGGCATGCGTCGCGGCGGCTCGCAGGTCTACGGCATGGACGTGACCGACCGCGACTCGCCTGAGTTGCTCTGGACGCTCGGCCCGTCGGAACTGCCGGGCGTCGGCGAGACCTGGTCGGCCCCCGTCGTGGCCAAGATCAACGTCAATCGCACCTGGCCCGCGGGCAACCCGAACAAGCTCGTGCTGGTCTTCGGCGGCGGCTACGACGTCGTGCAGGACACGGTCGGCTACGTCGCCGACACGGTCGGCCGACAGGTGTACATCGTCGACGCGATTTCGGGCGCGCTGATCTGGCGCGCCGGGCCGACAGGCGACACGGGTGCCCAGCTCACGCTGTCCAAGATGACCAATTCGATTCCAGGCGACATCCGTGTGGTCGACCTGACCGGCGACGGGTTCGCCGACCGCATGTATGCCTCCGACATGGGCGGGCGCATCTGGCGCTTCGACATCCGCAACGGGCAGACCCCGGCGAACCTCGTCTACGGCGGCGTGTTCGCATCGCTCGGCCTCGGTGACGCGGCTGTCAAGACGGACGCGACCAAGAACCGGCGCTTCTTCTATGCGCCCGACGTGTCGTTGATGAAGAGCGGCTCCGTGAACTTCATCAACGTTGCGATCGGCTCCGGGCACCGTGAAAAGCCCATCTCCGACACGACCGTGGTCAACCGGTTCTACAGCCTGCGCGATTACAACCTGTTCACGCAGGTGCAGAACTCGCAGTACAAGGACGACTGCACGGCGAGCGAGACCTTGCCCTGCCACGAGATCATCACCGACGGCGATTCGCGGCTGGTCGACGTGACCGCCACGATGACACCGACGATCCCGGCCGGCGGCGTGGGCTGGAAGATGAATCTGCAGGACGACGGCGAGAAGATCCTCGCGGAGTCCCGCACGTTCCAGAACAGACTCTACTTCACGTCGTATTCGCCGCAGGAGCGCGAGTACAACCCCGAGTTCTGCGTGGCCACGGTCGGCCTGAACCGGCTCTATGTCGTCGACGCGCTGACGGCCGCGCCCGTGATCAACTGGAGCGAGCCGACCGATCCGCCGGACGATCTGGACGACCGCTCCAAGGAACTGGCACAGGGCAGCATCGCGCCCGAAGCGATCTTCGTGTTCCCGACCCCCGACGCCGACCCGAACAATCCGCACCCGCCGGCCGTGCCGCCGATCTGCCTCGTCGGCCTCGAGAACTGTGGCACGGGTCTGACGAACCCGCCGGTCCGGACGTACTGGGAGCGCGTCGGCTCCGACTGAGGACGACACCGCGCGGCCGCCGGGCAACCGGCGGCTGCGGCACCCACCCGAGGACAACCAACGACCATGCGCACCCACAACCGCGGCGTCACCCTGATCGAACTCGTCGTGGTCGTCGTGATCATCGCGATACTCGCAACGATCGCCATACCAAGCTATCGCCAGTTCCTGCTACGGTCCCACCGCGCCGAAGCGACCGTGGCGCTGCTCTCGGTCGCGGCCGCACAGGAGAAGTTCTACCTGCAGAACAATACCTACACGACCGAGTTGACGGACGCGCCGCCGGACGGGCTCGGCCTGCCCGCCACGACCGAAAACGGCTACTACGACATCGCCATCGACGCCGCGGACGCCGACAGCTTCACGGTCACGGCCACGGCCACCGGCGGCCAGACCGAAGACTCGCACTGCGCGGAATTCTCGATCGACCAGGCCGGCACGAGGACGGCCAGCAGCAGCGACTGCTGGGCGCACTAGGCGCACCAGGGGTCAGACCCCAGTCAAGTCTTGCTTAACTGGGGTCTGACCCCTCGCGCGCAGCTCGCGCGGCAGCGAAAAGACCACCTGCTCCTCACGGCCGAGAATCTCCTCGGCACCCTGCCCGCCCCATTCGCGCAAGCGTTCGACGACGCGCCGCACCAGCAGTTCCGGTGCCGAAGCGCCGGCCGTGACGCCGACGACGCCCTTGCCCGCGAACCACTCGGGCCGCAGGTCGTCGGGGCCATCGACGAGGTAGCCGGGCAGGCCCGCCTTTTCCGCGATCTCGCGCAGGCGGTTGGAATTGGAGCTGGTCACCGAGCCGACGACCACGACGACGTCGCACTCGCTCACGAGCTTCTTCACGGCGTCCTGCCGGTTCTGCGTCGCGTAGCAGATGTCTTCCTTGCGGGGCGTCGCGAGATCGGGGTAACGGCGCTGCAGCGCCTCCAGCACGTCCGCCGTGTCGTCGACCGAGAGCGTCGTCTGCGTGACCACGCCGACGCGTGACGGATCACGCACCTGCAACCGCGCGACGTCGGAAGCATCCTCGACGAGCATGATGCGGCCACCGGCCGCCTCGTCGAACTGGCCCATCGTGCCCTCGACCTCGGGATGGCCTTCGTGCCCGATCAGGATCACGTCGAGCCCTTCGCGCGCGTAGCGCGAGACCTCCATGTGCACCTTGGTCACCAGTGGACAGGTCGCGTCGAAGACGCGCAGCCCGCGACGCCGCCCCTCGGCCTGCACGGCTTTCGAGACGCCATGCGCGCTGAAAATGACCGTCGCACCGTCCGGCACCTCGTCGAGTTCCTCGACGAACACCGCGCCGAGACCGCGCAGGCGGTCGACGACGAACCGGTTGTGGACGACCTCGTGGCGCACGTGGATCGGCGCGCCGAACAGCTCGAGTGCGCGCTCGACGATGTCGATGGCGCGGTCGACGCCGGCGCAGAAACCGCGGGGATTGGCGAGAAGGATCCGCATGCAGCGTGCCGCCCGGACGGCGCGCCTACGGCCGGTGTTCCCGGAACGCGTCGAGCAGCAGCAGCCCGGCGCCGATGGTGATTGCGCTGTCGGCAATGTTGAACGCCGGGAAGTACGCCGCACCCCAGTGCGCGTGGATGAAGTCGACGACGTAGCCGTGCGCGACGCGGTCGATGACGTTACCGACGGCACCGCCCACGATCAGCGCCAGTGAGATCGGCAGCAGCCGCTCGCCGCGCGGCAGGCGCCAGAGCCACACGACCAGCGCCAGGCTGACCGCGATGCCCAGCGTGACGAAGAAGTTGCGCTGCCACCCCGAAGCGTCGGCGAGCACGCTGAACGCGGCACCCGTGTTGTGCAGCCGCGTGAAGTCGAGCACTGGCAGCACTTCGACGCGCTCGTAGAGGTCGAGGAAGCGGGTGACCAGGAACTTCGTCGTCTGGTCGAGCGCGACGACGGCGAGCGACAGCCACAGCCATGCCGCCGGATGGGTGCGCTGGACGATCAGCGCCGCACGCTCGACGACGGTCGCATGATGCGCGCCGGGGGCGCCCGCGGCGGGCGGCGAGTGTGGCGGCGGTGACGTCGGGGGATGGGTGGTCGTCATGCGGTCTCCGGCGGGCGTGCCGTGTTCACGCGTATCGGCGCGTCTCGCCGGCCCCGTCGAGGTTCCCGGCGCAGCGCGCGCAGAGCTCGGGGTGTGCCGCCACGGTACCGACGTCCGGCCGCTTGTGCCAGCAGCGAACGCACTTGGGCTGCGTCGAAGGCCGCACGAGCAGCCAGAGCCCCGATTTGGCGTCCGGGTCGGCCGGCACGGCTTCGTCCGGACGGGCCGCGGCGTCGGCCACGACGGCCTCGGACGTGATCAGCGCAAAGCGCAGCTCGTCGCCGAGCGCGCCCAGCGCCTGCTGCCAGTCGGCGGTGCCGTACAGCGCGACCTCGGCGTCGAGCGGCGCGCCGATGCGCTCGGCCACGCGCAGACGCTCCAGTTCGCGCAGCACCGCGGCGCGCGCCTCGAGCACCTTCGGCCAGTCGATGACCACCGCGCCGTCCGGCTCGACCGACGGCAGCTTCGCCCAGGTCTCGAAAAAGACCGATTCCGCGCGCTTGCCTGGCATGCAACGCCAGATCTCCTCCGCCGTGAACGACAGGATCGGGGCGAGCCAGCGCACGAGCGCCTCGGCAATCCAGCGCAGCGCGGTCTGCGCGGACCGGCGTGGGTGACCGGCGGCCGGCGTCGTATAGAGGCGATCCTTGATCACGTCGAGATAGAAGCCGCCGAGGTCGACGACGCAGAAGTTGTGCACCCTCTGGTAGATCAGGTGGAAGTCGTAGCTCCGGTAGGCCGCAACGATCTCCTCCTGCAGTCCGCGCGTGCGGGTGAGCGCCCAGCGGTCGAGCGCCACCATCTGTTCGACCGGCACCGAGTCGCGCTCCGGGTCGAAACCGGCGAGGTTGCCGAGCAGGAAGCGCGCCGTGTTGCGGATGCGACGATACGAGTCCGACGTCCGCTTGAGGATCTCGTCGGAAACGGCGATCTCGTTCGCGTAATCCGTCGCCGCGACCCACAGGCGCAGCACGTCGGCGCCGAGCGTGCTCATGACCTTCTGCGGCAGCACCACGTTGCCGAGCGACTTGGACATCTTGCGGCCCTTGTCGTCCACGGTGAAGCCGTGCGTGAGCACGCCCTTGTAGGGCGCATGGCCCTTCTGCGCGACGGAGGTGAGCAGCGAGCTGTGGAACCAGCCGCGGTGCTGGTCGGAGCCCTCGAGATAGAGGTCGGCCGGCGTGCGCACCTGCGGAAACATGCGCGACACGCAGTGGTGCGAGACGCCGGAGTCGACCCAGACATCCATGATGTCCGTGACCTTTTCGTAGCTCGCCGCCTCCTCGCCGAGCAGCGCCGCGGCATCGAGATCGAACCAGGCGTCGATGCCTCCCTGCTCGACGAGCTCCGCGACCCGCTCGACGAGCTCCGGCGTGCGCGGGTGCAGCTCGCCTGTGTCCTTGTGCGTGAACAGCGCGAGCGGCACGCCCCATGTGCGCTGGCGCGAGATGCACCAGTCCGGGCGGCCTTCGATCATGTTGTAGATGCGCTGCTCGCCCCAGTCGGGCGTCCACTGCACCTTGCCGATCTCGGCGAGCGCGGCCTGCCGCAGCCCCGCCTTTTCCATCGAGATGAACCACTGCGGCGTCGCCCGGAAGATCACCGGGGTCTTGTGACGCCAGCAATGCGGGTAGCTGTGCTGCAACGGCTCGTGGTGCAGCAGCGCGCCCCGCTCGCGCAGCACGTCGATGACGTGCGCGTTGGCGTCGAAGACCTTTTCGCCCGCGAAGAGTGGCGTCGAGGCGACGAATCGGCCGTCGTTGCCGACCGGGTTGTCGACGGGCAGGCCGTACTGCTTGCCGATCACGAAGTCTTCCTGACCGTGCCCCGGCGCGGTGTGCACGGCGCCGGTGCCGCTCTCGAGCGTGACGTGCTCGCCGAGAATGACGGGGACGATACGCCGGTAGAACGGATGCCTGAGCTTCAGGCCCTCGAGCGCGGCGCCCTTGACGCGCCCCATTTCGCCGATGAGCGAAAGGTGGGCGCGCTTCAGCACCGATGGCACGAGCTCGCTCGCGACCACGAGCAGCCGGCCCGGCCCCGCCGCGGAGGCGACCCGCAGCAGCGAATAGTCGAATTCCGCATTCACCGCGACGGCCTGGTTCGCCGGCAGCGTCCATGGCGTCGTGGTCCAGATCACGATGCTCGCAGGTTCGCCCGCGAACAGCGAAGCGCCGAACCGGCGCGCGAGGTCGGCCACGTCATCCGCGGCGAATGCGGCATCGATCGACGGCGAGGTACGGTCCTCGTACTCGACTTCGGCCTCGGCGAGCGCGGACCGGCAGTCGAGGCACCAGTGCACGGGCTTGTAGCCCTTGTACAGGTGGCCGTTGCGGATGATCTGCGCGAACGCGCGCAACTGCTCGGCCTCGTAACGCGGCGCGAGCGTGAGGTAGGGCTGGTACCAGTCGCCCATGACCCCGAGACGGATGAAGTCCTTGCGCTGCACGTCGATCTGCTGCAGGGCGAATTCGCGGCAGGCCTGCCGGAACGCCTTCGCGTCGAGCTGCTTGGCTGCGCGCCCGTGCGTCTTTTCGACGGCGTGCTCGATCGGCAGGCCGTGGCAATCCCAGCCCGGCACGTAGGGCGCGTCGAAGCCGTCGAGCGAGCGCGACTTGACGATGATGTCCTTGAGGATCTTGTTGACGGCGTGACCGATGTGAATGGCGCCGTTCGCGTACGGCGGGCCGTCGTGCAGCACGAACGTCGGGCGGCCCCGGGCGAATTCGCGCAGCTTCGCGTGGATGCGGTGCTCGTCCCACCACGCGAGCATCTCCGGCTCGCGCCGGGCGAGATCGGCCTTCATCGGGAAGGCCGTCTCGGGCAGGTTCACGGTGTTCTTGTAATCGGCCATGGGTGGGTGCGAAAGCTTGAGACGAGCGCGGGTACGGAACCCGAAATTGTGAATGAATTCAGCGATTTATTCCAGCGCGGCACGCATTGAGCCGATATGACGTCAGGCTGGGGGCGGCGGGCCGCCATCAGGGGCGCGTCAGGCCGAGGCCTTCACCCCGGGCGCGCCACGGCCTTGCTCAGCGCCATACGGGCCTGCTGCGCATCACGGTGCATCTGCTCGACCAGCGCGTCGAGCGATTCGAACTTCCGCTCCGCGCGCAGCCAGCGCACGAAGTCGACGCTCAGGTACTTGCCGTAGAGATCCCGGTCGAAATCGAACAGGTGAACCTCGAGCAGCGGGTCGACTCCGTTGACGGTCGGCCGCGTGCCGAGGCTGACCACGGCCGGGTGGTCGATGAGCCCCGCACCGCTGACCCGCACGGCCAGAATGCCCCAGAGCGGCACCACCTGGCGGTGCAGCGCGAGGTTGGCCGTGGGGTAACCCAGCATGCGGCCGAGCCGCGCGCCGAGCCGCACGCGCCCCGACATGCGATACGGCCGGCCGAGCAGCACGGCCGCGCGATCCATGTCGCCACGACCGAGCGCCTCGCGCACCAATGAACTGCTGACGCGCTGACCCTCGATCGTGAACGACGGCACCTGCTGGACCGTGAAGCCGTGCCTCGTGCCGGCGGCGCGCAGCGTCTCGATGGTGCCCGCGCGGTTGCGCGCGTAATGGAAGTCGTCGCCCACCACCATGTGGCGGACGCCGAGCCGGTCCGCGAGCAGCGAAATTTCGAACTCGCGCGCCGACAGGTTGCGCGTGGCGTCGTCGAACCGCAGCACGACGACACGATCGATGCCGTAGCGGGCGAGCGCCTCGAGCTTCTCGCGCGTGCGCATGAGCCGCGCGGGCGCTTCGAGGCGCAGGAAGTACTCGCGCGGCAGCGGCTCGAACGTCACCAGCGTGGCCGGCAAGCCGAGCGCCATGGCGCGCTCGCGCACCGCGGCGATCATCTCCTGGTGGCCGCGATGCACGCCGTCGAAATTGCCGATCGTCGCGACACAACCGCGGTGCTCGTCGCGCAGGTTGTGCAGGCCACGGACGACCTCGAGCGTCCGCTCGATGGGCACCTTCTCCCACACGCCGTGGATGCGCACCTTCACGGGCCCGCCCCCGACGGACGCGGTGGCACGGTCACGCGCTGCACGCGGAGGTGACCGGGACGCATGCCGAGCACGTAGAGCACGCCGAAATAGATGCCCGCGCCGCCGCCGACCAGCACCGCCATCCAGCCCATGCGCTGCCAGGCATTCATCGCGAGCCAGCGGTCGGTGTCGCCCGCGACGAGCCACAGGAACAGCCCCATCGCGACATTGCCCGCGAACACCTGCCAAAGCGTGCGGCGCCAGCCCGCCGAGTGGTGCAGCACGTGCTGATGGCGCAGCCCGCGGTAGAGCATCGCCGCGTTGAACCAGGCGCCGATGCCCGTGTTGAGCGCGAGCAGCGCATGCAGGCCGGGCTGGCCGGGATAGATGAACGCGAGCGGCAGCACGACCACGACGTTCAGGCCCATGCTGAGCAGCAGCGAGCGCACGCCGATCCTGACGGGCGTCTTCGTGTCCTGCCGCGCGAAGTACCCGGGCGCCAGCACCTTGACCATGCTGAACCCGAGCAGCCCGAGCGAATAGGCCATCAGCGCCAGCGTGGACATGCGCACGTCCTGCTCGTCGAACTTGCCATAGTGGAAGATCGCGACGGTCAGCGGGCCCGCGAGCACCAGCAGCGCGAGCGTGGCGGGCACGACGACGATCAACGTCAGCTTGATGGCCCAATCGAGGGTCGAAGCGAAGCGCTCGGGGTTCTGCGAAGCGTGGTGCGCGGCGAGCCCGGGCAGGATGACCGTGGCCAGCGCGATGCTGAACACGCCCAGCGGAAACTCGACCAGGCGATCGGCGTAGTACAGCCAGGCGATGCTGCCCGTCACGAGGAACGACGCGATCAGCGTGTCGAGCAGTAGCGCGACCTGCGACACCGACGAGCCGAAGATCGCCGGCAGCATCAGCCGGCCGATCTTGCGCACGCCTTCATGGCCCCATTGCCAGCGCGGCCGGCGCAACAGCCCGAGCCTGAGCATGAAAGGCAACTGGAACACGAGCTGCACCAGGCCCGAGACGAACACGCCGATCGCCAGCACGATGCCGGGCCGTGCGAAATAGGGCGCGATGAACGCGGCGAACACGATCATGACGACGTTCATCAGCGTCGAGGTCGTGGCCGGCACCGCGAACTTGCCGTAGCTGTTCAGCACGCCGCCCGCGAGCGCGGCGAGCGAGATGAACAGGATGAACGGGAACGTCCAGCGCAGCATGTCGACGGTGAGATCGAAACGCTCGCCGTCGAGGCGGAAGCCGGGCGCGAACAGCAGCACGAACAGCGGCGCCGCGACGATGCCGACGATCGTGACGATCGAGAGGAACCAGGCCATCGTGCCCATCGCGCCGTCGACGAGTTCGCGCACCTCGTCGTGCGGGCGCTGCACCTTGTACTCGGAGACGACCGGCACGAACGCCTGCGAGAACGCGCCCTCGGCAAACAGCCGGCGCATGAAATTCGGGATCTTGAACGCGACCAGGAAAGCGTCCATGAGCAGGCCGGCGCCGAACATCCGCGAATAGACCATGTCGCGCAGCAGGCCGGTCACGCGGGAGATCAGCGTGAAGGTGCCGACGATCGAGGTGCTGCGGAAAAAGCCGCCGCTCACGGGGAGGTTGGGGTCGAATGCATGAAGCGCGGAATCATAGAGGATGCGGCCGGATCGAGGGGGCCGCCCGCCTCGCCCCGGGACCGGCCGTGGCTTGACCTCGCCGGCCCCGATCGCCAAAATACGCGGCTCTTTTCAACCGATGACCCGAGATCGGCCGACACCCCCCCCCCGCGGGCATACCAGGGCGGGCCGGTCCAGGAGCGAGCAGTCCGTGGCGAACATCAAGTCCGCAGAAAAGCGCGCCAAGCAGGCCGTCAAGCGTCGTGCCCACAACATGGCGGCCCGTTCGCGCCTGCGCACCTCGATCAAGAAGGTGCTCACCGCCATCGGCACGGGCAACAAGGACGAAGCCACGGCTGCTTTCAAAGCCGCCCAGCCCGTGATCGACACCATGGTCACCAAGGGCATCATCCACGCCAACAAGGCCGCCCGTCACAAGAGCGAGCTGAACGCCAAGATCAAGGCGCTCGGCGCCACCGCCGGCTGAGCCCGCCGGGCTGAATCCCGCCAGCTGAGTACCACCGCGGCGCACAGTCGCTGCCGTTACTCAGGCCCGACCCTGAACGGGTTTCGCACCTGCAAGCGGCGCTCGAATCGCCGCCCGTCCTGCAGATCCTCGCTGTACAGCACCGTGCACCCGGCGAGCAACGCCGAAGCGACGATCGACGCGTCGTACAAGCCGAGGCCGTAATCCTCGGCCAGCTTGCGAGCCGAATCGTGCGTCTCGACCGTGAGCGGATGCACACGGCACATCGAACGGACCAGCCCGAGCACCTCGTCGATCTCCCGCCAATCCAGCCCGGCCTTGCGTCGCGCGACGCACACGAAATCGTTGTGCACCAGCACGGAGACAATCCCCCCCGCGGCGATCGTCGCGTAGGCGACGTCGGCTTTCCCCCGGTGGGCGGACCC
>JAYRRR010000073.1:0-3678 GCA_041910015.1 Steroidobacteraceae bacterium
GCTGGCGCAGCGGCAGGCCCGGCGCCGCGGCGGCGACCTTCGTCGCCGGCGTCGCGCCGTTCAGGACCGCCGCGAAGTCCTGCGGCGTGATGCGGCCGCCGGTCCCCGAGCCCGGCACGAGCCGCAGGTCGATGCCGGCTTCACGCGCCTTGCGCCGCGTGGCCGGGGACGCCTTCACGCGCTTCGCCTCGCCCGCCTCGACGGGCATGGGCGAGACGGGTGGCGACGCAGCCGCGGCGACCGGGCCGGCAGTGGGAAGGTCGTCATGCCGGGCCAGCGACGCAGACGGTGCCGCCACCGACGTGGCCGCCGGCGAAGCCGCGACGGGCTCGACCGCCGCCGCAGTGGGCGCGAGATCCTCGCTCGATTCCGTCTCGAAGACGACCAGCTCGGCACCGACCCGGATCATGTCGCCAGCGTGCCCGTGGATCGCAACGACGCGACCGCTCACCGGTGCCGGCACCTCGACGGCCGCCTTGTCGGTCATGACCTCGGCCATGACCTGGTCCTCGGTGACGACGTCGCCGACCTTCACGTGCCACGCGACGACCTCGGCCTCGACCGTGCCTTCGCCGAGGTCGGGCATCCTGAATACGTAACGCGTCATGCGGCCTCCATGACGGCCCTGAGGCCGATCGCGACGCGCTGCGGCCCGGGGAAATACTCCCACTCGAACGCGTGCGGGTACGGGGTGTCCCAGCCCGCAACGCGCTGGATCGGCGCCTCGAGGTCCCAGAAGCACTCCTCCTGGATCGTCGCCGAAAGTTCCGCACCGAAGCCCGAGAAGCGCGTCGCCTCGTGCGCGATCAGGCAACGGCCGGTGCGCTTGACCGAACTGCAGAGCGTGTCGACGTCGAGCGGCACCATCGAGCGCACGTCGATGATCTCGGCGTCGATGCCGAGCGAGCGCGCCGCGGCCTCGCAGACGTAGACCATCGTGCCGTAGGTCACGATCGTGCAGGCGCTGCCCTTGCGCACGATCTCGGCCTTGCCGATCGGCACGGTGTAGTAGCCGTCCGGCACCTCGCCCCTGGGATGCGTGCTCCACGGCACCGCCGGCTTGTTCGCGTCGCCGTCGAACGGGCCGTTGTAGAGCCGCTTCGGCTCGAAGAACACGACCGGGTCGTCGTCCTCGATCGCGGCGATCAGCAGGCCCTTGGCGTCGTAGGGATTCGACGGCATCACGACCTTGATGCCGCAGACGTGCGTGAAGATGCCCTCCGGGCTCTGCGAGTGCGTCTGGCCGCCGCGGATGCCGCCGCCGCAGGGCGTGCGGATCGTCACGGGCGCCCAGAAGTCGCCGGCACTGCGGTAACGCAGGCGCGCGAGCTCCGAGAAGATCTGGTCGCACGCGGGATAGATGTAATCGGCGAACTGCACCTCGGCCACCGGCCGCAGGCCGTTGACGCCCATGCCGATCGCGGCACCGACAATCGCCCCCTCGGCGATCGGCGAATCGAGCACGCGATGCTCGCCGTACTTGCGCTGCAGGCCGTCGGTGACACGAAACACGCCGCCGAAGTAGCCGACGTCCTCGCCCATGACGACGACGTTCGGATCGCGGGACAACATGATGTCCATGGCGGAGTTGAGCGCCTGGATCATGTTCATCTGTGCCATGTGAAACCTCGATCGCTCGCGCCGCTGCCGGTGTCGTACATGTCTTCAGCCGCTCTTCAGCCGCCGCCCTGTTCCGCGCGCAACTGCTCGCGCTGCCGGCGCAGGTGCGCCGGCATTTCCTTGAACACGTCCTGGAACATCAGGTCGCGGTTGAGACGCGGGCCGTCGGTCAGCGTCCCGTACTGCACGGCTTCCTTCCAGCTCTCGGTCACGTGCTCCTCGAGTTCCTTCGTGAGTGTCGCGTGCCGCTCCTCGGACCACTCGCCGAGTGCGATCAGGTGGTGCTTCAGCCGGACGATCGGGTCGCCGAGCGGCCACTTCTCATAGTCGTCCTTCGGGCGATAGCGCGCGGGGTCGTCGCTGGTCGAATGCGCGCCGCCGCGATAGGTGACGTGCTCGATCAGCGTGGGGCCGGCGCCGGTGCGCGCGCGTTCCGCGGCCCACTGCGTCACGGCGTGCACGGCGAGGAAGTCGTTGCCGTCGACGCGAATGCCCGCCATGCCGTAACCGGGACCGCGGGCCGCGAACGAACGCTGCTCGCCGCCAGCGAAACCCTGGAACGTGGAGATCGCCCACTGGTTGTTGACGACGTTGAGGATGACGGGCGCGAGATAGACCGACGCGAACAGCATCGCGTGGTGAAAGTCGGCCTCGGCGCTCGAGCCTTCGCCGATCCAGCTCGCCGCGATGTCGTCCTCGCCCTTGATGGCCGCGGCCATCGCCCAACCGACGGCCTGCGGAAACTGGGTTGTCAGGTTGCCGGAGATCGAGAAGATGCGCCCTTCCGTCCAGTGATACATGACCGGCAACTGGCGGCCCTTGCACATGTCGCGCGTGTTCGAGAGCAACTGGCACATGAGGTCGACCAGCGGACGGCCGCGCACGATGTAGAGGCCCTGGTTGCGATACGAGGGGAACAGCATGTCGCGCGGCCTGAGCGCCATGCACTGCGCCACCGAAATGGCTTCTTCGCCGAGCGAGCGCATGTAGAACGAGATCTTCCCCTGCCGCTGCGCGCGCTGCATGCGGTCGTCGAACAACCGCGTGAGCAGCATGTGCCGCAGTCCGAACTGCAGTTCCGTCGGGTCGAGATGCGGATGCCAGGGGCCGAGGGCCTGGTGCCCGTCGTCGAGCACGCGCACGAGTTCGACCGCCAGGTGGCCGATGTCGCGCACGCGCGCATTGACGTCGGGGCGCGCCACGGCACCGGCCGGCGAGGTTTCGAGATAGCTGAAGTCCGGCTCCTCGCCGGGGCGCGAATGGTGACGCGGGATGTGCAGTCTCGAGCGACGGGGCATCGATGTTCTCGCAGTTGTACGGATGCAGAGGCCGTTTCGAGGCGGTAGATTACTTACGCAAGAACAGGGGCGGGGGAATTGTTGCATTGCAATGCAACAATGTGAAAAATATATTTCAAGGAGCGGACGTTCATGGAAGAGTTGGCCCCGACTCGGTTGGACAAGGTGGATCGCAAGATCCTCGACCTGCTGCAGAGGGAGGGCGCTTTGTCCGTGGCCGAAGTCGCTTCGCGTACCGGTCTTTCCACGACGACCTGCTGGCGCCGGATCCAGGCGCTCGAGCAGTCTGGCGTCATCAAGGGGCGTGTCGCGCTGCTCGACCGCGCCGCGCTCGGCCTCGACGTGACGATCTTCGCGCACGTGAAGCTCTCGACGCAGGGACGCGACGCGATCGCGGCCTTCGCCGAGGCCATCCGGGAACGCCCCGAGGTGCTCGACTGCTACACGACGATGGGTGAATGGGACTTCATGCTGCGTATCGTCACGCGCGACATCAAGGCCTACGAGGCGTTCTATCTCGACCACCTGTCCACGCTGCCGTACGTCCAGTCGATCAACTCGTCGGTCACGGTCACGGTGATCAAGGAAACGACGATCCTGCCGATTCCGATGTAGCCTCGGCGTCGGCCCGACAGCCCGAGGCACCGGTTCATGCACGGACGTATGATCGGCCACGACCTGGCCCGGCGCAGGGTTTGCGCCGCGCTGGCGGCGCTGCCGACCGCCGCGGCGCTGCCCGCGGGCGCGACGGAGGCCGCCC
>JAYRRR010000074.1:0-4087 GCA_041910015.1 Steroidobacteraceae bacterium
GGCGCGCGCGATCGCGACGCGCTGCTGCTGCCCGCCCGAGAGTTCGGCCGGCGTGTGGTCCCACCAGTCGGCGAGCCCGACCTGCGCGAGCGCGCCCATCGCGGCCGCGCGCCGCACGCGCGGCTTTTCGCCGCGGTACAGCAGCGGCAGCTCGACGTTCTCGAGCGCGTTGGTGCGCGCGAGCAGGTTGAAGCCCTGGAACACGAAGCCGAGGTAGCGACGCCGCAGCAGCGCGCGCTCGTCGCGGCCGAGCTGCTCGACGTGAAAGCCCTTGAACAGGAATTCGCCCGAGGTCGGCGTGTCGAGACAGCCGAGGATGTTCATCATCGTCGACTTGCCGGAACCCGACGGCCCCATGACGGCGACGAAGCGGCCGGCCTCGATGTCGAGATCGACGCCGCGCAGCGCCCGGAACTCGCCCGCGCCCGAGCCGAACGTCCTGGTGATGCCGCGCAGCCGGATCAGCGGCAACACCGTCGCGGGCGCGACCTCGCGGGCCTCAGCCACCACGCGCCGCCCCGCCGCCCGGCCGTGCCGCTTCCTTGCCGGGCTCCGCCGCGAGCCGGCCGGTGATCACCTCGTCACCGGCCTTCAGCCCGTCGCTGGTGACCTCGGTCTGGCTGCCGTTGGTGTCGCCCGTGCGCACCTCGACCGCGCGCGGCTGGCCGTCGGCGCCGAGCACGAACACGCGCTGCGCACTGCCGCGGCGGATGCCGACCTCGCGCTTCTGGGCGCTCGCCGTGCCGCGCGGCGGCCCCGGCATGAGCACCTTCGTGACGCCACTGCGCTCGCTCGCGCCCGTGTCGTCCGGCGCAAAGCGCAACGCCGCGTTGGGCACCAGCAGCACGCCGGCCTTTTCGCTGGTGACGATTTCCGCCGTGGCCGTCATGCCCGGCCGCAGGATGCCCTCGGGGTTGTCGACCGCGAGCACGGCGGTGTACGACACCACGGTGTTCGACGACGAACCGCTGCTCGACGACGAGCTGCTGGAGCTGCCCGCGTTGGCGCCGAGATCGACACGCTCGACCTGCGCGGGAAACACGCGGCCCGGGAAGGCGTCGACCTGGAACGTGGCCGGCTGGCCGGCGGCGACTTCGCCCACGTCGGCCTCGTCGACCTTGACCTCGAGACGCATCTCGCGCAGGTCCTCGGCGATCAGGAACAGCACCGGCGCGTTGAACGACGCCGCCACCGTCTGCCCCGGGTCGACTTCGCGCGACAGCACCACGCCCGTGACCGGCGAGCGGATCGTCGCCTTGGAATACTGCGTCTGGTTCGACGAGAGCTGCGCCCGCGCCTGCGCCACCGACGCCTCCGCCGTCAGCACCGCCGCTTCGGCCCGCGCCTGTTCGGCTTGCGCGGCGTCGAGCTCCGTCGCCGAGGGCACCTTGCCATTCGACAGCCGCCGCACTTCCTCGAAGCGCTGCAGCGACGCACGCGCGAGCTGCGCGGTGGCGCGAGCCTGCGCGACACCGGCGAGCGCCGCCTGCAGCGCCGCCTGACCCCGGGTGATCTCGTCCTGCAGCCGCGAGGTGTCCAGCCGCGCGAGCACCTGGCCCTTCCCGACCTGATCGTTGTTGTCGACCGTGACCTCGGTGACGAGGCCCGACAACTCCGAGCCGACCTCGACCTCGTTCGTGGGCTGCAGATTGCCCGTGGCGGAGACCGTGACGCGCAGGTCGCCGCGCTGCACCGGCGTCGTCGCGTAGTGGGCGTCGTCGTCGCCGCTGCCCGCGATCCAGTGCCACGCGAGCCACACGAGCAGCACGCTGCCGAGCACCGCGCCGACGCGGCGCAGCCGCTGGACGCGCGGCGAGACCGGCTGGCGGCCGAGGAATTCATCGAGCGTCGTGGCGGTGGCCCGGGCGCCGGCGCGGGCCGGCTCCAGCGGCTGCATCTGCGGTTCTGCGTTCGTGTCGTTCATTGCGTGTCCGTTGCCTGAGCGTCCCAGCCGCCGCCCAGCGCCTTGAACAGACGGATCGACGCCGTGGCGCGATCGGCGCGCGCGCCGGCGCGGCTGTCTTCGGTCGACAGCAGGCTGCGCTCGTTGTCGAGCAGCGTCTGGAAGTCGATCAACCCGGCCTGATACTGGCTGCGCGCCAGCCGCGTGGCGTTGCGCGCGGCTTCTTCCGCAACGATGAGTTCGGTCTCGCGCCGCTGCGTCGCGTCCATCGCCACGAGGGCGTTCTCGGTGTCCTCGACCGCCGCGAGCAGCGTGCCGCGGTAATTGCCCACGGCGGCATCCGCTGCCGCGCGTTGCGCCTCGACGTCGGCACGCAGGCGGCCACCTGCGAACAGCGGCTGCGTCAGGCTCGCGACCAGCGCGCCCGTCGCCGCGTCGCGCAGCGTGTCGAGCGAGGCGCCCGCACCGCCGAAACGGCCGGCGAGCCGCAACGCCGGATAGAGCTGCGCCTGGCGCACGCCGATCAGCGCGACTTCGGCAATCACCGCCTGCTCGGCCGCGAGCACGTCCGGCCGGCGACGCAGTGTCTCCGCCGGAATGCCGACGGCCGGTGTGGCGGCGAGCGGCACCTCCGTCTCGGCCGTCGCCAGCAGACGATCGCGCACCGTGGGGATGGGCGACGCCAGCAGCACCGCCAGACGGTTCACGGCGGCCGCGAACGACTGCTCGACGGCGGGCACCGCCGCCGCCGTCTGTGCGCGCAGCCGGCGCGCCTGTTCCTCGTCGAGCGAACCGACGAGGCCCGCGAGCACGCGCCATGCGACGATCTGCAGCGTCTCGTCCTGCGCGGCGAGGTTGGCGCGTGCGATCGCGAGCCGGCGCTGCGCGAGGCGTGCGTCGACGTAGTTGAGCGCGACTTCGGCCGCCACGGTGATGCGCGTCGACTGGCGCGAGGCCTCGGTGGCCGCGAGATCCGCGCGCGAGGCCGTGACGGAACGCCGCACGCCGCCGAACAGGTCCACTTCGTAGGAAGCGTCTATACCTGCGTCGTAGAGCGTCTGCGAGGCGCCTTCACGCTCGGTCGCGGTGACGCTGAGACCGAGCGAGGGCCACAGCGACGCCGTCGTGCCGCGCAACGCGGCGCGCGCCTGACGCACGCGGGCGGCGGCGACTTCGACATCCGCGTTGGCCTCGAGCGCGCGCGCGACGAATTCGGTGAGCAGCGGATCGTCGAACGTCGTCCACCAGGTGACGAGGTCGGGCGCGGCGGGAGTGGTGCCTGTGGGGGCGGTGGGGCCCGTGGTGGCACTGGTGCCAGTCGCGCCAGTGGTGCCGGTCGCGCCCGCTTGCTGCGCACGCGCGACGTTGGCAAAAGTCGCGGGCACGCCAAGACTGGCCGCATCCGGCGCCTTGGGCGCAGGACCGACGGCACAACCAGCCAGCAGGACGAGGACCGAGAGCGCGGCGCAGGGTGCGCGCCAGCGGCGGGACGGAATCATTCGGGCACCAACGGCCGAAGCCGCTGCGGGTTGACACGGACGACGGGCATTCACCTGCTTTCTCTGCTTCCTCGCCCGAAACAGGCGAATGTCTCCCATTTCCGTTGCGGCTATCTTACAGGACGTCTTGCGGCTTCGATCGTCGTCGCGGGGAAGGGTTCCTTGCGATGCGATGGCGGGATTCAGCGATGGCATTTCTGGCGCCGCTGCGAACCCGCCAGGGAACCGACCGTTACGCTTTACGTAACGAATAATTCGATATAGCATCAGGAAACGTGATCGTCAGCTATCGTGACAAGCGCACACGCAGCTTCGCGATGGGACAGCGGGTCAAGGCATTTGACGGGATCGCCCGCAAGCTGAGCATGAAGCGGGACCAGCTCGATGCCGCGACATCGTTGCGGGATCTGGATCTGCCCGGCACGCGCCTGGAAGCATTGTCGGGCGACCGCAAAGGGCAGTGCAACATCCGGGTGAACGATCAGTGGCGTATCGGCTTCGAATGGCCCAAAGGCGCAGAGGGCCCGGTGAACGTCGAAGTAGTCGACTACCCCTGACGGGAGAGTGTCATGGCACGTCAAGCAATTCATCCTGGCGAGCATCTCGCCGAACAGCTCGAGGCGCTCGACATGAGCGCCGCCGAGCTGGCGCGTCAACTCAAGGTTCCGACGAACCGGATCACGCA
>JAYRRR010000075.1:0-5292 GCA_041910015.1 Steroidobacteraceae bacterium
AAATGGCTGCGCGTGAACAATCGCGGCCAAATCACGCGCGAACACCACGAAAAGTGGGCGCGGGCGAACGAAGCCTACCTGATGGAAGGCAAGGCGCCGACGCCCGAGCTGCGCGGCGTGTTCCAGCGGTTCGCCGCGTGGCTGCGGCTGATCTACCGTCAGCTCGACGCGCTCAATGTGCAGCTGACCGACGAGGTTCGCGGTGTCATGGACCGCATCTACGCCTCCGACGCTGAGATCGAGCGCGCCGAGGCCGAGGCGAGCCTCGAATCCCTGTTCCTCGACGCGAAATCCGCCGGCATGACGGAGGCGGAATTCGCGCTTTACCGCGCGGCCGTCGCCGAGCAGACGGTCGAGGCGAAGGAGCGGCTGCAGCGGAAGCTCATGCGAGCCGAGAAGCTGAAGCGCGAGAAATGGTGGAAGGACGAACGCGCGAAGGTTGCCGAGGAGGTCGCGGCCGAGTTCGACGCGACGCCGGTCGCGCAGGCCTTTGGCCGGATGACCGGCAAGGACTCGGCCGAGCGGATGAGCAAGCAGCAGCTCGTCGACCGCTACGGCGCCGACGTGCTGAAGCGGCTGCCGCGCGGATACACCGAGGGCCGCGGTGTCGCCTACGCGGAGGGCGGTCAGGATCTCGACTCGCTCGCCGAGGTGATGGGCTTCGCCACGGCCGATGACATGGTGCAGCAGCTGCTCGCGATGCCGAGCCGCGCCCGCCACATCGCACAGCAGGCCGAAGCACGGATGATGGAGCGGCACGGCGATCTGTTGAACGCCATCGCGCTCGCCGACGAAGCGATGGCGGCGGTTCACAACGAGCAACGCGAAAAAGTCCTGCGGATGGAGCTGCGCGCACTGAACCGCAAGGCGCGCGAGGTTGGGCCGTTCGTCCGCGCCGAGCGGGACAGGGCCAAGGAAGATGCGCGGCAGGCACGTGCCGCCACCGACGTCCCGAACGCTTCGGTCTTCCGGAACATCGCGCGCGGGCTCATCGGCCAGAAGCAGGTCCGCGACCTGAACCCGAACGTGCACCTGATCGCCGAGCGCAAGGCGAGCCGCGCCGCGTTCGAGGCAATGGCAAAGGGCGACTATGTCGAGGCCCAGCAGCAGAAGCAACGCGAGCTGCTGAGCCACTACCTCTACCTCGAGGCGACGACGGCAAAGCAGGAGGCGGGCAAGGTCGTCGCCTACCTGAAAGGCTTCGAATCCGAGTCGAAGCGCGCCGCGCTCGCGAAGGCCGGCGCCGATTACCTCGCGCAGATCGAGGCCCTGCTCGAGCGCTACTCCTTCGCGAAGATCTCGAAGAAGGAGGTCGGCCGCCGCGAGTCGCTTGCCGCCTGGCTGCAGCAGCAGGAGGCCGACGGCGCAATGGTCGCCGTGCCGGAGGTCGTGCAGAACGAGGCGCGCCGGGTGAACTGGCAGTCGGTGCCGATGGACGAGCTGCGCGCGCTGCGCGACGCGGTCCGGAACATCTCGCACCTCGCGGGACTCAAGAACAAGCTCATCCGCAAACGCAAGGCAATCGAGTTCGGCGAGGTCGTCGACGACCTGCTCGCGGCGATCGAGGCCTCGGGGCTCGAGAGCACGGGCGACCTGAACCGTCCGAACATGGTCGGCGAGGGGATCGCGGCTCGGGGCGCGGCGGCCTGGCGCAAGTTCGACGCCGCGCACCTGAAGGTCGAGCAGCTCGTGAGCTGGCTCGACGGCGGCAGAATCGACGGCCCGTGGGCCCACTACCTGTTCGATCTCGCCGACGACGCGCAGACCACCGAATACGACCTGCACGCCGAGATCACACAGAAGCTCGAGGCGCTCTCGGCCGGCATGCCGAAGGCGTGGCGGCACGCGCTCACCGATCGCACGGCCGTCGGTCTGCCCGGGTTCGACAAGCCGGTGACGCGCTACGACCTGATCAGCATCGCGCTCAACATGGGCAACGAGCAGAACCTGCAGCGGCTGCGCGACGGCTACGGCTGGCAGGAGATCGACTTTGCGCGCATCCGTGCCGCGCTGACGGCCGAGGACTGGCGCTATGTGCAGGGCGTGTGGGACACGCTCGAAACGCTCTGGCCGCACATGGCGGCGCTCGAGGAGCGCACCTCCGGCCTGCCGCCGGAGAAGGTGCAGGCGGTGCGCTTTGAGGCCGCCGGCGCCACCTGGCGGGGCGGCTACTTCCCGCTCGTCTACGACCCGCGATTCTCCAACGCCGGCGAGCGTCAGGGCTCCGAGGCCGAGTCGGTGCAGAACTTCGTCGCCCAGGGCTACGGCCGGGCGTCGACGAATCGCGGCGCGACCAAGCAGCGCGTGGAGACGCTGAAAGCGAAGCCGCTGCTCGACTACGAACAGGTGATCACCTCGCACCTGGCGAAGGTGATCAAGGACATCTCGCACCGCGAAGCCGTGCTCGGCATCCACAAAATCCTCACGCAGCCGCAGATCAAGGAGGCGCTGATCGACCGCGTCGGACAGGAGCAGTACCAGGACCTGCGCCGCTGGCTGCAGGTGCTCGTCAACGACCGCGCCGACACGCTGCATCAGGCCTCGGGGCTCGGCCGGTTCGTGATGGCGGCGCGCACGAACATGGCGATCGTCACGATGGGCTGGAAGATCAGCACGATGATGGCGCAGTTCGCAGGCCTCGGTCCGTCGCTCGACGTCGTCAAGCCGCGCTTTTTCGGCAAGGCGCTGATCCATGCTGTGCAGAGCCCGGCCGAGACGTGGACGCTCGTCGCCGCCAAGTCGGGCGAGATGCGCAACCGTGCGAACACCATCGAGCGCGATGCGCGCGATGCGCTGCTGCGCATGCGTGGTGAGCGCGGCGTGACGGCGAGCGTCCGTCGCACGGCGTTCTACCTGACGGCGCTGGCCGACCGGATGATTTCGACGCCCACCTGGCTCGGCGCCTACCAGCAGGCGCTCGCCGAGGGCCAAGGCGAGGAGGATGCGGTCCGCGCCGGCGATCGGGCGGTGCGTCTCTCGCAGGGCGCCGGCGGCTCGAAGGATCTCGCGGCCGTCCAGCGCAACAACGAGCTGATGAAGCTGCTGACGATGTACTACACGCCGTTCAACGTGCTCTACGCGCGCCTGCGCGACGTGGGGCATCAGGGCGCGCTGCAAGGTATCGGCTACCTGCCAAAGGCCGCCGCCCGGCTGCTGGCGCTCGTGGTCCTGCCGGCGGTCCTTGGGGAGTTGCTCGCGAGCAGGGGCCCGGACGACGACGAGGACCCGGTCTGGTGGAGCATTCGCAAGACGCTGCTGTACCCGGTGGCGACGATCCCGGTCGTGCGCGACCTCGCGGGCTACCTCGAGGCGGCCATGATCGAGCTCTCGGGTTCGGGCGAGATGAAATTCCGGCCCGAATACCGGCTGTCGCCGGTGGTCTCGGCGATCGAGAAAGTCGCTCGCCTGCCGGGGCGCATGGTCGACGCAGCAACCGGAGAAGCCGAGGTCGCGGACGCTGTCTGGGACGTCTTCGAGGCCGCGGGCTACGTGGCCGGCCTGCCGACGGCCCAGGTGCGCATCACCGGCGAATACCTGGTCGACCTGTTGAGCGGCAACGCCGAGCCGGAAGACGCGGCGGAACTGCTCCGCGACGCACTCTACCGCCGTCCGCGCGAGTAGGCGGCGGCGCCTGCCGGCGGTTGACTTTCAAGGCGCTCGCACAGAGCCTCCGGCGCGCTCCAGCTGAGGGCCGCCGATGACAGTCTCGACGACAACCGCGCGCATTGCCTACGCCGGCAACGGCTCGACGACGAGCTTCACGGTCCCCTTCTTCTTCCTGGCCGACGCGGACCTGCGGGTCCTGAAGCGATCGGCGCTCGGCACCGAGACCGCCCTCGCGCTCACCACGCACTACATCGTGAGCGGCGCCGGCAACCCGGCGGGCGGCGCGGTGACGCTGTTCACCGCCCCGGCGACCGGGGAGACGCTCACGATCGTCCGCGACCCCGTCATCGCGCAGGCGACCGACTACCTGCCAAACGACCCGGTCCCGGCCGCGAGCCACGAGCGCGCGCTCGACCTGCTCACGATGGTCGCGCAGCGCCTTGACGACCGTCTCGACCGGGCACTCGTACTGGCCGAATCCGACACGCCGGGGCTCGGGGCATTCCGGGCCGGCGGCAACCGCATCACCGGGCTTGCGCCGGGTGCGCAGCCCTCGGATGCCGTGACGCTGCTGCAAGTGCAGGCGCTCATCGCCTCGGCCGGCGTGGGCGGAGGAGGGGGTGGCTCGGGCGGTTCGGGCGGCGGTGGCACGGACATCGTCGTACCGCCGGCCGAGGTCGAGCGCATCGTCGACATCGTGCTCGCCGATCCGGGCCTGGCCGACCTGTTCACGCCGCTGAACACCCAGTACGGCAACCTGGCCGGGCAGCTCCTCGCGCTCAACACCTCGGTCGGTGCGATCAACGCTTCGGTCGCCACGGTCAACGTGACCCTGGTCGACATGCAGGCCGACATCGACGCCCTGTCGGCCATCTCGGGCGATCCGAACAACATCATCGCCCTGATCACCGCCGAGACGAACGCGCGCATCGCTGGCGACACGGCGCTCGTGCAGACGATCGCGAAACTCGGCGCGGCCGCCGGCGACGACGTCTCGTTCATCATGAACATGGACACCGTGAAGGTGTCCTCGACCGAGACCATCGGTCAGCGGTTCTCCGGCATCGCGACCCAGTTCGCCGCCGCCTCCGCCTCCGTCGCCGCCGAGGCCACGGCTCGGTCGGCAGCCGACACGGCCACGGCGCAGACGATTGCCAAGCTGGGCGCCCTGAACGGCGCCGCCACTGCCTTCATCCTCGACCTGAACACGGCCTACGTGAGCGGCACGGAGTCGCTCGGCCAGCGCTTCTCGGGCCTCGCCACGGCTGTCAACAACAACTCCGCGGCGATCGCCTCTGAACAGTCGGTGCGCGGCTCGGCGGATGCGTCCCTGGCGGCCTCGATCAGCACGTTGCAGTCGACGGTCGGCGGGCACACGACGACGATCCAGACCCAGGCCACGACGATCAACGGCATCCAGGCCAAGTACACCGTCAAGATCGACAACAACGGGTACGTCTCCGGCTACGGGCTCATCTCGACGGCGAACAACGGCGCGGTGACCTCCGAGTTCAAGGTGCTCGCGGATTCGTTCAAGGTCTTCAACGGTGCCTCGGCCGTGGCCCCGTTCGAGGTGGTCGGCGGCGTCGTCTACATGAAGGACATCGTCGTCAAGAACGCCAATATCGAGAGCCTGGCGGTCGGCAAGCTCATCTCGGGCGGCGAGAGCGCGTTCGTGCCGCGCGC
>JAYRRR010000076.1:0-1576 GCA_041910015.1 Steroidobacteraceae bacterium
AACACGACCGGCGACTGGCAGTGGCTGTCCGGTATTCCGGCTGCCGGTGGCGACGTGTCGATCATGCCGGTGCAGGACGGCACTGCCTATGTCGTCCAACTCCGCAGCGTGTCGCAGTTCGGCGCGACGTCCGATTGGACCGAGATCACGCACACGGTCGTCGGCAAGACGACGCCGCCGCCGGCCGTCGATCGCTTCTACCGGCAGGGCAACGCACTGACCTGGCCCTACCCGAGCCCGCCGCTCGACTTGGCTGGCTTCGTGCTGCGGGCAAACTACGGCACGTCGACCGACTGGGGTGCCGCGCGCGCACTGCATCCCGGAGTCGTCAGTGCGCCACCGTTCGACATCTCGGCGCTGCACGGCACGCAGACGATTCTGATCAAGGCGATCGACACCTCGGGTATTGAGTCGGCCACTGCGGCCACCGTCACGATCGACCTTGGCGACCTCGTGACGGCCAACGTCGTCGTGACGCAGTCTGAGGCGCCGACATTCGGCGGGACACTGACGGGCGGCACCGATGCGGGCGTGCAGATCGAAGCCGATCTCATTTCGTCCCCCCCGTTCTGGGGCGCTGACGCGGCGATCTTCTGGGGTGCGGACGGCTCGCTGTTCTGGTCCGCGAACACCTACGACAGCATGGCATACACGGCGACCTACACGCCGACGAGCGACGTGCTCGGTGACGGCGTGCTGCTGCTCGACCTGACCGTGACCGGCAACTACACGATCGATTACCGCATATCGACCTCGGGCACGTTCTGGGGTGCGGACGGCTCGACGTTCTGGGGCAGCGACAGCGCGCTTTTCTGGGACGCCGACACCATCGGCGAGTGGGCGTCATTTCCCGGCGCGCTTGGCCCGTTCGACACGACCGCCGACAATTACCAGTTTCGCCTGACCACCGCAGGCGGCGCCACGCAGGGCGTGTGCTCGCAGTTCGACATTCTGATCGACGTGCCGGACATCATGGAAAGTCTCGACGACGTCGTGATCTCGTCGGCCTCGACCCGCCTCCCGATCACCAAGACTTACCGCGCGATCAAGATCGTCAACATCACCGTTCAGACAGACGGCAATGGCGGGATCTCGGCGCGCATCATCGACAAAGACGAAACACTCGGCCCCGACGTGGAAGTCCTGAACGCTGCCGGCTCGGCAGTTAACGGACTCGTCGACGCCGTCATTCAGGGGTACTGACATGAGCACACTACCGGCAGCCAGTTATCTGGAAAACGCGAGCCGCACCAATGCCGAAATGAAAGCCGCGCTTGAGGCAATGCGCGACATCATGGCCGAATCAGTCGGCGGCGAGGCGCGCAGCGAGCTCACGATCGCGAGCGGCGCCGTCACGCCAGCCGAGGGCAGCGGCGGCGGCGTGTTCAGGATCGACACTGAGGGCAACGCGGCCAGCGACACGCTCGACACTATAACGCAAACGAACACCCGCGACGGGCAGATCATCATCCTGATGGCCGAGAATGCCGCACGCATCGTCACGCTGAACCACGCAGCCGGCGGCGCGGGGCAGCTGCTCCTTGAGGACGACACGGACTTCGTTTTCGCCAGCCTC
>JAYRRR010000077.1:0-108534 GCA_041910015.1 Steroidobacteraceae bacterium
ACAATGCCGATACCGCGGCGCGCGTCGCGGCGGACGTGCTGGTACGAGCCTGCAGCGACGCGATCGACGAACGCGGTCGTGCCGTGGTGGCGGTGAGCGGCGGGACGACACCCTGGGCCATGCTGCGGGAGTTCGCCGCGAGCCCGCTGCCGTGGCCCGCGATCTACGTGGCGCAGGTGGACGAGCGCTGCGTCGGCGAGGACGACCCGCGGCGCAACGGCGCACGACTGGAAGAGCTGCTCGTGCGACACGGCCCGCTGCCCGCAGCCAACCTGCTGCTCGTTCCCGCGGGCGCCGCGAGCTGTGAACCCGCCGCGGCCCGTTACGCCGCGACGCTGCAGAAGCACTTCGGCGCGCCCGCAGTGTTCGATGTCGTGCAGCTCGGTCTCGGCGAGGACGGGCACACGGCTTCGCTCGTCGCCGGGGATCCGGCCCTCGCCGTGGCGGATCGCGACGTCGCCGTGACGCGTCCCTATCACGGCACCGCGCGCATCACGCTGACGTATCCCGCGCTCGGCCGGGCCCGCCAACGGCTGTGGCTCGTCACGGGCTCCGGCAAGGCGCGTGCGGTGACCGAACTGCTCGACGCGCAAGGTTCGGCACCGGCCATTGCGGTGGCGCGCGAGGCGACGACGGTGGTCGTCGACCGGGCCGCTGCACCAGGACGCGGTTGAGGCGCTCCCGGGGGCTGACGATCCCCGGGGGGGGACTAGGGTGTCTCGTCCTGACGGATCGCGTGACCGCCAAACGACTGTCGCAGGCACGCGAGCAGCCGGTTCGCATAGCCGGCGTTGCCCTGGCTCGCGAACCGCTCCATCAGGGCCAGCATCATGACCGGCGTCGGGATGCCCAGCTCGACCGCTTCGTGGGCCGTCCAGCGCCCCTCGCCCGAATCGGCCACGAACGGCGCCACGCCCTCGAGACCGGGGTTGCCCGCCAGAACGTCCGCCGCCAGGTCGAGCAGCCACGAGCGAATCACCGTGCCATGTCGCCACGCCTCGGCGATGGCCGGGACGTCGAGCGCCAGATCTGTCTTCGCATGCAGCAGGGCGAGACCCTCGGCATAGGCCTGCATCAGGCCGTACTCGATGCCATTGTGGACCATCTTGGCGTAATGGCCGGCACCGGAGCGGCCGCAATGCACCCAGCCACGATCGGTGGCCGGCGCGAGCGAGCGCAGCACGGGTTCGACCGCGCGGACAGCCGCCGCGTCGCCGCCGACCATCAGCCCGTAGCCGTTGTCGAGCCCCCACACACCGCCGGAGACGCCGGCATCCACGAAGCGCAGGCCGCGGGCGGCGAGTTGCTCCGCGCGACGCTGGCTGTCCTGGTAGCGGGCGTTCGCACCGTCGACGAGGGTGTCTCCCGGCGCGAGCCGAGGGACCAGACGCTGCAGAGTTTCTTCGGTCGAACTGCCTGCCGGCAGCATCAGCCAGACGACGCGTGGTTCGGGCAGGCGCGTGACCAGTTCCTCGAGCGTAAGGACGGCGGCGACGTTCGGCTCCGCGCCGAGCGCGTCGCGCGCCTCCGCGGCACGGTCCCAGACGATCACCGTATGTCCTGCCCGTGCGAGGCGCCGGCTCATGTTGCCGCCCATGCGGCCGAGGCCGATCATGCCGAGCGTCGTGCTCACTTCTGCCCCGCGAGCGGGCTGTCCGCTGTCGGGTCCGGCCCAGCTTCGGACGCGTCCAGACCGACTTCGAGCCAGTCGTCGCCGAAGATCTCGACGGGATGTTGCGTGCGGTCCGTGCCGTTGCCGCAGGCGAGGTCGTGCGGTGGACAGTATTTCGCGCAGCCCCAGCAGACCCGTTCCGGGTGGGCAGGGTGCAGCGGCAATTTCCTTCGTGCGGTGCTCATGGTCTCGCGCAGGGCGCAGCGTGACTGTACACGCGTACCTGCCCGGAATTCGACCCGCCGTCGGCGCGTGATCGCGCGGCGCGGGTTCTCAGATGGCCTTGCTGAAGCGCTGTCCCGACGCCTGCACGCTCGGCAGGTAGGCGTCGAACACCATCGCGAGGTGACGCAGCAGCAGGCGCCCCGCGGGCGTGACCTGCAGCCCCGGCTCGGCGAACTCCGCGAGCCCGTCGGCCACCAGCGGTTCGAGCGCGCCGAGTTCGGCCGCGAAGTACTCGCGGAAGCCGATGCCGTGGCGCTGCGCGGTGGCCGCGAAGTCGAGCACGCCGTAGCACATGATCTGCTGGATGACGTCGCGGCGGATGACGTCATCGCGCGTCATCGTGTAGCCGCGATGCACGGGCAGCTCGCCGCGGTCGAGCGCGCCGTAGTACTCCGGCAGCGTCTTGAGGTTCTGGATGTAGTTGTCGCCGACCTTGCCGATCGAGCTCACGCCGAGACCGACCAGGTCGAGGTAGCCGCGCGTCGAATAGCCCTGGAAGTTCCGGTGCAGCGTGCCGTTGCGCTGGGCGATCACCAGCTCGTCGTCGGGCAGCGCGAAGTGGTCCATGCCGATATAGACGTAGCCCGCCGCGGAGAGCTTCTCGATCGTCAGGCCGAGCAGCTTGAGCCGCGTCTCGGGCGTGGCGAGGTCCTCGACCTTGATCTGCCGCTGCGCCTTGAACATCTGCGGCAGGTGGGCGTAGCCGTAGACGGCGAACCGGTTCGGGCGCACCGACAGCACCGTGTCGAGGGTCTGGGCAAAGCCCGGCACCGACTGCCGGGGCAGGCCGTAGATCAGGTCGACGCTGACGGAGTTGAACCCGCACGCGCGCGCGTCGTCGATCAGGCGCAGCGTGTCGGGCACGGACTGGATGCGGTTCACCGCCTCCTGGACCGCGGGATCGAAGTCCTGCACGCCGAGGCTGCAACGGTTGAAGCCGACGCGGTGGAGATCGCGCAGCGTGTCGCTGGTGATCGTGCGCGGATCGAGCTCGATCGAATACTCGCGGTCGGGATGCGCGGACAACGTGAAGTGGCGGCCCAGCTTTTCGATCAGTTGCTCGATCTCGGCCGAGGTCAGGAACGTCGGCGTGCCGCCGCCAAAGTGCAACTGCTCGACCACACGCCCGCGGTCGTAGAGCCCGCCCTGCATCTCGATCTCGCGGTGCAGGCGAAAGAGATAGGCTTCGGCCTTGTCGTGGTTGCGCGTGATGACCTTGGTGCAGCCGCAGTAGAAGCACGGGCTCGAGCAGAACGGGATGTGGACGTACAGCGACAGCTGCCGCGGCGGCGCGTCCTGGTTGCTGGCCGCCACCACTGCGCGGTATTCGGGAATGCGGAACTTCTCGCTGAACTGGACCGCCGTGGGGTACGACGTGTAGCGCGGTCCCGAACGGTCGTAACGTCGGACGAGGTCCTCGTCGAACCGGATCTGCTGCGAATTCATCGGTTGTCCTGCGTGACTCGTGGACCGGACGCCGGTGCGTCGTCAGCCCGGTGACGTCCGGGCGGTGGCCCGGGGCGAGACTGTGTCCGAGCGGCAGTTCCGTGGCAAGCCGCAGATGCCGCAGCCGTCGCGGTACACCCGGATGGGAGCAGCTTGCCGCCCGGTGGCGTGGCCCGATCCGCTAAGATCGCGGGATTGTCGTCGGAGGTTCCCGCCTTGACCAGCCTTGTCGTTGCCAACGCCACTCCCATCGAAACGGACGTGCTCATCATCGGGGCCGGGCCCGCCGGGCTGTTCCAGGTCTTCGAACTCGGCCTGCTGGGCATCAAGGCCCACGTCGTCGACACGCTGCAGCACCCCGGCGGCCAGTGCGCCGAACTCTACCCCGACAAGCCGATCTACGACATTCCGGCGCTGCCTGTCTGCGGCGCGCAGGAACTCGTCGACCGGCTCATGAAACAGATTGAACCGATGCATCCGGAGTTCCATTTCGGCGAGGAAGTGAGCGAACTGCAGCGTCAGGACGACGGGCGGTTCCGGTTGCGCACGTCGGCGGGCACGGTGTTCCTGGCGAAGACGGTGGTCATTGCGGCCGGGCTCGGTTCGTTCCAGCCCCGCCGGCTCGGCGTCGAGGGCTGCGATGCGCTCGAAGACCGGCAGGTCCACTACAAGGTCAAGAGTGCGGCCAACTTCCACGGCCAGCGGCTCGTGATCTTCGGTGGCGGCGACTCGGCGCTCGACTGGGTCATCGACCTGAACGGCAAGGCGAAGAGCATCGTCCACGTGCACCGGCGCAACGAATTCCGCGCCGCGCCGGCATCCGTCGCGCGCATGCGCGAACTGGTCGCCGCCGGCAGGATGGAGTATGTCGAGGGCATCGCCTCGGCCATCCGGACCGAGGACGGGCGGCTCACCGGCGTCACGATCAAGCGCACGGATGGCCAGATGCAGGGCTTCGAGGCCGATCACCTGCTCGCGTTCTTCGGCCTGCACCCGAAGCTCGGTCCGATCGCCGAGTGGGGCTTCGAACTCGACAAGAAGGCGATCAAGGTCGACACCGCGAAGTTCCAGACCAGCGTGCCGGGCATCTTCGCCATCGGCGACATCAACACCTATCCGGGCAAGAAGAAGCTGATCCTGAGTGGCTTCCACGAGGCGGCGCTCGCGGCATTCGCCATCGCCGAGCACCTCAACCCGGCGAAGAAAGTACATCTGCAGTACACGACGACGAGCCCCATCATGCAGAAGCGGCTCGGCGTATCGGAGTGAGCCTGCCATGACGCGGGTCCTCGCCGATCTCCTGCGGCTGCTCGACCTCGATCGGCTGGAGACCAACCTGTTCCGCGGCGAGAGCCGCGACATCGGCAGCCCGCAGGTGTTCGGCGGGCAGGTCCTCGGACAAGCGCTGATGGCGGCCTGCCGCACCGTCGATGCGGCGCGCCCGGTACATTCGCTGCATGCCTATTTCCTGCGTCGGGGCGACTTCAATGCCCCGATCGTCTATGAGGTCGACCGCAGCCGGGACGGCGGCAGTTTCACGAGCCGTCGCGTGGTCGCGATCCAGCACGGCGAGCAGATCTTCCACCTTTCCGCATCGTTCCAGCTGGCCGAGGAGGGGCCGGACCATCAGGTGCCCATGCCACTGGTCGACGGCCCCGAAGCGCTGCCGGACCTCGCGGGCGCCATGCGCAGGCGTCTCGAGCGCATCGCACCGCAGCGGCGCAACTACTGGTCGCTCGAGCGTCCATTCGAGTTCCGCTCGGTCGAGACGATCGAGGAGGCCGGACCGCAGCCCGGCGTGCGGCACGTCTGGTTGCGCCTGGCCGGCCCGCTGCCGTCACCGGACCCGACGCTGCAGCGCTGCCTGCTGGCGTACGTGTCCGACCACCACCTGCTCGAGACGGCGACCCTGCCGCACGGTCTGTCGTTCTCGGCAGGCGACGTACGCATTGCGAGCATCGATCACGCGATGTGGTTCCATCGTCCGTTCGACATCGCCGACTGGCACCTCTATGCGCTCGTCAGCCCGAGCAGCTCGGGGGCGCGCGGTCTCGCGTTCGGCCGGATCTTCGATCGCGCTGGCCGCCTCGTCGCCAGTACCGCGCAGGAAGGCCTGTTGCGCAGGGTGGCACACCGCGCCGCGCCGTAGCGGGCGCTCACTTCACCGCGAGTTCGAGCCGCACCGCCGGCGGGTTGGCGCTGACCTTGCCGGCGCTCGTGACGAACACGCGCTCCGGCGCGAGCCCTGTTTCGCTCAGCAGCGCCTTCTCGATCGCTGCTCCGCGTGCCTGACCGAGTCGTTCGAGATCGCCAGGCAGCGGCGCGGCGCGTCTGCGCGCTTCGCCCGCGAGCCAGTCGAGCGAGCCCTGCAGTTCCTGCGCCTTGCGCTCCTTGCGCGAAAGCTCGTCGGGCGGCGTCACCGGCGGTGGCAGCACCGGCGCGGCGCCCGCCAGTTGCTCGTACAGCGCCTCGAGCACGTCGAGTCGCCGCTCCGGTTCGAGGGTGTCGAACGCCGGCAGTGCGGGCGTCTCGGCGCCGGCCTTGTGGCGGCCGCCGTGCAGGACCTTGGTCATGGCAAGGCCCAGCTCCTGGTCGTAGCGCGCCTGCGTGAGGGCCTGGCCATCCAGTTCCGCGTCGAAGCCGATCGGCACCTCGAGCCGCAGGTCGGTCTTGGGCGCGAGGCTCTTGCCCAGCGCGGCCAAATGCTCCGCCTGAGCGGCCTCGAGCGCCGATTGACCCGGCGCGAAATCGACGAACTGCGCCTCTTCGGCGCCCTTGAACAGCGCGCCGAGCGCCTTGAATGGCGCGGTCACCGCCTTGGTGAGCACGTTCTTGATGATCTGCCAGACGATCGGGCCGATGCGGAACGTCGGATCGTCGAGCGTGCCCGCCACCGGGACGTCGAGGCTGATCACGCCGTCCGCGTCCTTGAGCAGCGACGTCGCGAACTTGACCGGCAGCGTGGCCTCGCTCTTCGCCGCCGTGGCCTCGCCCCATTCGAGCTGTTCGATACGTATGTTGTGTTGCGCGTTCAGCCGGCGTGATTCGATCGAGTAGTGCAGCTCCGTCGTCAGCTTGCCCTTGGCGATGTTGTACCCGGCGAACTTGCCGGAGTAGGGATTGAACACGGGCAGCGAGATGTTCTGGAACCTCAGGCCGATGTCGGTGTAGCGGTCGTAGGCGAACGGCTGCACCGTGCCGTCGATGTCGACCGGCGAGAATTCGCCGACGTTGCCGGTCAGCTTCACCGTCGCGCGCGAGTTCGGATCCGTGGACAGGCCCGTGACCCTGCCGCCGAGCCCCTGTACGGCCGCGGCGAAATTCGGCTGTATGCTGAAGTCGGCGAAGTCCATCGTGCCGCCCGTGATCGCGACCTCGCGGATGCGGATGGGCATGCCGGTCTCGACGAGCTTCGGCGCGGGCGGCGGGGGTACCTTCCTGCGGGCTTTGGCCGCGGCGGCCGCGGCTTCGTTCGCAGCGCGAATTTCCGTCCGGCTCTTCGTGCGCGAAGCCTCGGCTGCCTTGCCCGCCGCCGCGGCCTTGGCTGCCGCGACGGCCGCCGCCGTGCCTTCGGGGTCGAAGACGGCCGCGGCGTTGAGGACGCCGGCGGAGCTGACGATGACCCGCGCGAAGGGCTTCACGACCCCCACGCGGTCGATGCTGAGCGCATCGGGTGCGAGTGTGAAACGCAGTTTGGTGAGATCGACGCGCTGGAAGTTGATGAAGTCCTGCTCCAGCGCATTGTCGATGGACCCGAAGTCCGCGATCGTCACGTCGCCGGCAAAAGCGAGTTCCGGCTGGGCGGCACCGGCCGGCGACATCGAAAAACGCCCCTTGGCGCCGACTGTGCCGCGGCGGATCGTGAGGTCGGTCGCGCCGCTGGCGTACGGTTGCAGTGTGGCGACCTCGAAGCCCGCGAGCGACAAGTCGACTTCGGCTGCCACCGGCTGCGGCACCACCTGGCCCGCGCCTTCGATGCGGCCGCTGCCGTTGATCGATGCGTCGAACGCGACGGGCAGCGGCCGCGACAAATCCAGGCTCGCGTCACGCAGCGTGACGTTCAGTGGCGTGATCGCGAAATGCGCGGCGGGTTCGACCTGACGGTCCTCGAAGTCGAGCGCCGCGGCCCGCAGCTCGATCGCTGCCACGCTCAACGCGGGTCCCCGGGCCGCCGATGACTCCGCTGCCGGTACCGTGGCGGTGGCGTCCGGAGCGGCCGTGGCGACCGCATTCGGGACGGCCGCGGCGGCGGCGGGCGGCGTCGACGACGCGGTTTCGGCCGGCGCCGTGGCGGGCGTCGCGGTGAAAAGACGCTGCAGGTTCAATACGCCGTCCGGTGCACGCCAGATGCGCGCGCGCAGTCCTTCGAGCGTGACGCGCCCGACGCCGACAGTTTGTGCCGGGACCGCGAGCTGCGTGTCGGTCAGCACGAGCGACGGGATCTCGACCCAGTCTTCCCCGGCATTCCGCGCCCGCAGGGTCACGTCGGTCAGCGCGATCCGCGGCAACACCACGCTGAGCGTGAGCTTTTCGGCGATCTTCAACTCGTACGTGCCCGCGAGATCGATCGTGCCCCTGGGGAGCAGGAACGGCAGGCCGTCGCCCGCGAACTCGGCGACCCCGGGCACGCGCAGGGCGGCGACGCTGAATTCGCCCGAGGACTCGATGGCGGGTTCGAGGGCGACGCGGCCCTTCCAGGCGAGCACCTCGTCGTGCGCGCTGCGTGCCTCGAGCCGGAAATCGCCGCCCTCCGGCGTGGTCCGGAAGTCATGGAGCGTGAAACTGACCGGTTCCAGATGGCGTTCGATCGGCTGCCGCCGCAACTGGTTGAGCAGACGCAGGGCACCCGAGGAAAGCGTGAGATGCTGGATCCAGACGGCGGGAAGCGGACCTTCCTCCCCGGCCTCGTCGTCCGGCGGCACGAGGTCGGCCAGGTTCACCGTCCCGTCGGAACGGATGACGATGCGAACGTTCGGCTCATCGAGCGCGACCTCGCGGAACACGAAAGCGCGGTGCCACAGGGAGGAGATCTCGAAGTCGGCGAACAGGCGCGCGAATGCGGTCATCGGCTGGCCGTCGACGTCGGGGAGGGCGACGTCGCGCACCTCGACCTGCAGCTTGAACGGGTGGATCGCGATCGCGCCGATCCGTAGTTCGCGGCCGTACGTCTCGCGCACGTAGTCGACGGCCTGGTTGCGCACGAGCCGTGGCGCAGCATAGAAGCCGAGCAGCGCGTACGCGCCGGCGAGCAGCCCCGCGACCGCCGCGAACCGGAACACGCGGCTCGCGAGGACCCGGCGCAGCGTGTCCACGTCAGGGCACCCGCGTGCCGAGGCGATCGATGGTGGACAGGTGCCGTTTCGTGAGTCTCTGGTTCATCTTCACGCACCCCATGGCGCCAGTGACCGCGGCCGCCGACTCACCCCCGAAACGACTCTAGCGACCCATGCCGCCAGTCCGCAACACCATCAGTCCGGGAGGACCTTGCCCGGGTTCAGGATCCCCTTCGGGTCGAGTGCGTGCTTGATCGCGCGCATCGCCGCCAGGGCGACCGGATCCTCATAGCGCGCCAGGACGTCGCGCTTCAGCCGGCCGATGCCGTGTTCGGCGCTGACGCTGCCGCCGAAGCGATGCACGCAGGCGTGGACGGCATCGTTGATCGCGGCCTGGTGCGCCAGGAAACGGGCCGTTGCCGTTCCGCCAGCGGGCTCGCTCAGGTTGACATGCAGGTTGCCGTCTCCGACGTGTCCGTATGCCACCAGCCGGGCGTCCGGGGCGACGCTCAGCGCTGCGGCTGCCGCCTGCTCGAGGAACTGCGGCAGTGCCGCGACCGGCACAGCCACGTCGTGCTTGATGCTCGCGCCGGCATGCCGCTGCGCTTCGGGCACGGATTCGCGCAGCTTCCAGAGCGCATCGCGCTGCGGTCCGGACGCCGCAACGACCACGTCGAGCACGATGCCGACCTCCAGACATTGCGCCAGCGTCTGTTCGAGTAGCGGCCGCAACTGCGGATCGGCGCGCGCGGTGCTCACCTCGCAGAGCACGTACGCGGGTTGCGCCGCCCCGAAAGGGTCCGCGGTACCCGGTACGTGTTGCGTGACGAGTTCGACGGCGATGCGCGGCAGGTACTCGAAGCTCGTCACGCCGTCGCCGGTCGCCTCCCGCAGGCGCGCGAGCACGGCCACGGCGGCCGCCATGTCCGGCACCGCCAGCAACACCGTCTCCACGGTGCGCGGCACGGGGAAGAGCTTGAGACTGGCAGCCGTGATCACGCCAAGTGTGCCTTCGGCGCCGATGAAGAGATGACGCAGGTCGTAGCCGGTGTTGTCCTTGCGCAGGCCGTGCACGCCATGGATGACCCGTCCGTCGGCCAGGACGACCTCGAGCCCGAGCACCAGATCGCGCGCGACGCCATAGCGGACGGCCGTGAGGCCGCCGGCGTTGGTCGAGAGGTTGCCGCCGATCTGGCAACTGCCCTCGGAGCCAAGCGAGAGCGGAAAGAGCCGGTCGGCCGCGAGCGCCGCGGCCTGCACGTCCGCGAGCACGCAGCCCGCCTCGACTACCATGGAGTAATTGGCCGCATCCACGCTGCGCACGCGGTTCATCCGGTGCAGCGACAGCACGATCTCGTCACCCGCTGCGCCCGGCGTTGCGCCTCCGCAATAGCCGGTGTTGCCGCCGTGCGGCACGACTCCGACGCCGGCTTCGTGGCAGATCGTCAGCACCTGCGCGACCTGCGCCGTGTCGTGCGGGCAGGCGACCAGCGGCGTGGCGCCGCGGTAGAGCCCGCGAAAGTCGGTGAGGTACTTCTCGACGGCCGTGGCGTCACCGAGCACGCCAGCCGGCCCGAGCGCGCGGCAGATGCGCTCAATGGCGACGGCGAGGGGCGCGGGCACGGTGGCGCTCATCGCGCCGAGTGTAGCGGAAAGCTCAGGATGTCTTCGGCGTCGCGAACCGCGCCACGACCAGCGACGCGACCACCGCGAGTGCCAGCACGCCCACCGCGGCGAGCGCGTTGGTCAGCAGTGCCGGCGCGAGCAGCAGCACCAGCGCGAAGCCGAGCATCATGAACCCCGCAACGAGCTTGAGCAGCCGGCCCTCGGCCTCGCTCAGCCTGCGCGCGCCCATGGTCTTCGTGAACACGGTGACGATCACGAGCAGCGGGATCACGTAGACCACGTTGTAGACCGCCAGCCAGGCGTAGTGCTGCCAGGTCGTGAGGTCGTGTGCCCTGGTCAACGTCAGCGTGTAGACCATCGGAAAGCCCGCCGTGCAGAGCAACTCGTACGAGTTGGCGACAATGGCCAGCAGCACGGTACCGAGCAGCATCGGCCCCATGTTGCCGGTGGTGACGATCTCGCGCATGCGCTTGTACAGCCCTGGTTTGGCGGTTTCGGGGATCGACAGGCTCGGCCCCGTCTTGAACCAGAAGTAGTCCTTGATGTTCAGTAGCGCGACGAGCAGCGCGACCAGGCCGGCGACGAACGTGATGAGGCGCAGTTCGCCGGCGATCAGGAAGACGTTGAGCCACGCGGCCATGAACACGAAGTACACGACGCCGGAAAACAGCACGAACGTGCCGCCGACGATCGCCATGCGCGTGCGGCTGCGGGCGTGGACCAGCAGGCTCAGCAGGAACAGCAGCACGAAGAACGCGCAGGGGTTGAACGCGTCCATGCCCGCGAGCACCAGCGTCAGCACGGGCAGCGAAAATGCCTTGGCGTCGACCGTGCCCACGAACGGCAGGCTGACGGTCGTGCCGGCCTTCTGCTCGGCCGCCGACACCGGTGGCGCGCCGTCCGTCACGTCGCCTGAATCCGGTGCCGTGGCGCCACCCGGGTGTGCGAGCCGCCGGTCGCGGCAGCCCTGCAGTGCATCCGCGAGCTGCTGCCCGGTCGTTCTGGCATCGTCATAACCAATCACGACCTGCCGGCAGAAGATGAACCCGGGCGTCGACAGCGCTTCGACGCCGAGCCCCCGGGCCGTGTCGAAGTAGAAGCGTGCGTTGGCGCGGTTGCCCTTGACCGAGTAGCGCTGCAGGTCGAGCCAGGGGTTCTGCTGCTCTAGCTGCGCGAGGAAGGGCCTGGCGGCCTGACAGTGCGGGCAGGTGGGCGAGAAGAAGTAATACAGCCGCACCGTCGGTGTGCCGTCGGCGGCGGTGCCGTACCAGAACTCGTCGGAGCGGGGATCGGGCGTCGCGGCCCGCAGCGCGCCGCAGCCGAGCAGCGTGACGACGACGACCAGCAGACGGAGCAGGGACATGCAGGGCGATTCCGTTGGCGCGAGGCAGCGCGAATGATAGCGACCGGTGCGACGGGCCCGCTCCGTTCTTCTACCGATGGTGATACGGGGATGACCGCTTTCCGGCGGGCCTGCCGCGGGCAGCGCGGGCCCCGCCGCGTCGCGTCACCGCAGCGGACCTCGTGGCGCGGCGCGCCGCCGCGTGCTGCCTTGGTCAGTAGCGGCCGTGGGTCTTGTAAAGGTAGTTCGTCAGCTCGGCCGTCTGCATCGACAGACGGCGCTGGATGTCGTGCACGACCCGCACGATCGCGCGCATGATCCGGTAGACGAGGTGCGGGTCGCGGTCGAGCAGTGCCTCGAGGTCGCCGCGGCTCAGGCTCAACACCTGCGCGTCGCCCATCGCGACGAGCGACGCGAAGCGCGTCGCGCCATCGAGGAACGAGAGCTCGCCGGCGACGTCGCCGGGCCGGATCACGTTGATCGTCAGCTCGTTGTCGGTGCCGGCGGCCTTCACGACGCCGAGCGACCCGGACACGACGACGTAGAGATGGTCGTCGGAGTCGCCTTCACGCACGAGCACTTCGCCCTGCCCGAGCTTGCGCGCCTGCATCGTCGCGGCCAGGGACTGGCACTGTGCCGGGGTCAGTTCCGTGGCGATCTTGGACTTGCCGAGGCCTTCGACGATGGCCGCATCGGTCATGGGGATGCTCCGTGGGGATCCAGTCGCGATTGTCGCGGCAGCAGAGGGAGGCGGGTAGTAGGTGAAAGCCGCGTACCCGCTCACCGGATCGCCGCATGGGCCGCGCGTGCGGCTCGCCGGCGCGTGGCCAGGTCGATGACGGGTCGCGGATAGGTGCCACCGAGGACGACCCCGGCTGCGACGAGGACGTCGGCGGGCGCCTGCCACGGGCGGTGGATCCACGTGTCCGGAAGCCGGGCCAGTTCGGGCAGCCAGCGGTGCAGGCAGGCGCGCCAATAGGGCGTGAACGCCTTGTAGGGCCCGCCCTGAGCGGTGCGGACCTGCCAGGGCTCATACAGCAGCGCGGCGCCGAAGCTCTCGCAGGCCAGACCGGCGGCTTCGGGTTCGCGTTCGAGTGTGGCGTCACGCCGGAACCAGACGACGGCGACGGTCATGCGACCGTGGCTCGGCGGGGCTTTCGCACCCCCGCGCCGACAGCGTCTCAGCTCACTGACGCGCGCAGCGCGGCGATGCGCTCCTCGAGCGGCGGGTGGGTCATGAACAGCCGCCGCAGGCCGCCGGCCTTCGCACCGGAGATGCCGAACGCGGCCATCTTGTCCGGCAGCGGGCCCGCATGGCGCTGCTGCAGCCGCTCGAGCGCGGCGATCATGTCCGCGCGACCCGCGAGGTGCGCGCCGCCCGCATCCGCGCGGAATTCGCGCCGGCGCGAGAACCACATGACGATCATCGAGGCGAACAGGCCCAGCAGCAGGTCACAGACCATCGACGTCACGAAGTAAGCCGGGCCGTGGCCTTCCTCGGTCTTGAAGATCACGCGGTCGACCGTGTGGCCGATGACGCGCGACAGGAAGATGACGAACGTGTTGACGACGCCCTGGATCAGCGCGAGCGTCACCATGTCGCCGTTGGCGACGTGGCTCACCTCGTGCGCGAGCACGGCCTCCGCCTCGCGCTGCGTCATGTTCTGCAGCAGGCCCGTGCTTACGGCCACGAGCGCCGCGTCGCGGCGGGCCCCGGTCGCAAACGCGTTCGGCTCCGGCGAGTCGAACACGCCGACTTCCGGCATGCCGATGCCGACCTGCTGCGCCTGGCGCTGTACCGTCGCGACGAGCCAGCTTTCCGTGGCGTTGGCCGGCTGGGTGACGAGGCGGACGCCCATCATCCGCTTGGCCGACCACTTCGAGATGGCGAGCGAGAACAGCGAGCCGGTGAATCCGATGACGGCCGCGTAGACGAGCAGCTTGCCGAGGTCGAGGTCGGAGCCGTTCTGCGCGAGGATGCTGTTGATGCCCAACAGGTTCAGCACGATGCCGATCAGCACCAGCACCGCGAGGTTGGTGGCCAGGAACAACAGGATGCGTTTCATGTCGGTCTCGTGCTCCCTGCGGGCCGCGCCGGGCCCGCTTCGAATGCCGTGGATGGGGTCGGCGGACCCGGTTTCAATTGCCGGCGACGAGTAACGTTGGCCAGCCGGCACGAATTGCCGCAGACTAGCACGAAGGGCAAAGCCGGAACGCTCGTTCAGACAATGAAGGCGCGCTTCGGTTCCCACGACGAGGTCCGCACGTCCGCATGAAGCAACAGCACGCCGTTCCGGCCCGGTCTTGGACCTTCCTCAGCAACCATGCGCACGTGCTCGTCTGCCTCGCCCTCGACCCGACCTTGCGCTTGCGCGACGTGGCCGCCAGCGTGGGCATCACCGAGCGGGCGGTGCAGAAGATCGTCGGCGATCTCGAGCAGGCCGGCATCCTGGCCAGGGAGCGGTCGGGCCGCCGCAATTCGTACCGCCTGACGGTCGACGTGCCCTTGCGGCACCCGCTCGAATCGCATCGCACCGTGGGCAACCTGCTGGCACTGATGCTGGGGCGGGAGGAACACCGCGGCGCATGGGCGGTGTGAACGGCAGCTTGGTGAGTCGCCATTCAAGAACACGCGCCAAGTCACTGTTCTGCAAAAGTCTGTTGTTCTCGTGGCTGGGCGGACAGCGGTCACAGTCCGTCCAGGTTCATCGTGACTTTGATCTGTCCGCCCGAGTGCGGTTCGGTGCGTAGATCGAACCCGAACCGGCGCGCCCAGGCGACGAGCCGGGCATTCTCGGCGAGGGTCGTGCCCTCGAGACAGGTGTAGCCACGCTCGCGGGCCGCCTGCGCCAGCGTCCGCATCAGCTCGGTGCCCAGGCCACACGCCTGCCAGTCGTCGGCGACGACCACGGCGCATTCGGCCCGCGTCGTCTGCTCGATGCGCGCGTAGCGGCTGACGCCCACGATGCGCTCGACGCCGTCCGCGACGACCGTTCCCGCCACGGCGAGCCGGTCGACGTGGTCGAGGTCGAGCAGCCGCTCGAGTTCATGGCGCGTCGGCGCCGAAGCGAAATACTGCGTGCGCAGGTACAGCGTCTGCGGCGACAGCCGCTGCACGAAGTCCAGTTCGAGTTCGATGTCCGCGGGCTGCAGAGCGCGGATCGTGACCGCCGGGCGCCCGGCAGGGTGCCAGACGCGCTCGAGCTCGGCGGGGTAGCGGCCGGGGACGGCCGGCGGCGGGGCGGAGGGCGAGCTCACTCGCGGTCGCGATAGTCGTCGTCCTCGTCGAAGTCCTCGTCCTCCTCGTCCCAGTCGTCGTCATCCTCGTCTTCGTCTTCGTCGTCCCAGTCTTCGTCTTCGTCGTCGTCCTCATCGTCGAGGTCGTCCTCGTCCTCGCTCTCCTCGTCGTCGACCCAGCCTTCCGGCGACGCGGCCAGCTCGAGGTCCATTTCGTTCCAGGCGTCGAGGTCGAGATCCTGGACCTCGCGATCCGGCCACTGGATGCGAACGATTTCCTCGTCCGGATCGACCGAGAGGACCTGGAACGTCTCCTCGGTGTCGAGGTCTTCGTACCACTGTCCGACCTGCGGTTCGTAATCTCGGCTCACGGTCGCAATCCTCGGCGAAAAAAAAGGCCGTTGAAACGGCTTGGACGCGAACAACTATACGGTTGCGTCGACGGGGCAGGCAACCGGAACACACCTATGCTGCACTGCCGCAACCGGCGTAGACTGGCCATCGGAAACGCCTTTCGAGAGGACACGCCGTGTACTCCTATCGCGCACCGCTCCGTGACATCCGTTTCGTGGTCCATGAAGTGCTCGACTTCGAGCAGCACTACCGCGCGTACGGCCGCGAGGAACTCAACCGCGAGCTGCTCGAGGGCATCCTCGAGGAGGGCGCGCGCTTCGCCGAGGACGTGCTGGCGCCGACCAACCGCATCGGCGACGAACACGGTCTCACCTTCGAGGGCGGACGGGTGACGACGCCGCCCGGGTTCAAGGCCGCGTACGAGCGCTACTGTCACGACGGCTGGATCACGATGACCGCCGATCCGGCCTGGGGTGGCCAGGGCCTCCCGACCGGCTTCTCGCTCGCGTTCGGCGAAATGCTGGTGTCCGGCAACATGGCCTGGCGCATGTACTCGGGTCTCACCGAAAGCGCCGCCGTCACGATCGCGGCGCATGCCAGCGACGCACTGAAGGCGCTCTACCTGCCGAAGATGGTCAAGGGCGAGTGGTCGGGCACGATGTGCCTGACGGAGTCGCATTGCGGCACCGACCTGGGCCTGCTCAAGACCCGGGCCGAGCCGCAGGCCGACGGCTCGTACCGCGTCACCGGCACGAAGATCTTCATCAGCGCCGGCGAGCACGACCTCACCTCGAACATCGTGCACCTGGTGCTGGCACGTCTGCCCGACGCACCCGCCGGCACGCGTGGCATCAGCCTGTTCGTCGTGCCCAAGCGCCTGCCGGATGCGAACGGCGAGGCGGGCGCGGCGAACGGCGTCCGCTGCGGCTCGATCGAGCACAAGATGGGCATTCATGCCTCGCCGACCTGCGTCATGCACTTCAACGAGTCGGTCGGCTGGCTCGTGGGCAAGCCCAACGAAGGCCTCGCGTGCATGTTCACCATGATGAACCAGGCACGTCTCGGCGTCGGCCTGCAGGGGCACGGCCTCTCCGAACTCGCCTGGCAGGCGGCCATCGCCTATGCCAACGACCGGCTGCAGGGGCGTGCCATGACGGGCCCGAAGGAGCCGGGCAAGCCGGCCGATCCGATCATCGTTCACCCGGACGTGCGGCGCATGCTGCTCACGCAGAAGGCGTTCGTCGAGGGTGGCCGCGTGCTCTGCTTCCTGACCGGCCGCGAGATCGACAGCGCGCACCTGAACCCGGACGAGACCGCTCGCCGCCGCTCGCAGGATCTGGTCGCGTTCCTGACGCCGATCGTGAAGGGCTTCCTGACCGAGGCGGCGCTCGAGGTCACGAGTCTCGCCGTGCAGATCCACGGCGGTCATGGCTTCATCCGTCAGACCGGAGTCGAGCAACTGATGCGGGATGCGCGCATCACGCCGATCTACGAAGGCACCAACGGCGTGCAGGCGCTCGACCTGCTCGGCCGCAAGGTCTTCGGCACCGGCGGCAGGAGCCAGCAGATGATCTCGGGCCGCATCGTCGAGTCGATCCAGAAGTTCGGTCCGTTGCCGGACGTGGCTCCGTTTGCCGCGGACCTCGGCAAGCGCCTCGAGCAGTGGGGTAAGCTGACGGCCGAACTGGGTGCCGCGGCGACGAGGAACCCGGACGAGGTCGGCGCGGCCGCCACGGACTACCTGCACATTGCCGGCTACATGTGCCTCGGCTGGTGCTGGCTCGTGGCCGCCGGCGTGGCCGCGAAGGGACTGGAACAGAATCCGGACGATGACTTCTACAAGGCGAAACTCGTGACGGCCCGGCACTTCTTCACGCGGCTGCTGCCGCGCGTCGACGGGCACATGGCCGCCGCACGCGCCGGTGCGGCCGGCCTCATGGCGCTGAGCGCCGACCAGTTCGCGATCGCATGAGCACAGCCTCCGCTGCCAGAGGCGGCACACGTCTCGCACGCGCGCGGAGGGTCGTCGTCAAGATCGGTTCTGCGCTGCTCGTCGAGAAGTCGACGGGCCGCGTGAACCGCGCCTGGCTCGAGACGCTGGCGGCGGACGTGGCGAAGCTGCGGGCACGGGGCCAGGAAGTCATCCTCGTGTCGTCGGGCGCCATCGCGCTCGGCCGGCGCCAGCTCGGCCTGTCGGCCGGCAGGCTGCGGCTCGAGGAGAGCCAGGCCGCCGCCGCCGTGGGCCAGATCCGGCTCGCGCACGCCTGGAAGGAAGTGCTCGAGCAGCACGACTTCACGGTGGCGCAGATGCTGCTCACGCTCGGCGACACCGAGGAGCGGCGTCGCTACCTCAACGCGCGCAGCACGCTCGAGACGCTGCTCAAGCTCGGCGCGATCCCGGTCATCAACGAAAACGACACCGTTGCCACGGCAGAGATCCGCTACGGCGACAACGACCGTCTCGCCGCGCGCGTGGCGCAGATGGCGAGCGCCGACTGCCTGGTGCTGCTCTCGGACGTCGATGGGCTCTACACGGCCGACCCCGGTGTCGATTCGTCGGCAGTTCACATTCCCGAGGTCACGCGCATCACACCCGGGATCGAGGCGATGGCGGGCGGCTCCGCCTCCGACGTCGGTTCGGGCGGCATGACGACCAAGGTGCTCGCCGGCAAGATCGCGCTCGCGGCTGGCTGCAACATGTGCATCACCATCGGCCGCGAGCTGCACCCGCTCGCGCGCATCGAATCAGGCGCGCGCTGCACGTGGTTCGTTGCCCAGTCCTCGCCGAAGACCGTGCGCAAGCAATGGATCGCCGGGCTGCTGCAGCCGGCCGGCACGCTGCACGTGGACGACGGCGCGGCGCAGGCGCTGCGCCGCGGCAAGAGCCTGCTGCCGGCGGGTGTCACGCGCGTGGACGGACGCTTCGACCGCGGCGATGCCGTGGTCGTCAAGGATGCGCAGGGCCTCGAACTCGCGCGCGGCCTGAGTGCGTATTCGAGCGACGACGCGCGCCGTGCCTGTGGCCGGCGCAGCCAGGAACTCGAGGCGATCCTCGGGTATCGTGGGCGCGACGAAATGATCCACCGTGACGACCTGGTGCTCGTTTGAACCACGCAGATCCGGCTTTGCTGGCGACGATCATGCAGCGCATCGGCCACGACGCCGTGGCCGCGCAGCGCGAGCTCGCGCTCGCGAGCGGCGAGCAGCGCAATCAGGCCCTGCATGCGATGGCGGCGTCGCTGCGCGCGCTGGAGGCGCGGATCCTCGAAGCCAATGCCCGCGACATGGCGGCGGCCGCGGCCGCCGGTCTCGGCAAAGCGGCGCTCGACCGACTGCAGGTCGATGCCCTGCGCATCGAGGCGATGGCGAAGGGTGTCGAGGAAATCGCCGCGCTCGACGATCCGATTGGCGCCGTGATCGCGGACTGGACGCGACCGAACGGGCTGCGGATCCAGCGCGTGCGGGTACCGCTCGGCGTCGTCGGCATCGTCTACGAAAGCCGGCCCAACGTGACCTCCGACGCCGGTGCGCTGTGCCTCAAGTCGGCCAATGCCTCGATCCTGCGCGGTGGCAGCGAAAGCCATCATTCGAGCACGGCCATCCATGACTGCCTGGTCGCGGGCCTGCAGGCCGCAGGGCTGCCGGCGACGTGCATCCAGCTGGTGCCGACGACGGACCGGGCGGCCGTCGGAATGATGCTGTCGGGGCTCGAGAACTGCATCGACGTGATCGTGCCGCGCGGCGGCAAGAGCCTGATCGCGCGCGTGCAGCAGGAGGCACGGGTGCCGGTCATCGGCCACCTCGAAGGTATCTGCCACGTCTATGTCGACAAGTCGGCGAACCTGGAAATGGCGCGATCGATAGTGCTGAATTCCAAGCTGCGACGCACCGGTATCTGCGGTGCGGCCGAGACGTTGCTGGTCGACGCGGCGGCCGAGCGGACCCATCTCGCACGGCTCGTGGTCGAACTGCTCGGTGCGGGTTGCGAGGTGCGCGGCGATGCCGCCGTACGCGCCGTCGATCCCCGCGTCGTGCCGGCGAGCGAGGCCGACTGGAGCACCGAGTACCTCGACGCGATCATCGCCGTGAAGCTGGTCGATGGCGTCGATGGCGCGATCGATCACATCGCGCGCTACGGCTCGGATCACACGGAGTCCATCGTCGCCGACGACGTGGCATCCGCCGAGCGGTTCCTCACGCGCGTCGACAGCGCGATCGTGCTGCACAACGCGTCGACGCAGTTTGCCGACGGCGGCGAATTTGGCATGGGGGCCGAGATCGGCATTTCGACCGACCGCTTCCACGCCCGCGGGCCCGTCGGCGTCGAGCAGCTCACGAGCTACAAGTACGTCGTGCACGGCAGCGGGCAGGTGCGGCCTTAAAGGGGTCTGGCCTTAAAGGGGTCAGACCCCTTCAAGTCCTCCAGCCCCGCCAGACCGCCGACGAGCGAGTACACCGCCGGATAGCCCTGTGCCCGCAGGTGTCTGGCGAGGGCGAGGCTGCGCACGCCGTGTGCGCATACGATCAGGTAGCGGCCGTCGCGGGCCAACTCCGCCGATCCATCGAGCAGCCTGCCCATCGGCACGTGCAGTGCGATGCGGTGCTCCGGTGCGTCGGCGTCGCGCTCCCGCGCTTCCCGAATGTCGACGAGTGTCAATCCGGACGATCGCGCGACGGCGAGACTCGCAAACGCAATCTCCACTTGCGCAGCGGCCGCGGTTGGTCCCGGCGCCAGCGCGAGTGCGCCGTGATCGCAGGCCGGATTGCGTTGTGCCTTGAGTGTGTGCCAGTGCATGCCGAGCAGGTCGAACGTGTGCACCGCGGGCCGGCTGTCGGTGGGCAGGCCCAGCAGGATCTTGAGCGCCTGCATCGCCTGCATGGAGCCGAGTGCGGCGGGCACCGGCCCGAGCACGCCGGCCTGCGCGCAATTGCCGACCAGGCCATCGCGCGGCGCCTCGGGCCAGAGGCAGCGCAGGCAGGGCCAGTCTGCGCGCGGCAGGTACACCTGCAACTGGCCTTCGTACTGGTAGACGCTTGCGAACACCGCGGGCTTGCCTGCGCCGACCGCGGCGTCGTTGACCAGGAACTTGGTCGCGAAGTTGTCGCTGCAGTCAATCACGACGTCGTAGCGGTCGAGCCAGCGGGTGATGTTCGCGGTGGTCGCACGCTCGCCGTGCACGTCGATGCCGAGCGACGGGTTGAGCGCCCGCAGACGCTCCCCCGCGACGTGTGCCTTGGACTTGCCGACGTCCGCCGTGCCGTAGAGGGGCTGGCGATGCAGGTTGCTGGGTTCGACGTCGTCGTCGTCCACGATGCCGATGCGCCCGACGCCGGCCGCGGCCAGATACTGCAATACGGGCACGCCGAGTCCGCCGGCGCCGATCACGAGCGCCGAGCCCTGGGCGAGCCGCGCCTGGCCGGCCATGCCGACTTCCGGCAGCGCGACCTGGCGGGAATAGTCTGGCGCCGCCGCGCCGCTTGCGCGCCCATGTGCCTGACTGTGCGCGTGCTGCGGATCAACGGCGTGTCGTGGCGCGCAGCTGTGCGCGTGTTGCGGGCCATCGGCAGGCTCGTGCGCGCCGGGCTGCGCGCAGCGCTCGCAATTGACCCACCCCGAGTTACCGTCGACGTAGTGCTCCTTCTTCCAGATCGGCACGCGGTGCTTCACTTCGTCGATGATGTAGCGGCAGGCCGCGAACGCCTCGCCGCGGTGTGGCGCGCTGACGCCGACCCATACTGCGATCTCGCCGAGCGCGAGGTCGCCGATGCGATGCACGCAGGCGGCCCGCCGGACGCCGTATTTCGCGATGGCTTCCGCAACGATGCGCTCGCCTTCGCGCCGCGCGAGTGTCTCGAACGCCTCGTACTCGAGGCGCCGCACTGCGCGGCCCTCGTTGTGGTCGCGCACCCAGCCCTCGAAGCTCACGTAGCCGCCGCAGTGCGCGTCCGTGAGCGAGTCGCGGCAGGTCGCCGCGTCGAGCGGCGTCTTGCTGAACGAAAAGGGCTGCATCAGCCCCCCGCGACGGGCGGGATGAAGACGACGCGATCGCCGTGGGCCAGCGCGACCGACCAGTCGCGGAACTCGTCGTTGACGGCGACCCGCAGCATCGCGCGCGGCAGGGCGAACCCGTGCGCCGCGCGGAGTTCCTCGTAGAGGTCGGCGGGCGTGGCGGCCGCTGTCGTGACCGCTTCTTCGCTGCGGCCGGCCTGCTCGCGCAGCACGGCGAAATACTGCACGTGCACCTGCTTCATGACGCTGCCCCGAGCCCCGCCCGGGCGCGCGCCAGTTCGTCCGGCGTGTTGACGTTGTCGAGTGCGTAAGGCACGGGCTGCTCGAGCAGTTCGACGCTGGAGTTGATCACGAACTTGCGCGGACAGTTCCGTCCCGACGCGATGGAGTCGAGGATGCCCTCACGCGTGGCGGGCTCGTAGATCGCGCAGAGCGGCTCCGGCAGGCCATCGTGCGTGCTGCGAAAGGCGACGACCGGCCGTCCGTCGCGCCGCTCGACCAGCAGCCGCAGGCAGGTGTCTGTCACGAAGGGCAGGTCGCAGGCGAGGACCAGCCACGCCCGGTCCGGCCAGGCCGCTTGCGCCGAGGCGAGCCCCGCGATGGGACCGACACCCGGCCAGGCGTCGACGATCGTCGGCCTGCCCCGCCGCATCGGGTCGCCGGCCTGGTCCGCGCGGATCGAGACGAACACGTCGTCGCAATGGCGCTCCAGCAGTCCGCAGGCCCATTCGAGCTGCGGCTTGCCGTCGTGATAGCTCACAGAGGCCTTGTCCTGCCCCATGCGTCGGCTGGCACCGCCGGCCAGCACCAGCCCCGACAAACGCGGCAACGGATTCATGCGGCCACCTCGCCCTCGGCCCCAACGTCGCGCCGACCGCCTTGCTTTGCAACCAGCCGCATCTCGGCGATGACGATCTCGTGCGACAGCGCCTTGCACATGTCGTAGATCGTGAGCGCCGCGACCGAAGCGCCCGTCAGCGCTTCCATCTCGACGCCGGTGCGGTGATGGACGGAGACGGTGCAGCGCACGACCGCGTCGTCGTCCCGCATGTCGATCGCGACGTCACAGCGTTCGAGTCCCAGTGGGTGGCAGAACGGGATCAGCTCGTGCGTGCGCTTGGCGGCCATCACGCCGGCCACGATGGCGGTGTGGAAGACGGGGCCCTTCGCGGTCGCGAAATTCGCGTCGCGGAGCGTACGCGCCACGTCGGCCGGGAAGCGCACGCGGGTCTCGGCCACGGCCGTGCGCCGGGTCACGGCCTTGTCGCCGACGTCGACCATGGTCGGACGGCCCGCGGCATCGACGTGCGTCAGCGTATCGGCCATCGTTCAGCCACCGATGTAGTGCATCTCGACCTTGCACAGCGGCGCCTCGCGCTGGCGAAGTTCGTTGCGCAATTCACTGTAGCGGTCCGTGCGGCGCGCCCACGCGCTGCGCAGCATGTCAAGCAGCTCCGCGTCCGTCGCGCCGGCGCGCAGCGGCGCCCGCAGGTCCAGCCCCTTGCTGGCGAACAGGCAGGTGTAGAGCATGCCCTCGGAAGACAGGCGCGCGCGATTGCAGTCGCCACAGAACGGCGAACTCACCGACGACACGAAACCGATCTCGCCGGCGCCGTCGTCGTAGACGTAACGCTCGGCGACTTCGCCGCGATGGCGTCCTGTCGCGGGCGTGACCGGCCACCTCGCGTGGACCTGCGCGAGGATTTCGGTCGACGGCACCACCTGACCCGGTTCCCAGTGATTGCGCGTGCCGACGTCCATGTACTCGATCAGCCGCACGGTCACGCCGGTGCCGCGGAACCGATCGAGCACGTCGAGCACGGTGTGGTCGTTGCGGCCGCGCTGCACGACCGTATTGACCTTCACGGGCGTGAGACCTGCCGCGAGCGCGGCGTCGATGCCTTCGAGCACGTCCCGCAGGCCGCCAAAGCCGCCATTCATCTCCGAAAAGATCGCCTCGTCGAGCGAATCGAGGCTCACGGTGACGCGCTGCAGGCCGTTGCCCTTGAGCTCCGCCGCGTGTTGCGCGAGCAGGATGCCGTTGGTCGTCAGCGCGAGGTCCTCGATGCCTTCGATGTTGGACAGCTCCGCCACGAGTTCGGGCAGCCCGCTGCGCAGCAGGGGCTCGCCGCCCGTCAGCCGGACCTTGCGGACGCCGAGCTGCGCCGCGAGTCGCGCGAGCCGCGAGATCTCCTCGAACGTCAGGCGCTCGGCGGACTTGAGGAAGCGGTACTTGTCGTGAAACTTCGACTGTGGCATGCAGTACGGGCAACGGAAATTGCACCGGTCCATCACGGAGATGCGCAGGTCGTGCAGCGGCCGGTCGAACTGGTCGCGCAGCGTGATGGCCGGCGCCGAGGCGTGGGTCGTCGGAGGTAATCCCGTGGCTTTCACATCACCACCTGTAGAGCGGTGCAAAGTGGCCCGCCGGCAGCTCACGCGGCCCTGGCGGCAGCTCGACGAACCCGTCGGTGCCGAGCAGGGAAATGAAGTCGCCGGACCCGCGCGTCGGCTTCGGCATCGCGACGAGCCCGAGTGACGGACTGTGTTCCACCTGCACCGGCAGAAAATACCAGAGCGCGGGCTTGATCCTGAAATTCGCACCGAGCGGCACGTGCTCGGGCGAGCGGGGCGGCGCGCCCTGCATCGCCGACAGTGCGGGCACGACATAGCGCAGCAGGCAGTTGAGCGAGGACACCGGGTTGCCGGGCAGGCCGAACACCGTCTGGCCGCCCGGACCGATGCCGAACCAGATCGGCTTGCCCGGCCGCTGCGCCACCTTGTGGAAGATCTCGGTGACGCCGAGCTCGCGCAGCACGCGCGGCACGTGATCGAAGCGCCCCATCGATACCCCGCCCGTCAGCACGATCACGTCGTGCGTCGCGAGGTGGGAAGCCAGGCGGCTCGTCATGACTGAGGCGTCGTCCGGGAGATGGTCTTCCGCTACGCGCTGGTACCCGCGCAGACTCAGCGCGCCGCGCAGCGCGTAGCTGTTCGAGCGGCGCACCTGCCACGGTTCGATCGGCTCGTCGGGTGCCACCAGTTCGTCGCCTGTGGCGACGATGACGATGCGCGGTTCCGCGCGCACGTCCGCACGCGGCAACCCGGCGGATGCGAGCACCGCCAGTTCCGGCGCGCCGAGACGGGTGCCCTTCGCGAGCAGCAGGTCGCCCTCGCGGCAGTCGAGGCCGCGCGTGTGGACGTTCCAGAACGGCTCGACGGGCGTTGTGTCGTCCACGATGGCCACGCCGTCGTCCAGCTCGAGCCGCTCGACCGGCACGACGCAATCGCATCCCCCCGGCAGCACGGCGCCCGTCATGGCCTCGATGCAGCCTTCGGGGTCGTCCAGACGCAGCGGCGGCATGCCGGCGGCCTGCGTGCCCGCGACGGGAAATCGGCGACGGCCTTGACGCCAGGCCGCCGAAGCCAGCGCGATTCCGTCCATGGTCACGCGATCGAACGGCGGCTGATCGCGCTCCGCACGGACCGATTGCGCGAGCACCGCGCCGGCCAGCGAGGCGAGCGGGCGCGATTCGACCGGCAGCGATTGCACCCGCTCCCGGATGAGCGCTTCCGCCTCGGCCGGCGTCGGAAGGTCGCTGGGGTCCATGGCGGAATGCCCGCTCACTTGCCCGCGTTCTTGTCCGTGTAGGCCTTCTTCTCGGCGTTCCAGCGGTCGACGAATGCCTGCAACTCGTCGAGCGAGGCGTTGTGCTTCTTGGCGTGGATTGCCTCGATGTTCGCCTTCTTGGCGCTGTACTCGGGGTCCATGTTGTCGAGCGCGGCGAGGGCGTCGACCTTGTCCTTTTCCAGGCACGGCAGGTAGGTTTCCTGCACGCTCTTGACGTATTCCTTGACGAGGCCCTGCGCGGCCAGCATTTCGTCCTTTGTGGCGCTCTTGCCATTCGGCAGCGACTGGGGTGCCTGCGGGTAGACGCAGGCCGCCTCGGCGGCCACGTTCAGGAACAGCAGCAGCGGAGCGAGCGCAAGGGCGGTCGAAATCTTCATGGGGTCAAACCTCGAGCAAGAAGTGTCTTTGCACGGCGGTCCGGCCGGCGCGGTCCAGCCACTATACCGCAGCGCCTTGGCGGTCCAGACACCGGGGCTTGGCAACGGTTCCCCGCTGGACGTAAAAGGGACACTTCCCGGCCAACCAGGGAACCCGCATGACGGCACCCCCCGGAGCACCCGTGACCTACGGAGCGAGCAGTCACGGCCTGCGTGGCGACTATCGCGCCATGCGCCCCGATTACACGGTCGAGCAGGACTACGGTGCCTACGATGCCGCTGCCCAGGCCCGCTGGCGCCGGCTCTACGACCGGCAGATGAAGCTGGTGCCGGGCCGGGCCTGCGCCGAGTTCCTGCGCGTCGTCGAGACGCTCGATTACGGCAGTGGCATTCCGCGCTTCGATCACGTGAACGAGCGTCTGGCGCGCGCCACGGGCTGGCAGGTGGTCGCCGTGCCCGGGCTGCTGCCCGAGCCGGCCTTTTTCGGCCATCTGGCGGCACGGCGCTTTCCCGTGACGGTCTGGCTGCGCGAGGAAGCCGAGTTCGACTACATCGTCGAGCCGGACGTGTTCCACGACTTCTTCGGCCACGTGCCGCTGCTGTTCGATCCAGTCTTTGCCGACTACATGCAGGCCTACGGCCGGGGTGGACAGAAGGCGGAGGGGCTGCACGCGCTCGAGTTCCTCGCGCGGCTCTACTGGTACACCGTCGAATTCGGCCTGGTCCGCGGCCCCGAGGGCCTGAGGATCTACGGCGCCGGCATCCTGTCCTCGCCCAGCGAGGTCGTCCACGCCCTGGAGAGCCCGCAACCGCAACGTCTCCGCTTCGACCTGCGGCGCGTGATGCGCACGCGCTACAAGATCGACACCTTCCAGCCGACCCTGTTCGTGATCGACGGCTTCGAGCAGCTGTTTTGCGAGACGGCTCCCGATTTCACGCCGCTGTATGTCGAGTTGGCGAGGCAGGAGACGCTGCCGGCAGATGCGCGGCTCGAGGGCGAATACGTGTATTGACGCTACAATGCGCGCCCCGTCGGCTCCCCTGGACCTTCAGTCGTCATGAGTTCGCCCCGTCCGACCACCGTCCCACCACCGTCCGTCCCGATCGACATCGGCCATTACATCGGGGGCCGTGCGGTGGCCGGTACCTCGGGCCGCAAGGGCAGACTGTTCGACCCGGCGACAGGTGTGCAGCGCGGCCAGGTTGCCTATGCGAGCGAGGCCGAGACTCAGGCCGCCATCGCCGCGGCGGCCGCGGCATTGCCGGCGTGGGCCGCGACGCCGCCTCTGCAACGCGCGCGCGTGCTGTTCCGATTCAAGTCGCTGCTCGAGCAGCACTTCGACGAACTCGCGCGGCTCATCACGCTGGAGCACGGCAAGGTGTTTTCCGACGCACGCGGCGAGGTGATCCGCGGCATGGAAGTCGTGGAATTCGCCTGCGGCATTCCGCAGATGCTCAAGGGCGAGTACAGTGGGAGCGTGGGCACGGGCGTCGACAGCTGGTCGCAGCGGCAGCCCGTCGGCGTCTGTGCCGGCATCACGCCCTTCAATTTTCCAGCGATGGTGCCGATGTGGATGTTCCCTGTCGCGCTCGCGTGCGGGAACACCTTCGTGCTCAAGCCTTCGGAAAAGGATCCGGGCTGCCCGATGCGGCTCGCGGAACTGTTGCGCGAGGCGGGACTGCCGGACGGCGCGTTCAACGTCGTCAACGGCGACCGCGAGGCGGTCGACACGCTGCTCACCGATCCGCGTGTCGAGGCCGTGAGTTTCGTGGGGTCGACACCCGTTGCGGAGCACATCTATCGGACGGCCTCGGCGCACGGCAAGCGCGTACAGGCGCTCGGTGGCGCCAAGAACCACATGGTCGTCATGCCCGACGCCGATCCGGAAAATGCCGCGAGTGCGCTGATTGGCGCGGCCTACGGGTCCGCGGGCGAGCGCTGCATGGCCATCTCCGTCGCGGTGGCAGTGGCCGATGCCGCCGAGCCGCTGATCGAAGCCGTGCGACGGCGACTCGACCGGCTGAAGGTCGGCTCGGGTCTCGATGAAGACGTCGAAATGGGGCCACTCGTGGCACGCGAACACCTCGAGCGCGTGCGCGGGTATGTCGACCTGGGTGTCGAGGAAGGTGCCGAGCTGGTGGTCGACGGCCGCGGTCTGCGAGTGCCGGGGCACGAAGGCGGCTTTTTCATCGGCCCATGCCTGTTCGACCGCGTCGGGCCGGCGATGCGCATCTACCGCGAGGAGATCTTCGGGCCCGTGCTTTGCGTGGTGCGCGTGCCCGATCTGGCCGCGGCGCTCGATCTCGTCAATGCGCACGAGTTCGGCAACGGCGCGGCCATCTTCACGGCGAGCGGCGAGGCCGCGCACACGTTTACCCAAGGCGTGCAGGCGGGCATGGTCGGCGTGAACGTGCCGATCCCGGTGCCGATGGCCTTTCATTCGTTCGGCGGCTGGAAACGCTCGCTGTTCGGAGCGCTGCACGTGCACGGCCCCGAGGGCGTACGGTTCCACACGCGACTCAAGACGGTCACCTCGCGCTGGCCGAGCGCAAGGCGCGAGTCCGCGCAATTCGTCATGCCGACGATGAAGTGAGGATAAACTCTGCGTACCTCGCGCGGCCGTAGCTCAGTTGGATAGAGCATCAGGCTTCGAACCTGAGGGTCGGGGGTTCGAATCCCTCCGGCCGCGCCATGTAAGTGCAGAACTCTGAACACGGATTGCCGCCGATTTCCCGCCTTAGGCGGTGACGAGGGTGTGCAAGAGTTCAGCTTTCGATTCCATGATGCGGACTTCCTTGTCGACCACTTCGATGCGCTGCGCCAGCGCCCGCAGGTGCTCGCGGGGGTAGCCACCGACTGCGAGCCGGATTTGCTTGCGGGCCACACGAGCGAAGCCTTTCACACGACCAGAACAGACCGCCTGATTTCCGGCACTGCCGAGCGCGGCCTCGGTCCGGGCGGCAGCGCTGGCCGCCTGCTCACGGATCGCTTTCAAACCAGCGATTGCGCTCTTTCAGGTTCTCGTCCAGATTGGCCACGCCGGCCTCGGTGGCGTCGTGGGGCCGATTGTTGCGCGCCAGCTTCCTGACGTTGAACTCGAGCTCGAAATGATCGCGGAAGAAACGCGAGAACCTATGCACCACCACTACTTCGAGCGGTGCGGGCCTCGATGTGCCTGCCTCGATCATGCGCTGGAACCCGGGGCGGCGGTCGTTGGTGGCGGATGCGCCTGCTTCGATGAAGGTTTCGACCAGCTCGTAACGGCGCGGCGCAATAGACCTGGCCCTGACGCTTCTGGTCGGGAATGGAAGTGTCATGCTCCGCCTGCGGCGCCGTTGAGACACGCAGAAAGAGGGCGCCGCGTAGCTGTGCAATCATGGGGCATGGCTCCTTCTCATCTCATGATGCCGGTCCGAACTGGTCGTCGAAAAGATCGTCGAACCACGCCCCGAGCACATCGACCTCGACATCGGTGACGGGCACCCGCTGGGGCCAGTCGTCGGTGATGGTCCATGCCTCACTGTCGCCCCCGGATGATCAGTTCCTGTCCAGGCGACAACAATTCTGACGCGGGGGGCAAGACCTCGGTGCTGGTCTGGTCGTCACGAAAGGTGCGCGCAGCGAGCATGTCATGTTCCTGCGCGCCAGCAATGATGGGTTCAGGCTCGACGCCAGTCACGATCAGCCGTCCATCGGGTTACACTCGTTCCAAGGCATCTGGGCGGACTCCCCAAATGCCGAAATGTGTAAACCGTGTGCTCGGAATGTTCCGCAAACCCTCTGCCGATAGGCTCGACTTCTTGCATGTAGCCAGGCGAACAACCGGGATAGCATCGGTCAACAATGCCCAGCTCGGTCAGTTGCCGGTATGGGTGCCGCCCCTCCCGTTTCAAACCGCCTTCGCCGAACAGGTCCAGCGGATCGAGGCCACGGCCCGCGCGCTCGACGCCGCCGCAGCCAAGGCCAAGGCCGAGGTCATGCCCACCACCCTTTCGACCGAGATGTTCGGATGACCCGGCGCCTTTCCGCTTCGGGCCTTGACGGCGAAGGCCGCTCGACCATGGGCCGCTTCGTGGTGCTGACCGACACTGTGCTGCGCGGCCTGGGTCAGGTGATGTTCCAGAACAACAGCTATGCCGGGCTGCTGTTCCTCGCCGGGATCGCCGCCAATTCGCTGCTGTTCGCCGCCGCTGCGCTGGTTGGCTCCATCACCGCCACGCTGACGGCGCTGGCGCTGGGGGTGGACCGCGCATTGGTGCGCGCTGGCATGTTCGGCTTCAACGGCACGCTGGTGGCCATCGCACTGCTCTATTTCCTCGCGCCCGTGGCCCTGACATGGGCCTGCGTCATCCTTGCCTCGGCCTGCTCGACGCTGTTGATGGCTGCTCTGCTGGCGGCATTCAAAGCCTGGAAGCTGCCCGCACTGACGGCTCCCTTCGTCTTTACCTCACTGGTCTTCTTTCTGTCCGCCGCGCGCTTCGGTCGCCTCGAACCCACCGGCCAGTTGCCCACTGCCGGGCTTCCGGTCAAAGCCGCCGTCGAGGGCGTAGTGACGGGTGGAACCGTTGGTGAAGGGTTGCTGACCGGCATCGGTCAGGTGTTTTTTCAGGGCAGCACGATCAGCGGCGCGCTGTTCGTGGTGGGCCTGCTTGTTTCCTCGCGTCATGCCGCTTCGGCGGCGCTTGCCGGTTCGCTCGCGGGCCTGCTGGTCGCCTGGGGAATGGGCGCGGCGGAACCCGCCATCCGCGCAGGCGCATTCGGCTTCAACAGCGTGCTGACGGCCATCGCGCTGGCCCGCGTCTTCCTCGCCCCCGGCGCGGCATCGACCGTTTACGCTCTGCTCGGCGCGATCGTCACGCCGTTTGTGGCAGCCGCCTGCGGGGCCGCGCTCGAACCGCTGGGCCTGCCTGTGATGACGTTGCCGTTCGTGCTCACCACATGGGTGTTCCTGTTGGCAAGCCGGGGATTTTCACGGATCGACGCAGCGTCATAGCGCCATGCCGCAGGCATCGCTCTCATCATCATCGGCAACGGCGCGCCAATCCGAGGCTGAACATCGTTGTCCTGCGGTTTGGCCCGGACGCCATCCGAGCCGTTGTTGCTCGTTCCGGTCTTTGGAAGAACGTACCGTGCAGGATGCAACAGAGGGGGGCTCCGGGGCCTCCGGGTAACAGCCGATTCAGACGGCCCGAACCAGTTCGGCTCCGATGACGAGATCGCCGATTGCGGGCGCTGTGACCTGGATCGACAGAGATCGCGCTCCGTACCGACGGAATCTCCGACGGCGATGCGGGACCATGGATCGACGCAGAGCCTGATATTCTTCCGCCCCCGCGGAGTTCGCGTTCCGCTCCCTCGAGGCGAGTCCTTTCGCACGGTGCAGGCCGAGCGTGGGCCCGCTGTGCTCCGCTGTCCGGAGGGTTCGGTAAGGTCATGAACAACAAGCATCGTGGATCCCTGTTGTTGTGCGCCGCCGTCGCGTTGCCCTACATTCCCGTGATCGCCCTCGCGGACGAAGCCTCCACGACACCCGGGTACACCGGCGGCCCCGACGGCGAGGGCCTCGAGACCGTCATGGTCACGGCACGCAAGGTCCGCGAAGATCTGCAGAAGACGGCCGCCGCCGTGACGGCCGTGCCCGGCGACATCCTGGTGGCCGCCGGCGTCCACGACATCCGTACCGTGCAGAACCTGATGCCCTCAGTGCGGTTTCAGGCCGAAAACGCCTCGACCGAGATCTACATCCGCGGCGTGGGCTCGACGCTCGATCTGCCGAACATCGAGCCGCCCACGGTCTTCAACTTCAACGGCGTGTACATTCCACGCGAGGGCAACAGCGTCGGGCTGTTCGACATCGCCCGCGTCGAACTGCTGCCGGGCCCGCAGGGCACGCTGTACGGGCGCGCCGCGCTCGGTGGCACCGTCAACGTCGAGTTCAACCGGCCGACGCAGGAGCTCGGAACGAGTGGTGTGCTCGAGGTCGGTGACTACTCGCTGCTGCACGGCACGCTGGTGCAGAACCTGCCGGTCAACGACAAGCTCGCGCTGCGCGGCGCATTCGACTACGTCGAGCACGACGGCTATCAGCGCACCGGCGCCGACGCGCGACAGGACCTTGCCGCGCGTCTCTCCGGCTCCTACCGGCCGAACGACGCGCTCGAGGTGCAACTCTGGCTGCAGGGCGCGAAAAAGGACGGCGAGTCGGCCAATCTCGTGCGCCGCGGCTACAACGACGGCACGTTCGGCGGCGACCCCGAAGCCTTTGATCACGACGATCCGTGGGACGACCGGATCGACCCGGGGGCCCCGACGGCCTCGCCGGACGACTACGAGAGCTTCGCGACCGGCGCGCAGCTCGACTGGCGTCTCGACGGCCTGACGTTGACTTACCTGCCGTCGTACTTCTACCTCGACTGGGACGGCCGCTACTGGCTCGAGAACATCGGCGCGAACCTGACCGCGCACTACAACCAGACGACGCAGGAACTACGGCTTGCGAGCGACGACGATGCGGCCTGGCAGTGGTTGGCCGGGCTGTACTGGTACGACGTGCGCAACTCCGGCGACTTCTTCACGTACACGAACACACCGCAGCCGTTCCCGCTGGCCCAGATATCCGCCAACCGCCTGACCGGGTTCGCGGCGTTCGGCGAGACGCGCTACGCGCTCACCGAATCGCTGCGGCTGGTTGCCGGCCTGCGCGCGAGCTGGGACCAGCGCGAAGGCGAGGGCGCCATGGCGGACGGCACGCCGTACTCGGCGGACCGCGAGGACGACCACGTCGACTGGAAGCTCGGCGTCGAGTTCGACCTGGGCGAAGCGGCGCTGGCCTATGCGACGATCCAGACGGGCTACCAGCCCGGCACCTACAACGTGTTCGCGTCGAGTCCGGGCAATTCGAACCTGGTCGACGCGGCGACGATGACGGCCTGCACGGTCGGCTTCAAGAGCCGCTTCCTCGATGACCGGCTGCAGGTCAATGACGAGGCGTTCTACTACGATTACAGCGACCTGCTCGTGCAGTCGTTCAACCTGAACACGTTCCTGCTGACCACGTTCAGCGCCGACCGCGCAACGATCTACGGCAACCAGCTCGACGTGCTGTTCGAGCCCGTCGCGCGTGGCCGGCTCAACCTGACGGCCAGCTACCTGAAGGCGGAATACGACGACTTCGTCGTGCCGGCGAGCGTCAACATCGGCATCCCGCAGCGCGATTTCGGCGGTTACCAGATGCAGTACGCGCCGGAGTGGACCGTCTCGGCCGGTTACGAACAAGGCTTCGCGTTCGGCGCGGGAGAGTTCCGCGCGCGTCTCGAGACGCGCTACGAGGACGAATTCTGGGGCACGTTCGCGCACAACCGCGGCACGCGGCAGGAGGCGTACTTCAAGACCGACGCCTCCGTCACGTACTACTCGGCCGACGAGCGGTGGAGCGCCGGGCTGTGGGTGAAGAACATCGAGGACGAAGCCGTGCTGGCCGCGACGACGACCGGCCAGTTCGGGCCGTACGGTGACGCGTTCATCGAGCCGCCGCGCACCTGGGGCGCGCGGTTCACGTTCCGCCTGTGAATGGTGGATCGCCCTCTCTCCCACGCCAGTAGGAGAGGGCTGGGGTGAGGGTCACGGAGAACCCTCACCCCGGCGCTTTGCGCCGAGCTCTCCCGCGCGAGCGGGAGAGGTGTCAGTGCTCAGAACTCCTGCGAGAACTTGAGCGCGATGGTCCGCGGCCGCTGAGGCACGACGTAGGTCTGCGTGCCGCAGACAGCCTCCGCGCACTGCGCGAAGCGGCCGAGCTCGGCCGTCTCGTCGAACGCGTTGGTGACGAACAGCTCGAGCATCCAGCCGTTGCGGCCGAAGCCCGCCGAGAGGTCCGCGGTCGTGTAGCTGGGCATGTTGCCGAGGATGGTGTTCTCGGCTTCGCGCAGGTCCGTCCGGCGCTCGTCGGAGTACACCACGGCGCCCTGCACGTAGCTGTCGAAGCCCGCCACCGGGAATTCGTACCGCGCCGTCGCGTTCGCCTTCCATTCCGGCGTCACCGGCAGCGGTATGCCCTTGCGCGCCTGCGGCGGCGCCGTGTCCTCGACGCCGTCGCCGTCATCGTCTACGCCCAGCGGGCAGGGATTGCTGGTCACCGGCTTGCCGTTGGCACCGACGAAGCCGCAGTAGTTCTCGGTCAGCTCGGAGTCGAGCCAGGCGATGCCGGCGGAGATGCCGAGACGCTCCGTGACGGCCATGCTCACGTCCATCTCGACGCCGTCGATCTGGGCGGCACCCGCGTTCTTGATTTCCGTGAGGCCGTTGGCGCCGAGAATCGAGAACTGGAAGTCATCCCAGGTCTGCGAGAACACCGCGCCGTTGAAGCGCAGGCGGTTGTCGAGCCAGGTCGTCTTCCAGCCGATTTCGTAGTTCTCGAGCCAGTCCGCCTGGTAGGGTGGCAGCGTGCCGCGGCGGTTGATGCCGCCGGGGCGGAAACCCTCCGAGTACGTCGCGTAGGCCATCTTGTCGTCCGTGAACTTGTAGGTGACGTTCACGCGGGGCGTGACGCCGTCCTCCTTGGTCGTCTTGTCGAAGAACTTGCACGGAGATCCGTGGTATGGCTTCGTCTGTCCCTGGCGGGCACACTCGGCTTCGCCATAGGCCGCATTCGGTGAATAGCCCGTGCTGAAGCCGAAGAAGCCCTCGAGCGAGTTCTCGGTCTCGAAGTAGCGCGCCCCGGCCGTGGCCGTCAGTTTGTCGGTGAAGTCGAAGCTGAACTCGCCGAACAGGGCCCAGTCCTCGTCGACGCGCATCTGCTTGGTGAGCCAGATCGTGTCGGGCCAGCCGGTCACCGAGAGCAGGTCGGCGAGGCCGTCGATCTTGTAGCGCTGCTGGATGTCGTGCTCCATGTGCTCCAGGAACGCGCCTCCGACGAAGCGGAACCGCTTGTCCGCGTCCGAGGCGACGCGGAGCTCGTGCGTGTAGCGCTTGTAGCGGTCCTTGCCCTGGATGTACTGCGACGGCTGGACTGGAATTCCGTCGTCGTCGTACCAGTAGGCGCCGTAACCGGCGAGCGTGTCATACCAGTACGAGTAGTCGGCGTAGTCGGACTCGGTGTCGACGTCGCGCTTGAGGTAGGTACCCGCGTAGATCAGGTCGAGGTTCGCGATCTTGCCTTCGACCGTCAGGGCGGCCTGCGTCCACTTGTCGTCGGAGCGTTCCGGATAGCCGTGCGAGATCTGGTATTCGCCGACCGTCGAGTCGTATGCGAAGCTGCCGTTCGCCTTCTGCTTCTGCGCCATCAACTGCGGCAGGATGGTCCAGGTGTCGTTCAGGTCGAGCTTGAGCGCCGCGCGGGCACCGGTCGTGTCGACGTCGTTGTAGTCATCCTCGACCCGGTCGGCGTTGTCTGCCGTGGCTCCCGAGGTGGGAAAGGTCCGTTCGCCGTAGACGTTGTCGATGTAGCCGCCGTCGTGGCGGTGCCAGCCGACCAGGCGGACCGCGGTGCGCTCGTTGATCGGCAGGTTGACGAAGCCTTCGCCGAGGTAGCCCTCGCTGCCGCTCGCGATGCTGTTCAACTCGAGCCCGTAGCCCGCCTCGAAACCCGAGGGATCCGGCTTGTTCGTGATGATGCGGATCGTGCCGGCCTGCGAGCTCGCGCCGTAGAGCGTACCCTGCGGGCCCGCCAGCGCCTCGACGCGCTCGATGTCGTAGAGGTGCACGTCGAGCGCGCCCTGGATCGTAGTGATCGGCTGCTCGTCGAGGTAGATGCCGACGCTCGGCATCGAGCCCGAGTGGTTGCCGTCGCCGCCGCTCGCGACGCCGCGCATGTACACGGTCGCGAGGCCGGGGCCCAGCGTCTGGTACGACACGCTCGGCATGTACCGCACGTAGTCGTCGAACTTCTGCACGTTGAGCTCCTCGAGCTTGGCCGTGCCGAACGCCTGGATGCTCAGCGGCACGGATTGCAGGTCCTCGGACCGCTTCTGGGCCGTGACCACGATCTCTTCGAGGCCGACGCCTGACGTCGACTGCGCGTACGCGGCGGACATGCCGGCGAGGAGTGTCGGTACGCTTGCGGCCAGCGCCCGCGCGGTCGATGGCCGCGTGGACAGGCGCTGCAGTTTGCGTTTACGGCTACGGGTCATGTTGTGCGGGCTCCCTGGTGATGCCCCGTCGAGCGGGGCGTGCTTGTGAATTTTTCAGCCGGCCGGTGCGGCCGGATATGCTTCGAGCATCGGCCCGAGCGCGGCGACGAGCGGGCCGAGCCACGGTTCGTAATGACGCCACTGGTCCACGGCGTCGCGGAAGATCGGTTGGCGAACCTGCTCCGAACTCGCCGTGCGCACGGCGCGGTCGTTCTCGTAGAAGCGCAGGCAGGCCGGGTCGAACGGCAGGCCGCAGTAGTCGAGCAGCCGGCGCACCTCGCCTTCGGTGTCGTCGACCATGCGCTCGTACAGGACGCGGTGGATGCGGCCCGGCAGCACGGCGTCGAAGTGCGCCATGAGCGCGACGTAGTCCGCGTAATAGTGGCCGAGGTCCTCGAGCGAGTAGGTGAAGTTCTGCCCGCGCGCGAAGTGCTGCTTGAAGTTCGAGAAGCAGCAGCTCAGCGGATGCCGGCGCGCGTCGACGATCTTCGCGTTCGGCAGCATCAGGTGGATGAGCCCGACGTGCGCCCAGTTGTTGGGCATCTTGTCGATGAACAACGGCCGGTCGGTCCTGCGCTGTATGCGCGTCTGCGCGAGGTAGCGCTCGCCGAGTTCGCGGAATTCCGCCGGATCCAGCGTGGCCAGCACGTCCGGATAGCGCGATGTCTCCGAGCGTCGCGTGCGGCCGCTGAACTCCTTCACGAAACCGATGACGTCCGGCAGCTCCATCGTGCCCTCGATGGCCGGGTGGCTCGAGAGGATCTGCTCGACCAGCGTCGAACCCGCGCGCGGCAGGCCGAGCACGAAGATGGGATCTGCCGCCGCGCAGCCGACGCCGCGGCGCGCCTCGAGGAAAGCGGGCGTATGAAGCGCACGCGACCGGCGCACCTGATCGCTCAGGTCGGTGCCGTCGTACGGCACAGCCTCCTTGTGCAGGCGGTTGCCCTCGGCATAGTGCGCGAACGAAGGCTCGTAGTCGCGCGCGTCCTCGAGCGCCTTGCCGAGCGCGAAATGCAGGTGCAGCGCGTCCTCGCGAGCGAGCCCGGGCGCCCCGAGCTGCGTGCGCATCGCCTCGAGCTCGGCCTCGGCGAAGCGGAACGTCTTGAGGTTGGCGAGACTCCAGTAAGCCTCGCCGAGCGTCGGCTCGAGCGCGATGGCCTGGCGATAGGCGGCCACGGCGTCGTCGGTACGGCCGGCCGTCTTGAGCGTGTGTCCGTACGACATCCACATGCGCGACTGCCGCGGGTATTCGCGCAGCAGCGCGCCGTAGAGCGCGATGGCCTGCTCGTGCTCGCCGAGCCGCGCGAGCACGACCGCCTTGAGGTTGCGCACCGCGGGGCTGGGTGCATCGGACGCGAGCAGCCGCTCGATCTGCCCGAGCGCCTGCGCCGGCCGGTTGTTCCGGTGCAGCACGACGGCATAGTTGTGCCGCGCCGCGTGAAACCCCGGCGCGAGTTCGAGGCAACGCGCAAGCAGGTTCTCGGCGTCGCCGTAACGGCCGATGCGCGCGGCGACCTCCGCGAGCATGCGGATGGCGGCCACGTCGGTCGGGAAGCGTTTGAGGTGATTGCGCAGCAGCGGTTCGGCGGCGGCGATGCGGCCTTCGGCAAGTGCGAGAGCCGGCTCCATCAGCCGCGGATCACGCGTCGAATGCCGCACGTGCTGGGCGTAGGCGGCATCCGCGCCGGTCGTGTCACCGATGGCGGTCAGGTGATCGCCGAGGGCGCGCCACGCGTCGGCCAGCGCGGGCTGGAGCTTCAGGGCGGCGCGCAGCGCACCCACGGCTTCCTCGCCGTGGCCGGTGTCGCCGAGCGCCAGGCCGAGTTCGCGCTGTGCCAGGGCCCAGCGCGGTTGCGACGCGACGAGCGGCCGCAGCAGTTCGATCGCCTCTGCCGGTCGGCGCGTCCGGCGCAGCGAAGTCGCGAGGATCAGTGTCGCGGCCGGGTGTCGCGGCGCGGCCTGCAGGATCTCGCGGGCCTGTTCGGCGGCGAGTGCGGGCTGGTCGGCGAGCAGGCGTTCGGCGTGGGCGAGGGCCACGTCGAGGGTTGCCACGGGTTCCAGCCCGCTCGTCATTTGTCAATCCGGCTTTTTGACAGTGATGCGGCCGAATGAAAGACTGCCGCGCCCGCAAAGTCAAACACTGCTCGGCGACGAGCCTGTCTGTTGCCCGGAAACGACGAAATGACTTCCCGCCATGAATGCCGCGCTTGCCGTTGTCGCACCGGGGCGCCAGATGGCCGATGGCGAGCTCTCGTCGCCATGCTCGTCGGCGGCCTGGCGACCGTGCTGAGTCCCGCGTCATGGGCGGCGCCAGCGGCCGTTCCGACCCTCATCGACGGGCCGCACCGACCGGACGCCGGTTCGCTCGCCCTGCAGTGCGGCACGCTGATCGACGGCGTTTCCCTGGCGCCGCGGGGCGCGTCGACGGTCGTGATCCGCGAGGGCCGCATCGCGGCGGTGACGGGCGGATTCCACGCGCCTGCCGGGCTGCCCGTGCTCGGCCTGCGGCAGCACACCTGCCTGCCGGGCCTGATCGACATGCACACGCACCTGACGGACCGGCCGGGCGACACGGCCGACCTCAGCGTGTACTACCGGCGCACGCTCGCCGAGCAGTTGCCGCTGGCGCGGGCGAACGCCCAGGCGACGCTGCTCGCCGGATTCACGAGCGTGCGCGACGTCGGCACCTACATTGGCTGGGCCGACCGGGCGCTGCGCGACGAGATCGACTCCGGTGCCGTGGCCGGACCGCGCATGCAGGTCGTCGGTTTCTATCTGACCGTGCCCGGGGGCGGCGGCGACCTGGTGATTCCCGGTCACGCGGAATCCGGGATTCCAGCGGTCGTCCGGCTCGGCGTGGCGCGCGGGCCGGAAGAGTTCGCGCGCAAGGCACAGGCGGCGGTCGACGGCGGGGCGGACCTGCTCAAGGTCATTGCCTCCGGTGCCGTACTCGCCTTCGGCGGCGTGCCGGGCGAGCCGGAGATGACGCCGGAGGAGATCGCCGCGGTGACACGCGTCGCGCACGCCGCGGGCCGCAAGGTCGCGGCGCACGCGCACGGAGCACGCTCGATCAAGGAGGCCATCCTCGCGGGCGCCGACACCATCGAGCATGCGTCGCTGATCGACGACGAGGCGATCGCGCTGGCGCGCAGCCGCGGCGTCGCGCTGTCGATGGACGTCTACAACGGCGACTACATCGACACCGAGGGACGCGCGCAGGGCTGGCCTGAAGAGTTCCTGCGCAAGAATCTCGAGACGACGGAAGCGCAGCGACAGGGCTTCACGAAGGCGCATGCGGCAGGGGTCGACATCGTCTACGGCACCGACGCGGCAGTGTATCCGCACGGCTTGAACGCGCGGCAGTTCCCGGTCATGGTTCAGCGCGGCATGACGCCGATGCAGGCCGTGCAGTCCGCCACGTCGGTCGCGGCGCGGCACATGGGCTGGGACGATCGCATCGGCAGCGTGCAGCCGGGACGGTTCGGCGACGTGATCGCCGTGCGGGGCGATCCGCTGCGGGACGTCACGCTGTTGCAGCGTGTCGACGCGGTGGTCAAGGGCGGGCTCGTGTTCAGGGCGCCGGGCGGCTGATGCATCGCGTGTCGCAGGCGGAAGCGTTGCTCGCCGACGCCGTGACCGGCGGCGTCTGCCGGCTCGCGCCGAACCTGCTGCGCATCGTCGCGCCCAACCCGGGACCGATGACCGGGCCGGGCACCAACACCTACGTGCTCGGCACTGGCGAGTCGCATCTGGTGATCGACCCGGGCCCGGACGATCCCCCGCACGTGGAACGCATCATGGCTGCGGCTCGAGGCCGCATCGACCGCGTCCTTTGCACGCACTCGCACCCGGACCACTCGCCGGGCGCGGCGGTGCTGCATCGGGCGACGGGCGCGCTCGTGCAAGGCCGGCCCGCGCCCGCCGACGAGCATCAGGACGCGAGCTACGCGCCCGACGCGACCATCGACGACGGCGACGTCTTCCGCGTGCCGGGTGGCGAACTGCGGGCCGTGTACACGCCCGGCCACGCGTCGAACCATGTCTGCTTCATGGTCGAGGCCACGGGGTGGCTGTTCACGGGCGACCACCTCATGAGCGGCTCGACGGTCGTCATCCTGCCGCCGGACGGTTCGATGCGCCTGTACCTCGAGTCGTTGCGGCGCCTGCGCGAACTGCCGCTCACGGTGCTGATGCCGGGGCACGGACCGGTCATGCCCGAACCGGCCGCCGAGATCGACCGCATCGTCGCGCACCGTCTGCAGCGCGAACGCAAGGTCATCGACGCGCTGCGTCGTCCGGGGCAGGCGACGCTCGACGAACTGGTGCCCGAGGTCTACGAGGACACGCCGGCCGCATTGCACGGGTGGGCGCGCTACTCGCTGCTGGCGCACCTGCTGAAGCTTGACGAGGAAGGGCGTGCCCGCCACGACGGCGTGCGCTGGCTCTGGCTGGGCGAGTGAGCGTGGAGGGTCGCGGTCGGCGGCCGCCACGGCTGCGGCGCGTCGATCTGCGCGATTGCAGCGTACGTCTCGGAGACCGGTGGGCACTGCGTGACGCGTCGTTCACGCTTGCGGCTGGCGAGCGCTGGCTGCTCCTCGGCGCGAACGGCGCGGGCAAGACGGTGCTGCTCAAGCTGCTGCGGGGCGACCTGTGGCCGACACCGACCGGACGCGAGTCGCGACGCTACGAGTTCACCGATGGCGTCGTCGACGGACAGCCGGTCGCGGCCGCGGAGCGCATCGCCTACCTGGGGTCGGAGCGCCAGGACCGCTACGAACGATACGAGTCGGCGCTGACCGTCGCGCAGGTCGTGCTGACCGGCTACGACGACTCGGATTTTCCGCTGCAACCGGCGACGTCCACGCAACGGCGTCGCATCGCGGACGTGCTGCGCCAGGTGGGGCTGCACGGGCTGCTCGAGCGGCCGCTGCGATCGCTGTCGTATGGGCAGAGCCGGCGCGTCTTGCTCGCGCGCGCCCTCGTGCGACGCCCGGACGTGCTGCTGCTGGACGAAGCGCTGAACGGACTCGACGTGGCGGGCAGGCGTGCGTTCGTGCGAGCACTGCACCGGGCCGCGTCGCCAAGCACCGCCTGGGTGCTCAGTACCCATCGTCGGGCGGATCTGCAGCCGCTGGCAGCCACGCACTGCGCGCGCATCGTGGCCGGCCGCATCGAGGAAGCCGGAGCGATCACGGCACGTGCGATGTCTTCGAGTGGAGCGCCGCCGAGGGGCCGCGAGGCCGCGCGTCCGCGGCTCGTCGGCACGACGCCGCACGCGGCACTGTTCGAAATCGCGGACGCTGCGGTCTGTCGCGACGGACGGCCCGTGATCGCCGCCTTCGACTGGTCGCTGCGGCCCGGCGAGCACTGGCTCCTGCGCGGTCGCAACGGTTCGGGCAAGTCGACGTTGATCGCGACCATCTACGGCGACCTCTGGCCGGTGCATGGTGCGACGCTGCGTCGGCGATGGCCCGCAGTCGAGGACTGGAAACGCCACGTCGGACTGGTGTCACCCGAGCTGCAGGCGACCTATGCGGCGACGGGATGCGGCGTCGACGACATCGTGGCCTCGGGTCTGCAGGACAGCATCGGTCTCAATGTCCCGCCGACGCCGGCCGAGCGCCGGCGCGTGGCGCGCGAACTCCGTGCCTGGGGCCTCGCCGACCTCGCGTCGCGCCGGGCGCGCCAACTCTCGTACGGCCAGCTTCGCATGGCGCTCGTCGCGCGTGCGTTCATTCGGCCGCGCCGGCTGTACCTGCTCGATGAGCCGTTCGACGGTCTGGATGCCGAGGCTCGCCACAGGCTGCGTTCGCGGATGACCGCGGTCGTGCGGCACGGGGCGACGCTGGTCATCGCTTCGCACCACGAGGAAGACGTGCCGGACTGCGTCGGGCGCGTGATGACGCTGCGGTGCGGTCGACAGCCCGTCGTCGGTGACCGACGCCTGCGACGCGGAGCCAGCGGGGAAGCCTGACGACGGCAGCCGGGTGCCGCGGCAGGTGGTCAGATCTGACCACAAACCAGCTACAACGGCAACGACGCCTCGTAGACGATGACCGCATCGCCCGTGACCCGAACGCCGGTCGCGCGCTTGCCGCTCGCGGCGACCGCGACCTCGACCTGCCCCGGACGATCGACGAAGCGGCCCTGATGGCCGATGAAGGACGCGGTGCCGTCGGTCACCGGCAACAACCCGTTGTGCACCAGGTAGACGCCGAGCATGCCGTGCGCATTGCCGCTTACCGGGTCCTCGGGCACGCCGATGACCGGACAGAACATGCGCGACTCCGTCGTCGCGGGCGACGAGCCGGGATTGAGGGCGAAGACGAAGAAGCCGTCGGCACCGACGTGCGGCCCGAGCTGCACGAGCTGGTCCATCTTCGGCTGCAGCGACGCGAGCGTGTCAGGTGACTGCAGGCCGATCAGCAGCCGCGAGTTCGCCCGGCTCATGACCTGCACCGGGCACGCCGAGTGCAGGCTGGAGGAACTGATGCCGAGCGCGTCGAGCACCGGCCCGATACGTTCCTCGGGCACGACCGGGCCGAAAGTCGCCGGCGTCTGATCGATCGTGACGCGCAGGTCCGCGCCACGGCCACTCACCTCGACCTCGACGATGCCGGCCTGCGACTTCTGCCGGACCTTGCCGCCCGGCACGCCGTTGGCGAACGCACGCACGTAGTGCGCAGCCACGGTCGCATGGCCGACGAAACCGACCTCGCGCCGCGGCGAGAAGAAGCGCATTTCCACGTCGTGGTCCGGCGAGTCCGACGGAAACACGAAGACGACTTCCAGCCCCGCCAGTTCACGCGCGATGCGCCGCATCTCGTCGTGCTCGAGCACCTCGGCGTCGAGCACGACGGCGGCCGGGTTGCCGCAGAAGCGGGTGCGGGTGAAAGCGTCCACCAGGAACAGGCGGCACTTGCGCTGACTCATGCGTGACATCCGGAAACCTTCGGTGGGACGCATTAGTCCCGGATCTGCCGTCAGCGTCAACAATTGCGGGCCCACCGCCGCCCGCTATAATCGGCGCCACCTTGGGGTGGCCTGCATGGGCCTGAGATGTCGACCGCGGGGCGTGCTCCGCACATCGACGAACCCGTCGAACCTGATCCGGTTAGTACCGGCGTAGGGAGCAGGTATGACATTCCGCCTTTCTTGCGCATCGCGCATCCGCGCGTACCCACTTCGGGCACTCCACCGGAACCGGGCCGTGCCCGGCATCCGATGCTGGTGCACAGCCCTGGCCTGTCTGCCGCTGCTCGGCGGGGCCGCCATGCCGGTCGCCGCCCAGTCGGCCAGTGCCGGCCCCGCGACGCTCGAGGAAATCGTCGTCACCGCGTCGCTGCGGCGCGAGTCCGTTGCCGGGATTCCGGCGAGCACCACGGTGCTCTCGGGCACGACCCTCGAGGCGGCCGCCCTGCAGCACTTCGAGGACGTGCTCGGGCTCGTGCCCAACCTGAACTGGTCGGGAGGCAGCTCCCGGCCGCGTTTCTTCCAGTTGCGCGGCATCGGCGAGCTCGAGCAGTACCAGGGCGCGCCGAACCCGTCGGTCGGGTTTCTCGTCGACGAAATCGACCTGAGCGGGGCAGGCATGCCGGCCACGCTGTTCGACGCCGAGCAGGTCGAGGTGCTGCGCGGCCCGCAAGGGACTCGCTACGGAGCGAATGCGCTGGCGGGCCTGATCAAGCTCAAGACCCGCGACGCGAATCCCACGGGCGAGTTCGATGCGGAAATCACGGCGGGAGAACACGACACCTGGTCGGCCGGCGCGGTGGCAGGTGGCGCGCTCGGCGCCGCGGGCTCGGCCTGGCGGCTCGTCGGGCAGCGATTTTCGAGCGACGGCTTCCTGCGCGACGCCTGGCTCGGTCGCGACGACACGAACGGCCGCGACGAGACTACGGTGCGCGGCAAGCTGAGGCTCGAGCTTCCGGCGGGGTGGCGCGGGGATCTCGCCGCGCTCCATGTCGACCTCGACAACGGCTACGACGCGTTCTCGCTCGACAACTCGCGACGCACGCTGTCCGACCGGCCGGGTCGCGACGCGCAGCGCACGAAGGGCCTGTCGGCGGTGTTCGACGGCCCGCTCGGTGACCTGAGGCTGAGCAGCACGACGGCGCATGCCGCATCCGACAGCGTGTACAGCTTCGACGGCGACTGGGGCAACGATGCGTACTGGGGCGCCTACGCGCCATATGACTACTTCTCGAATTACCAGCGCGAACGGTCGACGCTGACGGAAGATCTGCGGCTCGGCAGCGGCGCAGGCAGCGCCGTCGACTGGGTGGCCGGTGTCTATGCGCTGCGGCTCGAGGAAGACTCGCTGCAGCGTGACTATTTCGCCGAGGCGCTGCTGCGTGCACCGCTCGAAGCGCAGTACGCGGCCACGAGTCTGGCCGCATACGGCGAAGCGGAGTGGCGCCTGAGCGCGACGACGTCGCTGACGGCAGGCCTGCGCGTCGAGACGCGCAGCGCGGACTACCACGACTCCGACGGCGCGCGCTTCGACCCGCGCGACACGATGCTCGGCGGGCAGGTGTCGATCGAGGGCGCCGCCGGCGGGTCCGCGCACTGGTACGCGACCGTCGCGCGCGGCTACAAGGCCGGCGGATTCAATATCGGCGCGGCGGTCCCCGCGAATCGTCGCCAGTTCGAGCCGGAATATCTCTGGAACGCCGAGGCGGGACTGCGCTTCGCCGACGAAGCATCGCGCCTGCAGGGCGAACTGTCGGTCTTCCACATGTGGCGCGAAGAGCAGCAGGTGTCGACCTCTTTCCAGCTCGACCCCGGCGACCCGCTGTCGTATGTCTTCTTCACCGACAACGCGGCACGCGGGCGCAACTACGGCCTCGAGGCCTCGGGCTCGTGGCGCGTGGCGCCGCGGGTCACGCTGGACGCGACGCTGGGCCTGCTCCACTCGGAGTACCTGGGCTATCAATACGGCGACCGCGACCTCGACGGCCGCGAGCAGGCGCATGCGCCCTCGTGGCAGTACTCGGTCTCGGCGCAGTGGGGCGGCGAGCAGGGCTGGCTGCTGCGCGCCGACCTCGTCGGGGTCGATGCCTTCTATTTCGACGCGAGCCACGATCAGCGCTCCTCGCCGTATGCACTGCTGAACCTGAAGGCCGGCTGTACGCGCGGCGCGTGGTCCGCTTCGGCCTGGGCACGCAACCTCACGGACGAGGACTATGCCGTGCGCGGTTTCTACTTCGGCCTCGAGCCGCCCGATTTCGCGAACGAACTCTACGTGCAGCGTGGCGACGGCCGGCTCGTCGGCGTCACGCTGGCCTGGCGCTGGAAGTGAGGCGCCGCTTTGCCCGGAGGTGAACCCATGCGCACTGCCATCGAAATCAGCCTGTACCCGCTCGATGCCGATTACGTCCCGCCGATCAAGGATTTCATCGAGCGGCTCAACCGGCATTCCGGGCTGACCGTGGTCACCAATGCCATGAGCACGCAGGTCGCCGGGGAGCACGACCTCGTGTTCGCCGCGCTCGCTCAGGAAACGCGGACGACGTTCGGCGCGGACCGTCGCGCGGTGTTCGTCATGAAGGTCCTCGGCGGGCAGCCGACGTCCGACGAGCGCTGAACCCTGCTCGAATCGATCATGACCGCGCTCGCCGCGGTATCGCACGTGGAATGGCTGGCGGTCGTGCTCGCGCTCGGCTACCTGCTGCTCGCGATTCGCCAGAATCCGTGGTGCTGGGCTTTCTCCGTCGCGAGTTCGCTGCTGTACCTGGTGCTGTTCGCGCGCGCGGGTCTGGTGATGCAGGCGGCCCTGCAGGTCTTCTTCGTCGCGATGGCCGCCTACGGCTGGCGCCAATGGCGCGGTGGCGGCGTGGCGGCGCCGGCACGGGTGCGTCGTTGGCCCGCGCGCTGGCACGTCGGGTCGATCGTGGCCATTGCACTGGCCGCCGGCATCAACGGCGCGCTGATCGCAGGGCCCGGTGCGGCGACGTGGGTGTCCTGCGCCGATGCCGCGATCGCCTGGGGCAGCGTGCTCACGACCTGGCTCGTCGCGCGCAAGGTGCTGGAAAACTGGCTGTACTGGATCGCGATCGACCTCGCCGCGGTGGTGCTGTACGCATCGCAGGGCCTGTCGGCCACGGCGGGCCTGTACCTGCTCTATGCCGCGCTGGCCGTGCGTGGCCACGCGGCCTGGCGGGCGGACGAGCGTGCGGCGATCGATGTCGCTGCCTGAGGTCATGAACACCTGGCTTGTGGCCGAGCGCGACGCGCGGCAGGCGTTGCGCCTGGAGGCATCCACCGTCGTGCTCGCCGATGGGGCGTTCGAACCGGTGCCGGGCGGATTCAGTAATCACGCCTGGCGCGTCACTGCGAGCGACGGCACGCGATGCTTCGTCCGCCTCGCCAGTCGGCAGGTCGAGCGGCTCGGCGCGGATCACGTCACCGAGTGCCGCGTCGCCGGTCTTGCGGCTGCCGTCGGGCTGGCGCCAGACATCGTGCGTTGTGATCCGCGCGAACGGCTGCTCGTCACGCGGTGGCTCGACGAGGCGCCGGCAGGGCGGCCGGTCGCCGACGGCCGGCGCATGCGCGTCCTCGCAACGACGCTCGCGCGGCTGCACGGCTTGGCGCCGCCCGTCGGGCTGCGCGTCGTGGACTTCGAGGCCCAGGCGAGGCAGCTCGAACGTGAGATCGGCACCGACACGGCGGAGGGGCGGCTCGCCGTGCTGGCCGCGAGCGTCTTCGACCGACTGCAGACCGCTGCGCCGCCGATGGTCCCCTGCCACAACGACCTCAGTCCGTCCAACGTGATCTGGGATGCCACGGGCCGGGCGTGGCTCGTCGACTGGGAATACGCGGGTCTTGGCGACGCCGCGTTCGACCTGGGCTCGCTCGCGAGCCAGCATGGGCTCGGCGCACAGGCACGTGCGAGGCTGCTCGGCGACTACGTCGCGGCCGGCGGCCAGCTGGACGCCGGGCGGCTGGATCTCGCGGCCTGGGCGTTCGATTACGTCCAGTGGCTCTGGTACCGGGCGAGCATCGCCGCCGCCGTGGACGCCGCGGACCACCGCGCGGCCGCCGCCCGGTCAGGTCGCCTGCACGAGTCGCTGCAGGCGCGTGCAAGCCGTCTCTTGCGCTGCAATAATGCGGGGTTTGGAGCATGAGCCGCGACGGCGGCACGGGTGTGAGCATGGCCAAGATGGTGGTGACCGATCGCGACGGCAACGTCCACGAGGTCGAGGGACGCGTGGGCGTGAAGTTCATGGAAACGCTGCGGGAGTACGATTGGGGTGTGACGGCCATCTGCGGCGGGCTCTGCTCCTGCGCCACGTGTCACATCCTGATCGAACCGGAGTGGCACGACCGCCTGCCGGCGCCGCAGAGCGACGAAAAGGACCTGCTGCTCGAACTCGGACACTACGACGCCGGCCGTTCGCGGCTGAGCTGCCAGGTCGACTTCACTGACTCGCTCGACGGCGTGCGCATGACGATCGCCACGGACGAATGACGGCGCGGCACTTGCAGCAGGGAGAAGAGATGGGCGTTTCATTCGATCTGACCGGGCGCGTTGCGCTCGTCACCGGCGCGAGCCGTGGCATCGGTGAGGCGATCGCCCGGGGGCTGGCGCAGCACGGCGCCGAAGTCATCGTCTCCAGCCGCAAGCTGGATGGCTGCGAGCCGGTCGCCGCCGGAATCGTCGCGACGGGCGGAAAAGCGCGGGCCCTGGCCTGCCACATCGGCGACATGGCCGCGCTCGAGGCGACGTTCGCACGGGTGCAGGCCGACTACGGCCGGCTGGACGTGCTGGTCAACAACGCGGCGACCAATCCCTATTACGGGCACGTGCTCGACACCGACCTCGGCGCGTTCCAGAAGACCGTCGACGTCAACATCCGCGGCTATTTCTACGCGTCGGTGTTCGGCGGCCGGCTCATGCGCGAGCACGGTGGCGGCTCGATCATCAACGTTGCGTCGATCAACGCGGTGCGTCCCGGTCCGCTGCAGGCGATCTACTCGATCACCAAGGGGGCGGTGCTGAACATGACCAAGGCCTTCGCGAAGGAGTGCGGGCCGCACGGCATCCGCTGCAACGCGCTGCTGCCCGGGTTGATCCGCACCCGGTTCGCCGGCGCGCTGCTCGAGGACGAAAAGCAGCTCGAGCATTACCTCGGCGCGAACCCGCTCGGGCGGGTCGGCGAGCCGCAGGATCTGGCCGGCGCGGCCGTGTTCCTGGCCTCACCGGCGTCGTCGTACGTGACGGGCGAGTTCCTCGTCGTCGACGGTGGCTTCCTGACCTGAGGTCACCGCTTCTCGGTCTGCTTCGCCACGGCTTCGGCACGCGCCTTCACGGCCTCAGGGTCGCCGAGATAGCGGCTCGACACGGGCGTCAGGCTCGCGTCGAGTTCATACAGCAGCGGCACGCCCGTCGGGATGTTCAGCTCGACGATCGCGGAGTCCGACATGCGGTCGAGCATCTTTACCAGCGCGCGCAGGCTGTTGCCGTGCGCGGCGACGAGCACGTTGCGCCCGGCCCGCAATTCGGGGGCGATGCGTGCCTCCCAGAACGGCAGTACGCGCGCCAGCGTGTCCTTGAGTGATTCGCACGCCGGCAGCTCGGCCGGCGGCACCTGCGCGTAGCGGCGGTCGAACCGCGGGTGGCCGGGGTCGCTCGCCGGCAGCGGCGGCGGCGGGATGTCGTAGCTGCGCCGCCAGATCTTCACCTGTTCCGCACCGTGCTTCTCGACCGTCTGCGCCTTGTCGAGGCCCTGCAGCGAGCCGTAGTGACGTTCGTTGAGGCGCCAGCTGCGCTCGACCGGCAGCCACATCAGGTCCATTTCGTCGAGCGCGATCCAGAGCGTGCGGATGGCGCGCTTCAGGACCGACGTGAAGGCGACGTTGAACGCGATGCCTTCCGCCTTCAGCAGGCGTCCGGCCTCCTGTGCTTCCTGCCGGCCCTGCGCTGACAGATCGACGTCGATCCAGCACGTGAAGAGGTTCTCGAGGTTCCAGATGCTCTGGCCGTGGCGCAGGAGCAGCAGCTTGCCGGTACTCATGGATGGCGTGTCTCGGATGGATGCGACGAGGTGTCCGTCTCGTTTATAGCAACCCGCGGCCGCCGCGGCCAGACGCGGAAATGCCGAGGCCGGCTCAGCGGGTCAGGTGCTGGTCGAGGCCGCGCGCGCAGCGCGTGCGGCCGCTGAGCACGGTCTCGCGCCACCGCTCCTGGTTCGCCCGCGCCGCGGCTCGCGACGCCGGGCGATGGTGCAGGTGCCAGGCGATGCCGCCGAACACCAGCGTCTGGCGTCGCAGCCCCTGGTTGGTGAGCCGCGCGCAGAGTTCCTTGTCTTCGGACCCCCAGCCCGTCAGTTCCTCGTCGAAGCCGTTGACGCGCAGCAGGTCGTCGCGCCAGAACGCCTGGTTGCACGACTTCACGGCGACGAACGCGTTGGCCGCGCGGTGCAGCCGCTGGCCGAGGCGAGGCGCGTGCATGACGTAGGCACGACGGCGGGTGTCGATCCCACGTGCCCAGGGCGCGGGCAGCGCGCCAGTCTGCAGCAACCGGCGCGTGGCGGGTTCGTCGAGCGGAATGCGGACGCCCTGCGTCCAGAATCCGCGCCGCGCGATGCGCCGGTGGTCGGCGACGAATTGCGGGTGCAGCACCATGTCGCCGTCGACCAGCAGCACGTAGTCGCAGTCGGTCCGGGCGATCGCGAGGTTGCGCGCCCGCCCGGCGCGGAAGCCCGCGTGCACCTGGCGCACGTGGTGCACGGGGCAGGGGACTCGACGGGCGAAGGCCTCGACGACGCGCGTCACGGCCGGCCCCGATCCGTCGTCCGCCACGACGACCTCGTCGGGCACGCGCGTCTGCGCCCGCACACTGTCGAGGGCGCGGTCGAGCGCTTCGGCGCGCTCGAACACCGCGACGACGAGACAGGTGCGCATCGCCGCGCCGGTCTCAGGTCTCCGCGACCGTCACGCGGCGCACGGCCTGTAGCGCCACCGACAGCGAGGCGAAGTCGACCGGCGTCGTCTGGGCACGGATGTCGGTGATGACGGCGCGCGCATGGCGGGTCGCGGCCTCGTGCTTGCGCAGCCAGCGCTCGATCGCCTTCGCCGGATCGGCTTCGCGCGGGCCTTCGAGGACACCCTGCGCGAGGCTGCGGTGCACCTCGAACTGTGCTTCACGGAGACTGCCGCGGGCGACCGCATGCCAGTGACCCGCGGTGTCCAGCCCCTCGATGTGATGGCGCAGCCAGTCGAGTCCGAAAAGCGCGCCGATACCGAAATAGGCGCGGGCGGCGGCCTCGACGGTGATCCTGCGCGCCTGCGCGAGTTCGACGATGTCGGGTGCGCAGTGCAGCGCATTGCACGCCGCGATCCGGCGCGCGAGATCGGCCGGTACGCCGGCAGCGCCCAGTTCGGCTGTGCGTGCCTCGAACCCCGCGCGGTCCGATGCCTGCAGCCACTGCAGCGGCGCACGGGCGAGCTCGCGGATGCCGGGCTGCAGCCGCGCGACCTGTTGCTCGATGCCGAGCGCGTTGCGGTGACGCTGGATCATCCAGTAAGTGGCCTGGCGGATCAGGCCGACGGTGTCCTGCACCATGCGGTACTGCACGGACGACGCGACCCTGTTGTCGAGCGCCTCGATTGCGTTCCACGTCTCGCGCACCTCGAAGGCCTCGCGCGCGATCGCGTAGGCACGCGCCACCGTGGCGGCGTCGGCACCCGTGTCCTGCTGCGCGCGGGCCACGAACGTCGGGCCCATGCGGTTGACGATGCTGTTGGTCGTCGCGGTCGCGATGATCTCGCGCCGCAGGCGGTGATCCCCGAGCAGCCTGCGGAAGCGACGCGTCAGCCGCTCCGGGAAATAGCGGTTCAGCTCGAGACCGAGGTATGGATCCTCGGGAACGTCGGACTGGATCAACTGCGCATTCAGGGCGATCTTCGCGTAGCTCACCATGATCGCGAGTTCGGGCCGCACGAGGGTCTGGCCCGCGCGCCGCCGATCCTCGATCTCCTCGCCGCTGGGCAGGTACTCGAGCGACCGATCGAGCACGCCGTCGAGTTCCAGCGAGCGAATGAAGTGCGCGTGCTCGCCGAGTCGCTCGCTGGCCGTCGCCTCGAGCAGGCTGATCGCCTGGCTCTGCAGGTAGTTGTCGCGCAGCACCAGGGCCGCAACGTCGTCCGTCATCGCGGCCAGCAGCCGGTTGCGCTGCGGCGTCGTGAGCTTCACGCGGTGCTGCACTGCCTTCAGCAGGATCTTGATGTTGACCTCGTGGTCGGAGCAGTCCACGCCGCCGGAGTTGTCGACGAAGTCCGTGTTGATGCGTCCGCCGCGCATCGCGTATTCGATGCGACCGAGCTGCGAAAAGCCCAGGTTGCCGCCCTCGCCGACGACCTTGCAGCGCAGTTCGCGCCCGTCGACGCGCACCGCGTCGTTGGTGCGGTCGCCGACCGCCGGATTCGCCTCCCACGACGCTTTCACGTACGTGCCGATGCCGCCGTTCCAGAGCAGGTCGACCGGCAGCCGGAGGATCGCGCGGATGATCTCCTGCGGCGTGGCCTGCGAGGTCTCGAGACCGAGCAGCGCGCGCGCCTGCGCCGGGAGCGCGATCTGCTTGGCGTTGCGTGGGAACACGCCGCCACCCCTGGAAATCAGCTTCGGGTCGTAGTCGCTCCAGGCCGAGCGCGGCAGGTTGAACAGCCGCTCGCGCTCCCGGTGACTGCGCACGGCGTCGGGATCGGGGTCGAGGAAGATGTGCTGGTGGTTGAAGGCGGCCACCAGCCGGATGTGCGGCGACAGCAGCATGCCGTTGCCGAACACGTCGCCCGCCATGTCCCCGATACCGGCGACCGTGAAGTCCTGCGCCTGCGTGTCGACGCCCATTTCGCGGAAGTGGCGCTTCACGCATTCCCAGGCACCCTTGGCAGTGATGCCCATCTTCTTGTGGTCGTAACCCGCGGAGCCGCCGGACGCGAAGGCGTCGCCGAGCCAGAAGCCGTACTCGGCCGCGAGCGCGTTGGCCGTGTCGGAAAACGTCGCCGTGCCCTTGTCCGCCGCGACGACGAGGTAGGGATCGTCCGCGTCGTAGCGCACGGTGCGCTCGGGCGGGATCACTACGTCGCCGATCACGTTGTCGGTGACGTCGAGCAGCCCGCGGATGAACCAGCGGTAGCACTCGGTGCCTTCGCGCTGGACGACCTCGCGCGAGGCGCCCGCGGGCATCTGCTTCGGCACGAAGCCGCCTTTCGCGCCCACGGGCACGATCAGCGTGTTCTTGACGTTCTGTGCCTTCATGAGCCCGAGGATCTCGGTGCGGAAGTCCTCGCGCCGGTCCGACCAGCGCAGGCCGCCGCGCGCGACCCTGCCCATGCGCAGGTGCACGCCCTCGACGCGCGGCGAGTACACCCAGATCTCGAACATCGGCCGTGGCTTCGGCAGGTCGGGCAGTTGCTGCGGATCGAGCTTGAACGACAGGTAGGGCTTCGGCTGCCCCGACGCGTCGCGCTGATAGTGGTTGGTGCGCAGCGTCGCCATGATCACCGCGCGGAATGCGCGCAGGATGCGGTCGTCGTCGGGGCTGGTCACCTGCTCGAGCGCCTCGGCGACGTCCTCGGTCAGGCGCTTGATCTGTGCCGCACGCACGGTCGGCCTGAGGTCCGGATCGAAGCGCGCCTCGAACGTCCACACGAGCCGAGAGGCGATCACGACATTGCGCGCAAGCACTTCCTCCATGTACTTCTGGCTGAACGTGATGCCGGTCTGCAGCAGGTATCGGCAGATCGCGCGCAGCAGGAGTGCCTGGCGCCAGTCGAGCCCGGCTGCGAGCACGAGCCGGTTGAAGCCGTCGCTCTCGGCGAAACCCTGCCGCACGGCGTGGAACGCCTCTTCGAAACGCGGGCCGACCTGCTCGGGATCGAGCGTCCTCCCGCCCGCGTGCTTGACCTCGAGATCCTGGATCCACAGCGGCCCACCGTCCGCTGTCGCCACCCGATAGGGCCGTTCGTTCAGGATGCGCAGGTCGAAATTCTCGAGCAGCGGCAGCATGTCCGACATGGCGACGGGGTCGCCGCGGCGGTACAGCCGCAGGTGCAGCGCGCCCCGGGTCGCGTCGCCGGGTCGCAGCTCCATGCCGAGCGAGCCGGGCGTCGCGGGCAGCGCCGCGAGTTCCTGCAGATCGTGGATCGCCTCCGCGGGTGGCACGTCCTCCTGGTAGGCCACCGGGAATGCCGTGATGAAGCGCGCCGCGAGCGCGTCGCCTTCCTCGGGGCTCAGGCGCTCGACGAGCTCCTCGCGAAGCTGGTCCGGCCAGGTGCGCAGCGCCTCGGTGATGCGATGCTCGATGCGCTCGACGTCCGCCGCGACCCCCGCCGAGGGCGCGGTGCGCACGAGGACGTGCAGGCGGGCAAGGGCGGACTCGCTGATCTGGACCTGGGACTCGAAGTCGGCCCCGGCGAGCTCGTCGACGAGGATGCGCTCGATGCGCTCGCGCGCCTGCGTGTTGTAGCGATCGCGCGGCACGTAGAGCAGGCACGAGAAGAAGCGCTGGTACGGATCGCGGCGCAGGAACAGCCGCACGCGGCGGCGCTCGTAGAGGTTGACGATGCCGCGCACCGTCCGCACCAGTTCGGCGACGCTCGACTGGAACAGCTCGTCGCGCGGGAACGTCTCGAGCACGTGGATGATCGCCTTGCCGTCGTGGCTCGTGGCGGAGATGCCGAAATGGTCGACGACGCGCTGCACCTTGTGGCGGAGCAGCGGAATCTCGCGCGGGTTCGCGCTGTAGGTGCTCGAGGTGAACAGGCCGATGAAGCGCCGCTCGCCGGTGACGTTGCCGCGCGCGTCGAACGTCTTGACGCCGATGTAGTCGAGATAGGTCGACCGGTGCACGGTCGAGACGGAGTTCGCCTTGGTGACGATCAGCAGCGCGGGCTCACGGGCCTTGCGTCGCAGCTCGCCGGTGAGTTCCGTCTTCGCCGGCTGCGGCCGGCCCGCGGCCGCGCGCAGCAGGCCGAGACCGGACTTCGGCACCGGCACGAGGTGATCGGCGTGTCGGCCGCGCTCGAGCCGGTATTCTCGATAGCCGAGGAACGTGAAATGGTTGTCGGCGAGCCATTCGAGGAACTCGCCCGCTTCGACGCCTTCCTGCCGGCGGACACCGGGGCTGCCGGCGGCGAGCTCGTGCGCGAGCCGCTGCGCGTCCTGCCGCATGGCCGGCCAGTCCTGGACCGCCAGCCGCACGTCCTCGAGCATGCCGAGGATGCGCTGGCGAATGTCCTCGAGCCGCGTCGCGTCGCCGATGCGCGGCACCGCGATGTGTTGCCACGACTCCGCCGCGTCCTCGCCGTCGCCACCCGATTCGAGCCCGACCAGGCGGCCACGCCCGTCGCGCACCACGCGCAGCACCGGGTGCACCATGAGCTGGATGGCGAGCCCGGCGTCATTCAGCACCATGGCGAGGGAGTCGACGAGAAACGGCATGTCGTCCGTGACGACTTCGACGATCGTGCCGGGCGCATGCCAGCCGTGCTCGGATTCGGTAGGATTGAACACGCGCACCTTCGGCTCGCCGGCGCGGCGCACGCGTCCGAACTCCAGGTGGGCAGCGGCGGCGGCGGCGAACACCGCGGGGTCGCGCAGCGACAGGTCTTCCTCGGCAACGCCACGGTAATACGGCGGCACGAAATCGGCGAGCCGCACCGCCGGATGTCCGGACTGCAGCTTGCGCGCCCGGCGGGCGATGATGTCGATGAGGTGCTGGCGTGCGGCGGGGATCGTTCCTGGCATGAATGCGTCCTTCGAGTCGTCTCTCGGGTGAGTTCAGCCGCGCCGGCGCCGGCCCGCGGCCGTGCGAGCGCGCCTTTGCGGCGGCGATGCCGGGCTCCATTCCCTGCGGAGCTGCCCGGAAAGCTGCTCGGCGCGCCCGGTGAGCACGTCGAGCAGCCGGTACAGTTGCGGTACTTCGTCCGGCGGCAGCGCCGCGAGCAACTCGCCCTCGAAACGCAGGGCCAGCGGAGCGACTTCGCGATAGACGGCCGCGCCGGCAGCGGACACCTCGAGGACCGAACGCCGACGATCGTCGACCGCCATGGCGCGGCGCAGACGTCCGGCGCGCAGCAAGCGGTTGACCGCGCGACTCACGGCGACGGCGTCCATGCGCGACCGGTGCGCGACTTCGCGCGCCGACAGGCCCGAGTAACGCATCAGCACCGCGATGACGCGCCACTCCGGGATCGTGAGGTCGAATCGCTCGCCGTAGGCCTGGGCGATCGCGCTGCTCACGACGTTCGCCAGCACAGAGAGGCGATAAGGCAGAAAGCGTTCGAGGTCGATCAGCGGCGCAGGCACGCGTCGTCTTCCGTCGCAACGATCGGTTGCAAGTGTAACGACTTGCCCCGGCGTCGCGCCAGTCGGGGGCCTACGGCCGATGCGGTCGTCCGAGATACTGCGTCGTCTGCATCTCGGCCAGCCGGCTGCGCGTGCGCTGGAACTCGAACCGGAGTCGCTCGCCGGTGTAGATCCCGTCGGGCGGCGCGTGCGCCGCCAGCAGCAGCTTGACGCCGCGGTCATAGAACTCGTCGACCAGTGCGATGAACCGCCGCGCCTGGTTGTCCTGCGCCGCGTCGAGCCGTGGCACGTCCGACACGGCGACCGTGTGGAAGTCCCGGGCGATCTCGACGTAGTCGGTCTGCGACCGGGGTCCGTCGCAGATGGCCGCGAACTCGAACCAGATCGTCTCGTCGGTGGCGGCGACATAGGGAATGCGCCGGCCCTCGATCTCGATCGCGCCGGGACCCGCGACCGGGCCGTCGCCGAGGTCCTCGAAGCGCCGCGCGAGCCGCTGCGCGGCGTCCGCCGCGCGGGCATCGAGGTACAGCGGCGCCTTTTCGAGGCGGCGCAGGCGGTAGTCGTTGCCGGCGTCGACGTTGACGACCTCGGTGTGACGTTCGATCAGTGCGATCGCAGGCAGGAAGCGCTGCCGTTGCAGGCCGTCGCGATAGAGCTGCGATGGCGGCACGTTCGAGGTGAAGACCGGCGTCACGCCGCGTTCGAACAGGCCGGCGAACAGCCCCCCGAGCAGCATGGCGTCGGCGATGTCGCTGACGAACAGCTCGTCGAGACAGAGCACGCGGGCGTCGCGCGCCATGTCGCCCGCCACCCGCGCCAGCGGGTCGGCCGTGTCGCGCAACTCACCCAGCCGCGCGTGCACGTCCTTCATGAAGCGGTGAAAGTGCTCGCGCCGCGCGGGCACGCCGACGTGGGCCGCGAAGATGTCCATGACGAACGTCTTGCCGCGGCCGACGCCGCCCCACAGGTAGAGGCCGCGCTCGGTGCGTCGCGCCGCAGGCCCGGCCAGTCGCCCGCGGAGCCGGCCGATCACGCCTGCCTCGCGGGCCGCGGCCGCCCGCACGCGGCTGGCGACGTCGTCGAGCCGGGCGATGGCCAGCGCCTGCGCGGGGTCCGCCACGTAGCCGTGACGCGCCAGCGCCGCCTCGTATTCGAGCCGCAGATCCGGACCGGACACCATGGCACCCCTCAGCGGCGCAGCTCGGCCCGGTCGCGGAAATGCTCGAGCGCGGCGGGGTTCGCCAGCGCGTCGGTATTCTTGACCGGCCTGCCGTGCACGACGTCGCGGACGGCGAGTTCGACGATCTTGCCGCTGATCGTGCGCGGGATGTCCGCCACCTCGACGATGCGCGCCGGGACGTGGCGCGGTGTCGTGTTGGCGCGGATCACGTCGCGGATGCGCCGTTCGAGCGCGGCGTCGAGCACGACGCCCGGGCGCAGCCGGACGAACAGCACGACGCGGACGTCGTTCTGCCAGTCCTGGCCGATCGCGAGGCTCTCGAGCACTTCGTCGAGCTTCTCGACCTGGCGATAGATCTCGGCCGTGCCGATGCGCACGCCGCCGGGGTTCAGCACCGCGTCGGACCGGCCGAGGATCACCAACCCGCCGTGCGCGGTCTGCAGCGCATAGTCGCCGTGGTGCCAGACGTCGGGGAAGCGTTCGAAATAGGCCGCGCGATAGCGCCTTCCGTCCGGATCGTCCCAGAAGCCGATCGGCATCGAAGGAAAGGGCGCGCCGCAGACGAGTTCGCCCTGGCGCTCGACGATGGCCGTGCCGGCGTCATCGAAGACCTGCACCTTCATGCCGAGCCCGGCGCCCTGCAGCTCGCCGCGGAAAACGGGTTGCCACGGGTTGCCGAGCGCGAAGCACGAGATGATGTCGGTGCCGCCGGAGATCGAGGCGAGGTGGACATCGGTCTTGATGCGCGTATGGACGAAGTCGTATTGCTCGGGCGCGAGCGGCGAGCCGGTCGACAGGATCGTGCGCAGCGAGGACAGGTCGAAGTTGCCCTCGGGCCGTCCGCCGTCCTTCTCGAGTGCGGCCAGGTATTTCGGACTCGTGCCGAAGTGCGTGACGCGCTCGCGCTCGGCCATGCGCCAGAGCACGTCGCGGTCGGGCGCGGCCGGCGAGCCGTCGTACAGCACCACCGTGCAGCCCGTCGCCAGACCCGAGACCAGCCAGTTCCACATCATCCAGCCGCAGGTCGTGAAGTAGAACAACCGGTCGTCCGGCTTGAGGTCGCAGTGCAGCACGTGTTCCTTGCGATGCTGCAGCAGCGTCCCGCCGACGCCGTGGACGATACACTTGGGCACGCCGGTCGTGCCGGAGGAATACATGACGTACAGCGGCGCGTCGAACGACACGCGCTGGAACTGCAGCGGCGCACCCCTGCGCCCGAAATCGCGCCAGCGCGTCGCGTGCGGCAGGTCGAGCGCCTGCGCACCGGATTCGAGGCAGGACACGACGACCACGCGTTCGACGGAGGGCAGGCGTTCGACCACGCCGCGAATCGGCACCGTCGAATCGAGCGTCTTGCCGCCGTAGTAATAGCCGTCAGCCGTGAACAGCACGCGCGGCGCGATCTGGCCGAACCGGTCGAGCACACCCTGCAGGCCGAAGTCCGGCGAGCAGGACGTCCACACCGCGCCCAGACTCGTCGTGGCCAGCATCGCGACGACCGCCTCGGGCAGGTTCGGCAGGTAGCCGGCGACACGGTCGCCCGACTGCACGCCGGACTCGCGCAATCCCGCTGCGATGCGCGCGACCTCGCCGTGCAGCTCGCGATAGCTCAGCTCGCGCCGCGCGCCACGCTCGTTCGTGAACACGAGCGCCGGATGCTCGTCGCGACGCGCGAGCAGGTTCTCGGCGAAGTTGAGACGGGAACCGTCGAACCACTGGCAACCCGGCATGCGGTCGCGGTGCCGTGTGACCGGGCCTTGACCGCGCTCCCACACGACGCCGGTGAACTCGGCGACGGCCTCCCAGAAGTCCTCGCGCCGGTCGACGGACCAGCGCCACAAAGCCGCGTAATCGGCTTCCGGCGGGGCGCCGCGGCCGCGACAGGCAGCGTGGAAGCGCGTGAGGTTGGAGGCGGCGATGCGCTCGGGCGACGGTTGCCAGACGGGCTGAGTTGCGTTCACCGGCACACTGTATCAGTGCGCAGGTTCCTTCCGCACCAGGGCGGCGGCGACGAGCTCCGCCACGTCCTGCGTCGCAACCCGATCGTCTGCCGATCGCGCCTTCAGCCCGTCGCCGATCATGACCGCGCAATACGGACAGGCCGTGGCGATCACCGCCGGCCGCAGCGGCAGCCCCTGCTCGACGCGCGTCACGTTGATGCGCGTGCCGATGTGCTCTTCCATCCACATGCGGCCGCCACCGGCGCCGCAGCACATCGCTTGCTCGCGGTTCAGCGGAAACTCGAGCGTCGCGTCGCGCGTGAGCCGGCGCAGCAAGTCGCGTGGCGCGGTGAATTCCTCGTTGTGGCGACCGAGATAGCACGGATCGTGCAGCAGGACCCGCTCGAACCGGCGCTCGACCGCGATGCGACCCTCGGCAAGCAGGCGCGCAATGAACTGGGTGTGGTGCACGACCTCCCACGCACCGCCCCGTGCCGGATACTCGTTGCGCAGTGTGTTGTACGCGTGCGGGTCGCAGGTGATGATGCGTTTGACGCCGAACCCGTTCAGCGTCACCACGCAGGTGTCGGCGAGCTGCTGGAACAGCAGCTCGTTGCCGAGCCTGCGCACGCATTCGCCAGTCGACGGTTCGGCGGCGCCGAGGATGCCGAAGCTGACACCCGCCTCGTGCAGGATGTCGACGAAGGCGCGTGCGATCTTCTGCCCGCGATTGTCGAAGGACTCGGCCGAGCCGACGTAGAACAGCCAGTCGACCGCTGCCATCTGCGCGGCCGTCCCGATCACGGGTACGTCGAGGCCCTGTGCCCAGTCGCCGCGCGTGTCGGCCGGGCGGCCCCAGGGGTTCGACTGCACCTCGTAGGCGTCGAACACGTTGCGCAGCTCCGTGGGGAACTCGCCGTCCATCATCACGCGGTGCTGACGCAGCCGGTAGAACTTCGGCAGGTGTTCGAGCTCGATCGGGCACGCCGCTTCGCAGTAGCCACAGGTCGTGCAGGACCAGAGTGTGTCGTCGGAGATGACGTTGCCCACCAGCGCGGGCAACTGGCTCGCCGCGGCGCCGCCTGCGACGATCGCGTCGCGGTGCTCGAGCAGATGCCGTTTCAGGCTGTCGTGCACGCTCATCATGGACAGCGGCTTGCCGGTCACGTATGCCGGGCAGGCGACCTTGCAGCGGCCGCACGCCGTGCAGGTGAAGGCGTCGAGTGCGTCCTTCCAGACGAGGTCGGTCGCGTTGCCGATCCCGACCTTCAGCACGTCGGCGTCGGCGGAGTCGTCGAGCAGCGGGCTCAGGTCGACCGCGGGAACCTCGTGCGCCGGACTGCCGCGACGCAGGAACAGGGCCGGCAGCGCCGTGACGATGTGGAAGTGCTCACCCGTCGGCAGCAGCACCAGGAAGGCGAGGACCGTCAGCATCTGCACCCAGTAGGCGAGCTGCGAGGCCGCCCGCAGCGTGACCTCGGGCCATCCGGTGACGAGCGACGCGAGCCCGCCGCCGACCGGTGCCATGGACCGCTCGTGCGCGATGTCCGGCACGACGTCCGAATGGAGCGCGAACCGGAAAGCGTCGAACGCGAAGTCGGTGATCATTATGGTCGCGATCAGCGCGAGCACCAGGTACGCCTCGCGGTTGGGCTCGAGGCGCGCCGGCTTCAGCACCAGGCGCCGGTAGAACGCGACCGCCACCGCCGCGAGCACTGCGATCTCTACCCAGTCCTTCCAGACCGTGAATGCGTCGCCGAGCGCGCCGCCGAGCGCGTAAGCCTCGTGGAACCCGATGATGAGCAGATGGACCTTGCGCACGAGCAGCGACAGGAAGCCCACGAAGATGACGGCGTGCATGAGGCCGGGCAGCCAGTCGCGCGCGATCATGCGCCGCTGCAGCAGGCCGTTGCTCAAGACCGAGCGCAGCCGGCACAGCGGCTGGTTCCAGCGGACTTCGGGTTGCAATGCCGCGACGATGCTCAGCTTGCGCCACGCGAGCCAGAGAAACGCGACCAGGGACAGCCCCAGCAGGCTCGAGATGCCGATCGGACTCACCGGGTCTCCCGCGGCGGGGTGTGTGGGCGGACTATCACGGGCGGACCGTCGTTGTACAATTCGGGTTTCCACGACACTGCCGCGGACCGGCGGCGCGAGGGGTTAGCTACATGGAACGCGATGCGATGGAGTTCGATGTGGTTGTCGTCGGCGCCGGTCCGGCGGGCCTCGCGGCGGCAATCCGCCTGAAGCAGCTCGCGGCCGCGGCCGGCCGCGAAATCTCAGTCTGCGTGCTCGAGAAGGGCTCGGAAATCGGTGCCCATATCCTTTCGGGCGCCGTGATCGACCCGATTGCCCTGACGGAACTCTTCCCCGACTGGAAGGTGCGCGGCGCGCCGCTCGACACACCCGTGCGCGAAGACCGCTTCCTGGTGCTGACGCCGGAGAAGGCGCATCGCATCCCGAATGCGCTGCTGCCGCCGCTCATGAGCAACCACGGCATGTATATCGCCAGCCTCGGCAACGTCGTGCGCTGGCTCGGGCAGCGCGCCGAAGAAGCCGGCGTCGACCTGTTTCCCGGCTTCGCGGCGGCCGAGGTGCTGTTCCACGAGAGCGGCGCGGTCAAGGGCGTGGCGACGGGCGACATGGGCGTCGGCAAGGACGGTCAGCCCAAGGACTCCTTCGCGCCCGGCATGGAACTGCATGCGAAGTACACCTTCTTCGCCGAAGGCTGCCGCGGGTCGCTGTCGCAGCAGCTCATGGGCCGCTTCAACCTGCGCGACGGCGTGGACCCGCAGGTCTACGGCATCGGCATCAAGGAGTTGTGGCAGGTGCCGAAGGAGCAGCATCAGCCGGGCCTCGTCGTCCACAGCCAGGGCTGGCCGCTGCCGAACGACGTGGGTGGCGGCTCGTTCCTGTATCACTTCGGCGACGGGCTGATCTCGGTCGGCTTCGTCACCCACCTGAGCTACGCGAATCCGTTTCTCTCGCCGTTCGAGGAAATGCAGCGCTTCAAGACGCATCCGGCGATCCGCGGCCACTTCGAAGGCGGCAAGCGCATCGCCTACGGCGCGCGTGCCATCAACGAAGGCGGCCTGCAGTCGGTCCCGAAGCTGGTGTTCCCGGGTGGCGCGCTGATCGGCTGCAGCGCGGGTTTCGTGAACCTGCCGCGCATCAAGGGCTCGCACAACGCCATGAAGACCGGGATGCTCGCCGCGGAGGCGGCGTTCGCGGCCGTGTCCGCGGGGCGGGCCAGCGACGAACTCGCTGCCTATCCGGAGGCGTTCCGCAGTTCCTGGGCGTACCGGGACCTCCACAAGGTGCGCAACGTCAAGCCCGGGCTCAAGTGGGGCATGTGGCCCGGCACGGCGCACGGCGGCCTGCACATGTGGCTCAACGACCTCGGCCTGGGCGGGCTCGTGGGCTGGACGCTGCGCCACAAGCAGGCCGACAACGAATGCCTGCGCCCCGCGGCGGAGATGCCCCGCATCGACTATCCCAGGCCGGACGGCGTGCTGACCTTCGATCGGCTGTCATCGGTGTTCCTGTCGGGCACGTCGCACGAGGAGGACCAGCCCGTGCATCTGCGGCTGCGCAATCCGGCGGTACCGGTCGAGGTCAACCTCGCGCAGTACGACGGGCCCGAGGGCCGCTATTGCCCCGCGGGCGTGTACGAGTTCGTCGATGCGGAGGGTGGGGGCAAGCGTCTGCAGATCAATGCGCAGAACTGCGTCCACTGCAAGACCTGCGACATCAAGGATCCGAAGCAGAATATCCACTGGGTGACGCCCGAGGGTGGCGGTGGGCCGAACTACACGTCGATGTGAGCCTCACTGGAAGCGGAAGGTCGCCGTCACCCGCAGGGTACGCGGCTCCACGGGGTGGAAGTGGATGTCGGCGACAGGCTCTGGCTCTCCCGGCAACTGTGACTCGTAGAAGTAGCTGATGTCGTTGTCCTCGGCATCCAGCAGATTGAATACCGTCGCCACCAGGTCGAAGCTTGCGGAGAACCGGTAGCCCAGATCGGCATTGACGAGCAGCGTGGATTGCGACCGCACGCTGTCGTCCTCGATGAGCGGCGCCGGCCCGAAGTAGCGCAGTCGCGCGCCTCCGAACCACCCCGCGTCCCGGTGCACCGTGATGCCCGTCGAAATCACGGTCTCGACCGCGCCGGGAATGTGATTGCCTGCCGGGTCGCTGCCCTCGAAGCGCGCATGCGCCCAGGCGTAATCGGCGTCGACGATCAGCCAGTCGAGCGGCGACCAGTACGCGCCGAGCTCGACACCGTAGCGACGGCTGGCGCGACTGGGTTCGGTGATGCCGCCGTCGCCGACGAACAGCAGTTCCGAGTCGATGTCGAGATTCCAGAAAGCGGCCGCCAGCTGCAGACCCGGCACGACCGCCGAGCGCACGCCGATTTCGGTGCCGATCGCCGCGACGACCGGATCGACGCGCTCGACCGGCGTCACGCCGTCGACCGGATCGATGCGGATGGTCGTGCCGCGCGCGTCGTTGCTGTGGAATCCGCGGCCCGCGTTCAGGAACAGCTCGGTCTCGGCCCAGGGCCCGAGCACCACGGTCAGCTTGGGCTGGACGATCGAGTCGCTCGCCTGGCCGGAGTTCGCCGCCAGGTCGCTGCGCACGTCGAAGTCGAATGCATCGAAGCGCAGTCCCGCCTCCGTCCGCAACCAGCCAGTCCAGCGCTGGTCGTGCGCGACGAACGTCGAGTACTGGCGCTGGGTGACGCGATCCTCCCGGATCGTGTCGAAGCGCTGCCGGGCCATGGTCCGATACAGCCCGACGGTGTCGACGTCGTCGCGGCGGAGTTCGGCGCCGAGGCGCAGCAGGCCGTCACGCTCGTTGAACGACGCATCCGCGTCGTAAATGAACCGCCCGCCGTAGACCCGCCGGTCGTCGAACTGCTCGAACTGATCGCCAGTGTCCTGATCGAGGGCGTAGGTGAAGTTCGAGATCAGGTCGAGTCCGTAGTCGATGGCGTAAGCGGAAGCGTTCCAGCCGCGGCCGTCGCCGCGGGACCAGGCGTCGAGCGAAATGCTGTAGCGGTGCGAGTCACCGCCGTCGGTCGGGTCGACGTGCCCGAACCGCGAGATCGATCCTGCCTCGACGGCGCGTTGCGGGATCTGATCCGTGCTGTTCCATTGCCCGTCGTACCCCATCGCCGTGACGGCGAACCCGGAGTCGCCTCCGCCGCGGCTGTACTTGACGAGCCCGCTGGTCTTGCGGAAATCCTCCGGCAGAGCCCAAGGTCCGTCGGTCGTCGACCAGTCCACCCCGAGCAGCAGCGTGCCGCCGGCGAGCCGCGGCGACGCCGCGGCAAAGACGCGATAGTAGTCGTCCTGCCCGGCGGTCACGCTCGCGCGCGGCGTGCCGGCATCCTTCAGGTAGGAGATACGCGCCGCGCCTGCGGCCGAGAAGTTGCCTTCGTCGGCGAAGTACGTGCCCTTGCGGTAGTGCACTTCGTCGACGAGTTCGTGGATCAGGAAGTTGATGTCGGCATATCCCTGACCGTGCGCGTGCGTTGGCATGTTCACTGGCACGCCGTCGACCCAGGACGCGAAGTCCGTGCCGTGATCGAGGTTGAAGCCGCGCAGGAAATACTGGTTCGCCTTGCCGTCGCCGCTGTGCTGCGTGACGATCAGGCCGGGCACGGTCTCCAGCACCTCGCCGGGGCGCAGGACCGGTCGTCCCTCGAGCTGGATGCGGGTGACGATGCCTTCACTCGCCGCGCGCGACTCGCCGATCAGGCCGATCCGCCGGGCCGTCACGACGATTTCCTCGAGCGGCTGGCCGGTGGGAATACCGCTGGCTCGTGCGGTACCGGGCACGGCAGCGCCGAGTGCCGCCAAGGCGGACAGCGATACGGCGACCGACATGACGGTGTTCGCATTGCGACGCGGCGCCGATCGAAACATGATGCACCTTCCCGGTCCGACCTCGAGCTGATGACGTGGCGATGTTGACCGGAGTATGACGTTTTGTAAATAAGTGCATACCGCGTGTCCGCGCGGAGAGGACTGCATGCAGCGCACGACGATCACGCTCGACGACGACCTGATGGCCCGGCTGGACGAGTTCATGGAGGAGCGCGCGTACGCGAACCGCAGCGAGGCGATACGTGACCTCGTGCGTTCCGGCCTCGAGCAGGCGACGCTCGCCGATGCGCCGGACGCGAACTGCCTCGGTGCCGTCGTGTACGTCTACGACCACGAGGCACGCGAACTCTCGAGCCGGCTGACGCACGCTGCGCACGATCACCACGACCTCGCGATCGCGACCATGCACGTGCATCTGGATCACGAGAGCTGCATGGAAATGACGGTGCTGCGGGGGCAGGTCGGCGCCGTCCGCCACTTCGCCGACCACGTGATCGCCGAGCGCGGGGTGCGACACGGCAAGCTGGTGTTGATCCCGGTCAGCGAGCGGGAGGAATCACACATGCATCACGATGCCCGGGTCGGGCCGCACCGGCACCTGCACGTCGGGAAGCGGTGATCGCCGGTCGCGCTCAGCGCGGCGCCATGCGGATTGCGCCGTCCAGTCGCACCGTCTCGCCGTTGAGCATCGGGTTCTCGACGATCTGGCGCACGAGGAGCGCGTACTCGGCCGGGTCGCCGAGACGCGGCGGGAAGGGCACCTGTCTGCCGAGCGACTGCTGCGCCTCGAGCGGCAGCGAGGCCATCATCGGGGTCAGAAACAGGCCTGGTGCGATGGTCATGACGCGAATGCCGCTCGTGGCGAGTTCGCGCGCCATCGGCAGCGTCATCCCTGCCACGCCGGCCTTCGATGCTGCGTAGGCCACCTGGCCAATCTGCCCTTCGAAGGCGGCGACGGAGGCGGTCATGACCAGTACACCGCGTTCGCCCGCGGCATTGGGGGGGGTCGCCTGCATGACCGCGGCGGCTTCCTTGCACACGAGCAGCGTGCCCACGAGGTTGATCTCGATAACCTTGCGGAAGAACTCGCCCGGCATCGGGCCTTCCTTGCCGACCATGCGTTTCGGCCAGGCGACCCCGGCGCAATTGACGGCCGCATCGAGTCCGCCCATCGCGCCGGCGGCGGCCTGTACGGCGGCCGCGACGGCAGATTCCGAGGTGACGTCGACCTCGTGGAACGACGCGGCCGAGCCCAGCTCGGCTACCGCCGCTGCGCCGGCTTCGTCGTTGATGTCGAACAGGGCGGCCAGGCCGCCGCCCTGCACGATCATCCGGGCCGTGGCGAGGCCGAGGCCCGAGGCGCCGCCCGTGACGATCGCGCGAGTGTTTCCGATCTGCATGGTTCCGTCCTCAGGGCGGCTGAAGAGTCGCAGGGTCCGCGGCGTCAGAGCCGCAGGCCGCCGTCGACGTCGACGCTGCGGCCGGTGAAAAAGTCGTTCTCGGCGATGTAGACCGCTGTGTGCGCGATCTCCTCGGGCAGGCCGAGCCGCCTGAGCGGCACGGGCGCGGTGACCTTCTCCAGCATGTCCGGTGGCATGCTGGCGAGCAGCTCGGTGCGGATGAAGCCCGGTGCGATCGAGGCGGCACGGATGCCGTGACGGGCGAGTTCCCGCGCCCAGGTCACAGCCATCGCCGTGACGCCGGCCTTCGCAGCCGAGTAGTTGCTCTGCCCCGCGTTGCCCGACTTCGAGATGCTGGCGATGTTGATGATGACGCCACCATGGCCGAGCCGGATCATGCGCTCGGCGGCTTCGCGGCCGCAGAGGAAGACACCCGTCAGATTCACGTCGATGACGGCCTGCCACTGCGCCAGTGTCATCTTGCCGACGACCACGCCGTCCTTGCATTTCACCAGCAGGGCGTCCTTGATGATGCCCGCGTTGTTGACCAGGACGTCGAGCCGGCCGTGCTGCGCGACGACGGCGTCGAACGCGGCGATCACTTCGTCTTCCTGCGCGACGTTCAGCTCGTGGGCGCTCACCTCGACGCCACGTGCCGCGAGGTCCGCGCGCGCCGCTTCGAGGTCCGTGGTATTCAGGTCGAACAGCGCGAGCTTCGCGCCGCGGGCGGCGAAGCCGTCGGCGATGGCCTTGCCGATGCCGCGTGCGCCGCCCGTGACGACGACGACCTTGCCGCTCAGGTCCATCAGGCGATCTCGATCGCCACGGCGCAGGCTTCGCCGCCGCCGATGCACTGCGAGGCGATACCGCGGCGCAGGCCGCGCTTGCGCAGCGCATGGACCAGCGTGGTGATCAGCCGCGCACCTGTGGCGCCGACCGGATGGCCGAGCGCGCAGGCGCCGCCGTTGACGTTGACCTTGGCGTGCGGCAGGCCGAGGTCCTTCATCGCGGCCATGGTCACGCAGGCGAAGGCCTCGTTGATTTCGTAGAGGTCGACGTCCTGCGCCTTCCAGCCCGCCAGGTCGAGCGCCTTCTGGATCGAGGGAGCTGGCGCGGTCGTGAACCACTCGGGCGCCTGCGCGTGGCTCGCGTACGCGACGAGGCGCGCGATGGGCTGCAGGCCGGCCGCGGCAGCCTCGCTGGCCAGCACGATCGCCGCGGCGCCGTCCGAGATCGACGACGACGAAGCCGCCGTCACCGTACCGTCCTTGCCGAACGCGGGTTTCAGGTTCGGGATCTTCTCGACGTCGACGGTGAACGGTGTCTCGTCCTGTGCGACGACCTGCTCGCCCTTGCGCGACTTGACGATGACTGGCGCGATTTCGGCAACGAAGTCGCCTGCCTGCACCGCGCGCTGCGAGCGGCGCACCGACTCGGCGGCGAAGGCGTCCTGGTCGGCGCGCGTGAAGCCGTATTTCGCCGAAGTCGCGTCGGCGAAGCAGCCCATCGCCTTGCCGTCCCAGGGACTCTGCAGGCCGTCGTAGAACATGTGGTCGTAAATCTCGCCGTGGCCCATGCGGAAACCGCTGCGGGCCTTGAGCAGCAGGTACGGCGCGTTGGTCATCGACTCGAGACCGCCGGCGAGCACGATGCGGGCCGAACCGGCGCGGATCTGGTCCGCTGCCATCATCACGGCCTTCATGCCCGAGCCGCACATCTTGTTGACCGTGGTGGCCGGGACGCTCATGGCGATGCCGGCGCCCACGGCCGCCTGGCGCGCCGGCGCCTGGCCGAGACCGGCCGGCAGCACGCAGCCGAAGATCACTTCGTCGATGGCGTCGGGTGCGAGACCGGTGTCGGCAAGCGCCGCCTTCGCGACGACGGTGCCGAGAGCCGTGGCGCTGAGCGGGGCGAGTACGCCCTGGAAGGCGCCGATGGGGGTGCGGCGAGCCGCGGCGATCACGAGGGACTGGGTCATGGGGCCGTCCTGGGGTGTGGAGTAGGGTCGGGCCGGGAAAAGCGGTGCGGGAGTCTACGACGCGGTCTTTTTGCGGCGCAACAATCAGGTCGGGAAACAGCGAAAATCACGCAGTGCCCTTGTCTTTGCGACGCAACCTGGCGGGATCCTCCGCCGGCCGGGGCGCGAAGCCGTGCTCGAGGAAATCGACAAACGCCTCGGCGACCTGCTCGGGCGACAACGAGCGACCGGCCCGGTACCAGTGCGCGATCCAGTTGAGCGCGCCGGCAATCGCGAACGCTGCGAGTTTGGGGTCGCGCACGGCGATCGAGGCATCGGCGATGCCGATCTGCAGCAGGCGGCGGATGCCCCGGTCGATCTCGCCTTTGAGGGCGTTCACCTGCCCGGCCAGTTCCTGGCCGAGATCCTGGTGCTCTGCTCGCACCATGCACCAGCCGTAGTCGGAGGCGATGGCGAGGGCATAATCGCGGATGACGTCCGCGAGACGGTCCCGGCCGCTGCCGCCGGCCAGCTCGGCGCGCCGCAGTCCGGCGCGGATCGGTGCCAGCCCCGCGCGGAAGCACTCGAAGAGCAGTTGCTCCTTGTTTGCGACGTAGTAGTAGACGGTCGGCTTGGTGACGCCGAGTGCCGCCGCGATGTCGTCGAGCGACGTGTTGTGGTACCCGCGCTCGTCGAAGGCGCGTGCGGCGGCACGAATGACGGCCTCGCGCTTGATACCGTGATCCTTGCGGCGGCGACGGCCACGCGGCACTCCTTCGGGCGTGCCGCTTGCGCGTGACGTCGTGTGGGTGACATCCGCCATGGTTTCCGGGTTCGATTGACTGTCGCAGAAGTCGTAATCATACTTTGCAGTAGAATTCTACTCAATAGTAGCATTGGCTCGACCACGGGCAGGATGCGGGAGGGCGGCAATGTCGGGACGCATGACCGCGCAGCGCGGCGAGGCGGCGAGGCTGGGCGCGGCGACGGCGGGCGAGCAGGCGCCGCTGCGCTTCGTGAGTGCCGCTTCCCTGTTCGACGGCCACGACGCCGCGATCAACATCATCCGGCGGCTGTTGCAGGCGCATGGCGCCGAGGTCGTCCACCTCGGCCACAATCGCAGCGTCGCCGACATCGTGCGCGCGGCGATCCAGGAGGACGCCGACGGCATTGCCTGCAGTTCCTATCAAGGCGGTCACGTCGAGTACTTCAAGTACATGGTCGACATGCTGAAGTCGCTCGACGCGGCGCACATCCGCATCGTCGTGGGCGGCGGTGGCACGATCGCACCGCACGAGGTGGAGGAACTCGAGGCCTATGGCGTCGAGCGCATCTACACGCCGGAGGACGGCCGCCGGCTCGGTCTCGACGGCATGATCGACGACGTGTTCGAGCGCGTCAGGCGCGCGCGCCGGCCCGCGTTCGCGTTCGGTCCGCTCGGCCCGCGTGACCACCAGCTGATTGCACGCACGATTTCCGCGCTCGAGCGCGGTGACGCCGACGGCTCGCACGGCGAGACGCTGCGGCGGGCCGTTGCGCGCGGCGCGCGCAGGGTGCCGGTCGTGGGCATCACCGGCACGGGTGGTGCCGGCAAATCGAGCCTGACCGACGAGCTGCTGATGCGCTTCGTGCGCCAGTTCCCCGACCGCAACATCGCGGTCGTCGCGATGGATCCGACGCGTCGTCGCAGCGGCGGCGCGCTGCTCGGCGACCGCATCCGCATGAACGCGCTGGCGGCGGAGCAGGTGTTCATGCGCTCGCTCGCGACGCGGCGCCAGAATCTCGCGACCAGCGCCGTGCTGGCCGACGTGCTGAACCTGCTGCGGTTCGCCGGGTTCGACCTGATCGTCGTCGAGACGGCCGGCATCGGCCAGAGCGATTCGGAGATCGTCGACGTGGTCGACGTGCCGATGTACGTGATGACCAGCGAATACGGCGCGGCGAGCCAGCTCGAGAAGATCGACATGCTCGACTATGCGGATCTCGTGGCGCTGAACAAGTTCGAGAAGCGCGGCGCCGAGGATGCACTGCGCGACGTGCGCAAGCAATGGCGGCGCAACCGCGTCGCGTTCCAGGCGCCCGACGACGAGGTGCCCGTGTTCCCGACGATCGCCAGCCGCTTCAATGACCCGGGCGTCAACCGGCTGTTCGCCGCGCTGTGCGCCCGGCTCGAGCAGAAGTCCGGCGGCGGCGGCCACTGGCAGTGCGACGACGCAGGGCCGACGGTGCTGGTCGAGCGCCATGCGCTGGTGCCGGCGCAGCGGTCGCGCTATCTCGCGGAAATCGCCGCGAACGGCCGCAGTGCACGCGACGACGTCGCGCATCGGGCCGCGGCCGCGAGCCGTGCGCAGGGCCTGCACGAAGCGCTGCACGCGCTCGACGATCCTCGGCTGCCGAAACCGCTCGAACGCGTCGGTGCCGGTGAGTTTGCGGATGAGCAGGCCGATGCGGCGGTCGTCCGTCTGCGCGCGGCCTACGACGAGGCGCTCGATGCGGTCGGCGCGGAAGGGCTGGCGCTGTTGCGTCGCTGGCCGGCGCAGGCGCAGGCTGCGACCGACGATCAGTACGGGTATCAGGTGCGCGGCAGGGAAATCCGCGGCGAGAACTACTTGGAGACGCTGAGTCACAACCGCGTGCCGAAGCTCGCCGTGCCCAGGTACCGCGACTGGGGCGAACAGATCACCTTCCTGCTCAAGGAGAACCTGCCGGGCCACTTCCCGTACACCGCCGGCGTCTATCCGTACCGGCGCGAGGCGGAGGACCCGACGCGCATGTTCGCGGGCGAAGGCGGTCCCGAGCGTACCAATCGCCGCTTTCACTACCTTGCCGGCGGGCACGGCGCCGCGCGTCTGTCGACGGCGTTCGATTCGACGACGCTGTACGGCGAGGATCCGGACGAGCGCCCCGACATCTACGGACGCATCGGCAACTCGGGTGTCTCCATCGCCACACTCGACGACATGAAGAAGCTCTATTCGGGCTTCGACCTGTGCGCGCCGACCACGTCCGTGTCGATGACGATCAACGGTCCGGCGCCGATGATTCTTGCCATGTTCATGAACACGGCGATCGATCAGCGCGTGGAACGCCACCTGCGCGAGATGGGGGCGTGGGAGGAGGCGGAGCGCAGGATGGCCTCGCTGTTCGAGGGACGTGAACGGCCGCGTTATCAGGGCGAGCTGCCGCCCGGGCACGACGGTTCAGGACTCGGCCTGCTCGGCGTCACCGGCGACCAGTTCGTCGACGCCGAGACCTACGCGAAGATCCGCAGGGAAACCTTGTCGCTCGTGCGAGGCACGGTGCAGGCCGACATCCTCAAGGAAGACCAGGCGCAGAACACCTGCATCTTCTCCACCGAGTTCGCGCTCCGGATGATGGGCGACGTCCAGCAGTTCTTCATCGACAACGACGTCCGCAACTTCTACTCGGTCTCGATCTCGGGCTATCACATCGCCGAAGCGGGTGCGAATCCGGTCTCGCAACTGGCGTTCACGCTCGCGAACGGCTTCACGATCGTCGAGTACTACCTCGCGCGCGGCATGCACATCGACGACTTCGCGCCGAACCTGTCGTTCTTTTTCTCGAACGGCATGGATCCCGAGTACGCCGTGATCGGCCGCGTGGCGCGCCGCATCTGGGCGCGCGCATTGCGTGACATCTACCGGGCCGAGCCGCGTTCGCAGATGCTCAAGTACCACATCCAGACGTCGGGCCGGTCGCTGCACGCGCAGGAGATCCAGTTCAACGACATCCGCACGACACTGCAGGCCCTCTACGCCCTGTTCGACAACTGCAACAGCCTGCACACGAACGCCTACGACGAGGCGATCACGACGCCGACCGAGGAGTCGGTGCGGCGTGCGGTGGCGATCCAGCTCATCATCAACAAGGAACTCGGGCTCAACAAGACGCAGAACCCGTGGCAGGGTTCGTTCGCGATCGACCAGTTGACGGACCTGGTCGAGGAGGCGGTCTACCGCGAATTCGACCGGATCTCGGAGCGGGGCGGCGTGCTCGGTGCGATGGAGACGATGTACCAGCGCGGTCGCATCCAGGAGGAGTCGCTGCACTACGAGCAGTTGAAGCACGACGGCACCCTGCCGATCGTCGGCGTCAATACCTTTCTCGCTGCCGGCGACGCGACCAGCGAGCATCGCGACGCGGAACTCATCCGCTCCACCGAGGACGAGAAGCAGTGCCAGGTGCGGGCGGTGCGGGCGTTCCTCGAGCGCAACGCCGCGCGCCGTCCGGAGGTGCTGGCAGGTCTGCAGCGGACGGCCGCCACGGGCGGCAACGTGTTCGCCGACCTGATGGAGGCGGTCAAAGTCGCGTCGCTGGGGTCGATCTCTCACTCGCTGTACCAGGTCGGCGGGCAGTACCGACGCAGCATGTGACGAAACGAACGCCGATGTGATGGGACCGGCGCACGTTACCGGGGGCGTCCGTTCCGGTATCTCTCCGCAGCGACTTATCGGATTTTCAAGGAGCGCGGAGAGATACCGGAACGGACGCCCGGGCCGCGGGGCCACGGAGCCACGGAGCCACCCGGCCACGCCATGGCACCAGGTGAATGTTCCCGTGTTCCTGTCACCTCCCGGCGAGGTCGGGTTCCCCCAGTCGCTCGAGGATCCGGGCGCGCGATGCATCGCGCAGCGCGTCGGGCGTAGCGCCGCGCGCATCGATCGAACCGAGCATCTCGACGTGGATCGCGCCCGGGCTCGGCACGAACGCCCCGCTCGGCAAGGCGCGCCGCGCGCCGTGGATGACGGCAGGCACGATGGACGTCCCGCCGCGCGCCGCCGCGACGAACGCGCCGATGTGGAAGCGCTTGAGCCCCACTTGCGCATCGAACGTCCCTTCGGGGAAGAAGACGAGGGAATGACCCTGGCCCGCCCGCTCGACGACGCGACGGCCATCGCGCTGGCGTCCGCCGCGTGTGTGACGATCAACGAATTCCGAGCCGAGCCGTCGCAGCAGCAGCCCCACGACGGGCATTGCGGCTGCCTCGCGCTTGACGACGAAGCCGAAGCGCGGCGGCAGGGCGGCGTCGAGAACGATGCCGTCGAGGTAGCTCGCGTGGTTGGCGACCAGCACGCAGGAACCGGCGGGCAGGGCGTCGAGACCGCTCACGCGCAGCCGCAGACCCGCGAGCATCAGCCACGAGCGCGCGAGCCCGCGCGTCGCGGCGCGTCGCCAGACGAGCGACGGCAGGGCGAAAGTGAGCAGCGCGGCGACACTCACGAGCACGGCGAGCAGTGCCAGGACGTAGGATCCGTAGAGGCGCGTCAGCAGCGCGCCGGTCAGCGCGCCGGCCGGGCCGGCGCGCCATGATCGTGGCGGGTTCGTGGTTGCCATGCGGCTTTCTGTGAATCAGTTCCGGTTATGTTAACGGCGTCCGGGGATCTGTGAGCGATGTCACGTCGACCGCCGACGAGTGGCTCGCATACTCGGGGCCATGCCAGACCGCGAGGTTCCATGACCACCGCAGTGAAATCGAGCTTCCTGCCCGCACGCCGTGCCGGTGGCGGCGGCGCGTCGGCGTCGGGAGGCCCGGGGCACATCGATCGCTTCCTCGACGCGGTCTGGATGGAGCGCGGTCTGTCGCCGAACACGCTTGCAGCCTACCGCGCGGACCTGAGCGCGCTCGAGCGCTGGCTCGAGGAACGCGAAGTGCATCTCGAGCGCGCCCAGCGCGGCGACATCCTGTCGTTCATGGCCTCGCGCGTTCAGGCGGGCGCCCGGCCGCGATCGACCGCGCGCCAGCTCTCCAGTTTCCGGCGCTTTTTCCGTTACCTGGTCCGTGAGGGCTCCTTGCGCGAGGACCCCACGGCGCAGATCGCGATGCCCAAGGTGGGCCGTTCGCTGCCGAAGTCGCTCATGGAGGAGGAAGTCGAGGCCCTGTTGGCCGCTCCTGCCGTCGGTGACCCCTTGGGACATCGCGATCGAACGATGCTGGAGGTTCTCTATGCGACGGGCCTGAGGGTCTCGGAACTCGTGAACCTCAAGCTCGGCCAGGTAAACCTGAACCAGGGCGTGCTGCGCATCGTCGGCAAGGGTGACCGCGAACGCCTGATTCCACTCGGCGAGGAGGCCGTGCAGTGGCTCCAGCAGTTCCTGCAGGGGCCGCGCGTCGAGATCCTGCTCGAGCGGCAGACCGACTTCCTGTTCCCCACGCGCCGCGGCGACCGCATGACGCGCCAGGCCTTCTGGCACATCATCAAGCGTTACGCGCGCAAGGCCGGCATCGAGAAGGAGCTGTCGCCGCACACGCTGCGTCACGCCTTCGCCACTCACCTGCTCAACCACGGAGCGGACCTGCGGGTCGTGCAGATGCTGCTTGGCCACAGCGATCTCTCGACGACGCAGATCTACACGCACGTCGCGCGCGAGCGCCTCAAGGACCTGCACTCGCAGCATCATCCGCGCGGCTGAGCGGCCCGCGCCGCTCTGCTAGACTCCGCGCGCCCGCGACGGCGGGCGTCGCCCTGCGCTGCGGAACCCGGTCGTGCGGTGGCGGTCTGAATACCTGCCTGCGGCCACGCGCTCGGCAGGACATCGCAGCAGCCAGTCGGAGTCAGTCATCGCATGCGTCGTATCCTTGTCCTGCCCGCGCTGATCGCGGCCGCCCTCGCGCTGACGGCGCAGGCCCAGCAGCCGGCGCCGAAGCCCGGCGCGAAGCCCGTAGCGACTCGGCCGGCGGGGTCCGCGGACGCGATCCCGGCGGATGTCCGGGCGCGGATCGTCGCCCGGTTGCCGGGTGCCGAGCCGGGTGACGTTGCGACATCGCCGATCCCGGGCCTCTACGAAGTCACCATGGGCGGGCTGATCGCATATGTGAGCGAGGACGGCAAGTACCTGCTGAGCGGCAACGTCTACGACCTCGACACCCAGGTGAACCTGACGGCCGGGCGTCGCAACGCGGCGCGAGCCAGGGCGCTGGCGGTCGCGTCCGAGAGCCAGATGATCGTGTTCGGTCCGCCGAATTCGAAGATGACGGTGACCGTATTCACCGACGTCGATTGCGGGTTCTGCCGCAAGTTCCACAGCCAGATCGCCGAGGTGAACAAGGCCGGCGTGCGCGTGCGCTACATGCTGTATCCGCGCACGGGTCCTGGCACGGAATCCTGGAAGAAGGCGGAGCAGGTATGGTGCTCCGCCGACCGGCGCGAGGCCCTGACGCGCGCCAAGAAGGGCGAGCCACTCAAGGCGAAGCCGTGTGGCGACGGTGCGATCAAGACGCAGTACGAACTCGGTTCGGACCTCGGCGTCGAGGGCACACCGGCCGTGTTCACGCAGAACGGCGACTACATCGGCGGCTTCCTGACGCCCGCCGAGCTCGTCCAGGCGATTCAGGAGTCCCAGAAGCAGGCGGTCGCCGCGCGCTGACCAGCGCCCCAGCTTCGGCGAGTCTGAGCATGACGTGCTCCGGCTCGCGTACGACGTCGCGAGCTTGCCCGGGCCCGAGGCAGATGCCTGCGGACGGACCACGCCAGGACGGCCGGCGGTGTGTCTTCAGCGCTCGAGGTGCTGCAGCTTGCCGGGCTGGCCGTCCCACTCCTTGGCGTCGGCCGGCGCTTCCTTCTTTTCGGTGATCACGGGCCACTGCCTGGACAGCTCGGCGTTGAGCTTGCGGAAATCCTGCTGGCCCTCGGGCAGTTCCTCCTCGGAAAAGATCGCCTCGGCCGGGCACTCGGGTTCGCACAGCGTGCAGTCGATGCACTCGTCCGGATCGATGACCAGCATGTTCGGACCTTCGTGGAAGCAGTCCACCGGACAGACCTCCACGCAGTCCATGTATTTGCACTTGATGCAGTTTTCCGTGACGACGAAGGTCATCGGGAGTCTCCAGCCGCTGAAGCGAACGACACAAAACGGCAATCGTACCTAACCGCGAGGCTTCCGGTAATCCAGCGCGGTGAAATGATGATCCTCCACGCCGCGCCGGCGGTCGTCGAAGTAGCGCCGCAGCGCGAAGTCGACGCTGCGGAATGCGATCTGCGACCAGGGTACGTCCGCTTCGTCGCAGAGATGGACCTCGAGACTCTCCGGCGTCGAGGCGAACCGCGGCTCATGCAGCCGCGCGCGGAACATTACGTGGACCTGGTCCGCGTGGAGGACGTGCACGACTGCGAGCAGCGAGCCGATCTCGACGTCGGCCTGCGCCTCCTCCCTGGTTTCGCGCCGCGCGCCGTCCTGGGTCGTCTCGCCGTTCTCCATGAAGCCAGCCGGAATGGTCCAGAAGCCGTAGCGCGGCTCGATCGCCCGCCGGCACAGCAGAATGCGGCCCTCGTGCTCGGGCACACAGCCGACTACGAGTTTCGGGTTCTGGTAATGCACGATGCCGCACGCGTCGCAGACGTATCGCGGCAGATGGTCCCCGTCGGGGGTGCGCAGGTTGACCGGGTGGCCGCAGCTGGAACAGAACTTCATGCAGACGTGGCGAATGTGGGGTTCAAACGACGGTCGCGCGACCAATGAACGACACCGCCCGGAACGATCCGTCGGTGACTGGTGCCCCCGGCCCGGATCGAACGGGCACGATCTCGCGATCGGTAGATTTTGAGTCTACTGCGTCTACCAGTTCCGCCACGGGGGCCTCGGCGCAACCGCGAAGCTTACTCTATTGGCCAGCCCGCTGCTGGGCTCTTTGATTTTCAATCGCTTATGCTGATGAGTTCGAGGCGACATCAGGTCCGGCGGGAACCCTGTCGCAGCATGGCGTGGCGGAACCCGGTACACTGCGCCGGGTCTGACGGAGTGCGTCGCCGACCGGCGGCCCCCGCAAGGAGACCGAAGGCACGATGCGACGGACCCCGCCCCATCGACGTACGGCCTGGCTGCTCGGAATGCTTGGGCTGGCGGCTCTGCCGGCCCACGCCGGCCCGGGCCTCGCGGCCGAGCTGGCCGCCGCTGCGCCCGCCGCCGACCCGAAGGTGCTGACCCTCGCCGCCCGCGCGGCCGAATGCGCACGCCGCCAGGGCGTGCTCGACGGGCTGCGCCACCTCGCGGTCATTGACTATTCGTTGCCTTCGACCCAGCCGCGCCTGTGGGTGTTCGACCTCATGCGCCACCGCCTGCTGTTTCAGGAACTCGTTGCGCACGGTCGCAACACCGGCGAGCAGCGCGCCGAGCGATTCTCCAACGTCGAGGGCAGCCGGATGTCGAGCATCGGCCTCTACCAGACGGCCGAGACCTATTACGGCAGCAACGGCTACTCGCTGCGGCTGCGCGGCCTCGATCCGGGCTTCAACGACAAGGCGCTCGCCCGCGCGATCGTCATGCACGGTGCGCCTTACGTCAGCCAGGCGATCGCAGACCGTCTCGGCCGTCTCGGCCGCAGCTGGGGCTGCCCAGCCGTGCGCGAGGAGGTTGCACGCACGGTGATCGACACGCTCAAGGGCGGGGCGCTGCTGTTCGCTTATTACCCCGACCGCAAGTGGCTGGCCGAGTCGCCGTACTTCCAGTGCAAGGACGCACCGGGCCCGGCCGATGCGCCGGTCGTGGCCACGGCCGAACCTGGGACCGCCGCCGCGCATTCGGGCTGACCTGCCGCGACGCGCTCGGCGTCGCGTGCGACCCTTTGCGGGCCTCGCGCATCCAGGACGACAGCATGGCCGCTTTCCCGGACATTGACGTCGCCGACGTGCTGCTCGAGCGGGCTCGCGCCGGTGAGTCGATCGCCCTCGAACAGATCTACCTCATGTTCGAGCGCCCGGTGCGCGCGCTCGCGCGACGCCTGCTCGGGCACGGTGCCGCCGAAGACGTCGTCCACGACGTGTTCGTCGACGTGATCACGCGGCTGCACCAGTACGAAGGGCGCGGTTCGTTCGCGGGGTGGGTGCGCAGCATCGCGGTCTCGCGCTGCCTGATGCAGTTGCGTTCGCCCTGGCACCGCAGCCGCCGCTGGCTGGCGCAGCGCGTCGGCGCGGACGACGTGTGCGGCGCCACGTTCGAGCCGTCGGCGAACTTCGTCGACGTCGTGGCGCGGACGGACGACGGCGACGTGATCGACCTGGAGCGTGCGCTCGCCCGCATCGGCGACACCGCGCGCGCCGTCGTCTGGCTGCACGACGTCGAGGGTTACACCCACGCCGAGATCGGCCGGCTGTTCGGCGCGTCCGCCAGCTTTTCCAAATCGCAGCTGGCGCGGGCGCACGAACGCCTGCGCGCCGAGCTGTTGCCGGAAGGAGTCGGGTCATGCATGCCCGCATCGAGCATCTACTGAGCCTGCGCGACGGCGAGCCCGTCGACGCGGCGATCCGTGTGCACGTCGCCGCCTGCGAACGGTGCGGAACGGCACTTGCCGAGGCGCGGCACTTGCGCGACCGGTTGCAGACGCTGCCGGTCGTGGTGCCCGCCATGGCGCCGGGTGGCTGGCAGTCGGTGATACGGCGCAAGGCGCAGCGGGAGGCGGCCACGCGGGCCTGGGGCCAGGCGCGGCGGGCTGCAGTCGCCGCTTCGGTCGCGATCGTCGCCGTGGCCGTTTCGTGGCGCATGGCCGATGCGCCGACCGAGACGCCTGCGAGCCGGCTGGCTGCGCTGGCGCCGCTGGCGGCCGAGGAGGCGCTTGCCCATGACCGCGTGGCGCAGTTGCAGCGGCAATCGGCCGCGCTCGAGGACATGCTCGCCGCGATCGGCCAGCGGCCCGCGGTGCAGCGCGCCGGGACGGCGCTGCCGATCGACACGCTCGAGTCGCAGGTGCAGTGGATCGATCACCGGCTGCTCGGCAGCGGCGACGATGCCTTCGCCTCCGAGCAGCTCTGGCGCGAGCGCGTGCAGACGATGGACTCGCTGGTGCGCCTGCGCTACGTCGAGGCGCAGCGCACGGCAACGATGTGACTTCCATTCTGGACGAGGTGGAATCGATGACCGCAATGAGCCCCCCGGTCGCCCGGCGGCCGCGACGCGACCTGCGCCTGCTGCTGCCGGCCCTCGCGTTCGCCGTCGCAGGCTGGAGCGCCTCCGGCGTCGCGGCCGAGCCGACGCCGCCGGAGCGTGCCGCCCTGCAGCGACAACTGGACGAGGCGCGCAGCCGGCTCGACGAAGCGGCGCGCGACGTGGCGGAACTGACTGGCCGGCTCTATGGCGGTGATGGCAACGCACCCCTTCATGGCCTCCGCCAGGACGGGTTGTTCGGCCCACCGCGCGGGGCCATGCTCGGCATCAACATCGGCGGCGACGCCAACGCCACCCGCACCGAGGGCGTCGAGGTCATGAGCGTCAGTCCGTCGGGGCCAGCGGAGGCCGCAGGGCTGCGCAAGGGCGACGTCATCATGGCGGTGGACGGCAAGCCGCTCGCGAAGACCAGCGACCGCAGCGGCGCGCGGCAACTCGCCGAGCACATCCGCGGCATCGAGCCGGGCGCGGTCGTCAAGCTCGACTATCTGCGCGATGGCAGGAAATCGACGGCCTCGGTCACGACTGTGGCGGCCGAGCCGCCACTGACCCGCCTCGCCCGCGACCACCTGCCGATGCTCGAGGGGCTCGATCTGCCGATGGATTTGGGCGAGTTCCTCGGCGGCCCCGGACGCGGATTCCGCTCGCTCGAACTCGTGCCGATCACGCCGAAGCTCGGCCAGTATTTCGGCACCGACAAGGGTCTGCTCGTCGTGCGCGCTCCTGCCACGCCGGGCCTGAAGCTGGAGGAGGGCGACGTGATCCTGACCATCGGCGGGCGCACGCCCGAGAATCCGCGCCACGCCTTCCGCATCCTCGGCTCGTACGAACCCTCCGAACAGGTCAAGGTCGATGTCCTGCGGCAACGCAAGCGACTGACGCTCGATGTGACATTGTCGCGGGACACTGCCTCGGGCCCCGCCTTGCGCGCCCCCACTTCGCCGCGCCCGCCGCCGCCCGTCGCACCGCCCGCGGCTCCGCCAGCCACCCCGCGCGCCAGCGGCCTGGTGTCTTCCTGAGACATGGGGTCCGACCCCACCCGAACGAGGTCTGACCCCATGGGCCCGGCGGGGGCTGCGGTAGGATGCGCGCCCCTATGCGGCGCAGCGATTTCCATTACCAGCTTCCCGACGAGCTGATCGCTCGTCATCCCGCCGCGGAGCGCTCCGGCAGCCGCCTGCTGCACCTCGACGGCAGGGACGGCGCGCTCGTCGATCGCCGGTTTCGCGACTTGCCGGACCTGCTGCGGCCCGGCGACCTGCTGGTCTTCAACGACACCCGCGTCGTGCCGGCGCGACTCATTGGACACAAGGCGGGCAGCGGCGGGCGGGTCGAGGTCATGCTCGAGCGGCTGCTCGGGGGCCGGCAGGCGCTCGTGCAGTTGGGGGCGAGCAAGCCGTCGCGGCCCGGCACCGTGATCCGGTTCGACGCTGCCGCGGCGCTGACGGTGACCGGTCGCAACGGCGAGTTCTGGACGGTCGAATTCGACACCGATGCCCACGCGGTGTTCGAGCGTCTCGGCGAGACGCCCTTGCCGCCCTATGTCGCGCGCCCAGCCGAGGCGTCCGACCGCGAGCGCTACCAGACCGTCTATGCACGCGAGCCTGGAGCGGTCGCGGCACCCACGGCCGGGCTGCATTTCGATGCGGCGACGCTCGACGCGTGCGGTGCGGTCGGCGTACGGTTCGCCTACGTCACGCTGCACGTGGGGGCAGGCACGTTCCAGCCCGTGCGCGTCGACGACGCGGCGCAGCACCGCATGCATGCCGAAGTCTACGCCGTGCCCGCGGCGACCTGCGACGCGATCGCGACCACGCGGGCCCGAGGCGGGCGCGTGATCGCGGTCGGTACGACCGCGGTGCGCTCGCTCGAGAGTGCGGCCGTCGATGGCGATCTCCGCCCGGCCGCCGCCGAGACGCGCCTGTTCATCACACCGGGCTGGAAGTTCCGCGTGGTCGATGCAATGGTGACGAACTTCCACCTGCCGGAGTCGACGCTGCTGATGCTCGTGAGCGCCTTTGCCGGCCGGGAGCAGGTGCTGCGTGCCTACGCCCACGCGGTGGCGCAGGGCTACCGCTTCTTCAGCTACGGCGATGCGATGTTCGTCGAGCCGTCGCCCGGCGCGCTCGTCCCGAGGAGTACCGCCGCTTGAGGTTCGACCTGCTCGGTACGGAAGGCGCCGCACGTCGCGGTCGCCTGCATCTCGCGCACGGCGTCGTCGAGACACCGGTGTTCATGCCCGTGGGGACGTATGGAACCGTGAAGGCCATGACGCCGGAGGAACTCACGGGTCTCGGCGCGCAGATCGTGCTCGGCAACACGTTCCACCTGATGCTGCGTCCCGGCACGGAGGTCATCCGCGCCCACGGCGGCCTGCACGGCTTCATACACTGGCCGGGGCCCATCCTCACGGACTCCGGCGGCTTCCAGGTCTTCAGCCTCGCCGAACTGCGCAAGCTCACGGAGGCGGGCGTCCATTTCCGCTCGCCGGTCAATGGTGACACCGTCTTTCTGAGCCCCGAGATCTCGATGCAGGTGCAGACGGCCCTCGACGCCGACGTGGTCATGGCGTTCGACGAGTGTCCGCCGTATCCGGCGACGGAGCCGCAGGCGCGCAGTTCGATGGAACTCTCGATGCGCTGGGCGCGACGCAGCCGCACCGCATTCGACGATCTGGGCAATCCCAATGCCCTGTTCGGCATCGTGCAGGGCGGCACCCACCTGCCGCTGCGGCAGGAGTCGGCTGCGCAACTGCGCGAAATCGGCTTCGATGGCTACGCCGTCGGCGGCCTGGCCGTGGGCGAGCCGGCGGCGGATCGCAACGCGGTGCTCGAAGGGCTGGAACCGCATCTGCCGCGGGACCGGCCGCGCTACCTGATGGGCGTCGGCACGCCGACCGACATCGTGCAGGCCGTCGCACGCGGCATCGACATGTTCGACTGCGTGATGCCGACGCGCAACGCACGCAACGGACACCTGTTCACGTCGCAGGGCGTCGTGAAGGTCCGCAATGCCGCTCACCACGCGGACACCGGTCCGCTCGACCCGTACTGCGCCTGCTACACGTGCCGCAACTACTCGCGCGCCTACCTGCGCCATCTCGACCGCTGCAACGAGATCCTCGGGGCGCGGCTCAACACCATCCATAACCTCCACTACTACCTGACCCTGATGACCCGGATCCGCGGCGCGCTGGAGGCTGGTCGGTTCGCCGAATTTCGGCGGACGTTCCTGTCGGGCCCCGAAGCGCAATCGGGAAATGGGGGACGTTCACCTGTTTCGGTGAACCTTGGCGTCGGCGTCGATGACAGTGGGCGGAAATAGCCGAATGCCCCCTGTTTCCTCTCGGGTATAATCGGCGGCCTTTTGCGGCCCCCGGCTTCCTGGGGCGACGGGAGTTTCCTGATGGACTGGTTGATCGCAAGCGCCCATGCACAGGCCGCCGCCGGTGGCGGGCAGCCCAGTGCGCTGCTGCAGATGCTGCCGCTGCTGCTGATTTTCGTCGTGTTCTACTTCCTGCTGATCCGGCCGCAGGCCAGGCGGGCGAAGGAGCACAAGACCATGGTCGCGGCGCTCGGCGTTGGCGACGAGGTCGCCACGTCGGGCGGCATCCTCGGCAGGGTCACGGAGACCGGCGAGCAGTTCCTCACGGTCGAGATCGCCGATGGCGTGCGGGTGAAGATCCAGCGCCACACGATCGCGAGCGTGCTGCCGAAGGGCACGCTGAAGAGCGCCTGAGCCGGCGCGCCCGGACCCGGAGCTTCCCCGCATGCATACCTATCCGGCCTGGAAGATCTGGCTGGTCACGATCGTCCTGCTCGTCGCGCTGTTGCTCGCCTTGCCAAATGTCTTCGGCGAGGCGCCGGCGCTGCAGCTCTCGCGCAACGACCGCACACCCGCCACCGAGGCCGGCCAGCAGCAGGTCACCGGCCTGTTGCAGTCCAAGGGTGTCGTGATCGAGAGCGCGTACCTCGAGGGCGATCGCCTCGTCCTGCGGTTTCGCGACGTCAACGACCGCCTGAAGGCCCGCGACGTGATCCAGGAGGGCGCGGGCGCCGAGTACCTCGTGGCGCTCTCGGAAGTGCCGCGCACTCCCCGCTGGATGCGCGTGCTGGGCCTGAAGCCGATGAGTCTCGGCCTCGACCTGCGCGGCGGCGTCTACTTCATGTACGAAGTCGACGTGAAAGGGGCCGTCCGGCAACTGCTCGCGAGCATGGAACGCGACTACCGCCAGTTGCTGCGCAACGAGCGCATCCCGTTCACGGGCGTCTCGAACGACGGTGTCGGCTCCGTCCGGATCGCGCTGCGCAGCGGCGCCGACGCGCAGCGCGTCACGAACCTGCTGCGCCGGCAGGACCCCAACCTCGTGCTCGACAGCGATTCGCTCGGTGAGGGCGGCTCGGTCACCGTGGCCCTGAGCGCGGCGCAGGTCAAGCAGCGCCAGGACTTCGCGATCCAGCAGAACATCACGACGCTGCGCAACCGCGTCGACGAGCTCGGCGTGACCGAGCCGATCGTCGCGCGCCAGGGCGTCGACCGCATCGTCGTGCAGTTGCCCGGTGTGCAGGACCCGAACGAGGCCCTGCGCGTGCTCGGTGCCACGGCGACGCTCGAGTTCCGCCTCGTCGACGACGGTGGCGACGTCGCGCTCGCCGAGCAGACCAAGCGTGCGCCGCTCGGCTCGAAGCTCTATCACGACCGCCAGGGCCGGCCCGTGCTGCTCAAGCGCGAGATGATCGTCTCGGGCGAGCAGCTGACCGACGCGAGCTCGGGCTTCACGCAGGGCGAGCCCGCCGTCTACGTCAAGCTCGACGCGCGCGGCGCCTCGCAGATGCTCGAGACGACCCGCGAGAATCTTGGCAAGCCGATGGCGGTGGTCTTCATCGAGAAGAAGCGCGTCAAGGAAGACCAGCCCTGCAACGGCACGCGCGTCGGCATCGAGTGCACGACCGAAAACGTCATCAGCGTAGCGACGATCCGCGGCGTCTTCGGCAGCAACTTCCAGATCACCGGCGTCATGGCGAACGAGGCGCGCGAACTCGCGCTGCTGCTGCGCGCCGGCTCGCTCGCCGCGCCGCTCTACATCGTCGAGCAGCGCACGATCGGCCCGAGTCTCGGCGCCGACAACATCGCGCGCGGCCGCAACGCGCTGGTGATCGGCATGCTCGGCACCTGGCTGTGGATGGTGCTCTACTACCGGGCGTTCGGCATGGTCGCCAACACGGTGCTGCTCGCCAACGTCGTGCTGCTGGCGGCGCTGCTGTCGCTGCTGCAGGCCGCGCTGTCGCTGCCCGGCATCGCCGGCATCGTGCTGACGGTCGGCATGGCCGTCGACGCCAACATCCTGATCTACGAGCGCATCCGCGAGGAGTTGCGCAACGGGTTGAGTCCGCACGCCGCGATCAACGCGGGCTTCGAAAAGGCGTTTTCGTCGATCGCCGACTCGAACATCACGACGCTGATCGCGGGCGTGGTGCTGTTCGCGTTCGGCACCGGCCCGGTCCGCGGTTTCGCCGTGGTGCTTTCGCTCGGCATCCTGACGTCGATGTTCACGGCGCTCGTGGGCAGTCGCGTGCTGATCCACCTGATCTGGGGACGCCGCCGGAAGATCGGGCGCCTGTCCATCGGCGGGGGGTACTGAGTCATGGAGTTCTTCCACCGGAAGACCAGCATCCCCTTCATGGGGCAGCGCAGGCGCTGGTACGTCGTCTCGGCGGTGTTGCTGATCGCGGCGATGGTCTCGCTCTTCGCCCGCGGCCTGAATCTCGGCATCGACTTCACGGGCGGCGTCGTGCTCGAGCTGCAGTTCCCGCAGGCGGTCGACCTCGAGCAGGTCCGCGCCGCGGTCGAGGAGGCGGGCTTCGAGCATGCGGCGGTGCAGAGCTTCGGCACGTCGCGCGACGTGATGGTGCGCCTGCTGCCGCAGGAGGGCGAGGACACCAACAAGGTCGCGCAGGCCGTGCTCGTTGCGATCGAGGCGCACGACCCTGCGGTCGAACTGCTGCGCACGGAGGTCGTCGGGCCGCAGGTCGGGGCGGAGCTCGCGAACAAGGGCGCGCTCGCGATCCTGTTCACTTTCGTCGGCATCCTGATCTACGTCGGGCTGCGCTTCCAGTGGAAGCTCGGCGTGGGAGCCATCGTCGCGGCACTGCACGACCCGATCATCATCCTGGGCTTCTTCTCGGAGACCCAGATGACGTTCGACCTGCCCGCCCTCGCGGCGATCCTCGCGATCGTCGGCTACTCGCTCAACGACACCGTCGTCGTCTTCGACCGTATCCGCGAGGTGTTCCTGTCCAAGCGCAAGGGGACACCGGCCCAGGTCATCGACGCCGCGATCAACGAGACCCTGTCGCGCACGATCATGACCCACCTGACGACCATGATCACCGTCACGGCGCTGCTCGTCTTCGGCGGCGAGGTGTTACGCGGCTTCTCGGTCGCACTCGCGATCGGCATCATCGTCGGCACGTACTCGTCGATCTACATCGCCAGCGCCGTCGCGCTCGACCTGAAGCTGACCGCACGGGACCTGCTGCCCGTGCAGAAGGAAAAGGACGTCGTGGATGGCATGCCCTGATCGGCCGCCCACACGACCACGAGCCTGGGCGGGATAAGGCGTGATCGAACTGGTCTGGGCGGCGTTCCTCACCCTGTTCCTGGGGCTGCTGTTTCTCGACCTGAGCGTCCTGCACCGCGAGTCGGCGGCGCTGTCGGTCAGGCAGGCGCTGTTCTGGACGGCCGTCTGGATCGGCGTGGCGATGTCGTTCACCGGCGTCGTGTACGGGCTCTACGAGCATCGCTGGCTCGGATTCGAGCCAGGGCCGGGCGTCGGGCTCGGCGGCGACGTCGGACGCGACGCCGTGCTGCAGTACATCACGGGCTACGTGCTCGAGTGGTCGCTGTCGGTCGACAATATCTTCGTCATGGCCGTGATCTTCAGCTACCTGAAGATCCCGACGCACTTCCAGTACCGCGTGCTGTTCTGGGGCATCGTGGGCGCCATCGTGCTGCGTGGCCTGATGATTGCGGCGGGCACCGCGCTGCTGCAGCACTTCGACTGGATGTTCTACGTCTTCGGCGGCATCCTGCTCGTGTCTGCGCTGCGCATGCTGAAGAACGGCGAAGAGGAGCAGGACGTCGGCAACAGCGTGCCGGCCCGGCTGGTGCGGCGGTTCGTGCCCGTGACGGACGAAATCGAGCGTGCGCGGTTCTTCGTCCGTCGCGAGGGCCGGCTGTACGCGACGCCGCTGTTCGTGGCGCTGGTCATGGTCGAACTCACCGACGTCGTCTTCGCGGTCGATTCGATCCCGGCCATCCTGGCCGTGACGCGCGATCCATTCCTCGTCTTCACGTCCAATGCGTTCGCGATCCTCGGCCTGCGTTCGCTCTACTTTGCGGTGGCGGGCCTGATGGCCATGTTCCGCTACCTCAAGTACAGCCTCGTGCTGATTCTCGCGTTCGTCGGCATGAAGATGCTGCTCGTCACGCATTACCACGTTCCGAACCACATCTCGCTGCTGATCATCCTCGGCACGCTCGGCGCGGGTATCGTCGCGTCGGTGATTGCGGCGCGTCGGGAGCACGGTCGAGGGGCGGCGGGCTCGGGCCCGCCGCACTGAGCCTCAGCGACCGCTCTTGCGCAGCTCGCTGTGGCGGTAGCCGTAGAACACGTAGATTGCGATGCCGACCGCCGTCCAGACGGCGAGCCGCAGCCACGTGTCGCGGGGCAGGGAGACCATCATGCCCGCGCAGATGATCGCGCCGGCCGTGCAGACGAACCATGGCGCGGGAGTGCGGAACGGGCGCTTCAACTCGGGCCGTGTGTAGCGCAGCACCAGTACGCCGATGCACACGGTCGTGAAGGCGAGCAGCGTGCCGATCGAGACGAGTTCGCCGAGGATCGTCACCGGGAAAAGGCCGCCGATCAGCGCGGCGAGCGCACCGGTGATCAGCGTGCCGATGTACGGTGTCTTGTGCGTCGGGTGCACCTTGCGGAAGAACGGCGGCAGCAAGCCGTCGCGCGACATCGCGTAGAAGATGCGCGGCTGGCCGAGCATCATCACCAGCATCACCGAGGTCATGCCCGCGATGGCGCCGAGCTTGATCCAGCCCGCGAGCCACGACAGCTCGGGGTGCCGGTCCAGCGCCAGCGCGACCGGGGCCGGCGTGTTGAGCGCCGAGTAGTGGACCATGCCGGTCAGCACCGCCGAGACGGCCACGTAGAGCACTGTGCAGATGACCAGGCTGCCCATGATGCCGAGCGGCATGTCGCGTTGCGGGTTCTTCGCCTCCTGTGCCGCAGTCGAAACGGCGTCGAAACCGATGTAGGCAAAGAAGATGATGCCCGAGGCCTGGACGATGCCGCTCCAGCCGAAGTGACCGAACGTGCCGGTGTTCGGCGGGATGAACGGCTGCCAGTTGGCGCCGTCCACGGCCCACATCCCGAAGCCGATGAACAGGATGATCACCGCGACCTTGATCGCGACGACGACCGCGTTGAAGCGCGCCGACTGGTGGATGCCGACGTAGCACAGGGCCGTGAGCGCCGCAACGGCGAGCACCGCGGGCAGGTTGATGATGGCGCCGGTGCGCACCACTTCGTAGTGGCCGGCGCCCTTCGTGAACGGGGCGTTGGTCAGCGCATCGGGCAGGTGGACGCCGAACTGCTCGCAGAGGCTCACCACGTACCCGGACCAGCCGACCGCCACGGTCGCGGCCGCGAACAGGTATTCGAGGATCAGGTTCCAGCCGATGAACCAGGCGACGAATTCGCCGAGCGTTGCGTAGGAATAGGAATAGGCGCTGCCCGAAACCGGGATCATCGACGCGAACTCGGCGTAGCAGAGCCCGGCGAATGCGCAACCCAGGCCGGCGATCAGGAACGAGACGACGAGCGCCGGACCCGCGTGGTTCGCGGCCGCCGTGCCCGTCAGCACGAAGATGCCGGTGCCGATGATGGCACCGATGCCGAGCAGGATCAGCGCGCGCGCGTCGAGCGTGCGGCGCAGTTCGTTGTCGGCGTCGGCCTCGTGCAGTTCGCCGATCGGCTTCGTCGAAAACAGTGGGTGCGGCATGGGGTCTCGCGTGCGACGGTCCGCCCGGGGGCGATGCCGCCGGACTGTACCGGACCGCACGGAGCCGGGGTAGGGGCCTATTTCCCGCGCAGGTCGGGCGGCACGTGCGGCCCGATGCAGGCGACGAGCGCGTCGAAGACCTTGGGTGTGCCGGCCGCGACGTGACCGCCCTGGGTGTACGTCGCGCCGGTCAGCGTGCCGATGCGGCCGCCGGCTTCCGTGATCAGCAGCGTGCCCGCGGCCGTGTCCCAGGCGCTCAGGCCGATTTCCCAGAAGCCGTCGGTACGCCCCGCGGCGACGTAGGCGAGGTCGAGCGACGCGGCGCCCGGCCGGCGGATGCCCGCCGTTGCGGACATCACGGCCTTGAGCATGGCCATATAGTCGTCGATCCAGCGGGCGTTGGCGCGGTAGGGAAAGCCCGTCCCGATCAGCGCACCGTCGAGCGTCGTCTGCCTGCTCACGCGGATGCGCCGGCCGTCGAGCTGCGCGCCGTAGCCGCGCGATGCCGTGAAGAGTTCCTGCCGCATCGGGTCGTACACGACCGCGTGCTCCAGGCGCCCGCGGACCTCGACGGCGATCGAGACGGCGAACTGCGGAAAACCGTGCAGGAAATTCGTCGTGCCGTCGAGCGGGTCGATGATCCAGATCACCTCGTCGCCGCCGCTGCGGCCCGTTTCCTCGCCGAGGAAGCCATGGTCCGGGTAGGCGCGGCGCACCGTCTCGATGATGTCGCGCTCGGCCGCCTGGTCGATCTCGGAGACGAAGTCGTTGCGGCCCTTCGCCTGGACGCTGAGTGTCGGCACGCGATCGACGTTGCGCACGATCAGGTCGCCCGCGCGACGGGCGGCGCGGACGGCGATGTTGAGCAAGGGCTGCATGGTCATGCGGCGTCCTCGGGCACGGGTGACGGGCGGCGGCTGGAAAAGAGCGGCGCGAGGCGGGCCCGCGCAAGCCCGCTAGAATACCAGAGCATGCCGATTCGCATCGTACTGGTCCGCCCCTCGCACCCCGGCAACGTCGGCTCGGCGGCGCGTGCCATGAAGACGATGGGACTCGACTCGCTCTGGCTCGTCGCGCCCGAGCGGTTTCCGGCGAGCGAGGCGACCGTGATGGCGGCGGGTGCGGACGACCTGCTGCAGCGTGCGCGCACCGTGCCGGACGTCCGCACGGCGGTCGCCGATTGCGGCCTCGTCGTCGGCACGACGGCGCGGGGTCGCCATCTGGCGTGGCGCATCGTCGAGCCGCGCGCGGCGGCGCGCGAAATCGCCGCGGCGGCGCAGGCGAGCGAGGTCGCGATCCTGTTCGGCAATGAACGCGCGGGTCTCGACAACGACGAACTGCAGCTCTGTCACACGCTGCTCACGATCCCGACCGGCTCGGTCTACGCTTCGCTCAATCTCGCCATGGCCGTCCAGGTCGTGGCCTACGAGGTCTGTCTCGCGCAGCGCGATCGTGCGGGCGGTGCCCCGACCCGTGGCGAGGGGCCCGTGCCGCTCGCGAACGTGCGGGAGATGGAGCAGTTCTATGCGCACCTCGCGCAGGTGCTCGACGAGATCGACTTCCGTGATCGCACCGGTTCCGGCCAGCTGATGGCCCGGCTGCGGCGGCTGTTTCAGCGCACGGTGCTCGACCAGAACGAGATGAACATCCTGCGCGGCATCCTGACCGCGGTGCAGGGTCGGCGCCGGCGCGCCGGCGCCCCGCAGGTGCGCGCGGAAGGGACGGGGCCGTGAGCGTGCGGCGCTTCGTCTATCTCGACAACGCCGCGACGACGCCGGTCGATCCGCGCGTGATCGCCGAGATGACGGCCTGTCTCGGCCCGGACGGAGTGTTCGCCAACGCTTCGGCCGTCACGCACCGGGCCGGGCGTGCCGCCACTGCGCTGGTCGAGCGCGCCCGTGTCGAGGTGGCCGCGCTGGTCGGCGCCGAACCCGGACAGGTGATCTTCACCTCGGGCGCCACGGAGTCGGACAACCTCGCGTTGCTCGGCGCCGTGCGCTTCCGGCGCGATCGCGCGCAGCGACACGTCGTGACCTCGCGAACCGAACACCCGGCCGTGCTCGACGCGTGCCGTCAGCTCGAGCGCGAGGGCGCGTCCGTCACGTACCTGAAGCCCGACGCCGACGGCATCGTTGCTCCACAACAGGTAGCGGACGCGCTGCGGCCCGAGACGCTGCTCGTCTCGATCATGCACGTCAACAACGAGATCGGCGTGGCACAGGACGTGGGTGCCATCGGGCGGCTGTGTCGCGAGCGCGGCGTGCTGTTCCACGTCGACGCCGCGCAGGGCGCCGGCAAGCTCGATCTCGACGTGCAGCGCGACGGCATCGACCTGCTCGCGCTCACGGCGCACAAGGTGCACGGCCCGAAGGGCGTCGGCGCGCTGTGCGTGCGGCGCGAGCCACGGGTCGGACTCGTGCCGCTGCAGTTCGGCGGTGGACAGGAACGCAGCCTCCGCTCGGGGACGCTGCCGACCCACCAGATCGTCGGCATGGGCGCGGCGTACCGGATCGCCCGCGAGCAGATGTCCGAGGACGCGGCGCGGATCGCAGCGCTGCGCGATGGTCTCTGGCGCCGACTCGCGGAGTTGCCGGGTCTGTGGTTGAACGGCCACGCCACGCGACGCGTTGCCGGCATCCTGAGCGTCTCCGTCGACGGCGTCGAAGGCGAAGCGCTGCTGCTCGCGCTCGACGACCTGGCGGTGTCATCGGGCTCCGCGTGCGCCAGCACGCATGCCCAGCCGTCATACGTGCTGCGCTCGCTCGGACGCAGCGACCGTCTCGCACAGAGCTCGCTGCGTCTGAGTCTCGGCCGTTTCACGACGGCTGACGACGTCGATTACGCCGCGGAGCGGATCCGCGGGGAAGTCCTGCGGCTGCGCGCATGCCGGGCGCGGCCGTGTCCGCAGCGACCGGAATCGTCCGACGACGCGCGTTATGGGGCCGAGGTCCGTCGTCGGTTCCGGGCGTTGCCCGGCGCCGGGCGGCTCGAGCCGTCGCGAGAGGTGTTTTCGGGCAGGGCTGGCGACCGCGAGCAGGGCTGCGACGTCGAACTGCAGTTCGAGCTGAACGGGGACCGCATCGGTGCCGCGGCATTCACGGCTTTCGGCTGTCCGCACCTGCTGGCCGCGGCGTCGTGGCTCATCGAGCAGGTCCGCGGCTGGGATCGCGATGCGCTGGCTGCGTGGGACTGGCAGGAGGCGGCGCGGGTGCTGGACATTCCCGCCGCCAAGTTCGGGCGCTTGCTCACGCTTCAGGACGCCGCGCGCGACGCGGCCCGGAACTGGCCCGGCGAGCCCGGGTCTACGGTGTAGAATTTCGCGCGGCTGGTCTCGCAAGGATTCCTGCACATGTCGATTTCCCTGACTCCCTCCGCTGCCGAACGCGTCCGCTCGTTCATGGCGAACCGCGGCCAGGGCGTCGGTCTGCGTCTCGGCGTCAAGCAGACGGGTTGTTCCGGGTACGCCTATGTCGTGAGCTATGCCGATGAAATCGGCGCGACCGACGTTGTGTTCGACGCCGCCGGTGTCAAGGTGGTCGTGGACCGCGCGAGCCTGCAATACGTCGACGGTACGGAGATCGACTTCGTCCGCACGGGGCTCAACGAGGCCTTCAGGTTCCGCAACCCGAACGTCAAGGGCGAATGCGGCTGCGGCGAGAGCTTCAACGTCTGACGCGCGACCGCGCCAGGCAGGCCTGGGCAGGGCAATCCTGACTACCCGTCCCGGAACGGGGCTGCGCGGGCCCCCGGGGCAGGGTCGGCAGACTCCTGCGTAACTGCCCGTCCGGGCTAAGGTTTCTTGGCCGCCCCGGTGCGGCCGGGTATACTGTGACGTTATCTTTTCGGTCGGCCGGGTCGCCGGCGCCCGCACCCGTGCGGGCCCGTGCCACAGGGCCGCCTTTCCCGTGGCGGCGGGCCGGGCCCGCGAATCAAGCATCCCAAGGATCCTCAATGTCCCTCGAACGCACGCTTTCCATCGTCAAGCCGGACGGAGTCAGGAAGAACGTCATCGGCGACGTCTACGGTCGCTTCGAAAAGGCCGGCCTCCGGGTCGTCGCAGCGCGCATGATGCGTCTCTCGCGGGCGCAGGCCGAGGCGTTCTACGGCGTCCACCGCGAGCGTCCGTTCTTCAAGGACCTCTGTGCCTACATGACCTCGGGCCCCGTCATGGTGCAGGTGCTCGAAGGCGAGGGTGCCGTGGCGAAGAACCGCGACATCATGGGCGCCACCGATCCGAAGAAGGCCGCTCCGGGCACGATCCGCGCCGATCTCGCCGACAGCATCGAGGCCAACGTCGTGCACGGCTCGGACAGCCTCGAGAATGCCGCACGCGAGGTGGCGTTCTTTTTCGCCGAGACGGAAATCTGCCCGCGCTGAGGCGCAGGGGCACTCGGGCCGCCGCGCGCGGTCCAAGCCGGCATGAGCGAAACGACGCCGCATGAACGCACCAACCTGCTGGGCCTGACGCGGTCCGGCCTGGAGGCATTCGTCGTCGCGATGGGCGAGAAGCCGTTTCGCGCCCGGCAGCTGTACAAGTGGATCTACAAGCGCGCGGTCGGCGACTTCGACGCGATGACGGACCTCCGCAAGGACTTCCGCCGTCGGCTCGCCGAGGTCGCGGAACTGCGCACGCCCGAGATCCTCGGGACGCAGGTGTCGGCCGACGGCACCCGCAAGTGGGTCCTGCGGTTCGAGGGCGGCCAGGCGATCGAGGCGGTCTTCATCCCGGAGCCGGGGCGCGGCACGCTGTGCATCTCGAGCCAGGTCGGTTGCCAGATGGACTGCGGGTTCTGCGCGACCGGCGCGCAGGGCTTCAATCGCAACCTGTCGACCGCGGAGATCGTGGGCCAGGTCTGGCTCGCGAACCGCGAACTCGGGTATTCGCCCGACGGCGACCGCGTCATCACCAACGTCGTCTTCATGGGCATGGGCGAGCCCCTCGCCAACTACCGCAACGTGGTTCCCGCCGCCGAGATCATGATGGACGACCTGGGGCTCGATCTGTCGCGCCGCCGCGTCACGATCAGCACGTCGGGTCTGGTGCCGCAGATGTATCGCATCGCCGACGAGACCAACGTCGCGCTCGCCGTCTCGCTGCATGCCCCGAACGACGAACTGCGCAGCGAAATCGTCCCGATCAATCGGCGTCACCCTATCAAGGATCTGCTCGAGGCCTGTTGGCACTATGTCGAGAAGCAGAATGCGCGCGGCGTTACCTTTGCGTATGTGATGCTCGACGGCTACAACGACCGGCCCGAGCATGCGCGGGAACTCGTGCAGATCCTGCACGGGCACCCGGCCAAGGTGAACCTGATCCCGTTCAATCCGTTCCCCGGCACGCGCTTCCAACGCTCGTCCGACGCGGCCGTCGAGCGTTTCCGCGACATCCTGATCAAGGGCGGCGTCATGGCGACCATCCGGCGCACGCGCGGCGACGACATCGACGCGGCGTGCGGCCAGCTCGCGGGCCGCGTGAACGACCGCGTCATGAACCGGCTCCGCGACAAGCGGTTCCCGACCGAGGAGGTGCGCGCATGAACCGCAGGATGCTGTGCTTCGCGGCCATCGCCATGTCGATGCTGACGGTCTCGACGACGGCCGTCGCGGCGGCGCAGAAGGATCTCGACCAGGCGGCGGTGGCGAACACCCAGCTGGCGCTCGCCTACATGAAGGAAGGCGACCTCGCTTCCGCACGCGACAAGATCGAGAAGGCGCTGCAGCAGAACCCACACACGGCGCGGACGCAGATGGCCGCAGGCTTCATCTACGACCGCCTCAACGACCGGCGCAAGGCGCAGAGCCACTTCGAGCAGGCAGTGCGCCTCGGCAAGGATGATCCCGAAGTGCTCAACAACGCGGCCGTGTTCTTCTGCCGTACCGGCGATTTCGAGCGCGGGGAGCAGTACCTGCTCCAGGCGGCGACGAGCGCGCTCTACCGGACACCCGACGTCGCCTATGCGAACGCAGGCCGCTGCGCGCGCGCGGATGCGCGGCCCAAGGAGGCGGAGCAGTACTTCCGCAAGGCTCTCGCGGTGAACCCCAAGCAGCCGGATGCGCTGCTGCAGATGGCCGAACTCGCGCTCGCGAACGGCAACGGCATGCAGGCACGCGCGTTCCTCGAGCGCCGCGATGCGGTCGCGCCTGCCACGGCGTCGACGCTGATGCTCGGCCGTCGAATCGAACTGGCGCTCGGCGATTCGCAACAGGCGCAGCGTCTGGCGCAGCGCATCAAGAGCGAGTTCCCGACGTCGGCGGAGGCGGGGCAGCTGTTCGACGAGGAACGGGCCGGGCCATGACCGCGCCGGGCGAGGAGGTCACCGAGCTCCCGTCGAGCCCGGGCGCACGTCTGCGGCGCGAGCGCGAGGCACGCGGCCTCAGCGAGCAGCAGGCCGCGGAGGCACTGAATCTCGATTCCACGGTCATCACCGTTCTCGAGGCGAACGATTTCGGCGCACTGGGCGCGCCGGTGTTCGTCAAGGGTCACCTGCGGCGTTACGCCAATCTGCTCGCGCTGGGCGAGGACGAGATCATCGGCGCCTACGAGCGCTCCAGGCAGCAGCTCGGCGAGCCGACGCTCGTCCCGAAGGCGCGGCTCGAAATGGCGCCCGTTCGCAGTCGCCCGCGCTGGCCTTGGGTCGTCGGCGGGACAGCGGCGTTCCTGGTGGCCGCGGCGCTGCTGGCATACGTTTCGGAGAACGGCCTGCCGTGGTCGGCCGCGCCGGCCGATGAACCCGCAGCCGAAGTGTCGTTGCCCGGTGCACCACCGGAGCCTTCGCATGCGCCGGCGGGGCGGGATGTCGGTGCGGCGAACGCAGCCGGCGAATCGACGGCGATGCCGGGTACGGCATCGGCCAGCGCGCCGGTGTCGGCCCCGACGGGGCCGACGACGGTCGCGTCCAAACCCGCGACTCCCATGGCGCCGCCGGCCGCGGGTCAGGTGACGCTGCAATTGCGCTTCAGTGCCGACTCCTGGGTCGAGATCTTCGACGGCTCCGGCCGGGCGGTGCTCTACGACCTGGGCAAGGCCGGCTCGGAGCGGACGCTGACGGCGACCGCACCGCTCAGCGTCACGCTCGGCAACGCGCCCGCCGTGACCGTTGCCGTCAATGGCCGTCCGCTGCCGCCGTCGCCGGGCGCGGTCGCGCGCTTCAGCATCGGCGCCGACGGCGCCCTGCATTGAGCGTCGCCACAGCGAGCATCCAGAGACGATGAGCGAAACCCTGCAAGCCGTCCGCGGCATGAACGACGTGCTTCCCGACGAGTCGGCAGCATGGCAGCAACTGGAGCGCGTCGCGCGCGAGACATTCGCGCAGTACGGCTACCGTGAGATCCGGCTGCCGCTGCTCGAGCGCACCGAGCTTTTCAAGCGCTCGATCGGCGAGTTCACGGACATCGTCGAAAAGGAAATGTACACGTTCGAGGACCGCGGCGGCGACTCGCTGACGCTGCGTCCCGAGGCCACGGCCGGCGTCGTGCGTGCGGCGATCTCCAACGGCCTGCTGCACCACCAGCGGCAGAAGGTCTGGTGCATGGGCCCCATGTTCCGCTACGAGCGGCCGCAGAAGGGCCGCTACCGTCAGTTCCATCAGATCGACGCCGAGGCGCTCGGCTACGCCGGACCGGACGTCGACGCGGAACTGATCCTGATGACGGCGCGAATGTGGCGCCGCCTCGGCCTGCGCGGTCTGCGCCTGAACCTGAATTCACTGGGCACGGCGGAGTCGCGCGCGGTCTATCGTACGAAGCTGGTCGAGTACTTCCGCGCACACGCGGCCGCGCTCGACGCAGACAGCGTGCGTCGCCTCGATGGCAACCCGCTGCGCATCCTCGACAGCAAGAACCCGGCGATGGCCGGGATCATCCGCGGGGCGCCCTCGATCACCGACCATCTCGATCCCGGGTCGGCGGAGCATTTCGACGTGCTGGGCGCGCATCTGCGCGCGGCGGGCGTCGACTTCGTCGTCAATCCGCGACTCGTGCGCGGGCTCGACTACTATTCCCGCACGGTGTTCGAGTGGGTCACGACGGACCTCGGTTCGCAGGACGCCATCTGTTCGGGCGGGCGCTACGACGGGCTCGTCGCGCAACTGGGTGGCGAGCCGACGCCGGCCGTCGGCTGGGCGCTCGGCGAGGAGCGTATCGTCGAGCTCATGCGACTGCAGGGCCTCGTCGGCGACGAGGGCCGGCCGGACGTGTACCTGGTGCTCGCCGGCGCCGCTGCCGAGGCGCTCGGTCTGGGTCTCGCCGAACGCCTGCGCGATGCGGCGCCGGGGCTGCGCGTCGAGGTCAACTGCGGCGGCGGCGGCTTCAAGTCGCAGCTGAAGCGTGCGGACAAGAGCGGCGCGAGCTGCGCGGTGATCGTCGGCGACGACGAGGCGGCGCGCGGCGTGGCAGCGGTCAAACCGCTGCGCAGCGATGCCGGACAGCGTCAGGTTCCGGTCGGCGAGCTGCCGGCCGAACTCCTCCGGGTCATAGGCGGCGGCACGGCATAATCGGACAGTGACGCGGCCGTGTGCGGCCGCCGTGGAGAGCGACGTGGAAGATCTTTCAGACAACGAACGCGAAGAGCAACTGCGCCGCTGGTGGTCGGAGAACTGGCTCTGGATCGTCGGCGGCATCGCGCTCGGCCTCGGCGCCCTCGCGGGATGGCAGTACTGGCAGAAGTCGCGACAGCAGGCGGCGGAGCACGACGAGAGCGCCTATCTCGCCGTGCTCGACGCGCTCGGCAAGGCCGATGGCGTGGCCGCCGCGAAGAAGGCGGACGACCTCCGCCTGCTGCACCCGAAGTCGCCCTATGCGGACCAGTCTGACCTGGCGCTCGCACGGCTGCTGGTCGACCAGCGCAAGTACGACGAGGCCGTGAAGCGCCTGCACAATGTCGTCGACGGCTCTCGGGATCCGCAGTTGCGCCAGGTGGCGCAGGGGCGTCTCGCCCGCGTGCTGGCCGAGCAGGGCAAGCTCGATGAGGCGCTGAAGCGGCTCGATCCGCAGCAGGCCGGAGCCTTCGCACCGGTCTACCAGGAAATCCGCGGCGACATCCTCGCCGCCAAGGGCGACGTGGCCGGTGCCCGCGCGGCTTACGATGCGGCACTGGCCGCAGACAACACCGGGCAGGGGCCGGCGCTCGACACGCGTTACGTGGAACTCAAGCGCGACGCACTCGCTGGCGCGTCCGTGGCGGCGCCGCCAGCCGCGGCGGCCGGCGCGCCGGCGACGACGCCAGCGGCTGGAGGGCAGCCATGAGGCGCGCGCATGCAGTCTTCGCTGCGGTTTGCGCGACGTCGCTGGTGTTCCTGGTCGCCGGTTGCGACAAGGACAAGGAGGCGGAGCCGCCGGCCGAACTCGTCGACCTGAAGCCGACCCTCGCGGTGCAGAAGCTCTGGTCGACCAATGTGGGCAGTGACGCTGCCGAGTTGCGTCTGTCGCTCGGCCTCGCGCTCGACGATGGCACGCTCTATACCGCGTCGCGCAACGGCAAGGTCGAGGCGCTCGATCCCGCGACGGGCCGCGAGCGATGGTCACAGGAACTCAAGGCCGATCTGTCGGCGGGTCCCGGTGTCGGCGCGGGGCTGGTTGCGGTCGGCACCAGCGACGGTGCCGTCATCGCGCTGGACACGAGCGGCAAGCGGCTGTGGAAGGCCAAGGTCAACGGCGAAGTGCTCGCGGCGCCGCTCGTCGCGGGCGACCGCGTGATCATCCGGACCGTCGACGGCCGGGTCCGCTCTCTCGCGGCGGCGAGCGGCCAGGAGCAATGGAGTGCCGAGGAGCTCGTGCCGAGGCTGACGCTACGTGGCACGGCACCCCCGGTGCGCGCAGGCGACAACGTGCTGGCCGGTTTCGACTCGGGCAAGGTCGTCGCCTACGCGCTCGCAACCGGCGATGTCGTGTGGCAGGCGCAGGTGAGCACGCCCCGCGGCCGCTCGGAACTCGAGCGGCTCGCCGACGTCGACAGCGCGGTCGAGGTGGAAGGCGGCGACGGCTATGCCGTCGGCTACCAGGGCCGTGTGGTCATGTTCGCGCTCGATTCCGGCCAGGTATGGTGGGGACGCGACCTGTCTAGCTACCGCGGGCTGGCGCTCGACGGCGACCAACTCTACGTGGCGACGTCGGAGGGTAACGTGGTCGCGCTGCGCCGGCGCGACGGCACGGTGCTGTGGCAGCAGCAGGGGCTCGCGCGTCGCGGCCTGGGCGTTCCGGCCGTGGTCGGCAATGCCGTCATCGTCAGCGACTTTGAGGGCTATCTGCACTGGCTCGACCGCGACACGGGCAAGTTCGTTGCGCGCGAGCACCCCGGCGACACGCGCATCAGCGCCAGGCCGATTGTGGCCGACGGACGCGTCTTCGTCGTCGACGAGGACGGCCGGATCGTCGCGTATCGAGTGGGCGGAACCGCGGGCCGCTGATGTGCTGCCCGTCGTCGCGCTGGTCGGTCGCCCGAACGTCGGCAAGTCGACGCTCTTCAATGCGCTGACGCGCACGCGCGACGCGCTCGTCGCCGACGTGCCGGGCCTGACGCGCGACCGGAAGTACGGTTATGCGCGCCTGCCGGGGCGTTCCTGCGTCGTCATCGACACCGGCGGCCTCGTCGCCGCCACGCAGGCCGGCATCGAGCAGTTGATGGCCGAGCAGACGCTCAAGGCCGTCGAGGAAGCCGACCGCGTCCTGTTCGTCGTCGACGCGCGCGAGGGCTGCACGCCGCAGGACCTGCACGTCGCCGACGTGCTGCGCCGCAGCGGCAAGCCGGTGATCGTGGTTGCCAACAAGGCGGAAGGTGTCGAGGACGAACTCGCGCAGGCGGAGTTCCACCGCTTCGGTTTCGGCGAGCCGGTGGCGGTTTCCGCGGCTCACCTGCAGGGTCTCGAGCCGCTGGTCGAGCGTGCGCTGGCGGGCTTCGAGGAAGGGCAGCAGGCGGCCGCCGGACCCGGCGTCGCCGAGGGCGCGATCCGTGTGGCCGTGGTGGGCCGGCCCAACGTGGGCAAGTCGACCCTGATCAACCGGCTGCTCGGCGAGGAGCGTCTGATCGCGTTCGACCAGCCGGGCACCACGCGCGATGCCGTGGAGGTTTCGTTCGAGCGTGACGGTCATGCCTACGTGCTGGTCGACACGGCGGGCGTGCGGCGCCGTGCCCGTGTCAGCGAGGCGATCGAGAAATTCAGCGTCGTCAAGACGCTGCAGGCGATCGACCGCGCGCACGTCGTCATCGGCGTGCTCGACGCGCACGATACGATCGCCGAGCAGGACGCGAGCCTGCTGGGCCTGGTCGCGGAGCAGGGCCGGGCGCTGGTCGTCGCCGTCAACAAATGGGACGGCATTCCGCCCGACCAGCGCGCCGCGATCCGCGACGGCCTCGACCTGCGACTCGATTTCCTGCGGTTCGCGCCCGTGCACCTCATTTCCGCGCGCCACGGCACGGGCGTCGGGGAGCTGATGGGGTCCGTGCTGAAGGCGTACCGCGCGGCCATGCGCGAGCTGCCGACCCGGGAGCTGACGCGGGCGCTCGAGCAGGCCATGGCGATCCACCAGCCACCGCTCGTGCGCGGCCGGCGCATCAAGCTGCGTTACGCGCACCAGGGCGGGCGCAACCCGCCGGTCGTAGTGATCCACGGCAACCAGACCCAGCACGTCCCCGACGCCTACCGGCGATTTCTGGAGAACCACTTCCGGGCGACGTTTCGTCTCGAGGGCACGCCGATGCGCGTCGAGTTCCGCACTGACGACAACCCGTATGCGGGCCGGCGCAACGAACTGACGCCGCGCCAGGTGCGCAGCCGCAAGCGCTTGATGGCGAGGGTCAAGGGCAACAAGGGCGGCAAGCGCTGACCGGATCGGCCGTCCGTGTCCGACTCGAGCGAGACCGGTCGGCGACAAGTCGCCCCGCCCCACATCGCGCGTAGGACCTTTCCGGCCCCGGGGCGTTTCGTTCATAACCGCCGGTTCTGACCGGCTATCCTCTGAGCCTTGTCCTCTGCGGGGCCGGGTCTAGACTTCCGGACATGCTCATGGCCCTCGCCAGAACATCTGCCAGCGCCCACGACCTGCCGGCCACGCAGTTGGCGGTCCTCGACGAGCCCTTGCGGCTCTACCGCGGCGGTGTCATCGCGAACCCGGTCGTCGCGTACGAAACCTGGGGCACGCTCAATGCGGCCAGGTCGAACGCCATCCTGCTTTTCACGGGCCTGTCGCCCTCGGCGCATGCGGCCTCGTCGGCAGCGGATCCGAAGCCGGGCTGGTGGGAGCCGATGATCGGCCCGGGCAAGGCGATCGACACGAACCGGCACTTCGTCATCTGCGTGAATTCGCTGGGCAGCCCGTACGGCTCGTCGGGCCCTGCCTCGATCGATCCACAGACCGGGCGGCCCTACGGCATTGCCTTTCCGGAGATCGCCGTCGAAGATATCGCGCGCGGCGGCTACGAGGTCCTGCGACATCTCGGCATCGAGCGGGTCCGGTGCATGATCGGAGCCTCTCTCGGCGGCGTCTCGGTGCTCGCGTTCGCCGCGCAGTTTCCGGAGGCCGCCATCAACATGGTGACGATCTCCGGCGCGGCCAGCGCCGGGCCGTTCGCGATCGCGCTGCGCTCGCTGCAGCGCGAGCTCGTGCGCAACGACGTGGCGTGGCGCGGCGGCAATTACGAGCCGGGACGCGGTCCGCGCCAGGGTCTGCGGCTCGCGCGCAAGCTCGGCACCATCACCTACCGCGGCCACGAGGAATGGGATCAGCGCTTCGGCCGTCGCCGCGTGCCGGAAAGCGTCGGCCGCGTCGGCGACTTCCGGCCGATGTTCGAGGTCGAGGCGTATCTCGAGCACCAGGGCCAGCGGTTCGCTGACACCTACGACGCGAATTCGTACCTGTACCTGTCGCGCGCGTCGGACCGGTTCGATCTCGCCGAGCACGGCGACGGTTCGCTCGCGGCCGCCTTCGCGAAGTTCCGCGTGCAGCGCACGCTGGTACTGGGCGTGCAGTCGGACATGCTGTACACGATCAACCAGCAGCAGCAGATCGCCGACGAACTGCGGGCCGCGGGTCGCGCGGTCGAGTTCCACGCATTCCCGTCGCCGCAGGGCCACGATGCGTTCCTGGTCGACCACGCGCGGTTCGAGCCCGCCATCGGCAGGTTCCTGAGGTCGCTCGCCGACTGATGTCTCGTCCCGCCCGCGACTCCGGCGCGGCGGGCATCCTAAGGCGGTGCAGGTACCGGCGCGGCGAGCAGCAGCGTCGGGTCGACCAGCGCGCGATTCACGGACACGCCCCAGTGCAGGTGCGGGCCGGTCACGCGGCCCGTCGCACCGACGAGGCCGAGTTGGTCACCGGCCGCGACCGTGTCGCCGACGGCCACGTCGATGCGGCTCAGGTGGCAGTACATGGTCAGCACGCCCTGTCCGTGGTCGACGAACACCGTCTGCCCGTTGAAGAAGAAGTCGCCGGTGTCGGCCACCCGACCCGCGGCAGGTGACCGGATCGCGGCGCCGGTGGGCGCCGCGATGTCCATGCCGCTGTGCGGGTTGCGTGCCTGACCGTTGAAGACGCGCCGCAGCCCGAACGAACTCGACCGTTCGCCCGGCACGGGCGGTTGCCACTGCCAGGTCGGCGTCATGTCCTCGGAGTACGTCGACAGTGCCTGTTCCGTGCGCGCCGACTCCGTCTCGATGCGTTTCAGGTCGTCGGGCAAGGGATCGACCTTGCGCGGCTCGACCGTCAGCCGTTGCTCGGCATACGTCTTGGGCGCGACGTCGAAGCGGATTTCGACGTCTGCATCGTCCGGGGCCGCTGTGACCAGGCGAGCCACGTGACGGCCCGGGGCCGTGGCGAGCGGTATGCCCACGACGGCCTTCCATGCTCCACCCTCGTGCACGACAGGGGCGCGATAGACCCCGAAATAGACCGCGCCTGGAGCCTTCGCGGCTGTGCCCAGGTCGAGGATGGCGATGCCGCCCGGCACGCGCGAGTCGCGTGGCAGCGGCGGCCCGCCGGCAGGCGCGACGGTGGGAACCAGCAGCAGGCCGGCGACGAGGCCGGGCAGGACCTTGCGCGTCTTCATTCCGCCGCCGGACGCCCCGAGCCCGGCACGACGGCCGTCACGGTGGCCTCGATCGAGCCACGGGCCACCCGTGTGTGGATGCGGGCACCCGGCAGCACCGTGGCGGTATCGGTGACGACGTGGCCAGCCGCGTCGAGCACGATGGCGTAGCCGCGCTCGAGGGTCGCGAGCGGGCTCACGGCGTGCAGCGTTCGCATCGACCGCTCCAGGCGCTCGCGCTCGCGTTGCAGCCGGCGCTGCATGCACGGCGCGAGGCGACGCCGCGCCGTGTCGAGCCGCAGGCTCAGGGCCGCGAGCCGTCGCACCGGACTGCTGCGCGCCAGCAGCGACTCGGCATTGCACAGCCGGATTCGGGCGCGGTCGAGCCTGCCGGTGGTCGCCCTGTGCAGACGTTGCTCCAGTTCGTCGAGCCGCTGCGCATGCTGGCGCAGCCGCGCTCCCGGGTGCGCGCGCTGCAGACCACGTTCGTGTTGCCGCAACAGCTGGCGAAGCACTTGCAGTCTGCGCCGCATCGCGCCGGCCAGGTTGCGATGCAGGGTGCCCAGTGCGTGCAGGTATTCGGCGCTGTCCGGCACGGCACGTTCCGCGGCACCAGACGGCGTCGGAGCCCGTTCGTCCGCGACGAAATCCGCGATGGTGAAGTCGGTCTCGTGACCGACGCCGCTGATCACGGGGATCGGGCAGGTGGCAATCGCGCGCGCGACGGATTCCTCGTTGAAGGCCATGAGGTCCTCGAGCGAGCCACCACCGCGCGCCACGATCAGCACGTCGCATTCGGCGCGCTGGGCAGCCAGTTGCAGCGCCTGCACGATCTCGCGCGACGCCGACCCGCCCTGCACGGTGACCGGGTGGATCAGCACCGGCACGGCGGGAAAGCGCCGCCGCAGGATGTGCAGGATGTCGCGCAACGCGGCGCCGGTAGGCGAGGTGATCACGCCGACGCGGCGCGGCAGCGTCGGCAGGGGGCGCTTGCGGCCGGCCTCGAACAACCCCTCGGCGAGGAGCCTGTGCTTAAGTTCCTCGAAACGGCGGCGCAGTGCGCCTTCCCCGGCTTCCTCGAGATGCTCGACGACGAGCTGGTAGTCGCCGCGCGCCTCGTAGAGGCTGACGCGGCCGCGCGCCAGCACGTGCGAGCCGTCGCGAACCGGGAAGCGGACGAGCATGCATTTGCTGCGGAACATCGCACAGCGCACCTGGGCGGTCTCGTCCTTGAGCGAGAAATACCAATGGCCGGACGACGGCCGGGACAGGTTAGAGACCTCGCCTTCGAGCCAGACCGAGCCCAGGCCACGCTCGAGCAGCAGGCGTGCCTGCGCGTTCAACTGGGAGACCGTCAGCACCTGCCGGGGCGCGGGGGTGGATTCGCGGCTGCTGTCGAACCAGGAGTCGGTCATCGCGGAATCCTACCGGAAGGCGCCCCGGTGCGGAGGCGCCGGGCGCCGCCCCGTTGTAAGGCGGGTGCCCGCCCGGGATGGGCTCCGGTTTTACGCGCGACGCCCCGGACGGGTACAATGCCGCGCTTCCTTACGGCCCGGGTCACCCCATGCTGCGCATACTCGAGGAAGCCCTCACCTTCGACGACGTCCTGCTCGTGCCGGCCTACTCGCAGGTCCTGCCGCACGAAGCCAGCCTGTCCACGTCGCTCACCCGCGGCATCAAGCTCAACCTGCCGGTGGTCTCGGCGGCCATGGACACGGTCACCGAGCACCGCCTCGCCATCGCCATCGCGCAGGAAGGCGGCATCGGCATCATCCACAAGAACATGACGCTCGAGTCGCAGGCGCGCGAAGTGGCCCGCGTGAAGCGCTTCGAGAGCGGCATCATCCACGACCCGATCACCGTGCGGCCCGAGGCCACGATCCGCGAAGTGCTCGAGCTCACGCGCTCGAAGAACATCTCTGGCGTGCCCGTCGTACGCGACGGCAGGGCCGTCGGCATCGTCACTCATCGCGACCTGCGCTTCGAGACGCGCTACGACGCGCCGGTCAGCGAGGTCATGACGCCGCGCGAGCGGCTCGTGACGGTCAAGGAGAATTCGCCCAAGGACGAAGTGCTCATGCTGCTGCACAAGCACCGCATCGAGAAGGTGCTCGTCGTCGGCGACGACTTCCAGTTGAAGGGCATGATCACGGTGAAGGACTTCCAGAAGGCCACCGAGTTCCCGCGTGCCTGCAAGGACGAGCGCGGCGCACTGCGGGTGGGCGCGGCCGTCGGCACGGGGGCGGACACGATCGAGCGCGCCGCGGCCCTGCGCGAAAGCGGCGTCGACGTGATCGTCGTCGACACGGCGCACGGCCACTCGCAGGGCGTGATCGACACCGTCAGGCGCGTCAAGGCCCAGTGGCCCGCGCAGCAGGTGATCGCGGGCAACATCGTCACGGCCGAGGCGGCGCTCGCGCTGATCGATGCGGGCGCCGATGCCGTCAAGGTCGGCATCGGCCCGGGCTCGATCTGCACGACGCGCGTGATCGCCGGTGTCGGCGTGCCGCAGATCAGCGCGGTCGCCAACGTCGCCGCGGCGCTTGCCCCGCACGGCGTGCCGCTGATCGCCGATGGCGGCATCCGCTTCTCCGGCGACGTCGCCAAGGCGATCGTCGCGGGCGCGCACTGCGTCATGATGGGCGGCCTGTTCGCGGGCACCGAGGAGTCGCCGGGCGAGGTGGAACTCTATCAGGGCGCCTCCTACAAGTCCTATCGCGGCATGGGTTCGCTCGGCGCGATGGCGCAGGCGCATGGCTCGCGCGACCGCTATTTCCAGGATGCCTCCGCCGAGATCGAAAAGCTCGTGCCGGAGGGCGTCGAAGGCCGCGTGCCCTACAAGGGCAGCGTCGTCGCGATCCTGCACCAGCTCGCCGGCGGCCTGCGCGCCGCGATGGGCTACACCGGCAGCGCCAGCATCGACGAGATGCGGACGCGGCCGAAGTTCGTGCGCATCACCAATGCGGGCGTGCGCGAGAGCCACGTCCACGACGTGACCATCACCAAGGAAGCGCCGAACTACCGTGTCAGCTGATTCCGCCCGCGCGGTGCACCCGCCGGACATACACGCGCACCGCATCCTGATCCTCGACTTCGGGGCTCAGTACACGCAATTGATCGCGCGGCGCGTGCGCGAAAGCGGCGTCTACTGCGAAATCCACCCCTGGGATACGAGCGACGACGACGTCCGCGCGTTCGGCGCGCGCGGCATCATTCTGTCGGGTGGTCCCGAGTCGGTCACGGCCGCGAACCCGCCTCGCGCGCCGCAGGCGGTGTTCGAGGTGGGCGTGCCCGTGCTCGGCATCTGCTATGGCATGCAGACCATGGCTGCGCAGCTGGGCGGCCGTGTGCAAGGCGCGGACCATCGCGAATTCGGCTATGCCCAGGTCACGCAGACCGCGCCGTGCCGGCTGTTCGACGAGCTGGCCGATCATCGCGACGCGCGGGGCCGCGCCGTGTTCGACGTCTGGATGAGCCACGGCGACCGGGTCGAGGAAGCGCCGCCCGGCTTCGTGCCCGTGGGCGCCTCGCCGAGCGCACCACTCGCCGCGATGGGCGACGAGACGCGCCGCTACTACGCCGTGCAGTTCCACCCCGAGGTGACGCACACGCTGCAGGGTGCGCGCATGCTCGAGCGTTTTGTCCGCGAGGTCTGCGGCTGCGAGGCGCGCTGGGAGCCCGGCAACATCATCATGGATGCGATCGCGCGTGTGCGCGAGCAGGTCGGCGGCGACCGCGTGCTGCTCGGGCTCTCGGGTGGCGTCGATTCGTCGGTGGTGGCCGCGCTGCTGCACCGGGCCATCGGTGACCAGCTCGTCTGCGTGTTCGTCGACCACGGCCTGCTGCGCGCTGGCGAAGGCGATCAGGTCATGCAGACGCTCGGCACGCACATGGGCGTGCAGGTGATCCGCGTCGACGCCGAGCAGCGCTTTCTCGATGCGCTACGTGGCGAGACCGATCCCGAGCGCAAGCGCAAGATCATCGGGCGGCTGTTCGTCGAGGTGTTCGACGAGGAGGCCAGCAGGCTCGAGGGTGTGCACTGGCTGGCGCAAGGCACGATCTATCCCGATGTCATCGAGTCGGCGGGCGCGAAGACCGGCAAGGCGCACGTCATCAAGTCGCACCACAACGTCGGTGGCCTGCCGGAGCAGATGAAGCTGAAGCTCGTCGAGCCACTGCGCGAGCTGTTCAAGGACGAGGTGAGAAAGCTCGGTCTCGAACTCGGGTTGCCGCGGTCGATGGTGTTCCGCCATCCGTTCCCGGGCCCGGGGCTCGGTGTGCGCATCCTCGGCGAAGTCACGAAGCAATACGCCGATCTGCTGCGCAGGGCGGACCGGATCTTCATCGAGGAACTCAACGCGCACGGGCTCTATGACCAGACGAGCCAGGCATTTGCCGTGTTCCTGCCCGTGCGGTCGGTCGCGGTGATGGGGGACGGTCGTCGTTATGACTACGTGATCGCGCTGCGGGCGGTGGAGACAGTCGACTTCATGACGGCGCGCTGGGCGCGGCTGCCGTATGAGTTTCTCGATCTCTGCGCGCGACGGATCATCAACGAGGTGCCGGGCATTTCGCGCGTGACCTACGACATTTCCGGGAAGCCGCCGGCGACGATCGAGTGGGAGTGATTAGGCGCCTTTCGCGGTCTATCGGCACCCCGCGAAATGTGAATCTAACTCCTGGAATACAAACAAAAAAGCTCTCCGAGTCATTCGCGATCTATCGGCACCAAGCGGGATACTCTGACGGTAAAACTGACGGTATGGGTTTCCGGAGCGCCAAAAGGGCCTGATTTTTACCGTCATGCGGTCGACGGTAAGGCGAACAAAGAAACCGCAGAATTTCCGGGGAAAAATGCCAGAAACCCGTGATTTCCGCGGTGCGAATTGAGAGAAGCAGGCTTCTGACGGTAAAATCGGGGTCGCACCAGAACGGGGGCCGCCATGCTTACCGACATCGCCCTGAAGAAGCTCAAACCCCGGGAAAAGCCGTACAAAGTGACGGACCGGGATGGGATGTACGTGACGGTCTCGCCTGCCGGGACGATCACGTTCCGGTTCGACTACCGGATCAGCAACCGGCGCGAGACCCTCACCCTGGGTCGCTACGGTCCGGCGGGACTTTCCCTGTCCGCCGCCCGCGAGAAGTGCATCGCTGCCCGGAACACGCTCGCCCAGGGGCACTCGCCGGCCCGGGTGAAGCAGCGTGAGAAGCGCCAGCTGGCAGCCGCGCAGACCCTGGGTCAGTTCGCCACGAAGTGGCTGGACGAGGGTCCGATGGCGGAGAGCACGCGCACCATGCGCAAGGGCATTTACCGGCGCGAGGTCGAACCCGAACTCTCGAACCGCCTGCTGCCGGAGGTGTCGTCGGACGACGTGCGCATCCTGTGCCTCAAGATCAAGAACCGGGGGTCGCCCGCGACGGTCATCCATGTCCGGGACATCGTTAAGGGCATCTACAACTTCGCAAACCTCCATGGGCACAAGGTGCCGAACCCAGCCAACGAGGTGGCGCCGACATCCATTGCCACGTTCAAACCGCGCGAACGGGCGCTCAGCCCAGAGGAGATCCGGATCGCGTTCACGCTGATCGACAAGGTGTCGTTCGCCCATATCCACCGCCTCGCGCTGCGGATGATCCTGCTGACGCTCGTGCGCAAGAGTGAGCTGGCGAAGGCGATGTGGAGTGAGGTCGACTTCGACAAGGGCGTCTGGACGATCCCGAAGGAACGCATGAAGGCTCGCCGGCCCCACAGTGTCTATCTGTCGCGCCAGGCGCTGGAGATCTTCACCGCGCTCAAGCTCATGGCAGGCAGCTCGCCGTACGTATTCCCCTCCCGTTATGACGCGGATGTTCACATTGCGGCGAGCACGCTCAATCGGGTCACGTCGCAGATTGCCGAGAAGGCCAAGGCAGAGAATCTGCCGCTGGAGATGTTCACGGTTCACGACCTGCGCCGCACCGGCTCGACGATCCTCAACGAGATGGGCTTCAACCGCGACTGGATCGAGAAGGCGCTCGCGCACGAGCGCAACGAGTCGTCGCGCGGTACATACAACCGTGCCCAGTACGCCGAGCAGCGGCGGCATATGCTGCAGGAATGGGCGGACATGATCGACGCGTGGGTCGCGGGCAAGACGCACACGCCTGTACTGCTGCCGTCGTCTATGAAGGTGATTGCGGCGCAGGCACTCACATAGTGCGTCGAACCAACGCGCCTCCTGCGTTCGGATTCTCCGGGCAAAGCCGCGCCGAGCAATCTTGAACCCCAGTCACTTGCCCAGTGCGCCTTCTCGGGGAATCGCGTGCACCGCCAGTACGTTCTGCACAAAGCGGATACCCGTAGTTCGCGCGGCCCAAGCGGAGACCAGATATTGGCTCAGGAACCAAGTCGCCGAAATCAGAATACGAGTCCTGTCCACGCCAATCAGGTACATCGCCACCGGAAGCGCAGGTACCAGCAGCAGCGACATGGCAGCGATGTCACGAAAGAGAAGATAGTTTTTGTGGCTATCCGCGACAGAAGCATCGGATGCGACCTGTCGATAAAGTCCATACCATTTCGCATTCTGCTCGCGCGCGCCAACCGGAAAGTCTCCGACCTGAGCCTTTAGATTCTCGAGGTCGATACGATGATCCGCATGGGCGTACACAGAGAAGGCGCGAGCACCCGGGAGAGGGTTCTTTAAGCGCCAGAAGACAAAGACGGCTTTTTGATCAGCCGAAAGCAGCGATGAAAGGATGAGCGCCGGAATGGGCAGGAGAACGGTCAAACCGGCCCGAACGGCGGCAATTGCTGTTGGCGACATCTCCTGAATCGCCGTCGGAAAAGCCAGCACCAGGAGGATCAGAACATCCAGCACGAGCGTTGCGACCAGCCACGCGAGATTGCGGCCCTTTAATGTCCTGCTGCTGTAGTCCTTTGTGTCATTCATCCGTAGCACTCTGTATAGATGGTGAAATCGCCACGATCATTGACATTAAATTGAATCCACCCGTCACGGCGTGTTGTGAGTACACGGCGTTGCTTGCTAGTCGTGGCGACTAGAACACCATTGGGCCAGTGATCGTTTACGCGCTGGCGGTAGGTCTGGGTCATTTCCTGAGTGTCATGCACGATGGCCTTGTCAGACATCACGATGGCCCGCGGCTGGCAGAAGTCGAATACTGCATCGCAGTAGCCGTTCTCGCGGCCGTGATGTGAAGCCACCAACACGGTTGTGTCGGCAAGTTCCGCGCGGAATGCGGGCTGCTCGAGGAGAGCCAGCCAACCATCCTCTTCCAGATCGCCAGGAAACAGGATCTTGAACGCGCCAAACTTAAAGAACACCACCAGACTCAGGTTATTCGTGTCGTAGAAGCGCGGAGTCGAATTCCAGAACGTCCTGACCGTGATGCCGCCCATACCCCGGTGGCCACCTCAACTTCCCCCACCCGTGGCCAGGTCAAACTCCTCCACCTGATGCGGCGGGACGGGTGGATGGTTACTCCTTCAGGGCGCGCTTGGCAACCCGCTCGGCGGCGTGCTTGAGCCGCCAGCTGCGGC